>NZ_SZNM01000004.1 GCF_005870085.1 Aquibacillus sediminis | reverse complement strand
ATCCTTGAGGGAAGTGTTGGAAAAGATCACATCCATTTATTAATCTCGTGTCCACCAAGCCTTGCCCCAAGTAAAATAATGCAGTACTTAAAAGGGAAATCATCTAGACTTCTCCAGGACCAATTCCACGATCTTAAAAAGAAATACTGGGGACAACATTTATGGGCAAGAGGTTACTTCTGTGCCACAGTAGGATCAGTGGATGAAGAAACAATTAGAAATTATATAGCCAATCAGTTTAGTGAAGAAAAGAACGAATCATTTAGGATTGAAGATTGAGTTCAGTAAAATTTCAGTTTGCTTCAGCATTTGATCTTTGAGATGACTTTAGTCTTAACAACGACTTTAGTCGTAGACATTTCATGTCCAAATCCACCTGCTTTAGCAGGTGGTCGTTTAATGGTCTTAATAAAATGAGAATCAGCATTTTAGAGAATAAATAGTAAACTGTTAACGGGGAAATAGTAAACAAGACCAACAATCGGTTAAATAGAAAAGGTATTGCTAAACATAGCAATACCTTTGGCTTTCGTAAACTTATATATTTTCTTGTTTTAAGCTTTCGATAATATTTTCGTTTTTAATTTTTGAGATCGAATAGAGCATCGCAGAGCCAACGATTAAGAAAATAACAACGATGACGAACAAAATACTTAACCATGGTAAGCTAAATCCGTATTCGAAAGTAAACCCAAGTGAATGATGGATACCAAACATAACAAGAATACTGATTGGAAGACCGTATAATAATGCCTTAACTCCATAGAAAATACTTTCATAATTTATCATTTTGTTAAAGCCTTTAGGTGTCATTCCGACTGAACGAAGCATGGCAAATTCCCGCTTTCTTAGGGAAATGCTAGTCGAAATAGTATTAAAAATGTTGGCAATCGAGATTAGCGAAATCAATGTGATAAAACCATAAGTGAAGACAGACATGAATAAAATCATTTGTTCTTCTTGTTGTCTTCGTTGGTAAACATTGTAAACATGAATATTATCTTCTTCTAGTTCTTCGATGGATTCTTGTGTTGCCATTGGATCTGTGGTGTTTAGAAAAATAGTAGTATTAACATTTAACTGCTCCGTGGTCAATTGGTCAATTGCGTCTTCATGTACAACCATCGTTAATCCACCGATTACACTTGTACTTACACCCATTGGGACTTGATCGGTCAGTGCCCCTATTTTTACTTTATTTACATAATCCCGTTGCGGAGAATCTCCTCGTGGCATTGTATATAACGGAATTAAACTCCCGACTTCTGATTGGATCGATTTAGTTTCAACAAATTTCCCTGTTTCATAATCTTGATAAGAAATCGTATCAATCACAATTGTTGTCGGTGAGTCTTGATTGTTAAAATCATCGATATCTACGCCTATTTGTTTGACATACGTTTGAAAGCTTTCATGATCTAACCCATGAACGCCTACATAATAAGGGTATTTTCCTTCTACTAGTATGGAATCGTCCGTTTGAATACTTTGTTTCAATTCATCCGCAACTTTTTCCTTGTCTATTAATGCTTCTAAATAAATTTCTTTACTGCTTGTTGCATCCGTTACATTTGTGAGCTGCTTGTACCGTTCCATCTGTTGGCTTTCCAGATCACCAGAAATTCGGATATCAAAGCTAATATCGTTTTGCGTCATTTCCATTGTTTTTTTCAGGTTGTCTGTAAAATAGGATACCGATAAAAACAATACAATGCTGATGACAAGAGAAAATACTGTTGCTAAATAACGTTTTTTATTTCTTTTTACATTCTTTAGTCCAATTTCAGCTTCCATGCCAAACAATTTTCGGACAAACTTAGAGGTTTTGATGTTTTTTCTAGATAGCTTTATGTCATGAGTTTGTCGAATAGCGTCGATGGCTGATACTTTTGAAGCCTTTTGTGCTGGGATAAAGGTAGAAATAAAAATCGTCACAATTGAAATACCAGATGCAACGAGGACAGACACGGGTGTAACGACTAGTTTTAACTCCTCTGAAATACCGAGTGCCCCTTCGAGTAACGTGTTAAGAAACGCAAATGTTACCCAAATACCAGCAATTCCTGAGATAATCCCAATTGGAATACTTATTGCTCCGATAACAATTCCTTCAAAAAAGACCGAGTTTCGTTTTTGTTTTTTGGTTGCTCCAACACTAGAAAGCATGCCAAGGTGTCTGGCACGTTCTGAAACACTGATCGCAAAAGCATTGTAAATCAATGCGACAGAACCAATGATAATCACCGCCATAATAATACCTGCTAACGTAAATAAGGTTTTACGCAAATCATCATTATCTGTAACACCATAATAACGAAGTAAATCTGAATTAAAATGGACTTGACCGATATTTTGTTGATTCGCAATCTTTTCTGCATGGTCAAATAAGGAACCTTTTACTTTGTCTAACACAACAAATGCATCGACCTCATCGTTTTTGTTAAGTGCCTGCTGATCGACATAGCCAATTACAGTGTAACCAGGTGACCAGGCTGGTTCCCAACTAGGTCGTTCAATTGTTCCAACAATCTTCACTGTTTTGTTTTCTTTGATTTGAAGTTTCTCTGTTATTCCTTCCTCAGAACGACTCAGAGGATTACTTTGTGTGAGTGTTTTACCTTGTGTGGTATCCCATCGATCACCAATATCAAAAGAAAGTTGATCTCCAATATTGTAGGAAGCCTCTGCTTTGTTAATAATATCTTCCGAAATAGCAATCTCATTTTCTTTGGTTGGCAGTCTTCCTTCCATAACTTTTAACGGAAATTGATTCATCCCAGTATGATTGTAGTTTTGAAAAAATAAGTAAGGTTTATCATCTTTTTCAGATGTGTTTAAGTTTGCGTAGCCATCACTTGCGACAATCAGTTCACTAGTTTCACTATCAGCAGCAATCGCTTCAATTTGGTTTTTAGTCACATCCTCATACTGAACGTGCCATTCGCCATTATTAGAAACTTCCTGTCTAATTAATAAATCTAAAAATGAAACACCGAGTGTTGCGACAGCGGTAATCATCGCAACCGAAATAATTACACCTATAATTGTTACTAGTGAGCGTCGTTTGTTTGCTTTTAAATGCCTAGTTGTTAATTTGTTGATAATATTCACGGACGGATCACCTCATCCTTGGCAATCTTACCGTCCTCAATCGAAATGACCCGATCTGCTTGAAGTGCGATGTCTTCATCATGGGTGATTACAATAAGTGTTTGATTATATGTTTTGTTGAACATTTTTAATAGCTCCATGATCTCGTTACTGTTTTTACTATCAAGGTTTCCAGTTGGTTCATCTGCAAGCATAATTGCAGGATTACTTATTAGAGCGCGTCCGATTGACACACGTTGTTGCTGACCACCTGATAACTGATTCGGAAGGTGGGTGAGACGATTGTTTAATCCTAAAATATCAACCACTTTATTGAACTGAGTTTCATCAACTTTTTGTTCATCTAATAACATTGGCAATGTAATATTTTCTTCTACATTTAAAATCGGAATTAAGTTATAAAATTGATAAATCAATCCAATTTGTCTTCTTCTGAAAATTGCTAGCTGTGTTTCATTCAAGTTATAAATATCTGTGTTATCAATCAAGACCTTCCCGCCTGTTGGACGATCAACTCCACCGAGTAAATGAAGTAGTGTTGATTTGCCTGAACCAGACGGTCCAATAATACAAACGAATTCACCTTTTTTTACGGAAAAGGATAAGTCATCAAGTGCTTTAACTGCCGTTTCTCCTTTGCCATACACTTTTGACAGATGTTGAATTTCTAATATATTCATGAAAAAACCTCCGAATTTTTTATTATAGCCTTAGTATATCTGTCAAGTATGACTTTAAAGTGACTCATAAGTGACAATTTATTCACTTTGAGCTCTAAGCGCGGAGTGGGAGGGGAATGTTAATAAATACCTATCTTTTAGTAAGGCTCTTGTTGCAAGATTTCTTAGTTGATAGAAACTCCGACATAAAAACGTGCTCTCGAGGGGAAGCGGAAACGGATCATTCCGTTATTTAGAAACCACCGTCTTCATTGCTCCTTTGTTCACCTTATCTATTACGTCGAAGTTTACCGTTATTTTGACTAAATAATATTCTTTTAGAAAACAGTCTTAATAAAGATAATCTGGCAATGACAGTGGCCAAGTTCCACTAATACGTAGCACAAATTTATTCACTTTGCTAACGCACAAAGAAAGAGTAAGCAGAAAACCGCTTACTCATATCACCTGTTTAAAAAATTTGATTTGAAATAATGTCCCCTTACCTGGTTCACTGGTTACTTTAATATCACCGTCTTGACTTGTTATAATACTGTATGCCATCGCAAGACCGATGCCAACACTATCATCACTTGCATTTCTTCCTTTGTAGAAACGTTTAAAAATATAAGGGAGATCTTCCTTTGGAATTCCGTTTCCAGTATCACGAATAGAAATTTCCGTATATAAGGCATTTTCTGAATAAGTAACCCTAATGTTGCCACCTTCATTTGTATGTTCGACACAATTTTTCAAGATATTAATTAGCGCTTCTACTGACCAATTAAAGTCACCTAAAAATACTGCATGTTCATCACCTTCAATGTATAACTGTTGCATTTTGATATCGATTGGTACTGCTAAAGGTTCGATGGCTCGACGAATCAAATCAACAACATGGATTGTTTCCTTTTTAAAAGCAATTGTACCAGCATCGATTTTTGAAAGTTTTAACAAGGAAGAAACAAGCCATTCCATCCGTTTTAACTGGAGTTGGATGTTACGAGTAAACTCGGATCGCTTTTCATTTTCTAATTTCTTATCACGTAATAAATCTGCCATGACCCGCATTGATGTAAGAGGTGTTTTTAACTGGTGCGAGATATCTGATATTGCATTGGTTAGTTTGGCTTTTTCTTCTTTTAATCCAACCCCGTGCTCAGCAAGTGTTAAGGTTACTTTATATATGTCACTTTTTAAGATGCTCAATTCTCCTTCACTATTGTCACGGACATCAAGGGTATAGTCACCACTACTAATTTGTCTCAAATAGCCTGAAAGCTTCTCCAATTCACGATAGCGCCATTTGGTGAAAATAAGTGCACATATCATTAATAGGAAAGCGATACCTAATACAAAAAATGCAACAGGCCATGAGAAAAATACGACAGCTCCAACAAATCCAATCGTAGTAATAAGGGAGAGTATTGTAATGAGTTGTTTAATTTCCCGATTTCGAAACAATTCAGTCACCGACCTTATAACCCATGCCACGTACTGTTTTTATAATGGTTGGGCTTTGCGGATTGTGTTCTAATTTTTCTCGTAACCTTTTAATATAGACAGTCAAGGTGTTGTCATTGACGAAATCCCCAGCAACATCCCATATACGGTCCAACAGCTGTGCTCTGGTGAGAACTTGTCCAATATGATTAGCAAAAATAAGAAAAAGTCGATATTCTAAAGCAGTAAGTAATACTTCCTGATCATGTTTGAATACTTTACCTGTTAATGTATTAATCTGAATTGATTCAATTTTAATTAGATTGGTTGAATGTGTTTGCTTATGGTACCGACGTAATACCGATCTAATTCTTGATAACAGCTCGCGAATACGGAATGGCTTGGTAATATAATCATCTGCTCCCATATCTAGTCCCATTACAACATTGACCTCATCATCATAAGCCGTTAAGAAAATGACCGGTAAATCTGCAAGCTTTTTTACTTGTTCACATAATTCATAGCCGCTACCATCAGGCAATGATAAATCAAATAGGCACAAATCGATTTCATCTATTTTACTGTTCATCATAGCTTTTGCTATTGTTGCATTATGACAGAGAATCGTTTCGTAACCTTCTTGTTGCAACGAATACTCTAGTCCAGAAGCAATTGTTCGATCATCTTCCGCTAATAAAATCTTCATTCCGTTCATCCTTCAATTTATTTTCTTTTATCATATTGGAAATGGTGGCGATTCGTCAAAGGTAGTAAGTATTAAATTAAATTAACTAATATAGTTGTCTGAAAATTATGTTAGAATGAGTTGATATGGATCTTAAGCTAAACAGGGGCTTTAAAGAAAAAAATGTAATATAAAATAGTAGAGGTGATATAACATGGTAAATATGGGGATTTCGATAACATTAATTGCTGTTATTTCAGTGATTGCTTTAGTTGCCACTTTGTTGTTGGGTGGAAAAAGTGATGAAGGCTACAATAATAAAGCAAAAGAAAATATAACACTTTTATCGTTTATTTATATAGTGGCGATAGGAGGGTCATTAGTCGCATTGGCAATATTTATATTTTAATTAAGAAGCGTGCATAAAGGGAGGATGAGTTATGGTTAAGTTGTCGGATACCTAGATCCAAAAAAGGGCTTCCTAAAACGTTGAAAGCCCTTTTTATATCTATAATATTATTCCCGCATGTAACTGGAAGTAAGCTCCATCACTTTCTACAAGGTAAAACCAAAGAAGATTAGTGGTTGAGGGACTGCGGGTCTCTCCTTGCGTTACTAGCCATCAGTGGTGATGAAAGAATTCCCCACTGATTTAAGTTTTACTTTATTAAAATGGACCTGGACCAAAACCTATACCTGGGCGAGGTCGTGGACCGGGATAACCATATCCGCCACCGAAGCCAGCACCTGCTCCAGGATAGCCTCCAAAACCAGGACCGAAACCAGCGCCTGGATATCCATATCCTACACCTGCTCCAGGATAGCCATAACCTCCGTATCCTGGTCCGAAACCAGGTCCGAAACCAGGTCCATACTGATCGAATAATTCTCCACCTAAATATCCAAGTCCAAAGCCTAATAGTCCAGCACCTACTGGTCCGATGCCGAATTGTCTATCATGTTGTTGTGCATGAGGATGAGCCGGGTGAATGTTTGCTGTTGGGAATTGATGATACATGAATGATTCTCCTTTCTACCCAATAGGGAAATGTCTAATGTGCTATGCGTTATTATCATATGAACCGTGGATCACTTTGTAAGGGACATTCACCCAAATTCCCTAAACTTGTTAATCAAATGACACGTAAGGTATACTTTACCAATACATAATAAAATATAATAGAAGGGGAATGAAAATGTTAAAAGTTCAAATGATAGTACAAACAACTTATAATGGGAAGATATTACGTAAAGGAAAAGAATATGAGGTCAATGAATCAACAGCCCGACGGTGGGATGCCAGTAAGATTGCGAAAATTGTAGAAGAACAGTAGTATGTTACCAGTGAAACAAGGGGGAAATAGGAAACGAAATGGAACATTTCTTTGGAGAGGTACCTTATATCTTTGCCTGATCATTTATCTTGCTCTATTAATTTATCTATTATTTTTCTCTCATTATCGCCAGTCTGTTCAAGGGATGAACTCTGTTAATTTAATCCCGTTTACATCCATATTCCAGTATCTATCTACATTCTCAGGCTTTCATACTGGATTACTAACGGATAACTTTTTTGGTAATATCCTTGCCTTTATGCCGTTTGGATTTTTGCTTTCCTGTCTGTATGGGAGGATGAGAAGGTTAATAAAAATTGCCATATTGTCTATGATGACATCGATTACGATTGAAAGTTTACAATTTGCTTTTTCTGTAGGGGCGATGGATATTGATGATGTCATTCTTAATACTAGTGGTGGAATGGTTGGATATGGTTTGTTTCGAATTATGAAACAGCTGCTAAAATCATTTAAATATCGATTTTACATTTAATTCCCATTTACATTTTATCCATAAGCATGTAATATATAAATACAAGCTGCGATGTGCGTAATGATAATTAAGTTTTAACCTTTAATGCTGTAATAGGGAGTTTAACATTGAAGCTGGAATGTCATGCCTCCGAACTAGAGTGGACGACAGGAATGTTTCTGCGAACACCCACTTTGAGGAGTGGTGGTTTAGAACTTTCTTATAACCATTACGGCATATGTGGCTGCTATATATCAAATAATCAAACCAGTTCCGATTTCGGAACTGGTTTTTTGGTTTTTTTATGAATTCTTTCATTGGAAAAGGTAGGAATTTTCGTCTTACGTGGTTGTCTCGATAACTTCTAGGAACACGGAACGAAACTTTTCACGGTCCTCATTCGTTAATGCTTTTGGGCCTTTCGTTTTGTACCCACTTTTACGTGCTTTGGCATTTGCATGTCGAGTCGTTAACAATTGATCGATATTCTTTGCCGTATACATAAATCCTTTATGATGAAGGACAATGCAGCCTTTTCCAAGAACAAGTGCAGCGAGACCATAATCTTGCGTGATAATTACATCTTGTTTTCTAGCTAATTTCATGATTTTGTAATCGGCAGCCTCTGCACCAGCATCTACATAAACTGTGTCGACACCATCTGGTTGTTGAGCATTGGAAAAATGGGAAAAACTTTGAACAAGAACAACTGGAATACGACGTTTTGTTGCCTCTTGAATGATAATTTCTTTAACTGGACATGCATCTGCATCGACATAAATTTTCATAAGATTCTCCTTTAATTGATTCTCAATCGAATGATGCTGTTTAATGTGTGGTATTATAACATAATAAAGGAATTATTTTCATTTACATAATGATTTTACTTACAGAGAAAGAAGGGTTAATATGAGCGATTTACAAGTTGGAACTATCCAAAAATTAACTGTAGCAAGAAATATTGAGACTGGATATGTGTTATCTAATGGTCAAAGGGAAGTGCTTTTACATATGAATGAAGCGTCAAGTGAGGAGATAGAAGAGGGTGCGGAGGTCGAAGTATTCCTTTATCAGGACAAAAAAAGTCAAACAGTCGCTACCATGACGATCCCAACCGTTCGTTTGGATGCCTTTGATTGGGCAGAGGTCGTGGAAGTAAAGAAAGATTTAGGTGTGTTTGTTAATATTGGTATTCAGAAGGAAATCCTAGTATCCAGCGATGATTTACCTTTATGGGAATCTGTCTGGCCCGTGAAGGGTGACGAGCTATATGTTGCGTTGGATACGGACAAGAAAGGAAGACTAATCGCACAACCTGTTTCGGAAAATGACTTTGACGATAATTTTGAACAAGCTCCTAAAGAACTTCATAATAAATCTATTAGTGGAAGAATAATTCGTACGGATCGAGAAGGTGCGGTGATCATCACAGAAGAAGGGTATCGTGGGTTTATTCATCATTCGGAACGTAAACAGGAACCCAGGCTTGGCGAGTGGGTAAAAGGACGTGTGATTGAGGTTAAAGCAGATGGCGCGATCAATATATCCTTATTACCTCGCAAACAAGAAAAGATGGGGGATGATGCGGAAAAAATCCTTCATTATTTACAAGAAAATGGTGGAGAAATGCAATATGGGGACAAAAGTGATGCCGAAGTAATCATGCAACAGTTCCAAATCAGTAAAAGTGCGTTTAAACGTGCATTAGGAAAACTAATGAAAGAAAAGAGAATTGAACAAAAAGATGGCATTACACGTTTGCGAACTGAAAGAGAAATCTAGTGACTATTTGATCCAAATGAATATTATCTTTTATTCCTACCATGCTATTCGTATGAGTTAATTTTTAACAATAGTGAAAGGGTGGATAAAAGTGGATCAAAATTTAGCTTACTTACATGAAGTTTTATCAAATTATTTAGAGGAAAATGATGCGATTCGTCATATTGATCAGAAGCTTCGAGCAAACCGGTATCCATCAGAGGAGGCATTTGCTAAAGATTTACAACAAGAGGACATTCAAATGTTAACGCAAATTTTACAAAAAGAAATGCATCATGCAAATGAATCAGGGGATCATGAACGTGGATATCAACTAAATGAAGTGTATGAACAGCTTTATTAGTGATTATAATGGTACAACATAATTTCAATCTTGGTCTATGGACTATAAAAATAATAAAACCAAGGCAATGACCTAAAAAGGTTTGCCTTGGTTATTTGTTATCCTACATTATAGTTTGTTCGAAGAAAACTCATGCTATGTTCTAACATTTGCTTTTCTTCGTTGTTTAAAGGAATTAACGGTAAGCGAACAGAACCGACTGGAACCCCGGTCATATTTAACGCTTCTTTTACTGCGGTTGGATTTGGTGCCATAAATAACGCCTTCATAATTGGTAAAACGTTTTGATGGATCGTTGCCGCCACTTGTGGTTCCCCACGCAAATAGCTACGAACCATTTCCTGCATGTCGTTACCGATGACGTGTGATGCAACAGATACTACACCTTTACCACCAATCGATAAAACAGGTAACGTTAGTCCATCATCACCAGTATAAAGAGAGAACGAATCGTCTGTTTCTCTTATAATCGTTGTCATGGCATCTAAATCTCCACTTGCTTCTTTTATAGAAACAATATTTTCCACTTGTGAAAGTCGAATAACCGTTTCAGGCGTCATACCGACTACACTACGACCAGGAATGTTATACAACATTACTGGTAAGTTTGTAGAATCGGCAATTGCCTTAAAATGTTGGTACATTCCTTCTTGTGAAGGTTTATTATAGTATGGTGTTACTAACATAATTCCATCAACACCAATTGTTTCAGCTTGTCTTGTTAGTTCAATCGATTCGCGCGTGTTATTTGAGCCTGTACCAGCAATAACTGGAACACGATTTTTAACTGTCTTTACGACAAACTGAAGTAGCGAAAGCTTTTCTTCTTTGGAAAGGGTAGGGGATTCACCTGTTGTACCAGCTACCACCAATCCATCCGTACCATTTGTAAGCAAATGATTAATTAACGTTTCCGTTCTTCCATAATCCACATTTCCATTTTGATCAAAAGGTGTTACCATCGCAGTTAATACATTACCAAAATTCATTTCCATTCACCTCTATCCATAGTTTTAAACAAATTCGATCAACTTAACGGACTTTCATATGAATAGAGGGTATCTCATCACAACAAAGCATGTTAGAACACAAAAAAACAGCAACGTGGCTATCGTTGCTGCATCAGTAATCTTCATTATGATGCGTGAGATAGCCCTCCATATAGCAAGATGCTATATGACAGCCCTGCATTTATTTAATGCAGAACCAGTGAAGTAGAAAAATGAGTTCCTACTCACTTCGGCAAATCCCCCTTTCAGTTACATTCAGTGGATCTCACTCTCCTCCTGTAACCTACTAATGGTCTTCGCTCCTCTATCCTCACTTCAATGTTTTATTGAAGTAAAGTTTGTTTAAATTGTATATCTAGACTATATCAAATAAATGTAGTAGATGCAATGGTTCGAAAAGAATAATTGTTAATCTTTTACACTTTCTTTATTCCGTAACAATCGGAAATCAAATCAACATATAGTTGATTAATATTAGCTTGATTTACTTTCTCAGGTAATATACTTGTTTGTTTCGCTTGTTCTAATTTTATAAAAAGTTCATTGGTTTGTTGAAATACTTCGTCCCATGTGTAGTTCCCGTTACGAATGGCCAATAAAAAATCTCTGTCTTTTTCACGATAAACGGTTAATTCTCCAGTATCTAATACTTCAATCCCCATCAAAAGCAGGCGAACGACATGCATGGCATGTTTGTAAAGTTTATTTGTCGGTTGTTTAATTGATTTTTTCTTTTTATTATAGCTTTTCAATGTATTTGCTAACTCAGAGACAAATCGATTGATTTGTGATAAAGGGGTAGAAGTAAAATTCATATCAACATCCACCTCTTGCTGCTGGTTGGGATTAGAATAAACACGCGTGATTTCAATAGGTTTTACATCGTTGCTATCAAGCTTATGTAATAGTTGGCTACTCATCCGTTCAAGTGTTTCGTGTAAATGGTCATAATGATCCTGTTTCGTTGTTTTCCCTAAGCCATTTTTTATCCGCATTAGTTGGTCTCTTGCATAACCACCAAAAGCATTGTAACAATTCTGCGACAAAAATAAGTGTCGTTGTTGCCTGAGAATTTTTCCGTATTTGTTTTGACTGACAATAAACTGTTCTGGCACAAATAATGTTTCAAGCATGGTTGGATTTTGCGAGCGAAACAAGTGCATGGCCTTTTTTAAGGAGTGAAATTCAATATCTGGATCGTGATAGGTAGTGGTTTCCCATGGTTTTGATAGTTGAAGATTATATGCTGGTGGTAAAAGGACAACTGCTTTCTGATCGACATCACTTGTTTCCGTTGCTAAACCATAGGCAGTTGACCCAGTAATAACTTGATAAATCGTATTTGCTTGTAGTATCTCTAGTTGCACGGAATGACACCCTCCATCTTGGTTAAAAATAGGTCTAGACTTATTTTTATTATAATGGATCATTCATACGATTCAAACTGCTGTCTGTTCAGTTGTTTTACATATAGACTGCGACGTGGTAGTAAGTGTGAATTAGATTAGCGGAATGGGATGTTTCGTTTGTTCTTCAAAAATGAGAATTTTATTTAAACGTTATACGATCCATCTCGATCGACAACAAGTCGGTGTTTAATCAACTACGAAGTGTGAGGTTAGGAGACACACATAGTTATACTTTAACAAAAGAAAGAGGTATAAACATGCCGGAATTACCTGAGATGGAAAATTACAAGCGGTTATTAACGAAGAAAATTGGTGAGCGAACGATTACAGATGTACAAGTGAATAGAGAAAAATCAATCAATGTGGCGACTAATGAATTCATAAATCGAGTCCAACACCATCAAATAGTAGAAGTGAAACGTCGTGCCAAATATTTGGTTTTCACGCTTGATACTGGAGACAAATTATTACTTCACTTAATGCTTGGCGGGTGGATGTTTTATGGAGCAGGATTGGATAAACCTGATCGCACCATCCAGATACGGTTAAGTTTCGGGGAGGAGCATCTTTATTTTATTGGCTTACGTTTAGGCTATCTTCATCTGTTAACACAACAACAGTTAGACGAAGAGTTACAAGATCTAGGGTCTGAACCATTGGATATTAATTATTCACTTGATGCATTTTTAAGTGATGTTAGAGAAAAAAGAGGGAAATTGAAAGCCGCACTGGTGGATCAACAATTTTTAGCTGGAATAGGGAATCGTTATTCGGATGAAATTTGTTGGGATGCTCAGTTGTTACCTACACGGCAAACTAATGAATTAAGTAACGAAGAAAGCGTAAGGCTTTATCATTCCATTCGTCATGTGCTGCAACAGGGATTAAAACATGGTGGCTATATGGATACGCCATTATATGTAAATGATCATAAAACAGGGAGATATCACCACTTTTTTAAAGTATATAATCGTGAAGCGGAAAACTGTCCACGCTGTGGAACGACGATTACCCGGGATGAAGTGTCCTCACGTAAATGTTTTTATTGTACTGCTTGTCAACAATAAAGGAGGAAGGGTTACGATGAAATTTGGTTGTCATGTCAGCATAAGAGATGGCTATTTAGGTGCTGCACAATATGCAACAAAGATAGGGGCTAAAGCATATCAGTATTTCCCAAAAAATCCACGTAGTTTATCAATCAAAGATTTTGATCGATCTGATGCAAAGGAATGTAAGAACTATTGTCAAGATAAGCAATTGGTTTCAATTTCCCATTCTCCATACCCGACGAGTCTTGTACCAACAACAGATAAGAAAAAGAAGCAAGTGGTGGAATCGTTACTAAATGACTTACATATTTCCGATAGTTGCGGATCAATCGGTGTTGTCGTTCATTTCGGCAAACATATCGATGCACAAGACCCACTTGCTAGTTATCAAATCATGATTCAGACATTAAATACGGTTCTTGGACAATGGAACGGGGATTGTAAAATTCTACTTGAAAATAATGCAGGTAAACCAGGTACAATCGGAACAACGCTAGAGGAACTTGTTCAAGTACGGAAACTTTCTAATTATCCTGAAAAAATCGGCTTTTGCTTTGACACATGTCATGCATTTGCTAGTGGATTGTGGAATGGTAATAATTGGCAGGGAGTTGTACATAATGGGGAAGCCTTAGGCTACTTTGATCATTTACAAGCGATCCATCTAAACAATTCCAAATACCCAACAGCATCTGGGAAAGATCGTCATGCGAATATTTTTCACCATGGCCATATTAGCAAGGAACAATGGCAGGATTTGATGGAATACTTCATGGTAAAAAAGATACCGATGATTATGGAAACACCAAATCATCAAGAAATAACCCATCAACGAGAATTAGCAGAGTTGCATAAAACATGGCCAGAGGGCTAATTGTGAAAAAAATTAGACAGTTGGTGATAATTACTAATAAAAATTAGTCGATTTTAACTCGATCATGAAGGATAAATCGACAAAATCTAGTATAATACAAGATAGAGTTTACTATATCCTTGAGAGGAGCGGTTTAATGAAGTTATTTCACACAGCTGATTGGCATTTAGGAAAACTTGTTCAAGGGATCTATATGACGGAGGATCAACGTTACATTCTTGACCAGTTCGTGGAAGCCATTAAACAAGAACAACCTGATGCTGTTATTATTGCGGGAGATTTATATGATAGAGGGGTTCCACCAACAGATGCTGTTAATCTATTAGATGAGGTGCTAGAAACGATTGTGCTAGATTTAAAGACACCAGTAATAGCAGTTGCCGGAAACCATGATAGCCCAGGTCGATTAAATTTTGGAACCAATATGATGAAATACAATGGCTATCATATGGTTGGACAATTCCCGGAAGAGTTTGAACCAGTAATACTATCTGATCACCATGGGGAAGTTCATTTTCATCTTGTTCCGTATACAGACCCGAGTGTTGTTCGACATGTTCTCGATGATGAGGAAATTCAAACACACAATGACGCGATGACCAAAATCGTAGAAAAGATTAAAAGTCAATGGGATCCTTCAAGTCGACATGTATTCGTTGGTCATGCATTTGTGACACCGAATGGTGAATCTATGGATAATACTAGTGATTCTGAGCGTCCACTATCCATCGGTGGTGCGGAGCATGTTGATGCAAATCTTTTTACAAAGTTTAACTATACCGCACTTGGACACCTCCACCAGGCACACTATGTGTTAAATGAAACCATTCAATATTCTGGTTCTCCATTAAAATATTCTATTTCAGAGGAAAGTCATAACAAAGGTTTCCACATTGTGGATATAGATGAAACGGGAGCAGTTACAATTGAAAAACACCCGTTGGTGCCGAAGCATGATATTCGGACAGTCGAAGCTACAATGAATGATTTGCTGACACACCCTAAACATGATGACTATGTGTTTGTTCGCCTGTTAGATGATGTTCCGATCCTTTCCCCAATGGAAAAAGTACGTTCTGTTTATCCAAATGCCATGCATGTTGAGCGGAAGTTGAGTCGTTCACCAATCGAAAATGGCCAAGCAGAAGATGTCACGAAACGTACTAAAATGGATGATTTTTCTTTATTTGAAGCGTTTTATAAAGAAGTAAAAGGACAAGAGGCATCAGAAGAGACCAAATCCATTTTCAAAGAGGTATTACAAGAATTACTTCATGATGATCATGAACAAACCGTTGATAAACGTAAAAAATCTGTATCCAATTAAGAAAAAAGGAGTGTCGGCAATTGAAGCCTATTTCATTAAGACTGACAGCGTTTGGCCCTTATAAATATACAGAAACGATCAATTTCAAGGACCTGAAAAACAATCGTTTATTTGTAGTATCAGGGAAAACTGGTGCAGGTAAAACAACTATTTTTGATGGGATTTGTTTTGCTTTATATGGATCAGCAAGTGGGGAAGACCGCAATGATACCAAAATGTTACGTAGTGATTTTGCTGATGATGACGTGCACACTTCAGCAGAATTAATCTTTGAATTGAATGGACGGTTTTATCGTGTTTTGCGTCAACTTGGACATGTAAAGAAGGGAAATAAAAGTCCGACAGGTGAAAAATACGAATTTTACGAGCAGGTAGAAGACAAAGAAATCCCTTGTGTTGATCGGCAAATTGTAACGGAAATTAATCAAAAGATTGAGCAATTGATCGGTTTAACAATGGACCAGTTCAGCCAAATTGTCATGTTGCCACAAGGCGAGTTTCGTAAACTATTAACCTCTCAAACCGAAAATAAAGAAGCGATACTGCGAAGAATTTTTAAAACGGAACCGTATCGGCAAATTGGTGAAAAGCTGAAGGAAAAGAAGAAGGTCGCAGAGGAGTCCTTTAAACAGGCGGAACAACAGCTATCCCAATATATTAGTGGCATAAATGCTACTTTACCCGAACGCGATTCCTCGCTGCTTTTTCAAGTGCTTGCAGAAGACCATTATAATGTCCATCAAGTGCTTACAGGTCTTGACGAAGAAATCACCTTCTATCAAGACAAAATAGCAGAAGACGAGAAAAACTATCACCAAGCATATCGCATTCATGACCAGAAACAAATGGCTTACCATCAAGCAAAAGCAATCAATGACCGTTTCCAACAATTAAATCAAAAACAAGAAAGATTAAAACAGCTTCAAGAACAGGTCCCAATTTTTACAGAAAAAGAATCAACACTACAATTAGCAGAAAAAGCTAGTCAAGTAGAAGTTCATGAAAATCATTATCAAGATTGGTTGCGAACAGTGAAAGAAAAACAAACAGAGCAGACACAAGCCAAAAGTCATTTGGAAAAAGTAACGGATCAATTAAATCGCGCGACAAATGTCTATGAACACGAACAAGCAAAAACTAGTGAACGAGAAAAAGTCGCAAAACAGTTAGATAAGCTTACCGAATATTTACCAGTTGTAAAAGAGATCGATGACCAAAAGCAACAATTAGCGAATTTGTATCAGCAAGTGACACAGCAAAAAAAGGATTATAAAGCATTAGAATCACAAGTTACAAAAGCTAAAGAAAACAAGCAAAAACTTAGCAGTGACATAAAAGTACTCGAACAATCCACGAACACTTTAATTGAGAAACAAGAGCAGTTACTTGAAATGAGAGAACAGTATCGTAAAATTGATGAGTTTATTAAATTAAGGGATAAACAGCAGCAGCTCAAACAACAATACGAGAATAAACAGGAATTATTTACACGCACCAAAGCTGATTATGCAACGTTAGAAAATGATTGGATTAACGGACAAGCTAGTGTCCTTGCTGCCCATTTACATGATGGACAAGCGTGCCCTGTATGTGGAAGTGTGGAACATCCACATAAAAACGACGTCCAACACGATTCTCCAACGAAAGAGCAATTACAAGCTGCAAAAAAACATTTAGATCAAGTAGAGACAGATTACCGTAATGTGATGGCACAATTTGAAAACCAGCAAAAACAAGTGCAACAAAAGCAAGAAGAAATAGAAGAAATAACTACTGAGATCGATGGAATTGATGCATTACGTAAAAGTCTGAAAGAACAAGGTCAGGAATTAAATAAAGAAACCGAGCAATTAAAAACTGATAAACAAAACCTAGAAAAACAAAGACAAGCATATGAAAAACTAGAAAAAGAACTAGAACAATTGGATTCTAAAATGCAGCAGATCATTCACAACTATAATGAGTTAAAAACTAACTATGAATCCAAGCTAGCAGTGTATAAAGAAAAAGTTGAGTCAATTCCCGAACAAGTTCGTCAGTTATCGGAATTAGAAAAGCAAATTCAACAAGTGTCCGTCCAGAAAGAAAAACTAGACCAAGCATGGGAATCAGCACAGAAACAGCTGGAAGCGGCTAAACAAACCTTTACCAAAGCAGAAACAGACTTTGAACATGCTAACAAACAAGTGGATGAGGCTAAATCGAAAACAGAAGCGGCCGAAAACGCCTTTATAGAAGCTTTAACAAAAGCAGATTTTCAGTCGAGTGATGCTTATACCCAAGCAAAAATACCTGAACAAACTAGAGAACAATTAAAAGAAGAGATTAATCAATTTAAACAATCTCTCTCCCTGTTAGAACAACAAGTGAAAGAATTAAAAGAGTCGCTACAAGACCATCAGCAAGTAGATATCCAAAAATTAGAAGAAGAACTGGAGCATTACCGTCGGGCATATGAGTCGGCATTTAAAGAATGGAATCAATCCAAGGACTTCCATAAAGATGCAACAGAATTAAAAGTGAACATCATGGAAGCAAACCAACAAGTAATTGAACAAGAAAAATTATGGAATCAGGTTGCTGATCTATACGATGTGATTAGAGGGCAAAACAGCTCGAAAATATCGTTTGAACGCTATTTACAAATTGAATATCTCGAACAAATTATTCATGCCGCCAACGAACGATTAAAGCGAATTTCCAATGGACAATTCTACTTAATGAGAAGTGACCGCATGGAAAGCCGAGGGAAGCAAAGTGGTTTAGGGTTGGATGTGTATGATGCCTATACAGGACAAACTCGTGATGTGAAAACATTATCTGGTGGAGAGAAATTTAATGCTTCTTTATGCCTAGCGCTTGGGATGGCAGATGTGATTCAAAGTTTCCAGGGCGGGGTATCGATTGATACGATGTTTATTGATGAAGGATTTGGGTCATTAGATGATGAATCATTAAACAATGCGATTGATACGTTAATTGACTTACAAAAATCAGGCAGAATGATCGGTGTCATCTCTCACGTACAAGAATTAAAAACAGCAATTCCAGCCATCTTGCAAGTAGAGAAGACAAAAGAAGGTTACAGTAAAACGAAATTTGTTGTGCAATAGCTTGTTTTTAGGGTAAAAACGTCCACTCATTGAGGTGGACGTTTTGTTATGTTTGAAAGGAAAAGAAATTTTTTTTCAAGTTAACCTCTTGGATTATTTTCTGCATTTTTGATAAACTGTATCTCATCCTCTATTAAACCACAAGAGCCACACTGGATTTTTTTGTCTGGGCCATTATATGGTGTATGGAATGGATCTAAGCTATCACTCGTAAATTCATTCGTTACTTGACCTGTCGCTGGGTCCAATTTAACTGGTGTTGCTACTTGTTCAATCACATTAAATCGAGATCGATTTGTTTTACAATTAGGGCATAGATATGGATTCGTCATTATTATACACCTCCATGATCTATCATTCCCTTTACAATGGATACTATGAATTTTTCAGGAAATGAGGTGTAACCAATGCAAGACATCGGATTAGTTTTAGAAGGTGGGGGGATGAAGGGGCTGTACACTGCTGGCGCACTCGAATTTTTTATGGAACAAGAATTATATTTCCCATATGTCATAGGCGTATCGGCAGGAGCATGCATGGCAGCTTCTTATTTATCCCGTCAAAAAGACCGAAATCGAAAAGTAAATATTGATTTTGTGGATGATGCCCGTTTTATTTCTTATTCCAATCTATGGAAAAAGCGTCAATTATTTGGCATGGATTTTATTTTTGATGAAATTCCTAATAAACTTGTTCCATTTGATTTTGATACGTTTTTATCTAGTAAAGAGGAACTTGTCGTCGGCACAACCGACTGTGCAACAGGCAAACCTGTTTATTATACAAAGGCAGAAGATGGACACGCAATGTTAACATTAATTCGTGCATCAAGTTCCTTGCCATTTGTGGCGCCAAGTGTTTCTTATAAGGATAAACACTTACTAGATGGGGGAATCTCTGATCCGATCCCGGTAAAAAAAGCACGAGCAGATGGGTTTTCGAAAAATGTTGTCGTGATGACCAAACCAAAGGATTATCGTAAAAAACGGAGTAAGTTTTCTTCGGTCATGAAAATGATTTATCGAAAATACCCCAAAATTAGTGAACAATTAAACCAACGTTATGTTACCTATAATGATACGTTGGACTTTATGGAGGAAGAAAAACAAAACGATCGTCTATTTGTTATCCAACCTAGTGTGGATCTTGAGGTAAGCCGTGCAGAACGTGATCCAGCTAAGTTAACCAGTTTATACAAACTTGGCTATGAAGATGCAAAAAAACAATATGCCTCCTTACAGTACTTTCTTAACAGTCATACCCCAATTCATAGTTAAGAAAAGATAGAGGAAAGTCAGGTGCAACTAAATGGTGATTAAATTTTGGGGAGGTAAACCTAACCTCCCATTCAAAATCATGAAGTGTCGTGATTAGTGAGATAAAGAAGTCTATACATATATTAAACAATGAGAGGGGGGATGTTGTTGTGGATCTTCAACCACCATTAAAAGATAGGGTGATCACCTCAATTGGATATGCTCTACCTATCTTCCTATCTGGCCCTTTGCTGTCGATCGATGCCGTACTGACAGTGGGAGCAGTTTTAGTCTATTATTTCATACTGAGGAAGCAGTCAAGGTTTTTCTTTCATCATGTCAGGCAAAACGTGAATGTGGTGCTAAGTTATTATCTATACAGGGGAATCATTAATTTATTTATTTTTTTAGTTGAACGAGTATTGTCTATGGGAGGGGAAGGACTTCAAGAGTGGATAGCTGAACAAGTATTTTTGCAACCATTGTTCTTTTTCCTTGGAGTATTGTCTCCTATCTTTTTCACCTTACTACTCCAATCAGTATTCCACATTGCGCTAGGACTGCTAATTATTTTCGTATTAATGGGCAAGTGGACACGCATCCCACTTGTGATTCGATTTATTAAAACAGAGATGCACGAATTATAATAAATTCTTCTATTTAATTGAAGCATGGTATTTCAACTAATGGAAAGAATCTTTTAAAGAAAGGAGCATTATTGATTAGTATGGCAAGTCAAACTTCTATGAATGAGCGGTTGATCGCAGCGGCTGCGTACGGTCTCACCATGTTAGTAGCAGTTCCGTTACTCTCGGTCGCGATCGCCTGGTTGTTTTATTATTTGTTACGTGGACATTCTGTTTTTGTGCAAAATCATTTAAAACAGAACGTTAACCTCATCACGAGCTATCATGTATACGTATTTGTATTTTTACTTTTATTTCTCATTGTTCCCAATATGGGAGGGGTCCTAGAATGGTTGACTGAGAAGGTTCCTTTAATTGGAATAACTTTGACATTAGGAGGAATATCCTCTATTTTCTTTATCATTATAGCGACACTTCTCATCATGGCAGTGCTTATGGTTTTGATCATCTTTACTTTATTCGGACAATGGATTCGCGTTCCGTTAATCATTAAATTCGTTAAATAAGGTACATTGCTGTTTAAAAATAAAAATTATAAATGGTGTATTTGAGCACTAAAATATGCGTTAAGATAGTACGGATAAGCGCTATCATTTATATAAGACAAATAAATCCATTCGCTAGGGAAGCAGAATGGATTTATTATTATTATATGGAGAACTTTTTAGTGTGAGGTTTCTTGCAATGAATTTTTAATGAACTATTTCATTGATATTTAAGGAAGCAATTCAACAGGGGGATACTGCTGTTTCTAATTAGGAAGGCAAGTTTCCCGGAATCGGATTATTGTGGAAGGTTCATTTCTTTTTAAGGTACTCACATTTTAATTCCCAATAATATATTTTGGTTAATCCCCAATTTAACCATAGATCATGAATAACAGAGGATCCCACAAATATAACGAGTGGCCAATCTAGATGTTTCAAATGTAATCCCCCTTTCTGTTCTTCCATTATATTGTCAATCGGCCTGTTTAATTCAATTGCTTAAGATATTTTATGATGTTCCCATAACGATTGTTCGACAGATATGAAATATATGCTCAGTTTGTGAGGATAAATCGTTCCATTTTGGATAAAACAATAGTAGAACCAATCTAGAATAGTGGTGATAAAGTGGAAGAAATACATGAAAAAAGATATTGTGAGCGGTGTAACCAAGAGACAACACATGTTGTAAAAGAGTATGCACTAGAAATCGAGTATCAATGTCAAAACTGTCATCATCAAGAACAAATGGTAAAAACTTTTTTTTAAAAGCTCAAATCAGTCATTTGAGCTTTTTTCATTTTTTGCAACTAATTGACACAGGTGGTAGAAATGAAACTAATTGACGAACTAATAGAACAACTTATAACAATTGTACACGAATATAAACAGGATCGGATCGATCACATCGAATTTCAACTACAATTACAATACCTGATATCTAGAATTGATAAGGTAGAAATTAACTTTCATGTACAACCATTGGATCGTGTAGTGAAAAAGAATCATACTAAACCGTTTAATCAATTATTATTTAAAGCAAAATACCATGCAATAGAATCAATTTTATCCCTACAAAAGACACACAATAGACAGGCTTTACAAGCAAAATTACATGCCATTATCCTAAAAAACCTGTATTTTGAATCGATTGAAAAGCTATTATTCCAAAGTTGCGAAGCTTATATGGATAAAAATCAATTAAACTGCATAGTAACTGATAAGGATGTTTTTATTTATCGTGACGGGTGAGGAAAGTCTTATCTTTTTGTTTTTTCAGAAAAATTCGATTGTTTGTGTTATACTAATCGCAGTATGGCAAAGGGGGAATACATATGGGTTGGAAAAAGACAAGTGTCATGACAGTTTCGTCATTACTATTGCTTGGTGCAATTCCACCAATGGTACATGGACAAGACAGCAGTTCGATAACAACTACGATTACATCAGAACAAACAGTAGATTCACATAGTTCTTCAGCTTCAACGGTAGTAGGGGAACAAGGAATATCGTTGGATCAACTTATCACAAAAATAAAAAATCTGTTTCCAGAGAAATTCGCTTCAGCAAATGAACAAGATTTTCAGTTAGAATTCACACCTAATCGCACTGAAGATAACGATGTGAAAAGCTATCGAGTATCATTTTTTGAGCAAACCGCAACAAATCAACCAAGGCATGCAAGCTTTGAGTTTACTGGGGAAGAACTGGAACTATCACAATTTTATTTTGATGTAGAAGACCCATCAGAAGCACTCTTCCCACCTAAAGTTTCTGAACAAAAAGCGGAAGAGATTGCTAGAGACTTTATGAAACAAATTAATCCAAACGAAAACTATCGACTAAACAACGAAATGTACCACAGCTACACAAACATGAATTCGCCACTTACGGAACCAATTGAATATCGGTTTACGTTCAATAAATTGAAAGATGATATTCCGGTACAGAATCAGTCTGTGTCCATTAATGTGTTATCTAACGGAGAAGTGATACAATATAACGGACCTTTCCAAAACAAGGAAGCAACATTTGAAGATACCACTGGGTTAAAATCAAAAGATGTCATTTTGAATACATTACAAGATGAGCTCGATCTTGAACTACGCTATTTGATCAGACGTGACCACCAAACAATGAAAACAACTGCCCATTTAACTTATCGTGAAACACCGATCATCCAAGGTATATCAGCAAAAGATGGAAGTTATTTCATAAATGGAGAATATACGGATGAAATCCCCGATCATGATCAAAAACTAACACAATTAGCTACTTCAACGAAAGCAAAAACGTCTGTGACGCGAGATGAAGCAAAAACAATAGCCAAACAATTACTGGAACCACAAGAAGAAGGGACCACGTTGCACATTGAAGGTGTGATGGAGAATGAAACAGCAAATGGGGAAAAAACGTACGACATAAGATACATGTACCAAACCGGTAATAGCGGTCATGGTTCAACGGTCCAAATCAAACAAGCAACTGGCGAACTTATTCGATTCTCGGCAGATGGTAACTATAATCCGAATGAGGAAGTCGAGATAAATGTGACACAAGAACAAGCATTAGATAAAGCGATCAACTATTTAGAACAGTATGCATACACAAATCTTGATGAGTACGCCTATCCAATAGCATCAAATAAGGAAACATACCAGCACAATGATTCCAACTATTATTTTTCTTTCCCCCGTGTGAAAAATGGTTTGATTGTGGAAGGAGATACTATTCGAGTTGGTGTTTCCAAACAGGATGGAAGATTAGTATCATTATTGATCAATCGTAGTGAGATTGACGAATGGCCTAATCCAGAAAATGTCGTTCGTAAAGATAAAGCACTAGAAGCATTCAAAGAACATTTAGACTTAGAACTCTACTATGCTGCAAATACAGATAAGGATAACAACAGCTTGCAATATAAATTGAGCTATCTCAGAGACGGTCATAATCAATCATCCTTTTTTAATGCCGTTACTGAAGAGTGGCAAAACAGTAATCCAAATCAACAAGGAAGTGAATATGAAGACATCACATTAGGCCATCCTTGGGCAGAAGAAGAACTTCAATTTATGATCAAAAATAATATCATCGAGGTAGAGGATTTAGCATCATTCGATCCTAACCAGGCAGTAACAAAAGGGGAAGCGCTTGAGATTTTATCTAAATCACTGACTCGAATCTATCAGGATCCATATCAAAATGAAGAGGAGAATAGCCCGTTCACCAATATTGATCAAAACCATCCATTATACGATATTATTAAACGTTCGGTGGATACAGGGATTTTAGATGACCAAAGTCCCACATTCGATGTTGATGAACCTTTAACTCGCGAAACTCTAGCCTTTTGGCATATTCGTGCACTAAATCTTAATCCAGTTGCAGACAGACACGACATTTTTAAGTATGATTTTGCTGACGCAGATGAAATAAGTGACATAAATAGAGGGTATGTTGTCTTAGCCGATTCACTTGGGTTGCTTAACCGAGATATGGACAATAAATTTTTACCACAAGATGAAGTAACCTATGCACAATTAGCAGTCGCAAATATAGCACTCGCAAAACTAAGTGCATCAGAAGATTTTGCTTTAAATTAAATGAAGTTCTAGTAGACCAAATCGCATCGTTGATTTGGTCTACCTTTCTTTTGTTCAAAACTTATATACTTTTGGTTTGCATTTGCTAAATCTTACTTTTACATAAGATTTGAATCTTCCAACTGTTTAAGTAATATGCAAACATTCGCTACATCACAATAATCCTGAAACCAAAAACAAGCAATTTAATGTGAATGAATTATGACAAAATGAAGTTAATGCTAGTACATACAAAATGCAATTGGTACTTTATGTTAAAATAATAGGTGGTTATGAAAGGGTTTACTTTATTAATAGAAAGGAGAATGTCTAATGTTTAATACCAAACCTTTTGAAGGGGTTAACTTTTACGATATCGATTGGAATCTGAATGGTCATTTATGGGCACATGATCCTGTAATTTCTAGGGAAGGGAATTACTGGTATGTATTTCATACAGGAAGAGGCGTACAAATTAAATCTTCTGAAGATGGTTCCAATTGGAAGGCAGAAGGTTCCATTTTTCAACGTCTACCAGAATGGAGTAAAGCGTATGTACCTGAAAAAACTGATGAGAGTCTTTGGGCACCAGATATATCTCTTTATAATGGAACCTACTATTTATATTATTCCGTCTCTACATTTGGAAAAAATACATCCGCGATTGGTTTAGTCACCAATACAACACTTGATTCAAATAATTCAAACTATGACTGGAACGACAAGGGGTATGTGATCCACTCAACAACTGAAGACAATTTTAATGCGATTGACCCTAATTTAATTGTTGATCAACAAGGCCAGCCATGGTTAAATTTTGGATCCTTCTGGTCTGGTAATAAATTAATTAAATTGAATCCTGAAACGATGAAGCCGGAAGAAGGTGCTGAACTATTATCTATCTCCAGTCGAACAGAACAACCTAACTCGATTGAAGCGCCTTTCATTATCTATCATAACGGCTATTATTATCAATTTGTATCCTTTGATTTCTGTTGCCGCGGGTTAGAAAGTACATACAAAATTGTCGTTGGACGATCAAAAGACATTACTGGACCTTATATGGATAAAAATGGCGTATCGATGATGGAGGGAGGCGGAACATTGATCGATGCAGGCGATGACCGTTGGATAGGACCCGGACATTGTGCAGTTTATCACGGAGACGACTCCTCCATTCTTGTCAATCATGTCTACGATGCTTTAAATGAAGGAAAACCAACCTTACAAATCAGAGCCTTGTATTGGGATGCAGATGGTTGGCCACATTTATAATTAGACTTTTAATCTAGTGAAAAAATCTATTAAGGTCTCTTTTTTTATAAACTACAAGTTTAGCAGATAAAGCAATCATACGGTAATAAACCTTCAATAGATATGTTAAACGAAAAACGTTTGGATTAATTAAAATCCAAGCGTTTTTTTATACCATTTTTAAATATCATTTCAAAGCATCCTAATTCCTACCATTTTTTCCTACTATTTTAAACTCAACTAATATTTAAAAGGAACCGATACTTCATCCATAAAATGGAAGATAATGTTCTTATTTTACTTTTCTCGCGGACATGGCGTATAATACTTATAACACGCCATGTCTGTACGTGATTAAAAAACAAGAAATTTAGGGAAAGAGTGCATAATAACAGGCTTAGTGGCGGTTTTTGCCAAAAACAACTGGAATGAAAGATAACAAACGAAGGTGACAACATATGGATGCAATTGAAATCAAAGAATTTTATGAAGATGAATTATTAATATTTGAAACCCACATGGATAACAAAGATTATTCCAAGCATACGATTGATTATTATTTACGAGATGTTCAATTATTTTTGCAATTTATCAATCGAAAAAAATCAGAACCTATATCACTTGAACATGTAAAGAAAATGGATCTTACCTTATTTATGAATTTTTTAAAAAATAAGAAAGGAAATGCTGCAGCGACTAGAAATAGAAGGTTGATTTCAATCCGTTCTTTTTATAAGTGTTTAATCGAATATGAATTTGTTGAAAACAACCCTGCCATGGGGGTCGATCGTGCCAAAGAGCAAAAAAATCCCTTACCTACTTATTTGGAGAAACAGGAATTAAAAGTATTTTTTGACGAAATTAGCAAAGTTAGCAAAAAAATGTATGTAAAACGAAACAAAGTGATCATGGGATTGATGGCATTTTGTGGTTTGCGCGTGAATGAAGTTCATTTATTGAATAAATCAAGTATCAACCATACACTTAAAGGATTAACTGTACACGGGAAAGGGAACAAAACTCGTTACATTCCATTACCAAAACAGTTATATGACGAATTAGTGGACTATATTGAAAATCATCGCGAGTTTGGCATTGAAGGACATAAAGATGCGGTGTTCTTGAGCCGCTATGGCAAACGTTTATCGGTAAGACGAATTCAAAACATTGCTGAAAAAGTAGTCAGGAGTTTACTAAAGAGTGGAAGCTATCATGATTGGGAACAAAAGAAGATTTCTAGTCACAAATTGCGACATTCATTTGCGACGATCTTAATACAAAATGGATATGATATTAGAACAGCGCAAGAATTATTGGGACATGCCAATTTAAATACAACACAAAAATATACCCACGTATCTGACGCTGCCAAACAAAAAGTCATGGATGAAATGGATATTGATGTGTTTACTTAAACCTATAGTTAGTTCTCGGAGCGACACCATTTCATTAGGAAAAAGAATATGATAATCGTTCGTTGCAGAGGACTAACTGCAACACTAGTTAATTTATCTGCTTGCGTTTTGTCTATAGTGACGAACCCAATCGTTTTATTTGAGAGAAGTTGATAGTATTTGTACGCCCCTCCTTGATAACATATGCCATTTAGCAAGATCGGTGACGAATGACATGGCAAAAAATCAGATTCAAAAAAACTCCCTAAGGTCCAAAAAATCGTTCCTTAGGGAGTTTTTTATCCATTATGTAACCACCTATTTCTAGGCCAAGAGACCAAGGTAAGAAATGAACAATACCGCTAACACATACATAATCGGATGAATTTCTTTAAATCGTTTTTGGGCGATTAGTGTTAATGGATATAGTGCGAAACCAAACGCAATTCCTGTTGCCACACTAGAAGTGAGAGGCATCATAATAATTGTCATAAAAGCAGGGATCACCACTTCTAATTTATCCCAACGAATATGGCTAATTTCCATTGCCATTAAGGCACCAACAATGATTAGTGCTGGCGCGGTCACTTCTGTTGTAATCACAGCAAGAACAGGAGAAAAGAGTAATGCAATCGCAAAACACCCTGCAATAACAACCGATGTAAATCCAGTCCGTCCGCCAACTGCAATACCTGCAGAAGATTCTACACTCGTAGCTGGGGTGGATGTTCCGAAAATCGCACCAATCACACCCGCTGTTGAATCCGCTAGTAATGCTCTTCCTGCATTTGGAAGTTTGTTACCTTTCATTAATCCAGCTTGACTAGTAAGAGCTATTAATGCACCAGTCGTATCAAAAAATGCAACAAACAAAAACGTGAAGATAACAGCCAATAATTCAGGGGTGAAACTATCTTGTAGATGAGTAAATACAACACCAAATGTTGGCTCAAGACTTGGTATCGTACCAATAACAGAATTCGGCGTGTTTATTAGTCCGACAACCATCCCAATGATGGTAGTGACGACCATCCCATAAAAAATACCTCCACTAACTCCGCGCAAGAGTAGATAAATCGTTAAAATTAGACCGATGACTGCAAGGACCGTCATAGGTGATGCCAAGTTTCCAATCGCAACAAACGTATCTTCGTTTGAAATAATAATACCGGCATTTTTTAAGCCAATAAAGGCGATGAAAAAGCCAATTCCTGAAGCGATTGCATGTTTTAAATCAGCCGGAATGATGTTAATGATTTTTTCCCGTATTTTTAATAAACTTAACAATACAAACAAAATACTAGCAATAAACACTCCCGTTAAGGCAACTGGCCATGGAATCCCCATCCCAATACAAACAGAAAAGGTAAAGAATGAATTCAACCCCATACTTGGGGCAATCGCAATTGGATAATTACTTAATATACCGATTAGAAGTGATCCAATTATCGCGGTCAATGCAGTTGCGGTAAAGACAGCTCCTTTGTCCATTCCCGCCTGGCTAAGAATAAGTGGATTCACCACTAAAATATAAGCAACAGACAAAAAGGTTGTTACTCCTGCAAGTGTTTCTTGTTTAAATGTCGTATTTCTTTCCTCCATACGAAAGAAATTTTTCATGGTGTTTCATCTCCTAATCTCCTATTTTACACACAAAAAAACTTTGGCTACTAACAGCCAAAGTTTGCTCTACATTTAGGAATAAGAAATATACCATTATATTTCTTATTCCTTGTAGACAAGCTATTTAAGGTAGCTGGTAGAAACGTTCAAGCCATATTCTTGAACTTATACAAGGTTGATGTTGTTTTGTTTTTAAGAATAATAGAGAAATAATATCAGTTTTGTCGAAAAACGTCAATAAAAAGTTTGTTAAAGTCGTGCGACAAGTGAGAGGACTAAACTAGATAGATAATGTTTACACTCTAAAATCTCAATCCAGTTTCTTTAGTTGATTTTTGCGTATGGCGATTAAGGTGATAACCATCGCAGGTCCACTTCCAAATTGAGGTGAAAAGGTACTGCATTCCAGCCATTATTGGTTGCTTCATCTTGATATGCTCTAACACCAAAAGTTTCCCATTCGGTTTAAGCACTCGTTTGCACTCTTGCAACACTGGCTCCATATCATCACGGAACAAAGCACCAATGTCATCGCAATCGTATCAACTGAATCATCTGCAATCGGCAGTTGCTCTGCTATACTTTCTACAAGATCAATTGGTACACTAGTTTGGTGTGTTCGGTGTTTCGCTTTTTCCAACATATAAGGGTTGGGCTCAATGGCGATAACTTTGTCACAGGTCTCGTAAATAGGAAAATTAATGCCAGTACTACCAAAGCCAATTTCTAGTACTGTACCGGTTGTTTTCGCTAATAAGTTCTTGCGCCATCTATGGATATACCTTTTCTCTAACGGTGCCATTGCTTTGTCGTAGTAGTTTGCAAAAGTTTTTTGCATAAAAGGCTTTCTCCCCTATATAACAGAATGCTCAGTATTTAGAATAGACTTCTTTAACTTATAAAGCCTACATTAGCCTCTACTCTCTGATTATTTCTACCCTAGTCAATGACTCTTAGTTTCGTCCATATACTACTAATCATCTATCCTATCGATGATCCTTTCTAAATAATCTTCTAATTGGTCTTAATATAATATCTATAAGTGCTATAGCCCAACAGATCAATACGATAATAATTATGATATTTAGCATTTATCTCTTCCTTTTCATATTGTTTATTAGGACGTTACATAAAAATTATAACTACATAACATTCACACTTGAAATGGTCTATACCAAATAATAGGAGAATTTATGTTAAATTACTAGGGAATATATATATGAAGAATAGGAACATACTGGATTTATCGACACATTTATTTAATAATTTTTTCCTACATAAACACTAATCGTGATGATTATTATAACAATGAGACGATACATAACAGAAATTATCTAAGCCAAATAAGGAAATAGGTAATAGGAACAATTCACTTAGCTTTTTTAAGAAATGTGGGGATTTGGATATATAGAAAAAAATAAGTTGTCGTATAAAATAAATCACACCCTTTAGAATAGATATCGATTATAGTAGATTTATGGAAATGATTCTAGTTAGTTTGTTGAAAAGGAATGCTGAATTGTCTACGATAACTAGTAACAGGTTATTGTGAGCGGTCGTTTAACGATACTTTTGAAGATAATAACCATTTCAACAGGAACGTTACTCGATGAATGAATAGGTGAAATGAAGCTCACATTAATTGCATACTCAAAAAATTGGCATAACACATCTGCTGATCATAATCTTGGAGGTAATGCAAAATGAGTTATTTACTAGCCAATCATGCTTGGTATGAACTAGTTGGTCCCTTTACATTGATGATATCCATGTTACTTTGTTATTGGTATGTCAAAACGATGATTCACTCACCACATTACAACCCAACAACGAATCAGAAGATTTATTTTTTCACGGCTATCTCGTTATTTTTTCTTGTTAAAGGAACGCCATTTGCTGTGGTTGCAGATTATTATTTAGTCAGTGCCTTGATTTTACAGCTATCCATTATCATTTTTATCGCAGTACCATTGTTTATTTTGAGTTTGCCGAAGCAATATGTGCAAGTATTTTTTTGGCGTCATAAGAAGGCGGCTATTGCTAAAGTACTGTTCGCACATCCATGGCCGCTTGCGTTACTATTTAATGCATTGATCACGATATTCACCCTACCGCCGGCATTTAATGCGATTACTGGAAGTGTACTGTTACAATTTTTCTATGAGGTACTGTTAGTTATGTTCGCTCTTCTTACTTGGTGGATGATTATTCAACCATCAGAGGAAATTGCTGATCATAGCTATTTCCTTCGCGGGGCCTACGTTTTTATTATGGTGTTGTTTTTAATGCCTGTTGCTATATTTTTAATTGTTGCACAGCAGCCGATGTACACTCCATACATGACAGTATCCGGTGAACTAATTCCTGCCCTGAACGCATTGAATGATCAACAATTAGCAGGAGGATTCTTGAAATTAATGCAACTTACAAGTTACTCGATTGCGATCTATTACTTGTTGAAATTATGGGGAACGAAGGAAGAAGAAAACGAAGGAAAAGTGGATGGTAATACACGGGTTGTCCAAGGGGTTGTGATTCAGTTAGACAAACACAATCACCGAGATAAGGGAAAAAAACGCTAAGTTAAATCTAAAGATGCACTATTATTGCGTTAAAATTGCAATTACGAACCATTAGATTACTACTGTTAGCTTGGAATGCATAGTTTAAAACGATTCTAAATAGGTAAATATGGTAATAGAACTAGATATCTTAACGTGCATGATGAGGTAAGCTATCTAACTAGAACGTTGCTTTTTTTAAGTGACCACTTAAAAGTGATAAACGACTACTAATTTGGAAAGATAGGAGTAAGATATATGTCAACAATGGATATTTTAAATGTAGAAGAAAATCTAAAAGCATACATAAATGAGGATAACAAAGAGGAAGTGCAAGTAATTGTGGATGAGTTCAAACGCGGACACTTTCCTAATGTGTTATCAAAAACAAAAGAGTTTCGACAAAACCATGAAACAAGTAAAACGTTGGGGACCACTTTGTCCCTTCTTGATGCAACTTGTCATTCGCAAATAGGAGAAGGAAGACAAGCAGCAGCGATTATTAAAGACTTATATCAAGATATGCAAGACAAATCAACCGATGAAATTATCTTATATGGTAATTTAGCATTTATGTGCGATTATAAGCTTGCGCGAAAAATTATGTCAGACGCCGTGAAACAAATCGAAAATGAGGAACCAATTGACCAGATAAAAGCGGCACGTGCTTATCTCGTACTAGGGGAAGCGGAAGAAAATTTAGAAAAGTTCCTTAGAGCAATCAAGTATTATAAGCGTGGTTTAACTTATTTTCAACAAGAAAATGCACAAAATGATCAAAACCAAATGGTACTGTTTCTTCATTTCAAACTTGGTGCGCTCCATTCCATGATCAATGAAACAGATGATGCGATTGATTATTTACAAAAGACACTTGAACTTGCTGGAGATACGAACGCAGAAATTAAAATTAATAGTCTCGTAAGTATCGCTAAAATGTATGGAAGTAAAAATGAGTATGAAAAAGCTAATATGTATTTGGAAGAGGCCTTTCCAATGTTTGATGAATCAACTCTTGCCAATAAGTTAGTCCATGCAGAAGCGTATACAGAGATGGCATTTAATTATTTTGATCAATCGCAGTATGATCAAGCAGTTCCATACTATGAACAGGCAATTGCTATTCATTTGAAACTCCCTAATTATTCTCCTAAAGAAGTTGGTATGATCTATATGCAATATGCATACTGCTTGGAGAATAAAGAACAACCAAATACATTACAGGCTGGAAGAAATTATGAGAACGCCATCGAAGAAATCGAAAAAACAAATGACCCAGACTTATTAGAAAATGCCCTTGCAGATACCATTAAATTCTTCGAAGCCACCGGTAACACCAAGAAAAAACGCACCTATGAAAATAAATTTGTAAAAATGACCAACGAAAAAGCCAAAGGGTGGGACATGGGGACAGGGACTCTGTCCCAGTAAGTAGAGACAAAGCGACATATTTAGCAACCCACTAATGGCTAGCCGAAGAGGAAATAGAGCAAGCGGATTGTACAACCCCACCAAAAGTTAGAAAAACTAACTTTGGGGGGTTTTTAATATGCCAAAAGATAAAAGAAGAGACAGGAGGGAGACAGATCCGCCCATTGACTGACAACGAGCAAAAATCCTGTCCAAGAAAGGAAAAAATGTTCAGATTAACATTGGTAGTACAAGGAGACAGGCTACCTTTTTTAAGCAAAAAAAGAAGGGGGAAAGCAACCCTGTCCCATTTTAAAACGCAAACGTATGGTTACCTATAATAGTTGAAACGGTACGACTTTTAAGATAGGAACTTGATGTTTTATCAGGGTTGTAAAAAAATAATGCTCCATTTGTTGGATCTTCCCCTTGAATCGCTCGTTCTGCCGCTTCTATGTTTTGTGCGTTCGGTGTTGCATTGTTAATCGCGCCCGTTTCTGCTGGCGTAAATTGATAATACCCATAACTTTTCTCAAATAAAACATCTTTTACATTGTTCGGAAATATTGGACTTTCTACACGATTCATAATCACAGCTCCAATAGCAATTTGTCCTTCTAAGGATTCACCCCTACCTTCACTGTATATCATCTTCGCTAGCCACTCTACTTCTTCCTGATTTAGATCTTCCTGTTGTTCTGTTTGTTTTGTTGGTGATGATAATGTTGTATCTGTCGGCATCGGCGATGATGCAGTACCAGGTATGGTTAGCGTCTGACCAACCTGTAACAAATTAGATGATAATTGGTTCGCTTGTTTGATTGCATCTACCGTTGTTCCGTTACGTGCTGCAATTCCATATAAGGTATCTCCTGAAACGACTTGATAGGTTGTTCCGCTTGCTTGAGTTGGATTGGATGTAGCGCTAGTAGGTATCGTTAATGTCTGGCCGACTTGTATCACGTTTGACGATAACTGGTTTGCTTGTTTGATTGCATCTACCGTAGTGCCAGTGCGTTTAGCAATCCCATATAGAGTATCTCCAGCTGATACAGTATAGGAAGACAGGCTTTGTGTTTGATTTACAGGGCTTTCAGCCGCGGCTACTTGATGATCTGTGACGGCACCGAATGCTAATGATGTTAACAACATAGCACCAGCCATAATTTTAACTGATTTCACCTTTAAAGAGGGAAGGAGCCTTTTTACATAACTTACTGCTTCCTTTTCAATATCCGACTCCTTCATCTTGGGGACAGTTCCTAACTCATCTGAGAACTCTGTTAAGTTTTCATCTAGATATAAAATGACCTCAAAGCCATCATCTGTCTCTTTTATTTTATAATGAGTAAAGGCTTCCATATAGTTCACCATCCTTCACCCTTTACTATTCCCATTGATTGCATTTTTATTGGGACAAGTGGATAGTGAACTATCCCGCCCACCTGTTAAAAGGCGGAAGGACCAACAGGTGGGACAACAAACCTGTCCCTATGTCCTAAATATAGTGAAACTTTTTTATGTGTGAGTCGTATGTAGAATAAGGATGGTAGGTCTGTGACTTTTAGGGGGGTATATGAATAAGTTAACAGAACTGCATAAATTAAGAATAGGAAGTTTGGTATTTATTGGGTTAACGGTTACGATTTTACAGCTTGTTATTCTTTATACTGGTGGGAGTTTGATCTCAACGATGATTAGTCTTATCCTTATAGTCATTGCACTAACCATAATTATATTACTTTTTAAATCAATGGATGTAAAAAAATATTTAGAAGAAATGAAACAAAGATAGGGAATCCGAATAGAACAATCGGTTAGTAAGAGTCAAATAAAAGTTCATGTTTGAGATTCTAGGTATTAGTTACAACGTGTTGATCAATTGAAAATTTCGAAAAATTCATCTATATTGAATAAATGAGAAGAGGATCATTACTACGATGGAGCGCGATTCGAATTGAGGTCGCTGGTTATTTTATCGGTGAGGGACTTAAAATTTCAGAAACCCCGTAACCCAAAATTTTTTGATCGTTTTGATAAAGTAAAATGATCATGAGCTAATAAAAGGAACAGAAGTCCATTACTTTATCGGTGTAGGGAAATAGGATGAAAAAGCTTTATTAGAAGCATATCCTAACGCTCCACACATCACTGTAAAGGGTATAGTATATTATCCAAAAGCTAAGTTACGTAAATGGTTGGTAAATATTGGGGAATAACAACAAATGAGATGTTTGAGGAATCAAAACAAAAAGATAAGGGGTTAATTAATGAATTTTAAATCGTTCGTACAGTCAAATCCAATAGTTATCATCATTGCCTGTTTAATTATCATTGCTGGTTTTATATTAATTACGCAGCAGTATTTTAACTATATAGAAGTCAAAAACATGGTAGATAAATGCTATGATAAAGGTGGTCTTCCCACCATTGAAAGATCTGGATTACAAATAGCCCATTTCTCCTGTGAGTATAAAAATAAAGGATAAATTAAAAGTGAGAAATAATGCTGGTGGATAAAGAAATGATGAAAAGAAATATTGATTTAGTCATCCTATTGTTTATTTAACAAATTTATCTGGAATGAAAATCAACGGCAATTATGTCACAACTATATCTAAAGTAATACACCATCCAGGGGCGAGGTTCCTCATCGCCGCCGGATGTTACTTAAATAAAGCGGACTCTTTTTGATAATTATTATGAACCTTAACCTTAAGGTGGAAAAGCGCGTCTGTTATGTTGGCAAAAAAGGAGCTGTCTACAATCGATTATATTTTATTTATTTTATTTATTGTGATTGGTTGGTGTTTATTGATAGGGATGACTAAAGTAGAAAAGAAGTGGATTGGTGGCACTGGTGCTGTGTTTGCTGTTATATTCATAGTAGTGTCGCAAATCATAAAACTCCAGTCAGGCTTCTTTTCCGCACGGACAACAGAAGCTTCCACGTCAGTTGGTCAGTGGGTCGTACCATGTTTTTTAATATTAGGTTTTTATGTACTTGGGATCATCAACTATCGCTTAGTCAAGCTAGCGTTAACAAAACAATCTTGGCAGCGCTGGGGATGGATAGGTTTCGTCATTTTGTTTAGTATCTTATACATTTGGGTTGGAGGATTTGCGCTATTTATTGTTGCCTTTACGTACTTCCCATTTGCACCATAAGCGAGTTTAATTTTATCTAAATGCTTTGGAGGAGGACACCATGCTATTAAACTATGATACCCAATTTATAAGAGAGGTATATTTGAAAAGGGATCAGATTCCATCCTATGATCAGTTCCCACTGTCACTACCAACCATTCGAAAATTTAACGAATTAAAACTTCACCCAAACGTCACCTATATTATCGGTGAAAATGGCACGGGAAAGTCAACATTACTTGAAGGCATTGCTGTTGTTCTAGGCTTTAATCCTGAAGGTGGCACGTTTAATTTTAACTTTTCTAGCTTCGATTCCCATTCTAACTTAGATGACTATTTGCGTGTTGTAAAAGGGACGTATCGTGCAAAGGATCAATTTTTCTTTCGTTCGGAAACGTTTTACAATGTAGCAACCAATATCGAAAATTTAGACAAAGAACCTGGTGGGGGTAAAATTATTGATTCCTTTGGAGGAAAATCATTACACGAGCAATCCCATGGAGAGTCATTTTTTGCTGCTTTTAATGAACGGTTTCAGGGAATGGCTTATACATGTTGGATGAACCTGAGGCAGCATTATCCCCTTTAAGGCAATTGTCCTTATTAGCTCGAATCAATGAACTTGTTCATCAAGGGTCGCAGTTTATTATCTCCACACACTCACCAATCCTTATGGCATATCCGCATGCGAAAATCATAGAACTAACCGAGGAGGGCATGGACGATGTCAAACTAGAGGAAAGTCAACATTATAGGATTATGAAGCAATTTTTCGAGGATAAAGATCGCTTGTTACATCATTTGTTCGAATAATAATGAAAAATGACTTAATTTCTCCCTGAAGATGCCAAAGGATGTAATGGATGACCAGATAGGATTATCTGAATTAGATAAAGTAGACGTAGGAAGTAATTTAAGCTTTTTGAAAAAGCAGGAGTGAAAGAGTACTGTCTTGCGGATCTAGTTACAAAGAAGTACATATCCTAAATGATGAGCAATACAAATTTCAATTTCAAGGAGTTTTGCAAAAGTCGACACCATTTCCGTTAATATATTAATTGGAATGGCCTTGGATATAAGTTGAAAATTTGTATAATAAACTTCGTAACAAGGTGGTAATGAAAATGAGTTTTAGCTGTTAAGAAGATGATTAACCATATATACTTAACCCATTAAGGACATTGTGTGGTCAATACACACACTTAGAACGTTTGTTCGCTTTATAAGCTTGGAGTGCCCGAAAACAGTTCAAATGAATGACATGAATCATGTTGTTGTAAAAAAAGAATGATGACATCTAGCAATCAAAGGAGTGTAAAACTAATGTGGAAAGTTGTTAAAGGCAAATTAGTTCAAACAACGGATACTAGTAGAGTTAAATTTCGAACAAACATTAGTAAGTCGCTTATAGAAGAACTAAATCAAATTGCAGAAGAAAATGGTACACACACCAATTATTTATTAGAAACAGGTCTAACAAAAGTTTTAAAGCAAGATTCGATTGATTTTGACAAGCAAACACGACCTAAAGACCGGGTTCAATATAAAACGACTTATGATAAGGAATTAATAGAGAATGTTAAAGAGTTTGCAAAAAAACATCAGTATAATGTGAATGATGTTATTGAGTATAGCGCGAAATTTATTGATATTGAAAACAGTAAAGATCATAGTTATCGATATAGGGTTGAATAAATAGAAAGGGGGGTTTTTGTAAGTTTCTAATAACGCCCCGGTCATAATATATATTATCGGAAGTTAATGGTAAAACAATATCTCAAGTCTCAAAGGTTAAGTAACCTTGAGATATTGAGATATCAAAAAATTATAAAATGATTTTTATGTTTGTGTTGCAACAATTTCTACATCATTTAATTGTAATGTTTTTTCGTAAAACTTAAGTAACTGCGCGGATGGCCGTGACCAACTGAATTTTTCTGCTTCTGCTCGGGCGCATTTTCGCAACTCTTTATACAAAACTTCATTATCTAATTGATTAACTGCCTCAATTAAACTTGCTGTATTTTCATTTTCGAATAGGATTCCTGTCTTACCATCAGTGATTTGCTCCATCGTTGGTCCACTTTTAGCTGCTATGACAGGCAACCCCGAAGCCATCGCTTCTAAAATAACTAACCCTAGTGTCTCGGTGACAGATGGAAACATAAATGCATCCGCTGAAGCGAATGCTTGCGCTAATTGTTCCCCATGCATAAAGCCAGTAAAAACGGTATCTGTTCCAGAGAATGTTTGTTCTAAATCCTCTCTTGCTGGTCCGTCACCAACAATTGCTAAACACACGTCATCCCTTTGTTTTACTAATGGCTTCAATTTGTGAATTTCTTTTTCGCTTGCTAAGCGTCCTACAAATAAAAGTAACTTTTTATCTTTGCTCCCATTTGTAAGACGCTCTCTCATCGATTCATTCTTATGAATTGGATGATAACGATCAATGTCAACACCACGTTCCCAAAGATGTACATTAAAGAAATCTTTTTCTATTAATTCTTTACGTACGGTTCCTGACGTACACAAATTGATATCAGCTTTATTATGTAACATTCTAAAGTAACTCCAACAAACAGGTTTTAAAAGTCCGAAATTATAATAATCAAAATACTTTGGTACATGAGTATGATAAGAAGCGATTAAAGGATATCCTAATTTCTCTGCATAATGGACACCTGTAGCACCAATCAAAGCAGGATTTACCACATGCACAAGGTCAGGGTTATGTTTTTGTAAGAGACGTTTCACCTTTTTCTGTGGTAAGGCAAACGGTCTGTAACGATAAAATGGTAATGTTGTTGCTTTTACCCCTTCGATTTGTGCTCCTTCATATTCATAGACACCCAAATCTGGTGCAATCACCACTACCTCATGTCCTTGTTTTTTCATATATTTAATAGCATGTGTAAGTCGTGTCACAACTCCGTCTGTTGATGGTATAAATGTTTCTGTAATTATAACTATTTTCAAAACGAAAGACCCCTTTTTCTATCTCCATGAAATAGATGGTAAAACAATTACTAAGTAGGATAAAGTGAAACTTCAATCAGTGGGGGTTCTTTCATCCCCCATTGGTTGTTAGTTAAACAGAATCGGACATTTACTAGCAGCCAGCCCTCCCCACTTCTTTGGTTTTTACCTCGTTAGATTGAAGTGGGAGTCTTACGGCCAGTTACATGCGGGATAAATGGGAATGGAGACTCCTCCCTACTCCTCATTATATCAGTGCAGAAAAATCCAATGTCTATTATAATCGAATTATGTGTGATGGACAACAATTTTAATTGGAATCTACGTTCATCTTACAAAAGTGCCTTATGACATGATTGAATGCCTGCCATTGTTTAGTTGGAACCTGATGAAATGTTTCCTTTATATACGCAATCTTCGCATAGGGTAAATGTTGATAATAACCTCTATGCTTTTTCATCCAAAACGCATTGTTTCCATATATGATTAAAGACGGTACATGAATACTGCCCAATTCGGTTGTGCAGTTGTAATGAAGTGTTTCATCATAAAACTGATACCATTTTTGTACATTACTTTTTTTCATATGGTGATATAAAATATGTTGATAACTACGGTTATTCGTATGACTGAATGCAAGAATTTTCGCAAGGGTGTCAGGTGACATTTGGAATAAACGCATCCCTATGTGATATTGTGAGGCCAATATAATACTATTGACCTTTGGATAGCCGCCAGATAAGATTAACGCCTTTAAACGTTCAGGATGTGAAAATGCAACCTGCTGAGCGATCATCCCCCCTGCAGAATAACCGCAAATAATCGCTTTATCTAGGTTTTCATGGTCTAATATCATCCGAATTTCCTTGACATATTGAGAAATTAGGTCATCCGTCTCTGGTGATGTGGAATCTCCGTGACCACTTAAATCTGGTAACAGAAGTTGAAATTGATCGGACAGATGTTTTTGGTAATCAAATACTCTCCTTCCCATTCCAGGTGGGTGAATAAATATAATAGGAATCCCTTGTCCGAGTTTTTCATAAAACACAGATGTCCCTAGTTCTTCAACTTTAATCATTTGTGTCCTCCTGCTGTTGAACATGATACATTTGTAATGGTTGTTGAGCTGGTCCCTCCATCACCTGACCATCAATGGAAAAACGCGAACCATGACAAGGACAATCCCAGGTGCGATCTCCTTCATTCCAATTCACTTCACATCCCATGTGGGTGCACGTTGTATCAACAGCATGTACTTCCCCATCCTGATCTCGATATACACCCGCTCTGTTCCCATTAATACGCACAATTTTGGCTTGGTCCTTTTCTATTTCTTCTATCTTTGTACTTGGGAATTCTAATTTGTGATGGATAAAATGTTTGGCGACATCGGTATTAATGCTTAAGAATTTTTTTACATCTGGATCGGCATGAAAACGTGATGGCGCATACAAATCGACATAGTCATTATCTTGATCCGTTATTAAATCAGTTAAAACGTGGGCTGCAATGGTGCCGCTTGTCATGCCCCATTTCCGAAAGCCTGTCGCAATTAAAACTTCTGGTTGGTCGTCTGTAACGCGACCAATGAATGGAATCTTATCTAATGTTGTTAAATCCTGAGCAGACCAGCGATATGGGAATGTTTCCAATCCAAACGTTTCCCATGCAAATTGTGCTAATTTCTCATAATGTTTGATTGTCGACTCCCCTTGGCCTGTTTTATGGTTTTCCCCACCAATAAGCCATAATTCTTGATCATCGATTGTTGTTGAACGAATCGACCTTGTTGGTTGTTCCGCATTGATGTACATACCACCTGGATAGTTCTTCGTTGATTTTGCTGCTACAATGTATGAGCGTTCTGGATACATTCTTGCGAAATAATAACCTTGCCCACCATAAAATGGAAAGTGAGACGCTGCGACAACATGGTTACATGTTACACGATGACCGTCTCTCGTTATGATATTAGGATGATCTCCATTTTCCACGTCAATGGCGGTCGAATTTTCAAATATAAGCCCCCCGTTTTTCGCTATATATTCGACCAATGCTTTTAAATATTTTAAAGGATGAAATTGTGCTTGATTTTTCATGACAATCGCTTTTTTGATTGGTAAATCTAACGGAATTTCATTTGTTAATTCTCCATCAATACCTAACATTTGATAAGCAGTCATTTCTTTGTCGATTTTGGAAATGTAATTATCAGAATTCGTGTAAATATAGGCGTCTTGTTTGCTGTAATCACAAGAAATATTAAATTCGGTGATCGTATCTTTTATAAATTGTTTTGCATCCATGCAGGCATGATAATACTTTTGTGCTTTGTTTTCCCCCACATGCTGGATCAGTTCATCGTAAATCAAACCATGCTGTGCGGTAATTTTGGCAGTCGTATGACCTGTCGTACCGTTTAGTAGCTTATCTGCTTCCAAAAGTGCAACCTTGTATCCTTTTTTCGTCAATAAATAAGCAGTGGTAATTCCGGTGATTCCACCTCCAACAATACCAATATCAGCATGGATACTCTTATCTAATTTCGGAAACTCAGGAATAGAAGTTGATTCTCTCCAATACGGTTCAGGGAACTGTGGTAAGTGATAATTGTTTAAATGATTATCCATTTATATGTCCTCCATCATTGAAAATGTTTTCCGTTAGTTTCTGCAAACATGGGCTTTCTATGTGTTTAATCTGATGAGTTGTATCACCTTTTTTAAATTATTAGTAAACGTTTGTTTACTGTTTAATAAAAATTTTCAAAAAATGTATTGTGCCTTTTGCTTATCCTTGTTACTATTAATCTTTACTCGACATAACTAAGAAAGCAACAAACAACAAGAAGGAGCAATGCATATGCAACAAAAGGTACCTTTATCAACCTATGCTGTCGTAGGTACGATGTTATTCGGTATGTATTTTGGAGCTGGGAACCTCATTTTCCCAATCCAACTAGGACAGCTAGCTGGAACGAACTTTTGGCCAGCAATCATTGGTTTTTTATTAACAACGATCGGACTGCCGTTACTCGGTATTTTAGCGATTGGCTTATCTGGGAGTAATGGGGTACGTGACCTAGCAGGAAGGGTACACCCGCTGTTTGGTTTAGTTTTTAGTATGGCCCTATATCTAACGATTGGTCCATTTTTCGCGATCCCTCGTACAGCAACCGTACCATTCGTTGTTGGTTTTGAACCTTTTATACAACCCGAACACATCAGTTTGTGGCTAGGGATATTTAGTTTTTTATTTTTTGCGATTGTTTATGTTTTTTCGCTAAATCCAGCTAAAATTATTGACTACATCGGTAAGTATTTAACACCTGCATTTTTAGTGTTTTTATTCCTATTAATTATTGTTGCGTTAGTGAAGCCGATGGGGCAATTCAATGAGCCAATTGGGGATTATACAAACATGGCATTTATGACTGGATTTCAAGAGGGATATAACACAATGGATGCACTTGCCTCGCTTGCATTTGGTATTGTCGTAATAAACGCCATTAAGGGGCGAGGAATTACTGATGTGAAGGGAATTGCAAGTGCTACATGGAAATCAGGAATTTTTGCAATGGGACTAATGACAATTATTTATGGATTGATCACGTATATGGGAGCTTCCAGTGTGGCTGCGATTGGAACATATGAAAATGGTGGACTCATCTTTGCTGCTGTAGCCCAACATTATTTCGGTTCATTTGGAGCTATTTTACTTGCCATTATTATTGTACTTGCTTGTTTAAAGACGAGTATCGGACTGATCACGGCATGTAGTGAATTTTTTCATGAAGTATTTCCAAAAGTGAGTTATAAAATGTTCGTCCTTATTTTATGTCTTGTATCGTTTACGATTGCCAACTTTGGCTTAAACAATATTATACAATTTGCAATACCTGTTCTAATGTTCCTCTATCCGTTAGCAATTGTACTTATTGTCTTAGGTCTAAGCTCCTCTGTTTTTGACCATAAAAAAGGGGTTTATGTCGTATCGATGATTTTAACCTTCTTCGTTAGCATTATTGATGGCTATAGCGCTTTAGTCGAGAGCTTACCTAGTCTAACATTTTCCATCCTGGAAGCAATTACAAATGTCTACTTAGACTATTTACCACTTTACGGCATTGGACTTGGTTGGATTGTTCCAGCCTTAATTGGAGCAATTATCGGTTATCTATGGCCAACAAATAAACATCAAACAGAAATCAGTTAATAAAAGTAAAAAGGCCAGTTGCACAAAACTTTATTGTGTGCCTGGCCTTTTTTACACTTTGTTTTTAATATAAATAAGTGCTATGCTAATTTTTAAACAACTGATCTATTACATCACTCACTTCTTTTAAAACTTGTTTGTTCTCTGTTAAATTTTCATTCCATAGTTTATTACGATAATCAAGCTCTTTTACTACCTCTGATAAATTAGCTGTATAATCTTCTAATTGCTTAATGGTCTGATTTGTTAATTGATCATTTTTTGCTTGTGTTAACGCCTTGTATACGACTTCTGCATATTCTCCATTAAGGTCAAATAAATTGAAAGGCATATCGCCATACTGTCCAATCGGGGTTCCATTACCAGTGATTTGCTTATTATGGTACAAAATTGTGATAACTTCTTGGAGCGAATCAATAAATTTTTCCCTGTCATTCGTCTGATCTATTGCTTCTTCTAACAGTAACAATACTCTTTCTTGATGGGACACGTACTGAATAATTAATCCTTTTTTGATGTCATTGTTTTCTTGATGATTTGCATACCAAAACCAACCAAATAGGACATTAAAAATAAGTGAAATGATCACAGTCATTTTCAATAGGCTTTTCGACATAAATTGTGCCCCCTTGATATTAGAGAAAACAACAATATTTTAATAATTCCAATTATCATCAGTTATTTATCTGCAGGAGCTTAAATTGCTTCAAGGATTATACCATATCTTATACTAAGTGCTCCCTTATATTTAGATCCTCCAATAAAAATCACTTACTGAGCACGGCCACATGATTTTACCACCCTTGCCATGTTTTTCCCGTATTCACTACTTAATTTACCACACAATGCCAACACGGTTACCAATCATCATAAAACCATACAGATTACGATTACTAATTAAAGACAAAAAAATAGGGGACTAATCGCTCCTTATTGTTTTTTCAGTATCCGTTTAAAAGCCTTTATTTCACTTTCTTGTTTGACAGAATGAACCGCTTAAGTATCAATCACCATTTGTTGGTCTTCAAATCCATTAATTGTGCCATCTTTCAGTTGTTCTTGCCATCTTTTAGTTCTTTCATATCATTGTTTATATGATCAAAATGTTTATCAAAACCATCCATTCGTTGATTAACATTTTGAAGTTCGCTGAGTATTTGCTGCAACGTTTCTTCCATTAAAATCACTCCGCTTGTTTTCCTTTATATGGTTAAGGAAGAGGTAATATTATAATCTATTAAACTCACAATTCCGTATTAATACCTCTTTCGTACAATAATTCTTCTCAATCTTGTAGCTACTACATAACTTATCGTTTTATTATTAATTATATTAAGATAGATAATCCAACTATCGAAGCGATGATCCCTCCTACACGATTGGCAATCAATGCAAGTTCACTAGGTTCAGCATCACGCAGTTTCCAACCAATTTCTAGATACCATGCTGTACGTGGGGATAACGCCCCCAATAAGCCGAATAATATGAATAAGATACCAACTGGATTCCCAGATGATGGATTAGTAGATGTAGTTGCTTCTCCATTCATTTGTTCATATGTATTAATTGCTTCTTCTGCCAAATTCCTTTCTTCATCTGTTAATTCCAATGAGCCGCCACCACGTCCCATATTTCCAGATTTCTCATAATAGTAATGATGACCGTTATCAAATTTAACTTCATATCTGTAACCGTCAGAGCTTTCTTCAAAAAATACCTTCACAACTTCTCCATTCGATAATTCAATCTCTTCTGGTGATGCTGCTGATGTTGGGATAAGAAAGCTTAAAAAGAATATTATAATTACACCGATAGTAAGTCTCATCTAAGCCACCTCCTTAAGTGCGTACTTTTCTTTTGCAGTGGTAATGCCAGTGACCGAAACTACCACGTTTATTACAGTGATGGTTTATCATATAATGCCCAAACAAGAAGTGCATAGACAATAACAGAAACGGATGCAGTGAAGAAAAATATTAACCTTACGACGAAAGAAGATATACCAAAAAATTCTGCTATCCCACCACACACACCAAATAACGCTTTGTCCGTCGATGATTTTGTTAGTTTTTGTGACATCGAAAGCTCTCCTTTAAGTAGAAACTAAGTTCTTATACCCAGTTTAACCGCATTGTTATCTAATCATTATTTACGAAATAAAACTAAAAATAGTTTCAATAACTTTGTACTTACACAAGTTTCCTCTGTTTTCTAAAGAAATCAGACTCCCTGCCCGACACGTGCCACTCGTTAACGTGCTATATTTGTTTTTGTTTCCTTTTGACCATAATAACCCAACCTAAGTAAATAAAATAAGCAATTACAAGTGGCACTGTACCCGCTATACTAAATTCATTTGGCAGAAAAATGAACAGTGCGATTGCTAAGATAAAAGCGGGAACCATCAAAATATAACCACATTCTAATTCGTTTCCTTTTTAGGCTTAGTTCAAATTCCATTCCATATTAATACCTTTTATATCATTACTATTGAGATACATTTATTCCGCATTCGCACCTTTTGGACATACCTTTAAAAAATAGATTAATTCTAGCTCCCTAGTTATGTTAAAGCCGCTTTAGCTTACTTTGTCATAGTCCATTTTATCCTCATAGAAACGGTGTGCGTCCGTTCGCTGTAGCCCTGAAGACAAAGCAACACTTTCATAATTGTTTTCTTTTGCCCACTCGTGAACATATTTGAGTAGTTTTTCACCATACCCTTTTGAACGCTTATTTGTGTCAGTCACTAAATCACAAACCCAAACAAATCGACCGTAGTATAGTGTTATCATTGGTTTAAAGCCAGTTACTGCAACTATTTCTCCTCCATCCATTAAGGCAACCATTTTATATCTATCTTTAACTTTTGCATCTAAAACTAAATCAAGATATGTTTCCTCATCTAAATGTTTTCGTAGTTGTTTCATGACTGGAAATGCTTCTAAAATTTCATTTTGTGATTGTAGTTCTTTCATTGTTAAAGTATCTGTCATAATTATTCCCCTTTTCAAATTTCTGCTAATTTAACGTAACTTCTTCTTGCACTATACTGCTTTTTTGACAATACAGGATTTACTCTAGTAACTCTCTGTCAGTTATTATTTTCTGTTTCCGATATCAGTTGATCAAGCTTCTCTTCAACCCGCTTTAATCTTTCACTACTTTTTCGCAAAACAATAAAGAAAATGATCATTGCCACAGGAATAGCTACTAACATGAAAAAGGATACGAATTGAATAATCATATCCCCAGTGTTTATACCGCCTACAGATGCTAATAATAAAAACATAACAAACACTCCCTTACTTTAAATTCTCTTCTAATGTCCTTTGCTGCATCACTTAATCACACAATCCAGCACCCATCAATGAAAATTAACTACTCAATTAGGAGTTGTCCCAATTCTTCTGGAACTATTTTAATGTCTTGGATTTTAATTTTTCCATCCTCTAATTTAGGAGTTAACTTTAATAACAAGACATGATCATTTCCTGTTTCGTCTCTAAAACTCACAACAGAGTATGAGAATAATTCTGCACCACCCGTGTGCATTTGAGTGATTTGTCTTAATTTATCTTCTAAAATAATCTCTCTATATGGTTGATGTAACAATCTTTTAATACTTTGGTAATTGTCATTATTTCCAGCGGCCACCATTATGGAAGAAGCTACTTCAATAGGCGTATCATGTTTTATTTCTGGTTCACCTTTTAAATAAAGCACAACGAATACAACATTAACTGCTACTGATAGGATAGCTATAACTACTATCACTTTACTTTTCAACGTATCCCCTCCATACTTGGACATTCCTAGTAAACCCTTGTATAGTGAAGAAATACTACCCTGCACTACAAAAACTTATCAGCTAAAAAAGTAATAATATATATAAGAAAACTAGGCACTAAAATGTTACGTATGGATTGATTGATGGGTGTAGGGCTTTTAGTGTCATACCTTCTAATTAATTCAAACACTATGAATACCGATAGAATAAAAAGGAGTCCTTCTTTGTAAATAATTTCTCCCCCTCCCTTGTGGGTCTTATTAAAACTCTAAAGGCTACCAATTTGCAGCTTCTTTGTTTTTTAACTCTTCTTTTAAGTTACTCCAATGTTTATAAAAATCATAATAGTTAGAAAATTCATGTAATGTTTCCCTGTTCATATGCTCTGAGAGGAATTCCATATCTTTGGAAATCATTGTCACACGTTCTTTTAGTTTAGTAGACCGATCTCCTGACTCTAGTTTTTCTAAATCATTCGAAACTGTACGATAATAGTGGGTCAGGAACTCGGCTAAACTTGTGAAATTTGCATTCGAATGAATACCAATACCAACCTCATAATACTTTGTTGCTGGTCTGCCCCAAAGCAATCCTTCTGCCCTGATAAATTCATTCATTAGTATTGTCGAGGCATCTGAGTCTTGATCATCCCAATCCTCTACTATACGATCTGAACGATAAGCTAACTGTTCAAATTGCGATTCAACACTTAAAAAATCTCTTTCTTGTTGTATATTAAGAAGTGTTTTTGCCACATATAATTGATAGACAAGTACGATCACAAGTATAATGACTAAAATAAAACTTATGCTAGTCAACTTATTTTTCATATAATCAATCCTCCTTGATCTCTGATGCATGTCGCTAAAGATAAATAGGGGCTAGCACACCGGTCACTTTGATGTGACATAGCTTCTGGCTAGAAACTAATCAAGCTTCTTTTTTAACAATTCTATGATTTGTTGGTTTAGTTCATTGTTTTTTCTTAATTTTCCTTCAATTGATAGACAGGTAATGGCTATCACAAAAACTCCAATAGCTATAACAAACTCCATCCTACCGACCTCTCTCTTCTCCATTATGTATTTCTTAAACATCATTAAATGAATAAAAACGATATTTGGCCTTGCCGACAACGGCGGAATTATCTTTATTAAATCCACTATCTTCACTTCTCGTACGATTATCAGCTAATACAAAGTAATGACCCCTCTGGCACAACTGAATTTCCAGTAATTTCCTGTAACGTAAGATTGTTGGTGTGCTGACTCAAGCTGCTCCCTTCGATCTCTTTATGAACATATGTTTCATCGAAAGTTTTTCTGTTTACATACAACATATCATTTTTCATTTCTACACGATCACCAGGTATCCCAATTATTCTTTTCACATATTTAGACTTGTTATTTGGCGCCTGTAAGACTACCAAGTCAAACCGCTCTAATGCTGTTGTTTTCGTAACAACAATCCTATTGCTAGCATCAAGTGTAGGAAACATTGATTCCCCTTCAACAAGAATCTCCTTCTTTATTTATTTCTTCATGTTGACTCTCCTAACATAAGTAATTACCCCCCTGTCATACCTAGCCGCTTACACGATTCATTCAAGCCCCAAGGTAATACCTTATCCAATTAGCAAATATAATACCGCCAACTGTATTAACCACTCCTAATACCATGATGATTTTACCTTGGTTACCAACTTCATAATCCCTTCTTAAAACCATTCCTAGAAAGAATGCAATAGGGCCGAATGCAATCGGACTAAAAATATAAGGCAAAAAAGCAGCGAGCCAACTTATTGTCAATAATATTTGTTTTCCATCTTTTACATCTTCCATTATAATCCCCCTCGTTAATCTCAACTGAACGCACGTTAACCAGTTTATAAAATCTATTCATTGATTATTTCCTCATCCGAAATTACGCCATCACCCGAGGTCCAAATCCTATATGTTGTATCAGTACCTTTTTTAACTATTAACACATATCTAGAAAAAAACTCTCCCCATGCCCAATACGATTTACACTTTCAATAGAAGTTATTTTGGGATTATGGTCTAACACTTCCTGTTTAACATTAGACAACCTAATAGTAACGAACATCATGATACATAAATAACCTACTACCAAAATGGAAATAATAGCTAATAGGCCTTTAAAGAAAAGTTTCTTAGTTAATCGATTCAGATTTTATCCCTCATATTTTTATCCACGATTGTTTAATATTCTGATCCAGTATCGAGAGTGTGTATCTTTGATAGTAACACTTATTCGAAAAGGAACACTACTTCCTTTATAATCCCAACAGACAAAAAAATAGCTATAGCAATATATACATAACCTTCTTTTCTTGCCTTTCTTTCACTTTTTCAATTCCTCCTAATATTAAACATCACTGCCAATAAGGAAAAGATGATAGACAATGGCAATTGAATATTTTCAATAAATAAATGATAGCCTCCTCATACCAATTCCCAAAATTGCCATCATAATATTTAGTTTTCGCACTATTTTCAAAACCCATTTCCCCTTGATTAAAAAATACTAATTTTCAGTTAAAGTTTTTTCAAACATCACCATGTCTAAAGCTCGAATACCCGATTCAATAATTGGTTCCGGATATGCTTTAAAAAAATCCCTCTTTATTTCAACCATTCTAAACCCTAGTTTTTGATAGAATATAAGATTACCAATACTTGAATTTGCCGTACCTACCACCATTTTTCTTTTTCCTCTTCTTTTGTAAATCTTGAAAGCTTCTGTCACAACGAAAGTCCCTAATCCATTACCGCGGTATCTGGAGTCTAATGCGATATTTTTTAATTCAACTACTTGATCTGAGTGAAAAGTAAATATCATTACGCCAGCCACTTTATTTTCATAATGAATGGAAAACATATCACCATCGTGAATATATTTCTGCACAACCGCTTCGCTTTCATCAGCCAACAGCAGAAAGTTTATATACTGGTGCCTTTCCGATTGCTTTACTTCCTCTATTTTTACAGGTGTCATTTGCTATTCCCCATTCCATTTATTGCTACCTCATTGAATATATTGTGTTGGTAGAACATCAACTGCTATTTCTTCAGTTCCAAGATTCTTCTCGCTATAATTGCTGATACATAGTTCCTCTTCATCTTATCAATAAATGAAATTTTTTTGTATTGGGAAAATTAAAAGCTGTATACATGAATGAATAAGATTTTTTTAAGTAAAATTTCCTAAAAAAATAACCTCTCCGTCAAGGAAAGGTTTGACTTGGCCATTGATCCAATTATCTAGCTTGCCAGTTTGCTTAAATGGTACAACGTTTTATAATAATCGGATGATTTTTTGTAATGTTTGCGTCTGTAGAAAATGTCAGCTAGTAATTCTAAACATTGATAATAATCTCCCTTTCTTTCATTTTGTTCAAAATAGGCAAGCATTTCATTTTCTAGCTTCGTTACAAATTCGCGCTGATCCGTTGTCCCCTTGATTTGGTGAACAAGGATGTTAAACTTATACATGAACCTTTGATTCGTAACAAGCTTTGCTAGCTTTATTCCTAGGTGGACACAGTGACTTGCCTCTGTTTTCTTGTCAAGTTTAAATAGGGTTTTTGCTTTCAGATGAAGGCTATTAAGGTAACTATAGTCATTATTTGTCATATGTAATGCTTGGTTGAGGTAATCTAACGCATCTAGATAACTTGTTTGTCGCATCTTAATATATCCTAAATTATGATATACCTTAGGAAGTATTTTCCCCTGCTCTTTCCCAAGTTCATTATTTAGAATATGGAGTTGTATAAACTATACAGCTTATTATATCTGTTTCCTTGTTTCCCGTTAAACACATGGGATAACTCGCCATAGCCTTGATCGCTTAAAAATGATTTGAAAATTTTCAATTGATTGATACCATGCAGTTAAGTCATGATGTAATGTTTCCGTTTCTTCCTCAAATGAACTCTCTTGATTCATCCCTAAACGAGAAAATAATAGTGAACGAATTTGCTCACTCGGAATCACATCATTGTTTTCGATTTTACTCAAATATGATACAGAACAAATTCCTAATGATAATTGATCCTGTGTCATATTGGCATTTTTTCTATGTAATTTAATAAAATCCCCTTTTTTCATGTTACACCGTCTCCTAAAAGTTTTCCTTTCTTATTCTAGCGAGGTTATACCTATAAATAAGTAGCTACACTATGTACGCAACTGTCACCTTATTAATCAAACAATACTTTTCTATCATCTGGAACTATCTTTACAAAAATGTTAATTCATCATTACCGGTAGTGCATCCTATTCGTACAAGTAACAAAAATGGAAGGAATATTATTTTTTGCACGATCACCTCTCCTTTTATCGTAATTTGTTATTCCCCATAAATGTACTAGAAACCAACTACAATTCCTGATTTAGTAAAACAGTGTTATATCTCTAATCAAGACAATTACCGATGCGACAAATGTAATCATTCTGGCAATTTTACTCATCTTATCTTTTGATATAAAAATTTGTATCACCTTTAACACCATAAAACCAACAAAAACAAGTAACAGAATAGCATTATCAATAAAACGATCCGCTGGAGGGATGAATATAAATAAAAAGACAATCATTACAGAGAAGACAATATTTCTAAAAAGAATCCATTTAGCAATTGGCTTTGTCCGTTTCATTTGGTCACTCCCTAAATTTTATAATCAACTCTTTTCGTTATCTGTACGGCGAATCCATAGCTTGATAATAATTATTTGCAGGGGACAACAACGTTTTGTTCTGATCAACCGAGGTGATTCAATAATACTTAATTAATAAAAAACACAAACACCCTTTAAGTCATTCACGGTTAAAGAGAATCCATTCAAGCCTATTAAGAGAAAAAAACTCATACGGTACATGCTTCATATATTAAGGATATCACTATTGTTTCATAAGGTATATTGAAAAAAATAACTGGAAGCATGAGGTTCAAACAGAAATAGGAAGAAAATTTTCATTCACTTAACCTTATCCGTTCCTTTTTTCTTTCACAAAAAAATAAGGCGTATAAATCTCATTGCGAGATTTATACGCCTTATTAATCAGTTTTTTAATTCTATGTGTCTGGAAACGTTACTTTCTCTTTCTCATCATATCAAAGTACGTAACAGGTTGATCAACTTTAACTTTGGTCACCATCATTGCATGTTTAGCAATGTCGATTGCTTGTCCATTTTCATCCCAAATCTCTGTAATTTCTTGTTTAAAACGTTTGAAGTTAGGACCGAAAAATTCAATTTCATCGCCTTTAGCAAACGAATTCCGTTGCTGCACGGTTGCGATTTGTGTGTCCTCATCATAATCCAATACGAGACCAGCAAAATTATACTTTGGAATCCGGTCTGGTTTACCAAATAATTGAGCATTTTCAGATGGTTCTTCATAGTAAAATGCAGTCGTTAGCGAACGTTGCGCCGCTTTCCAAATTTCATCCACCCATGCTTCATTCAATTGGTAATTTTCTGGATTCTCGTAATACGAATCAATAATCTTTCGATACACATTTACGACTGTCGCAATATAGTGGATACTCTTCATTCGACCTTCGATTTTTAAACTGTCAACACCAAGTTCGAGCAAGTCTGGCAAGTGTTCCACCATACTTAAGTCTTTGGAGCTCATTGTGTAGGCTTCATCCGCTTCTTCGGATACATTAACAGAACCATCGACACCATCTTCAAATAAGTCATATTTCCAACGACAAGATTGCGCACAACCACCGCGATTAGCATCTCTTGCTGTCATGTGATTGGATAACACACATCTTCCTGAATAGGAAATACACATTGCACCGTGGATAAACGCCTCAATTTCAATATCGACTTTTTCTTTCATTTGACGAATTTCTTCAACCGATACTTCTCTTGCCAGTACAACACGTGGAATACCTTCTTGCTTCCAGTATTGTGCAGTACGCCAGTTAGCAATAGAAGCTTGTGTACTGATATGGATTTCTAAGTTTGGTGCAGCTTCCTTACATGCAGTAATCAATGCAGGATCCGCAATAATGACGGCGGAAATTCCAATTTCATAGAGTTTTTTAAAATATTCCTTCGCACCATCAAGGTTTTCATTGTGGGCAATGATATTTGCTGCCACATACACTTTAGCCCCATAACGATTGGCGAATTCCACCCCTTCAGCCATTTCTTCAAACGAGAAATTACCGGCTTTGGCACGTAGTCCAAATTGTTTTCCACCAATATAAACGGCATCTGCCCCATAATGAATCGCAAATTTTAATTTTTCTAAATTACCTGCCGGAGCAAGTAATTCTGGTTTTTTTACTTTGGTACTCATCTATACTCACCTCTAGGTTAATAAATCTGTTCTTTATAATAAAATCCTGTATCTAATTTTCGATCATTTGGTTGCATCGTAACAATTTGTTGTTTTAGCTGATGTTTTTGATAGTCTGTTATGATATCTTGATGGCGATCAATTGCTTCACGATAAAGCGCAACAGCTTTTTGTTGATATTCTCTTGATTTAAATAAGCCATTAATACGTAGACTATCGACACGTGCATCCATGATTTCTTGTAAATGCTCAATCATACACAAGTCTTCGTTACTCATAATATGTGTACCATTAATATCTTCATAAACGGGGTAATGGGTATCCGTTTCATTCGATTGACGTAAGTGCATGTTTTTCGACTTAATGTCTTGTTTTAGTTGCTCATCTGTCTCAATGTAATTGTAGTAATTCGTCACCAGTTTTCGTTTTGACTGAAAGATACAAGTCATCCCATGAATTTGGATTTCGACTGGCACATTGATTTTTTCCTTGATCGTTGCAATCGCATCTAATGCTAGCTCATTAGACAAAATCGCTCGCTTAATCCCTTTTGTCTCCCAATATTTTAATGTTTCGTAATTGGTCGATAAGGTCTCAGGATTCCAAAACACATCTAGGTCTACATCTAATTCATTAAGAATGGGAAACACAGATGGATCACCACAAATGATGCCATCTACTTCAAGTTCCGCTAAGCCTGTAAAATAGTCTGGTAACTCTTGTACAATGTCATTATGAAAAATCGCATTTGTTAGGACATACACTTTTTTATTACAAGCATGTAAGTGTTGAACTGCTTGGCCAATAGCTGTTACATCAAAGTTACCTGCGACACGTAATCCGTAACGTTCATGGCCAATAACGACTGCATCAGCTCCTGCTTCTGCTACAGTTTTTACTTCCTCTATATCTCTTGCTGTTGCAATTAACTCTGGTTGATAATTACTCATAATTCCACCTCAAATTTTACAATCTACTTTTTATTATGAAAAATTTCGAAAATGTTCTCAGTGATTTTTGTCACAAAAAATCATTTATTTTTAAAAAAGCGTCACTTCATTTCGTTGGGATGTTCTTCCCCGCTAAAAACAATGTTGTACACTTAGACTCCACCTCCCTGTTTTGATCCATTTTATAAGGTGGTTACATGGTGCTTGAAATCTCTGTTAAATTTGTGATCACACTACCTATCGTCTATAATAGAACTGAAAAAAATTAATTTGGAGGCGAAGCAATGGGATTACTTGATGGATTTTTAGGAAATGCCTCAGAAGTGGATATCAAAAAAGTGGAAACGGATTTGGAAAACGTATTAACAGATAATGAAAAACTGCAAAATGCGTTTAAGATTATTCGAGATTTAATTGTATTTACAGACAAAAGACTAATACTAATTGACAAGCAAGGGATGACTGGTAAAAAAGTGGAATACCATTCGATACCGTATGGGTCGGTCACCCACTTCAGTGTGGAGACAGCTGGTAATTTTGATTTGGATGCTGAATTAAAAATTTGGATTTCAGGAAGTGCAGAACCTGTGTCAAAAGAATTTAGAAAAGATGATAACATTCATAAGGTTCATCAAACATTAGGAAAATTTGTTTTATAAGAGGATAGGCTTGGCATCACCAAGCCTTCCTGTCTTCATTTTATAGTTAAGATTGAGGTGGTCATGATGATTCGCATACATATGATTGTCAGTGGACGTGTACAAGGTGTAGGTTTCCGAATAACAACCCAACTAAAAGCAAGCGAAATGGGCGTAACTGGCTGGGTCAGGAATCGATCCGATGGAACAGTTGAATTGGAAGCGGAAGGACCGCCAAATATTGTATATCCTTTTGTTGAGTTCATTGAAAATGGACCTAGCCGCTTTATCAAAGTAGAACATGTTGAAAAACAATTACTTGAAAACACGAAAGGCTATACCACTTTTGACATTAAATAAACCGCTATCGTTTTGATAGCGGTTTTATTCATCTTTTATTGTTCCTCGAAGAATCGACGATTTAACGCAATGTATTCGTGCTCATCATCTGGAACTTCGTCTTCCATATAGATAGCTTCTACAGGGCAAACTGCTTCACATGCTCCGCAATCAATACAAATATCAGGGTCAATGTAAAACATATCTTTGCCTTCTTCTATACAATCGACAGGACAAACTTCCACACATTCGCCTGCTTTTTCTTGTTTACAAGGTGATGTAATAACAAAAGCCACGATTAACTCCTCCTCGTCTTAATATATATATAATTGGTGCATTTATGTGCATCAATTAACATTATAGACTATTTTTTCCAATTAATAAATAAATTTATATAGGTTGTTCAAAAAGTTTGCTAAAAATGATATCTCCAATTTCGGTTGATTGCTGTTAGGTTGTTCATGAACTACTGTACACAGAGTCATACCTGGTCCCTTAAATATCGAATCAACTTATGAACTTCTAGTAGTTCTCATACATATAGTTAATTATATGCGAGGCTATTATCCATGTCATCAAGCTTTCTATGACCTTTCTAGAGGAGGTGTATTATGGATATTACGGTACGTCAAGGTGACTCATTGTGGTATTATAGTCAGCTTTTCCAATTGCCGTTTAGACTAATCATTGATTCAAACAGGCAAATAAATCCTAATCAGTTGTACCAAGGACAAACCGTTCGTATTCCAGGATTTCTATTATCAAATTATCAAATTCAACCTAGTGACACATTATGGGCAATTGCAACGAGCAGAAATTTGAATCCAGATGCGTTACAGTTAGTAAATCCCGCGATTGACCCTACTAGGTTAGCGGTTGGGCAAACAATTCAGATCCCAACACGAGTAACATGGCGAGTTGTAAATGGAAAGGAAGCTTATGATTATGGGAAAATGCAACAAGATCTTCGCGAATTATTATCAATTTATCCATTTTTACTAACGGAAGCGATTGGCAACTCTGTTATGGGGAAAGATATTACTGAATTGCGGCTCGGAAATGGAAGCAAACGTGTTCATGTGAATGGCTCTTTTCATGCAAATGAATGGATCACAACCCCAATGATCATGCGATTTATGAATGATTATTTACTAAGTTTGACGAACAACGGATCAATGAATGGAGTTAACATTTATTCTTTGTATCAAACATCGATGTTATCTGCAGTACCTATGGTCAATCCAGATGGTGTTGACTTAGTACTCAACGGACCGCCTGAACAAGAGCCATACCGCAGCAATGTACTTGAGATTAATAATGGTAATGTTGACTTTTCTAACTGGAAAGCAAATATCCGAGGGGTTGATTTGAATAACCAATATCCGGCTAAATGGGAAATTGAAGCGGAGAGAAAACAACAATCTCCAGCACCACGTGACTATCCGGGTCCAAATCCATTGTCAGAACCTGAAGCGAACGCAATTGCTAACCTAACAAGACAACGAGACTTCCAAAGAGTTAATGCGTTGCATACACAGGGGCAAGTTATTTATTGGGGATTTGAAAACCAAGAACCACAAGAGGCTGAAGTTATAGTTAATGAATATGCAAATGTTAGTGGTTATACCCCTATTCGTACTGTTGATAGTTATGCAGGGTATAAAGACTGGTTTATCCAAGAATGGAACCGTCCAGGGTACACCGTCGAATTAGGATTAGGAACCAACCCGCTCCCAATAAGTCAGTTTGATCAAATTTATCGTGCAGCGAAAGGGATTCAATTAGCAAATTTATATATGTAAACTAAACAAGTTCTCCACATTGTATGCAACGTACACAGTAGAAAAAACGTCCAGAATCTGTTACTCTTGGGCGTTTTCTTATATACAAATATGAACTCATTTAGAAACAACTGTACGATCTTCAATTTTATTACCGTTGTTCATTAAAACACTGTGATTATTTGAATTTAGCGTAACTGTAATGGTATTTTTTCCTTGTTTCAGTTTACCTAGATTATAATAGTTTCCGTATAATCGATTAATCTTTTCCCCATTTATGTATAAATGGGCATGACCTTCATTATAGCTCGGCAAACCTGCCCCTACTTTTTTAGGATTAAATGTAAAATTCTTCGTTTGAACTTCCAATAGCCAAGTATTCGATTGGTCCATAGTAACAGCTATTTTCACAGAAGGAACATCATACCCATCTGGAACTTCAACATAACCATGTTCAGCATGTGATGGATTGGCAGAAAAAGGTTTGTGTCCATGTTGATTGGTAAAATAAAAAAAGAATAGTAAAAATGGAATAAAAAAAATAATAAAACTTTTGAACTTGTTCATGGAAAATAACCTCCCTTACGCATTCTTTTCAAGCCTAATGATTATAAAACCGATTATCACAAGCAGGAGACCAATAGCTAAAAACCCCAAGTCATATAGCAACGGATTTTCTGCTAATGGTTTCACACGATGGACTTGTAATAGGTGGTGATCCACAATTCCTTCAACTAGATTGAATAGACCACCACCCACAAATATACCTCCCAAAAAAATTTTCCAACTAGTACCTAATTTATCCTCTCTAGCGTCCTGAAAGATTTTCACTCCACCCCATATCAACAAAGCAGAGAATAAGGCAGTAAATAATCCATCAGTAAAAATCTCTAATTGTATATTAGGACTAAGGACCATATGATGCCATTGCAGCAATTGATGAAATACAATCCCATCGATTGCTCCTAACAATCCCAACCCTAAAATCAATCCAGATATAAATAAATTCTTATTTTCTTTTTTCAACTAAACCACCCTCTACAACAACAACTTCCACTTTCACAATTTGTTCCCTAAAACGAGTCAGGTTATACAATTAATGGTTCATTCGTGTTTTTCTTACATTAGACGGATCCCATTTCCCCCTATTTACATTGTAAGGACTCCGGATTTGTTAGTTTCGGAAATTGTCAGAACTATGTAACACCATTACCCATTATTATCGGTATAATGTAAACATACTCCAAATTTTAATCGAAAATAGGTGATAAAATGCAGCAATTAAACCATCCGCATCATCATGGGAAAACGATTGATTATAATGAAAGTCCCTTTATCGCTATTTGGGAAGTGACAAGAGCCTGTCAATTAAAATGTGTGCATTGCCGAGCAGATGCACAAACAAAACCACATCCTGATGAGTTAAACCATTGTGAAGGTTTCCAATTAATTGATCAGATTTATGAGATGAATAATCCAATGCTCGTTTTCTCTGGTGGTGATTGTATGATGAGAGAAGACTTATTCGAATTAGCCGATTATGCAGTTAAAAAAGGCATGCGTGTTTCCATTACACCTAGCGCGACCCCAAATGTCACCAAGGACAAAATGAAGATGGCCAAAAATGTTGGTTTATCTCGTTGGGCGATAAGCTTAGATGGTCCAACCTCTGAGATACATGATCAGTTTCGAGGGATAAATGGATCCTTTGCTTTAACTATTGAAAAGTTGGAGGATTTAAAAGCACTTGGTATCCCTTTTCAAATCAATACTGTAATTTCACGTTATAATTATGACCATTTACAACAAATGGCTGACTTAGTCGAGGAATTAGGCGCTGTTATGTGGTATATATTCTTGCTTGTTCCGACTGGAAGGGGGCAATTAGAAGCTTGTATTTCACCTGCTGAACATGAAAAAGTGTTTACATGGTTATATGAATTGAATAAAACCTCACCGTTCGATATCAAGACAACTGCTGCGCAACATTATCGTCGTGTTGTACTCCAACAAAAATCAAAAGAAAAGTTGATCACAAAAGGATCGATTGAATACCAGGACACTATTCCGACGGATCATGCATCAATGATCGATGGTATCAATCGTGCCCCAAAAGCAGTTAATGATGGAAATGGGTTTATTTTTATCTCTCATACTGGTGATGTCCTACCAAGCGGCTTACTTCCCATTAAAGTTGGGAATGTAAGGGATACCCGATTGAAAACAATTTATAGGGAATCTCCTATATTAAAGAAACTTAGAAATCCAGATTTATATAAAGGAAAATGTGGCTTGTGTGAGTTTCGTTATGTCTGTGGAGGATCACGTTCAAGAGCCTATGCGGTAACAGGAGATTATTTACAAAGTGAACCATACTGCGTCTATATTCCAAAAGCAATGAGGGATAAAAAAAGACACGTATGAATGTTTCTGATTTTTATGAGTACTTACTAAATAACCTAAAACAATTCAAAATGAGGATGAACTAAGCAAACGTTGCGGAAAAATACTACGCGTATCCTAAGGCCGTAGCGACTTAATAGCAGTCACTATAATTAGAGTGAAAAATGCTTCATCGTCCATTACCAGAATAAAGCAAACATGAAATCAAACGCAGTGATGCAATAAAGCAATCACTGCGTTTTTCCGAGAGTAAATTTCATGGAAGTTAGGCTGAGTATGCTTAGAGCTCTTTAAAGTACTCTTTTCGAAAGCCACCAATACGGTTGGAATTATCGATGATAAAATAAAACTCATCCGTTTCATTTTTTACATCATATGTTTTTCCAGGTGTTAAGGTGGTATCTACGACAAACTTTTTAGCATTAGCATGAACACACTTAATTTGTTTGATAGTTTTATTATTTTCCCAGTTATTATGTATCACTTTATGTTCCTCCTTGTTGTTACTCTTCTTTTATCCCTATTGTATCATGTTTTCACGTTCGATGCTTGCCGTATTGAGGTCAAAGAATAGCTAAGCTTTGTTATTAGATGTTTTAGGTTGCCATGACCATCCAAGTAATATGGTTAGAATCATGAATCCCCAAAAGATCATATTCCATAAACTCGAGTCAGGAAAATGTTGATCAATAATGTTTAATTGCGGATGCGCCAACGTATGTACCGCTAATTTCACTCCCACCCAACCAACTACTACATAGGCCGCTGTTTCAAGTCCTGGTCTTTCTTGCAAGAGGTTCACAATATAAGAGGCTGCGATCCGAATTAATATTAATCCAATCATCCCTCCAGAAAGCACGACAAAAAATTGACCGCCATCCATCTCTCCGATATCAGGTAAGCTTGTATGGGGTAAAGTGGTAGCTAAGGCAACAGCGGCTAATATAGAATCAACGGCAAAAGCAATATCTGCTAATTCAACCTTTAAAACCGTTGGCCAAAAACCTAATTGCTTATTATTTGACCGTTTTTTTTCATTCTCTTTAGCTTTATTAGGAAAGAAAGTTTTCAAAAGGTTATTTAACGCAATATAACATAAGTAAATGGCTCCTAATGCTTGTAATTCCCATATATCTACTAAAAAGGAAATGAAAAATAATGACGCAAAACGAAAGACAAATGCCCCACCCAGTCCATACAATAGTGCTTTCCTTTGTTTTTCGGCGGGTAAATGTTTGACAATCATCGCCATTACCAATGCGTTGTCTGCAGCTAACAGTCCTTCCAAACCTATTAAAACGAGTAATGTCCAACCATATTCAATAAGGATACTTGAATCCATGGTAACCCTCTTTCTCTATTTAATGAAGACTTAATGCTTCAAGATTAGAAGATTTGTAAACAAGATAGATTGCTATTTTTCTAATGTATTACAAGGGTTGTCCAACCTAGAAAGGGTCAAATAAAACAAACATTTGATCAGATGAAATGTTTGAGAATATGACCCTTATAGGACAATCGCCTGCTAGTGGATCTTATTTTTTATCATCGAATAAATAGCTTAAATATTCATAGCCCTCAGCTTCCAATTTATCTTTTGGGATAAATCGCATGGCGGCAGAATTCATGCAGTAACGAAGCCCACCTTGATCCATAGGGCCATCGTCAAACACATGACCTAAGTGCGAGTCCGCTTGGTCACTTCTAATTTCAATTCGCCTCATGCCATGCGAAGTATCCATCTTTTCCTGTAGATGAGAACGGTCAATTGGTTTTGTGAAACTTGGCCAGCCGCATCCAGCATCATATTTATCCTCTGATGAGAACAACGGTTCCCCTGACACAATATCGACATAAATCCCTTGCTCTTCATGATCCCAGTATTCATTTTGAAATGGCCTTTCTGTTCCATTTTCTTGTGTGACATGATATTGAATCGGATTTAATTTTTCTCTTAATGTTGCTTTGTCAAACTTAGGTTTCCAATGCGTTTTGATAAAATCCTCTCTTCCTGAGCCTTTTTTATAAAGACGATAATGAAAGGATTGCTTTTTATAATAATCTTGGTGTTTTTCTTCCGCTGTATAGAATGTCTTAGCCGGTAGTATTGGGGTTACAATTGGATCTTTAAACTTCCCAAAAGCTTCTAAATCAGCTTTTGACTTTTCGGCTAAATTCTTTTGGTTTTGATTGTGATAAAAAATCGCTGTTTGATAAGATTCTCCTCGATCATTAAATTGTCCACCTGCATCTGTCGGATCAATTTGTTGCCAAAATGTTTCTAACAGTTTGGCATAAGGGAAAATCGCCGGATCGAATGTGATTTGTACTGCTTCCACATGCCCAGTTGTGTTGGAACAAACCTCTTCATAGGTAGGATTTTCTGTGTGTCCTCCTGTATATCCTGATACCACTTTATGGATTCCTGGGCGCTCATCGAATGGTTCCACCATGCACCAAAAACACCCACCAGCAAAAGTTGCTTTTTCTAAATTGTTAACCACTATTAATGCCTCCTATGATTTATAATTTCTATTTTGTCTTATTCTTTATCCTTTCCCTTAAAAAATCAAGTAGTCTGCACCACTAGATATATAATTTAGGTGTTGATACTCCTTTAGAATTGTTCACTTGCTTCTTTCTTTCATTTGAATGGTGAGGTGTTACTTCTGTTTCTATTTTATTAAGATTATCATTCTCTATCTTTATAGTATGGTCAGATTCTTGATCTAATTCATATTCTTTTTTATCATTTTCATTATTTTCATCGATTTCGTCACTGTCATCATTAAAAGCCTTAATCATTCTTATCATAGCAGGTAAATTTTTTACCATTGGACCGTATTGTTGAACGATTGGAGCTGCTGACTGTGCCATTTGTAATACTTGTTGTACGTTCCCAAGCATATTGGTAATTCCACCACCTGCAGAAGCCCCAGTTGCAGCTTGTGAAAATCCAGGGTTTAAGAATTTTTGCATCAACCCTTGAATTCCACCACTTTGTACACCTGATGGAACATTCATTGGTGGTTGAAAATTTCTGTACATGAAGTGACCTTGCCCAAAGTGGTTCGGATTTGAAAAAGTTGAAAATGGTGATGGAACTTGTCTTGGCTGCATCATATCTTCCACCTCTTTTACATCGTATTTACTTTATAGTACGCAGGACAGATATAATAAGTGTAGGCAAACATAATCATCCATAACAAAAGAACTTTTACCGACTAGATTAGGTGGTCTGTCGTTATGCCACCCGTTCCACCTAACACAACAAAAGAGAGTAGACAAATGGTGTCTACTCTCTGTAACAGGTTTTTAGGCATTTAATTGTGTCTGAACAAACAGCATTTAATTAACATTCTGTAAAGAAATGAGTTGGTAGTTACAAATCGTTTCGTTATTTTTCCATACCAATTCAATAATCTTAGCTTTTCCAACCAAATTGGACTGCTGATAACGGTGTAGATCAATCACTGCATCGATCGGAAATAATTTATATCCTGGAAATCTTACTTGGAATAAATTGTTCGCTGATAGCAAACGTTCTTCCCTTCCCATCGTGATCAATTTCCATTCAACAGAAAGAGGCATTGACATGGACACCCCTCCAACATGGTATGGTCAAAACCTTTAATCATTTTATGCACTGAGTGAAAAAATGATTACATATAAAAGGTGCTTTCATGAGGATGATAGGAAGAATCCATCTCACCGCTAAAATCACTTAATTGAAATGGAAAATTAATTTCATACTTACGAAGAATAGCAACATTTTTATTAAAAGCTGTTTGATATTCTATCAGCGACTGATTTGATTTCGTCAATTCTTCCAAAATCGTCGTGATCGTTTGGATTGCCGCTGTTACTTCCATAATTTCTACCAAACTTAAATCATGAAGATTTGGTACAGTCAGTAATTCAAACTCTTTTAATTTTTGTATGTATTCTAAGGAAAAGAAACAAGGAAAAATCTTTTCATATAAGTAGTCAATTAACTCATTTACATATTTGTGTTGCTCTGAAGTTGATGCTGTGATAACTTTCATGGTTTGCCTCCTAGCTTAGTAAACCCAACGCTTGGATCAGGTGAAATAATATTACCTTTATACACTATACCATGTATTTCACATGATTATTAAGGTGTAATTATTGGCAATAGTAGCTGAAGATCTTGTTCACTCTGTTGAAACTTAGCTTTCTTCTGTTGCTAGATAATCATCCCAAAGCTGATCAAACACCTGTACAGCTTCTTTAAAGGGGATATTCCATTCAAGGTACCTACTAATTTCATCATAGGAAGTGGATTGTTTTGGAAAATCATGATCGCGAAACATCCATTCAGCTAGTTTACTTTCATTTGTTTGTTGTTTGGCACCTCGATACCGCATCATATATTGATAAAAAGAACGCATCTATTCTCACCTCACTATCGTTTTCTTCATAAGCACTGCTTGTTAATGCGCATTTGCTATATTATGCGACATTACTTTCGTATTTTGCTTTCTAATATTCTGGTTGGAATAAGTGTTATACCACTCGCTACGGCAGAATACTCCGCTTTCCATGGGCACGGGCCTCAGCTAACTTGGTAAAGAAAACCGCTTTACCAAGTGGATCTTCGGCTCGTGCTGTTCCCATGGGAGTCTCCGTATTCTGCCTTCGCTGCTATAAGTTTTCTGATTAGTAATAGATGTAATACTTTATAAGATAATAAAATAAAGAATTTACTGCAAGGTTACGTTAAAACATGCCAATTAACAAGAACATGTTAATTAACATAAAAGGTATATTATATAATTTTTATTAAGCAAAGCACTGTAAAACTTCAGAATACTGGAAAAAGCGGAGGAAATACACGGAGACTCCTATGGGACTAGAGGCATCGGTGAGACCCCGCAGTGCGACAGCGCGAGGAGGCTCACCAGCCCCCATGGAAAGCGTAGTGTATTTCCGCAGCGCCGTTCAGCACTCACCATATTAAGAATGGACGGGATTCAAGTTATGTCGCATAATATAGCTTATATGCAACTAACAGCCTTTAAGAAAATCAATCATGCAATGCTTCCTCTTGTTTCTGTTGTCGTTTTTTATAAACAATCCGTGATAATACAATACTAACTTCATAGAGAATGATCAATGGTATTGCTACAACAATTTGCAAAATAAAATCTGGTGGTGAGATCATTGTACCAATGATGACTAAAACAAAATAAGCATACTTTCTCGTTTTCGTTAAAAACTCTGGTGTTACAATACCTAAGCTAGTTAAAAACATGGTAATGATTGGTATTTCAAATAAAATCGCAAAAGGAATCGTTACCCTAAATAAAAAGCGAAAATAATTCTCCACACTAAACATAACATCAAACATACCATCATTTAATGATAATAAGAATGGAAAAATTAGTTCCACAAACACAAGATAACCAAACACTAATCCACTAATAAATAGGATAAATATAGCCGGGATATACGCTAGAGATACCTTTCGTTCTTTTGGCGTCAAACCTGGTTTAACGAACAACCATAGTTGGAAGCATAGGAAAGGAATGGTTCCAATAGCAGCAACTAGGAATGCCATTGTAAAGTAAACCCAAACAATTTCACCAGGTCCTAGAAAGTTTAAGTTCACCTCTAAACCACGAACAAAAAAAGATTGTATATCTTTAACAAATATAAGTCCAATCGCCATACATAGAATAAATACAACCGCAGTCCAAATCAAACGATTTCGTAATTCTGAAAAATGGTCAAGGTAATTCATTTCCTCTGTTGTACTTTCTTGTTTACTGTCTGACAAGAAGCTCTCCCCCCTTTTTTAAATTCCGTTTTTTGTGTGTTGTATGTATTGTTGCTGGGGATCGATCTGGATCCTAATTGCACTATTCACCATTTTGTAACGAACGACTTTACTCGCCTTTAATCAATAGTGAAACAGCGGTTCAGCTTCCAATGCAGATGCTATGTTTTTAACTTCAACTCAACTTATAATCTATAGCAAAAGCTTCCGATTAGAAAACAAGATGTAAGGTTTAGCCCCTTACACCTTGAATAAACTACTGATTATTTTTATCTTCTACTTTTTTGGATTCATCATCATTCATGATATCATTGGTAGCTTTTTTAAATTCTTTAAGGGAAGTTCCAACCGCTTTACCAATCTCTGGTAATTTAGAAGGGCCAAACACAACCAATGCAATAATCAATATTAAAATTAATCCTGGAAATCCAATACTACTTAGCATCTCACATCACCCCATCAAGCTTTATTTAGAATCAAGCTTTTTTTGTTCACCCTTGACTTCATTCTCTTCCTCTGTTAGTTCACGTGCTGAATTTTTAAATTCCTTTAATGTTTGTCCAGTTGCTTTACCAATTTCGGGTAATTTCTTTGGACCAAAAACGATAAGCGCTATAATTAAAATCAAAATTAAGCCCGGAATTCCAATTGTAGCTGGCATTATCTCACCCCAATGTTTTAAAAATAGACTTGATATTTTTTTCCTTCTTATTGACCATATGTATCAATGTTTCCCTATCATAGTAACATGTTTTTGTGTCATTGTCTTACATGAAAGCCCTCGTTAGATTTTCCGATCCAATTGAATAAAATAATAATCATATTGGTTTTTTTCATTTTTTATACCTTTTTCCCTCTTGACTTCCTGCCAGTTATTTTCATCAAAACTCGGAAAGTACGTATCCCCTTCGAAGGTTTCATCAATATACGTCATATACATTCGATCAGCAAATGGTAATGTCTGTTTAAATAACTCGGCACCACCAATAATAAAATACTCTTTTTCAGGATTTTCATTATTCCAATTTATAATCGTGTCAATCGAATGAATGACCTGACATCCCTCTTGTTGGTAAGACTTGTCGCGAGTAAGAATAACATTTTCCCTGTTAGGTAATGGGCGATTAATTGAATCAAACGTTTTTCTTCCCATAATGATCGTATTCCCAGTTGTTACTTGCTTAAAAAACTTTAAATCGTTTGGCAGTCTCCATGGTAAATCATTGTTAGAACCAATCACTCGATTTCGGTCCATAGCAAATAATAATGAAAGCATATATCCTCCTTGAATTTTTACACAGCTACAGGTGCTTTTATTGATGGATGCGGGTTATAGTCAACGATTGTCATATCTTCCATCTCAAAATCAAATACAGATGAAACGTCTTTGTTCAGTTCTAGTTTAGGCAAGGCTCTAGGTTCTCGGTTAAGTTGTGTTTGAACTTGATCAAAATGATTGGAATAAATATGAGCATCTCCAAGTGTATGAATGAATTCCCCTACTTCTAAATTACATTCATTTGCAATTAGATGGGTTAATAAAGCATAACTAGCAATATTAAAAGGAACACCAAGAAATATATCGCCACTTCGTTGATAAAGTTGACATGAAAGCTTGCCATCCGCAACATAAAATTGAAACATCGTGTGACATGGTGGGAGTGCCATATTACCTGGTACATCCTCTGGATTCCAAGCGGTTACGATATGACGGCGGGAATCGGGATTATGTTTGATCGCATCAATTACTTGCTTCAACTGGTCAATCGTATCCCCTTTGGATGTTTGCCAAGCCCGCCATTGTCTGCCGTACACAGACCCTAAATCCCCATATTTTTCAGCAAATGTGTCATCAGTTTTAATTTTAGTTTTAAATTTATCCATTTCATCCATATATTGTTTATGAAACTCGGGGTCTTGTTGGCTTCTTCTACCAAAATCCGTCATATCCGGACCTTGATATTCATCACTTTTTATCCATTTTTCAAAAGCCCATTCATTCCAAATATTGTTATTGTGCTCTAATAAATAACGGATATTCGTATCCCCTTTTATAAACCATAACAACTCACTAGCGATTAAACGAAATGGTACACGTTTCGTTGTTAAAAGCGGGAATCCATTGGCTAAGTTAAACCTCATTTGATAACCAAAAACAGATCGTGTCCCTGTTTTGGTACGGTCTTCTTTTGTTGAGCCATTTGTTAATACATGTTTGCATAAATCCAAATAGGCTTGTTCATCTGTTGTCATTCGTATACTCCTTTCCTGATCCCTATAACCCATAATAATTACGTTCAATGGTATCAGTCTTTAATGTTTGTAGTTGTTGAAACAATTGATAAGTAAGAGGTGTGATTTGTTTCATTTTTTCTTTGGAATCTTCATCATAGTAATACAAAGCGAACATTTCTGCAAAATATTCTGATGGATAAGTTGTAAAATAATCGTTATCAGGAAAATAGATAGTTACTTCTTTTTCCCATGCCATCTGAATAGCTGTAGCATATGTTGGAGAAGTCATTAATAAATTATACACGGTATGGCCAATTTCATGTAACTCTAAATTTTTAGAACCGTGTCCATTTCCAGGATCACTCGCTCCAATTTTAGCGGATATGAGCCAATTGCCCCCTGACCCAGGTATGTTTTCCCATGTTGTTCCCTCTCCCCTGCCACGAGGTTGATTCCAATTCAAATAATATAACAGCGGTTCATCAGTTAAAGCACCTTCAAAAAGTCGTATCTTTACATTCTGTTCCACTAAGAGTTTTAACACTGATCGATCGATTTGATTAATCCGACTCACCATGTCGAGGACCTCTTGATATTGATTCGATTGATTAGGAACGACCACTAACTCTTGTAATAGATCAGCATTCGATAATTTCTCAATTAGACCGGTAGTCACTTCCCCCATTGCTTGATGCAGCATAATCCCGTGGAAAGGCTTTGTAACTGAAGTGAAAGGAACGATTAAGAAAAAAATAATGAGTATACACTTCAATTTAAATTTTTTCATAATTGAAGACTAAAGCATGTCTAGTCCCCTTTTCCCCTATAATAATTCATGACGTGGTACTTTTATTGTAACATACATATTACAGAAATATTTCGTTTTTCAGATCATTTCATATTTTGAAGATTCCAACATAATACTTGTTAAGAGATTAGATTAGGAAGGGGATTTGTATGCTTACAGACGCAAATGTACAGCATGTTGTTAAACATTCAATGGCCTATGGTTTTGCGTTAAGTCAACCATTCTCCTTTTATGTAGATGCCTACCCAATGTTAGAAAACAAAGTAATCGAAGATAGCAAAACGCTTTATTATGGTCAACATAATGATGGTGTGAGAGTTCTTCAACAAAAATTATCGAAGCTTTCCTATTTTGATAAATCCATCGATGGTGAGTTTGGGGTATTAACTGAATACGCGCTTAAAAAATTTCAACATGAACACGAATTAACTGCAAGCGGTCAAGCCGACCGAGCAACCATTATAACATTAATTACAAAGGAAAGAGAAAAATATCTAAAGCCTTTACTAGAGTTAGAACATGTCTATCAACCAGGTGAAAAAAGTGACGATATCAAGAAAATTCAAAACGCTTTATATTACTTTGGTTACTATACTGAGGAAATCGATGGAATTTTTGGGCCGATGACACAAACGGCACTAAAGGCTTTTCAAAATGATTACGGCATCGAAATTAAAAATGAAATCGATGAAGAAACGATTCAACGTATGGTTGCTGCTGAACAGAGCCAAAACGAAACAGAACAGGAACAAGAAATCGAACATTTAACGATGAACGAAACCGAAGAACAGAAAAACGTTCCGAAAGTTAAATCAGTGTCAAAACAAAAAGCATACGATCCCTCCACACTTATAAAAAAAGCAAAACAACATATTGGAACACCATACAATTGGGGAGGTACTTCACCAAATGGATTTGATTGTAGTGGTTACATCCAATATGTATTTAAAGAGATAAATATTGACCTTCCTCGAAGTGTCGAAGAGATATGGAATGCGACAAAACCCGTAGACAAATTATCGGTTGGAGATTTTGTTTTTTATGAAACCTATAAACCTGGTCCTTCCCATATGGGTATTTATCTTGGCGATCATAAATTTATTCATGCAGGAACTTCTTCAGGAGTCGAGATTGAAGATATGCGTGGTTCATACTGGGAAAAAAGATATTTAGGGGCAAAAAGAGTAGTTGGTAAATAAGTTACTTTGGTAAAAGCTTATGTTTGAATTTCTATATCTTTGAAGTCTAGATCTAGGCCTTACTCACTAGAGATCTTAAGACAATTCTCTTTGTGGTAAAAAGCTATATGTCGAGGATTGTCTTAAGCTTATCTAGGATGAAAAAGCACTCACCTATTGTATTTATTTTTTTAAAATTCGTTGCATTCTATGTATTGACTCAACTGGTAAAATAAGCTATATTTGAATCAAGCAAAGAAGATGTATGGATTCATTTAAGTACAGGTAGCTTCAGATAGAAGTGCAATGGAATTAGAATCCAGCGCTTCTAACTGTGGCTACTTTTTTATTTAGCTCGATCGATCATCTTGTTTGTATTACCACGTTTTACGTGAAAGTTTTTAGGAGGATATTTAACATGCAAAACGGAGTAGTAAAATGGTTTAACGCTGAAAAAGGTTATGGTTTCATCCAACTTGAGGAAGGAAACGATGTATTCGTACACTTCTCAGCTATTCAAGAAGAAGGTTTCAAATCTCTAGAAGAAGGTCAACAAGTTACTTTTGAAATTGTTGAAGGTGAACGCGGACCACAAGCAGCTAACGTAGTTAAACAATAAATTGGTTTTTAAAAAGTGGTGATCACTTATGATCATCACTTTTTTGTTTACAATAAGTGTTAGATCAAACACAAGAGTCACAACTTTAGCATGAAAGAGGTTTGCATATGATTGAAGTCTATACAGATGGAGCGGCTAGTGGTGACCCAGGCCTAAGTGGTGCTGGTATTTATATCAAAAACGGTAATGAACAGATGGAATTTTTGTATCATTTAGGGTATTTGTCAAACCATGAAGCAGAATTCCATGCTGTTATTAAGGCACTACAAATTTGCAAGCAACAGTTCCCTAACGAAATCATTTCACTTCGTTCTGATTCTAAATTAGTGGTCGACACAATTGAAAAAGAATTCACAAAAAATCCAACATTTAAGCCACTATTAGCAGAAATACAGAAAGGGATACAAAGCTTCCCTTACTGCTTTATTAAATGGATCCCAGAGAAGCAAAATAAAAATGCTGATCGTCTTTCGAGAAAAGCAATCCATATCCAAGATTAATCAATCACAAAACCAAGTTGTTTTAAAAACTTAAATGCTTCTTGCTCTGTTTGAATATTATTTTCATCGAAGAGTTCTAACAGGCTTAAAAAAAAGCTCCGATCAAAATCAAATTGCAGGGAAATCGTTACATTGATTGCTAAAATAATTTTCCAATCATGTGCATTTGTATAATTTTTTCCAAAATAAATAAAACGTACTTCTTCATCTTTTAGTTTAAAGCCCTTTGACCATAAATCTTCTAAATAATGTGCTAACTTATATGTATTGTTCATAAGGATGCCACCTAAAAATCTAAAAGTTGATGTCAAAAAAGCCTGATAAAATGACAGATCGGTGTTTTAAGTTGGGTTTGATGTTCCTGTCCTTACGAATGTTAAAACATCGTTAAGATCCTAAGGGTCTACATTGCCTAAAACTTCTCTATCCATATTATCCTTCTTTTTTAACACGCAATTAAAGTTGATAAGGTTAGTATAATTTAAGAATGATCCGATTGTCTATGACTTTTTGTGACTACATTGTATAAGGACTTTATTTTCTACTGGAATTCTTTTTGTAAGTAGGATCAGATGTAATAGTGGAAAGATAATTGCTAAAACATAGGCATGAAACATGATTGGAATGATGAATAATTCAATAGCTACCACGACATAATTTGGGTGCTTCATGAATCGATATGGCCCCTTCTCGACTAAGCGCGCTCCTGGTAAGATAATAATTTTCGTATTCCAAAACTTCCCTAAAGAGACAAGACACCAAATACGTAGCAATTGTGTGACCAAAAACAGCCCAAATAGTACTGGCGAAAATGACTGTTGAAAATCCCCTTCCACTAATAAGGCCAAAAAGAACAAACTATGAACTAAAATAAACCATTTATAATGATCTTTCCCCACTTCATATGCCCCTTTCTGGTACATCCATTGCTCATTTCTTTTGGCTATGACTAATTCAATCAATCGTTGCAAAACAAGAAATGCAAACAGATACCAAAGCCATCCGCTCAATCCGACCACTCCAAACTTAATAGTTCTGAACTAAATCCAGGTCCGAGTGCTGATACGATTGTCTGTACCCCTGGCTGGATTCGTTGTTCCATTACCCTTTTTAATACATGGAAAACCGTTACTGACGACATATTTCCATGATCGTTTAACACTTGATAAGAAAACCGAAATGTATCCTTTGATTTATTTAAAGCGTCTTCCATTGCTTGTAACACTTTTGTTCCCCCAGGGTGGGCAATGAAAAATTGTAATTCATCTAACTGTATGTCTGTAGTACGTAAAAACTGTGTTACATGTTGTTTCCATAAAGTTTCGACTAATTTTGGTATACTTTTAGCGAAAATGACTTCAAACCCAGTGTTGGCGATATCCCATCCCATTACATCAAGGGTATTTTTCTGTAAGTGGGAACTAGTCTTCGTTATTTGTGGTGAGGGTCCTTTTATATATTTTCGATTACTCGATTCACTTCCAGCAACTAACATGGCGGCAATTCCATCTCCAAATAAAGCTGTCCCAACAAAATTACTTTTGCTTGTGTCATTTTTTTGAAATGTTAAACTACACAGTTCAACGCTTACAATTAATGCCGTTTTTGTAGGATTTGCTTGTAACCAATCATGTGCACGTGCCATCGCACTTACACCCCCGGCACAACCCAACCCCCATATCGGTATCCGGACAACATCCTCACGAAAATGACGCTCATTCATTAAGTAGGCGTCAATCGACGGAGTTGCAAGTCCTGTACTTGATATAAAAAAGATCGCATCAATCGCCTCGTAAGTAATTGGTTCTTCTACAAAGTATTCATTCGTTAGACAGTGGTCCATTGCTTTGATACTATGTTTAATTGCTTCGTGTTGATAGATCTTATTTCTCTCAGCGAACGAATGATCTTCTGTAAACCATTGTTCAGGAACAACAAATTGTCGCTTCGATATATTCGCATGATCAAAAACTTGCAGTAATCGTTGTTTTTCTCTTGTAGGTCTCGGAAAAATGGTTTCTACTAATTGTTTCACTTCATCTTGTGTTTTTTGATATTCCGGTAGACTTGTGCCAATCGAACAAATACACGCCATATGCAACACCACTTTTTTTATTAGTCTGCCTCCGATATGGTTTGTACATACATTTGGTTACGAGAAAATTATTATATTTTAATTAAGATAGCTTTGCGGTGAAAATCTTGATATGTATGGAGAAAGTGTGTCCAACCTCTTAATTCATGGTAAAATGAGGATATTTAAGGGATTTTCACCTGTTAATTTACTTTTTTAACAACTGAAACCACGAAAGGCAGCAAGTAACATGTACTTGCTGCCTTTCGATCTAGATAGAGCTAAACTATGTTTTAAAATTGATAAATTCCTTGATATTTATCTGTTAAATAATTTACCAGATATTGCGGATTTAATTCTTCATTTGTAACATCTTTAATAATTTGTAAAGGTTTTTTCATTTTTCCGTATTGGTGAATATGGTCGGTTAACCAATCTTTAATTGGGCTGAACTCCCCATTTTGAATTAGTTTATCAATGTCTAATTCAGTGGATAGTTTATGGTAAAATTGAGCTGCATACATATATCCTAATGCGTAAGATGGGAAGTAACCAAAGTCTCCACCAGACCAATGGATGTCTTGTAACACGCCCTCTTTATCAGAAGGTGGTGTAATTCCTAAATATTCTTCCATTTTCTGATTCCATAACTTCGGCAAATCTTTTACTTCAATCTCATCATTAATTAAAGCTTTCTCTAACTCGTAGCGAATCATAATGTGAAGTGAATAGGTTAACTCATCTGCTTCAATTCGAATAAACGAAGGTTTCACTTCATTAATTGCTCGATAAAAATCAGAAAAAGCTACATTTTCAAACTGTTTTGGTGCATAATTTCTAAATAAATCATAATGATTTTGCCAGAACGCTTCACTTCTGGCAATAAAGTTTTCCCAGAATAACGATTGGGACTCATGTATACCCATCGATGTTCCAGTTGCAAGTGGTGTTTGCGCAAGTTTTGGGCTAATGTTCTGCTCATAGAGTGCATGACCACCTTCATGAATCGTGCCAAAAACAGCCATACGGAAATCTTCTTCATCATATCTTGTTGTCACTCGTACATCATTTGCATTTAAGGCAATTGCAAATGGATGGATTGTATCATCAAGTCTTCCTGCATCAAAGTCATACCCCATTCGATTCAAGATCTGTAAACTAAATTGTTGTTGATCTTGCTTAGGAAAGGGCTGTTGCAACAAAGAAGGATCAGGTTTATTTGTTGCTTGATTAATTTTTTCTACTAATTGACTTAACGACGTTCTTAGCTGTGCAAATTCATTATCTAATATTTCTGTTGTTACTCCAGGCTCATACATATGTAGCAATGCATCATAACGGTTGTTTTCATATCCCCAATAATCTGCAAACTTTTTGTTATAGGCTACCAGTTTTTCTAAATAAGGTTGTAGGAGCGAGAAGTCTCCTTTTTCACGCGCTTCTTCCCAAACTGATTCCGATTTTGATTGGATCATAATAAACTCTTTATATTCCTCTTCAGGGATTTTTCGGTTCCGATTATATTCCTCTTCACATTCTTCCACCGCTTTTTGAATGATTGGATCCTCTGTCTTTCCCTTCAATCCATCAATGTACTGTTTCATCTGATCAGAAGTGGACAAGTTATGTAACTTTTGCGATAAAAATCCGACTACTTCAGATCGTTGTTCCACCGCTTTTTTTGGTATTTTGGTGCGCAAGTCCCATTGAATTAGGGTTAAGGATTCTTGGTAGGCGCTTTGTTCTTTGAGTAGTTCCAAAAACCCCGTTTCTAATTGTTTTACTGTAGCCAATCTCTCCATCTCCTTTTAGCTATGCTTCCCAAAATATTGGTAGTAGTCTGTTTTTATAAATCCATTAAATAGTTTTCGTTTTTTTGTTGCTTGTTTACCATACAAGCTTTCGAATTTCTCATTCGAAGTTAAAATGTAGACACTCCAAGATGGATGTTGCTTCATTGCTATCCCTAGATCTTGATACATTTTTTCTACTTCTGGTTTGTCTCCTAGTCGTTCCCCATAAGGAGGGTTTCCAATTAAATAGCCATTTTCTTGTTTTGGGCTAATATCTTTTACTTGCATTTGTTTCCAAATAACCAAATCCCCTAGTCCTGCCTCAATTGCATTGTCTTTGGCAATTTCAACCATTTTGTGATCAATATCAGATCCAACAATGGTTAACGGTTGGTCATAGTTAGCAAGGTCCTCCGCTTCTTCAAGTGCTTTCTCCCAGTTTTTGTTTCCAACAAGGGACCAACCTTCAGAAGCAAATTCACGATTAAAGCCAGGAGCGATATTTTGACCAATCAATGCAGCTTCAATTGGAATAGTTCCAGAACCACAGAATGGGTCAACGAATGGAAAATCGGCTTTCCAATTGGTTAGTTGGATAAGCGCAGCAGCCAACGTTTCTTTTAGTGGCGCTTCCCCTTGACCAACACGGTATCCCCGTTTATGTAGGCCACTTCCTGAGGTGTCAATGGTTAACATTGCAACATCTTTAAGTAAGGATACTTCAATGCGATAAAATGCACCAGACTCCTTTAACCATGAAGCAATTCCATATTTACGTTTCAATCGTTCTACAACCGCTTTTTTGACGATCTTTTGGCAGTCGGGCACACTATAAAGCTTCGATTTGACGGACTTCCCAATAACAGGGAACTCCCCATCTTCTTCAATGAAGCTTTCCCATGGTAATGCTTTCGTTTTTTCAAATAACTCATCAAAGCTCTTCGCTTCGAATTGCCCTACTAAAACTTTTACTCGATCTGCAGTTCTTAACCATAAATTACATCTAGGTATTGCAGATACTTCTGCATTAAATTGAACTCGACCATTTTCTACCTTTAGATCGGTATATCCTAATGCTTTTACTTCTTGTGCTACAACTGATTCCAATCCCATTGCTGCAGTTGCGATTAATGTTACCTCTTGATTCATAACGGCACTCCTTTATATGTATTGACCGTACAAAAGTCTATATTACTATGCTATCCTTTGTCTATTATCCCATTCTTTACAACATAAAAAAACCCTTTCCAAAGCTAAACTGACTTTAGAAAGGGTACTGTTTTATCGAAATAAGGACCAAATGAATGTTTTGTAAGCCATGTTCTGTACTTTTGTACTACAAACGGTGGTCAGCCTCGTACGCCAGTAGTAATCATCTGTCTACAAGCTAGTTGCTTGTCCCTTTTTCGGTTGAATTCCCTAATCAAGGATGCCCCTACCAATATTTGGGTTGCTCACTCGTGGGGTTTACCTCGTTCCACTCAAGAAGTTTCCTTCCTGACTCCGTCACTGTGGCACTTTCAAGGTATTCATACCATACCTCATAAGAGACTTAGGTATTTTCCCTGCCGTTAACCAATCATGGTTACCTTGACTTATGATTTCGTCAAGCACGAACACTACAAGCATCTCAGCCTGTGTGAGCATGGACTTTCCTCTACACGCTAAAGAAGCGTGCAGCGATTACTCAAACATTCATTCGCGTTAATCATTTTAATGTTAAATTGTTATTTCGTCAATAAAAACAGTTTAGCATAGATTCCAAGAAAAATCACTGGTAATTTAAGGAATTAAGAATCAACCACTTTTTTACCGAATACAGCTTTTTCTAAATTAGATAGCCGCTTAAGAATATCATAATTTACTTGATGACTACCAGTAGTAGACCTTGTTTTTGGCTGATCTGTGTTTTTCTTTAATCGATCATTTTCTTGTTTTAACCTCTCGATTTCATGATAAAAGTTTTCATAATCCTGAATGACAATATCTAAAAATTCATCTACTTGTTCTTGGTTGTAACCACGCATTGCCGTCTTAAAGTTTTTCTCTAATATATCTTTACTATTTAATTGAATGCGATCTAGATACATTTTTTATTCACCTCATATCTCACACAACTTAATCTTTATTTTTTCAAATTAAAGCTCAAATGTCAATCATTGTTCCAATAATTGGGATCCTGCTCCATTAATTCCTGTACCGTTTCCTCTAAATCAAACGGTGTAAGTGTATAGCTGGCATATGTATTTCGTTCTACTGCTTTTTTTGCTTCTTGTAAAAAGAATCTGGTACTTCCAGGGTATTCTTCGTCAAGAAGTACTAAACATGCTTCACTTTTTTCAATTAACCACTTGTCCCTTGCTTTAAATTGATAAGGCCCCTTGTATTCATCACGATAGAGGGGTTGATGAAAATCTGCAAGCATTGATAATTCTTGGGATATTGCTTGATAATGTTCAGGCCATCTTTGGTCATGATTTTCAAACGGTGGAATTATACCTAATTTAATATCATATTCTTCTTTTAAATCTAAGATAACTTCACCCGTCCATAATTCGACCCCCATTTGGCCTGATACTAATACCCATTCTAATCCCTCCTCTATATACGATATTAATCTGTTTTTAATGGCTTCTTTTATAATCGCAATTTTTTTATCGTTTGGTTTAAATATATTCAGTTCCATTGGTTTATATCCTGTTACGGTAAGGATTTTCATTATGATTCCCCTTTAGAAATTACCCTTCTTTCATAAACTATATCAATTTTTTAGAAAAGAGTCCTAAATTATGTACGCAATGATATTGATTGATCATAAAAGGAAGAGCTGGAATAAGACCAGCTCTTCTTGATGCATTGTTATTTCTTTGGTCCTCTAAATCCACCTGGAACGTTCGGAGAACCTGGAGCTACATTTGGTCCCATCGGTGGCATAGGAGCACCTGGCCCTGGCATTGGTCCAGCTTGCGGTGGTACCCCTGGTCCTGGCATTGGTCCAGCTTGTGGTGATACCCCTGGCCCTGGCATTGGACCTGCACCGACATTTGGTCTTGGTGGTCTTGGGACTTGATAAGAACCACCATATACATCGACGCTTTCAAACGTACTATCATAAGAAGTGGAGTGTGGATATACATGTGTGTTCTTCGTTAAATGATGGTTTACCACATTGGTATGCGAAGGGTGTACGTGTTTCACTTCGTTTTCACTACATGTGTGAACTTCATTATATTTGGTTGGATACACAACTGTATCCATCGGTTTTGGGCATCCACAATGCATTCCATAGGGTTTATGATGTCTCATAATTTTATGATCTCCTTTCTTTAGTAGATTCATTAATAACCTATGTAAAGAAAGAGAGACCTGTCTAAGACAGTTACCTAATTTTAGGATATTCCTTTAAAAAAGTTGGTGTCAGGGTGTTACCTCTTTATTGAAATAAACCCTAAGCGTTAGATTAAAACTTTTAAGCATTTACAGCAAGTTAAGCATGGAATCAATATTAAAATTATATTGATTCCAAGTCTTCCAACAACCTATCGAAAACATAATGGATAGAATGATGTAACTCCATATATCGCTTTCGTTTCACATCAATATAATAGCTATGCATTAACAATAATTCTAAATTTTCACTTGTTGATTCAATTTGTTGTGGGTGAACTTGAACCTTGCGATCTTTAACAAATGCTAAAGCCACTTCTTGCCATTGTTGAATCATCTCATAAGTTGGTGTGGTTTGATCCTTCACATACATGAAGAAATCTCGATCTCTTTTGTTTTCTGGTTTTTCGTTTGTTAAATATCTCGATTTTAGCTCATCTATCTTTAGTTGTAATTGATCCGTTAACTGTTTTAGTTCATTCATGTGGGTCCCGCCTTTCCCTTCTACTGTACCATTATCTGCGGGATAATTGTAATTTTTTGAACCAATGTAATAATGGAACTTGTGTAGTTGTGTCCTTTACAACAGGTTCTTTCTTATTTTGACTATGTTGTTTTAACTGTTTGATTTCTTTTCTTAAGTACAATAGTTCATCCTGTAACTCCTCGATCTCCTGACGATGTGCCAAAGTCATAGTCAACACAACATCATCTGCTTTGGTAGATAATTTTTGGTCTACCATACGTATGTCTTCCATAAGTTCTATATAAGCTTTTTCGAATTCTTGTTTAGATACATGCTTTTTTTCATCCAATGATCTCATTGCAACTCCCATTATCGATTCCTCCTCCTTAAAACTTTCTGTAATCACAGTATTCGCCCTAGTTTCAAACATCCCTTCACAGACGACAAAACTAGAAGAAAACAAACATTTTTAGTTAATTATTGCTGTATTTTTTAATCCGATTTGAACCAAACTACAAAATGAAGGAGGGTTTGACATGAGTAACAAAAAAGCACAAAGAAATGACAAGAAAAACGGCGTTAAACAACAAGAAGAACGTCGCGCAGGATTTGGAGACAAAAAATTAGAAGGACCAGACCGTCCTTCCACATAAGAAACAAGTAAAACCTTTGCTTTAGCGCAAAGGTTTTACTTTTACCCTAATTCTACCAGTTTCTAAAACTCTTTCGCCATCCACGTTGTTTTTATGTCGCATAAGCTGTATTATTCGACATAACTTTTTTGCAATCTTGCATTCTGATTGAAATAAGTGCTTTATCATCGTTCCGGCAGAATACTACGCTTTCCGTGGGCATGGCCTCAGCCCCCCCACGGAAAGCGTAGTGTATTGCCGCAGCGACTTTAAAGCACTCATCTTTTATTGGAAGCGGCGAGTTATGTCGTATAATACAGCTTATCTGTAGCAACAACAACTATAGAATAAAGCCCCTTATTACATGTGGTATGTGGTAGTAAAACGAAGCGCCATCAACTAAAAAAATTTTTCAGATGATACATGCCTTTAAAAGCTTGTCGTTTTCGATAAAAACTCTGCCAATCATTTTCACTTCCATCCATTGATACAGGTTCCCACCATTTATGTTTACAACCTCTCATTACATACCAATCTTTACGGATTTTATCTTGATGGGAAATGGCTGGATAAACTATTCGAAGAGTCGGATTACCAGTAAATTTAATTCTTGGATAAAAGTATTGCTCATAATCATATCTTGATCCAGTGTGTTCGGTATGGATGGCAAAATCGTACAAGGCTGGATAATAATCATCATGAAATAAAACTGCGGCTAACTTTTTACCTAATGTTATCCGCTTTGACGTACTACCAAAGTCATGAACATTGATTCCAAATGCATATCCACTCCGGCTAGGAAATAGTACTGTATTTAGCTGAAACAAATCTTGTATCACATAAGGCCAGTTACGAAAAACATGACGTTTAAAGAAAGGATGCTTCGTTACAGGAGATTGAATCACATTTTGTTCATTTATAATTAACGCTGTCATTAGTCTATCGGTATCTTGGTTGTACCAAAAATGAATCCATTCCCGTACCATAAAACGTGATATAGACAATTTCATTAATAAATGAAAAAGTGGCTGTTTTAATTGTGATGAAAGTTGATAAATGAGTAACTGGGGATAAGCGTCAGAAAATATAAGCCAATTAGCACGTTCATAAGTTGAAAATAGTTGTTTTCTTATCCTTGATGAAAGAATTGTTTTAAATGGCCTAGTTTGTAGGTCTGTCATATTCCACCCTGCATTTCGTGACACCATACTAGCTAGAAATGCCCACTTTATTTCAGGGAATAATCGATAAAAGGTTTGATATGCTTTTGTACGGGAAATGTTATCATAGTTAAGTTGGGTTGTTATTCTGTTAATATAATCCACATAATTCATTAAATACACCTACTTTGTGAACAGTATTTGCTAGTATTTATTATTGTAAACAAAATGTTACACAAAAATATAAACATTTTTATTCCAAGTCTTGATTGATTTTGGTATGATACTGTCATGCATAGGGGGAATACTATAATGAACTATCCGAATGGAAAAAAGCGTTCAACACATACTTCACGAACAACGAATCGGAGTAACACCACCTTTAGTAATAGGGGGATGACGCTAGAAAAAGATATTAATGATACCAATGACTATTATCTTAGTATGAATAAGGCCGTCATTCATAAAAAACCAACTCCTGTCCAAATCGTTAATGTGGATTATCCTAAACGAAGTGCTGCGGTTATAAAGGAAGGCTATTTCAAACAGGCCTCCACCACAGATTATAATGGGATTTATAAAGAAAAATATATTGATTTTGAAGCAAAGGAAACAAAGAATAAAACTTCTTTTCCGCTTGCCAATATTCACGAGCACCAAATCAATCATATGAGAAGGATTGTTGAACATGGTGGAATTTGCTTTTTAATCATTCGTTTTGCAAGTCTACAAGAAACGTATTTTTTCCCTGCTATGAAACTTTTTTCATATTGGAATCGTCAATTTAATGGTGGGAAGAAGTCCATTCCATATGCAGAAGTAAAACAATTTGGTATAGAGATACCACTACGCTTACAAGCAAAAGTAGACTATTTATCAGTTATAGACGAGCTTTATTTTTAGAACGGAGGAAGATGAGTTATGGCAAATCAAGGCCAATCTCGAACAGCAAGAAGAAAACAAAAGAAACAGCAGAAGAAACCAATTTGGAAAAAAATAGTATTAATATTAGGTATTATCGTACTCGTATCTGGTTTAGGGGTTGGAGGTCTTTTCGCTTATTATATTACGGATGCTCCAAAAATCGATGCATCCTTATTAGCAGATCCTGCATCAACTAAAGTATATGACATGCAAGGAGAATTATTTGCAGATTTAGGAACAGAAAAACGAACAAAGATCAGTTATGACGAGTTACCAGATGTTCTTGTCGATGCAGTGATCGCAACAGAGGACGCCCGCTTTTTTAATCATCATGGTATTGACTTAAGACGTATTGGCGGTGCAATTATCGCCAACATTAAGGAAGGTTTTGGTGCGGAAGGAGCTAGTACCATTACACAACAGGTTGTCAAAGGGTCGTTTTTATCAACGGATAAAAAGCTGGAACGAAAAGTGCAAGAACAATGGCTCTCACTAAAATTAGACAGACAGTATGAAAAAGAAGAAATTTTAGAAATGTATCTCAATAAAATCTATTATGGCGCTGGTGCATATGGAGTAGCAAAAGCTGCAGAAATATATTTTGGAAAAGATGATGTAAATGATTTAACTTTACCAGAAGCCGCATTACTTGCTGGTTTGCCACAACGTCCTAGTGCTTATGATCCATACACTAATCCCGAACGAGCTCAAAGTCGGATGAACACTGTATTACACTTAATGGTGCTTCATGGAAAAATTACAGAAGAACAAGCCGAGCAAGCTAAACAGGTGGATGTTGAATCGATGCTAGTCGATAAACGTTCCAATACAACACCATATGACTCCTTTATACAAAAAGTTGCAAACGAAGTTGACGAAAAGTTAGATGTTGACATATACAATGAAGGACTGGAAATCTATACAACGATCGACCAAGATGCACAACAGCATGTAGAATTCTTATTAAATGATAGTGAAGAAAACCCAATTCCTTACCCTGATGATGAATTTCAAGCTGGTTTAACAGTTTTAGATACAGAAACAGGCGCAATCCGAGCGATTGGGGGCGGGCATAACCGTAAAACTGGAGATTGGAACTATGCCTTCCAAGGGGATGGAAGACAACCTGGATCGGTTATTAAACCAATAACTGCCTACGGGCCAGCTATTGAAACAGAACAATGGTCCACCTACCATCAATTAAATGATGATGCTCCGATCCAAACTGCAAGTGGACCTATCCGAAATTGGAATAGGGAGTATCAAGGCTGGATGACTGCCCGCTATGCCTTAGAGTGGTCACTAAATGTTCCAACTGTTAAAACATTAGAAGAAGTAGGAACTGCAAATGCAGAATCATTTGCTGAGAGTTTAGGTATCGATCTTGAACCAATGTCATTACGTGATGCTTTTGGTGGTACCAACAATAATGTAACACCAATGGAGATGGCAGGAGCATATCGAGCATTCGGTAATGAAGGTATTTATAATGAACCGTATGCAGTTAAAGAAGTCGTGTTTAGTGATGGACGTTCACAGGATTTAACACCAGAACCAACATTAGTGATGTCTGATTATACGGCATATATGATTACAGATATGTTAAAGTCTGTTGTTACCGATGGAACAGGGACACAAGCTAATATTCCTGGTTTACACGTAGCAGGTAAAACAGGAACGACCAACTCTGATGATGGAGGTGTTCCAGATACATGGTTTAGTGGATATACCACGAATTATACGATTGCCGTTTGGACCGGTTATGGTTCACCAAGCAAAAGCATTCCTAGTGGTTCTGCTCGAAATATAGCCAAACTATTATTTAAAGACACGATGTCTCATATTTCAGAGGGGATCGAAACTCCAGACTTTGAGAAACCTAATTCTGTTGTAGAAGTTACTGTTGAAAAAGGATCCAATCCTGCTAAACTACCAAGTGATTACACACCAGAATCAGAAAAAGTTACAGAGTTGTTCGTTAAAGGAACAGAACCAACTGAGGAATCAGAAAAATTTGATCAAATTGAACCAGTTGAAAACTTAAAAGCTGAGTATGATCCAGAAGAGAATGTTATTACCGCCGAATGGGAATATCCAGAAGAAGTAGATACAATCTCATTTGAAATATCAGCCGGAACAGATGATGATCCAATGACTAAACTATCGACAACCAAAGATCAAACAATCGAAATTAGTAATGTTGAGAAGGAAACAACATATACGATTGAAGTAGTTGCTGTTAGTGATGAAAATGATGGCAATTCGAGTGAAGCTGTCTCCGTACAAATCCCTATAGGAGAGGAACCTACTGAGTCAGACGAAGACGAATTCGAGGAAAATGAATTGGATGAAGATGAGAATGAAACGGAAGATGATGAAAATAACCAATCCGATAATAATGGCCGCGGAAACTCCAATCATGATCAAAATGATGGAGAGAACAGTAACGAAAATGACGATGAGCAAAATGAGAATGTAGATAATGAAGATAGTGATCAAGAATCTGACGAAGAACAGTCAGGAACTGACGAGGTGATCGATGGATTAACTGGTAACCTTCTTGATGATGATGCTGCGTAAAATAATAAAAGAGACAATTGCCATTTGGCGATTGTCTCTTTTTTCTGAATTAACTATTTCTCGCTTCCATAATTTCTGCTCTAGCGTAAATTTTTTCAAGCTCCATAAACAGTTCATTAAGCTGAATATAGCAATGATATTGTTCAGGATTTTCTTCGATAAATGTGACTCTATCTGTGACATTCATCGGTTTATAACTAAAATCTTTAACATCTGATTGAAAAGTTTCTCTCGAGCTATCATTCTTTTTATTTACTTCGTATAAAGCTTTTTTGAATGCAGTCACCTGTTGTAACATTGGCTCTACTGCATCTTTATACTTTCGTTCATTATACAATGTAGCGATTGTATCTTTACTTCTTTTCCATTCCGCTATATATTGTTTTCCTTTATCAAACACTGGATCCCTTCTCTCTTTCTCTTGCCTTCATTCGTTTTTGTCCTTCTCGACAAAGCTCCAACAAGGGGCATTGATCACAATTCGGATTTTTCGCTTTGCAATGATACCTACCGAAAAAAATCATCCGGTGATGTGTCTCACTCCACTCTTCTTTAGGAACTTTTTGCATTAAAGTGTTTTCGACATCTAAAACGGAATCCTTCCATCTACAAATAGCCAAACGTTTAGACACTCGTTCCACATGGGTATCTACTGCGATAGCAGGTTCATTGAAAGCAACGGAAGCTACTACATTCGCTGTTTTCCTCCCTACTCCAGCTAGTTTTTCTAATTCATCTTTTGTCGATGGTACCTGTCCATCATAGTCATCGATTAACATACGACATAGTTTTTGAATATTTTTAGCTTTATTACGGTATAAGCCAATCGAGCGAATATCTTGCTGCAATTCTTCTAATGAAACAGCCAAATAATCTTCTGGTGTTTGATATTTCTGAAACAACGTTTTGGTCACTTTGTTCACTAATGCATCCGTACATTGCGCAGATAACAAAACAGCAATCACTAATTCGAAAGGATTTTTATGCACGAGTTCACATTCCGCTCTAGGAAACATTTCTTTCATAGCATCCAGGCAATACCTGATTTGTTTTTTATTTAACATTGTTATTCACCTTCACTTACTCTTCTTCCAGCCAATTATAATATAAAGATACGTCTCTTTTTGGTTGGCTTTCTGTTTGACTCACTTTGCTTGTCGCTTGATTACCATGGAATGACTTACTATGATTTCGGGCTTGTTCAACAGAACGAATCCCTTTTCGCTTCCATTCTCTGAGGATACGGTCGATATATCTGAAATTTAACTTTCCCATCAAAACAGCCTCTCGTAATGCTGCTTTGATTAAAGATGGTTGTTGTTCATCCTCATCAATCCAAATATTAATTGTTTCAATTTCAAATGGTGATAAAGGACGACCAAATTCTTGTTCAAATAAAATAAAGATATTGGATGAATCCTGTTCTTTTGATGGTTGTTTTTGTTTTTTGGGATTATATAATTGATTCCATAAACTTTCTAACGAATACTTTTCATCTAAGATATTGTGATCATTTTTATATTGTTCAATCGCTAAAATATTTTTTTGGATCAGTTTTCTTAATACTTGCGAACATTCGTCTTCAGTAATCGAAAGAAAGCCTGCAAGATCACTTGGTGTCGGAAAACTGTTTCCCTCATTTTGAAAACGATGAATTTGAAGAATCACCATAACCTCAGTTTCATTTAAACCTAATAAATGGTAATTCTTAAACAATATCGATGGTAACACCATCTGATCATTAATAATTGCTTGATAACTAATTTGCTGCTGAACCATTAACATTCACCTCAAGAAATATTATAGCATGAATGAACAACAAGTAAGACACCACAAAATTTGTCAAGACATGCACACTTTTTGTATGTTGTAGTTTTTCACTTAGATAGAAAATCCGACGTGATTTTACGTTTAAATACACTAATGAAAAAGCAACACCACACACAAATGTTAAAGATATAAATCCCTTGTAACATATCAGTTACAAGGGATTTTAAGAAATTTTATGGATATAGACGGTTTAATAGTCTTGGGAATGGAATGGTTTCTCTCACATGATCAACACCTGCAATCCAAGCAACTGTTCTCTCTAAACCTAATCCGAACCCTGAGTGTGGTACACTACCATATTTACGTAATTCTAAATACCATTGATAAGCTTCTCCAGTTAAATTATGTTCCTGGTATCGTTGTTCCATTAATGCTAAATCATCAATTCGTTGGGAACCGCCGATCACTTCTCCATAACCTTCTGGTGCAATTAGGTCGGCACATAGAACAACCTCTGGTCGGTTTGGATCAGGCTTCATGTAGAATGCTTTAATTTCTGCAGGATAATTCGTGATGAACACTGGCTTATCAAAGCTTTCTGCAATCGCTGTTTCATGAGGTGCTCCAAAGTCTTCGCCCCATTCAATATCATCGAAACCTTGTTCTTTTAATAATGTAACCGCATCGTCATAAGAAATCCTTGGGAACGGTGCTTGAATTTTTTCTAGTTTTTCTACATCTCGTTCTAATGTGTTTAATTCCAACTTACAATTTTTCAGAACGGATTGAACAACATGACTGACATACTGTTCTTGGACTTGTAAGCTTTCTTCATGGTCCATAAAAGCCATCTCAGGCTCAATCATCCAGAATTCAATTAAGTGTCTTCTTGTTTTCGATTTTTCAGCACGGAATGTTGGTCCAAAGGAAAATACTTTTCCAAATGCCATTGCCGCTGCTTCCATGTACAGTTGACCACTTTGAGATAGATAGGCTTCCTCATCAAAATATTGCGTATGGAACAATTCTGTCGTTCCTTCTGCTGATGAACCAGTTAAAATCGGTGGGTCAATTTTCGTATAGCCATTTTCATTAAAGAATTCATAGGTTGAACGGATAATCTCATTACGAATTTTCATGATCGCATGTTGTTTCTTAGAACGTAACCATAAGTGACGATGATCCATTAAAAATTCTGTACCGTGTTCTTTTGGTGTTATTGGATAATCGATCGCTTCATGAATCACTTCGATATTTGTTACTTGTAATTCGTATCCGAATGGTGAACGAGTGTCCTCTGCAACAGTTCCTGTAACGTATAATGATGACTCTTGTGTGACACTTTTCGCTAGCTGGAATACTTCCTCAGATACAGCTGCTTTTACAACAACACCTTGGAAAAAGCCAGTTCCATCTCTTAATTGTAAAAAGGCAATTTTACCACTAGAACGCTTATTGGCAAGCCAAGCTCCTATTGTTACTTCTTCACCTACATATTTTGCTACTTGATCTATTGTTGTTTTCAATACTTCTTACCTCCGATAATACTTATTGATGATTTAACACAAACCGTTTTATACGTTTTGCAGCTTCTTCTAATTGATCCAATGAAGTTGCATACGACAAGCGAACATTATTTGGCGATCCAAACCCTGATCCAGGAACTAGTGCAACCTTCTCTTCTTCTAATAATGCCTTCACCCAATCATCCACGGTTGAAAAACCATTATTTTTGACAGCCTCACTAACATTTGGGAATAAGTAAAAAGCACCTTTAGGTTTGACACAAGTGATGCCTGGAATATCTACAATCCAATCATACAACTTAGCAAGTCGATCTTCAAATGCTCGACGCATCACTTCCACTTGCTCACCTGACGATGTGTACGCCGAAAGCGCTGCATATTGTGCAATCGATGTTGGGTTCGAGGTAGAATGAGAAGCTAGATTGGACATCGCCTTAATAATGGTTTGATTTCCTACAGCAAAACCAATTCTCCAGCCTGTCATCGAGTGGGACTTCGATACACCATTAATAATAATCGTTTGTTCCTTTAGTTCCGATGAAATTTGGGCAATCGAAATGTGTGCCTGATCCGTATAGATTAATTTTTCATAAATTTCATCAGAAACGATTAGAATATTATGTTTTAAACAAACCTCACCAAGCGCCTTTAGCTCCTCTTCCGTGTACATTACACCAGTTGGATTACTTGGCGAATTAATAATTACTGCTTTGGTTTTGGTGGTAATGGTCTGTTCCAGTTGTTCTGGTGTGATTTTAAACTGATTTGATTCCTTTGCTTCTAAGAACACCGGCGTTCCTTCAGCCAACTTAATTTGTTCTGGATAGCTTACCCAATAAGGGGCAGGTACGATCACTTCATCTGCTGGATTTAGTAATACTTGGAATAACGTGTATAAGGCATGCTTGGCGCCAGTTGTCACAATCACCTGCTCACTAGCATATGTTAGCCCTTGATCCTTTTTCATTTTATCAACAATAGCTTGCTTTAATTCAACGGTTCCCCCAGCCGGTGTATACTTGGTGAGTCCGTCATGCATCGCTTTACTAGCTGCCGTTAAAATATGTTCTGGCGTATTAAAATCTGGCTCTCCCGCTCCAAGGCCAATTACATCATGACCTTCTTGTTTTAATGCCTTCGCTTTGGCAGTAATTGCTAATGTTGATGATGGTGTTAAGGTTTGCACTCTTTTTGCTAATTCCATATAAAATCCCCTTCCCTAATACAAAGATCGTTGTAAGCGAAAATGTTCATAACTTGTGCCATCTTCTAATAAAAAATATTCAAACACATAACGATCTTGATTATCTATGTATTTTATTTCCCATAATGGACGCTGATTGTCAATCGCTAAATTTGCACTGATAAATTGACAAGAAGAACACGAAGTTTGCCAACTACTGATGACATCCTCCCTACTAACAAACGACTCTGCGTCGAAGAATTGTAGCTTCTGCTCTTCTGTGTCTACAGGTACATAAACAATTGCAGCCTCGTCATCTTGGGTTGATCCTACAACGACATGATAATGTGTCTCTCCATGGTATCTGGTTACATTTTTTACTGAAGTAAGATCTGTTTTGGATAAAGCAAGTTCTTCTGATGCTTGAAACCCAGATTGTTTGCTTTGTTGTACTTCATTGTATATTGAAATCAAATAAATCGCCAATACAATGAATAAAACAAAACAAATGAGTAACACCCATGTCAACCATCTAGGTACGGTAAATGGTAAATATCGCTTTTTCATGATCATCCTCATCCAATGCAAGTCCAAACATTAAATCATCTTCTTTTAACGTACGATTCAACCCATCTACAACCTTATATAGGTCTTCGGAATATTGAATCTTTATTGTTGATAATGTTTCAATCTTATTATGATCCATAACCTTACCCTCCACAAATACTATTTTTTCAAACTCTCAAAATTTACAAGTCATAAGTTTGAGAAAATGATTAACAATAGTAATAAGTTGAAAACAAATACCCTTTTTATTATAACAGTTTCATCTTCCATTTTGATGGACAACAGTATTTTTTTCAACAAATTTCCCTAACTCACATTTTTTTCTGTGCGCTCTAATAGCGCACAGTTTTTTTTCATGCTCATTTCGAATGGATACTACCTAAATAAACTTAGTACAACTCTGCATTTACTCCAAGTTATAACCTCTATTGTAGCAAAACTACATCCCTTTAGGAACAGACTTTACCATAATATGTATATTCGGCATTCAACTAGGAATGCCGAATTTGCTATTATTTAAAATGGATTAAAACTGCAACATGTTTCATGTTCAAAGGTTCAGTTTCATTAATTATGAGACGACTTCGTAAGTGTCTAAGTTCATCCGAATTATGGTTGTCCCCACTCGTTCTAAATGATAAACATCAATCCATGACTCATTTAGACGTTCAATTAACCCTTCATTTGGTATACAATTTTCACAATTAAATACAACACTTAGATGAGGATCAATCTCAGTCAAGAAGGAAGAACTTGGTGATTGACCTGTCCCATAATCCGCGATTTTTAAGATTTCAGGTTCCAGTGGATAATTTAGTATCTCTTCTTCATCTTTTACATCACTAGTACTTAAGTACATCACAGAAGTTTCCCCGTAAGTAATGGCTAGGGACATTTCACCGTCAATTTCTGCTTTCAATACTTTAAAGAATAATTGATCACTCACTTCATTTAAGTCAGAAGTTTTCCATTGATTAAATTGTTCTTGTGGAAGGTCCCCCATACAGGTTTCGTTTATATCTCCTGCGTGGACAATTTCCTCGATCTTAAACCGATCCACAATCCGTTTTGTATTTCCACAATAATCGTTTGTTTGTTTTGTCAGAATTAATGTATCAATCATGCTAATATTTAATTCCTTTAACTGTGACAAAAGACTTTCTTCACTTTGCTTCGAACCGGTATTAATAAGTATATTCGGTCCATCTTTTACATTAATTAAGGTTGCTTCCCCATCGGGTAAGTTAAAAAATGCAACATATAGTTCATCCTTGTAGAGTTTTGGTTGACTTTCTGCTGCTTCGCTCTTGATTGGAACCATAACATTCGTGAACAAAATAACTAAGCATGTCAAAATAATAATTTGTCTGAAACGTCTCATTCTCTATCACCCTAACCTCATCAATCTAATCATAGGGTATGTAAAAATTCAAAACGTATCATAACCAATCCTGTGCTTTTTGAATTAATTTTTGCGTGCTTTGATAGGACAATGGTACTTTGGGAATCGATTCAACAAAATATTTTCCATATCGAGCGTTAATTAAGCGATCATCACAGACAAAGACAATTCCTCGATCAGAACTCGAACGGATTAATCGACCAAATCCTTGTTTGAATCGAATAACCGCATTAGGTAATGCTAGTTCCATGAATGGATTTCTTCCAACCTGTTTCAGTTGCTGAGACTTTGCTTCATAAATTGGGTGATTAGGAGGTTGGAACGGCAAACGAACGATCACAATACAAGACAAATCACTACCAGGAATATCAACACCTTCCCAAAAAGAACTCGTTCCTAACAAAATTGCCTTTTCAAATGCTTGGAAATTTTTCTTTAAACGAGCTCTACTACCACTTGATATACCTTGAGCGATCAGCATATATTGATCAGTCGTAATGATTTCTTTTAACATGGAATAGGTTTTTTTTAACATATCATACGATGTGAACAGTACTAACATACGCCCATTCGTTACCTCAGCAAGTGAATAAATGGCTTCACATGTTGCCACTATAAAATCCTCTGTTTTTCCATGTTTTATGTTTGGAAAATCGTCTGGAACCATTAATTGTACTTGGGATTCATAAGCATATGGTGATTCAATTTTCGATTCCAACACTTCATACCCACCAAGACCCAGTCTTTCTTTGATAAACGCAAACGATTGTTTCATCGTTAAGGTGGCACTTGTTAGTACAACGGATTGCTTCGTCGCAAATAGGTTTTCCTGAAGTAAGGTTGAAACGTTGACTGGTTCAGCATAAATATAAACAGCATTTTTAGCACCATTTGCTTCAATTTCTATCCAACTTACTTGGTTTTCTACTTGTTTAATAAATAGCTCCTCACAATCATCGATCACACGTTGCAATAGCTCGATGATATTTCTTAATTCACTTTCGCATTCTGTCTGGTCCTTCAATTGATCTAATTGCTTCACTTCTAACAAGACATTAGAGAGAATATGTATTAAATCTCTTACATTAAATGACAGTCTATCTACCATCTCTTTAATTACATTCCATTGTTTCGTATTCACGACAGAGTCGTCAATTCGACATTGCAACCGTCCCGTATCATTTTCTGTAATATCTTTTCCACTATGTCCGCTTACAAACCGGAAAATCATTCTAAATAATTCATCAGATTCCTCTTTTGTTTGCTCCCACAATTTTTCCCATTTAAAATCATCTACTACCCTTTTGATAGGTTTATATTGGTTAGTTAATGTTGTTAGAAGGTTGCTTTGTTTTGAGAGGCTAATCGAATTCAACAAATTATGAATACTTACATAATCTAATTTCAAGCCAAAGTGCTTCGATGCAGTCGACTCTAAATGATGAGCTTCATCAACAATCAATCTTTTATATGATGGAAGTAAATTAGATTCACTTGTCATATCTGAACATATTAAAGCATGATTCGTAATTACGACATCAGCTTTGTGAGCCTTCACACGTGCTCTCTGATAGAACGATCTTGAAAACCAAGGTGAATGAGGGTCCATTACTCCTTCACTATCCGTTGAAATCCGTCTAAAATAGCGCATCCCACTGGAAGGCAATTGGATCTCATCAATATCACCAGTGATGGTTTCAGTTAGCCAGACAAGTATAATTGCCTTTGTTAGTGTTATATCATAGTTATCTTGACCCAAATCCATTAATTCTTGTTCAAATTTCTGTAAACTTAAATAATGTTGTTTTCCTTTCATTAAAGCAGTTTTAAACGGAAATGGTAACAACTCTTTTAGCACAGGGGCTTCTTTTTCTAATAATTGTGTTTGTAATTGGATTAAATGTGTACTAATGATTACTCGCTGTTTATTTTTAACCGCATCATAAAGTACTGGTATTAAATATGCCAGTGATTTCCCTGTTCCCGTTTCCGCTTCGATCAAGGCGTGTTGGTTTGCTTGAAACGCATCAAAAATTTGCTCAGACATTTGACGTTGTCCAGGACGTTCTTCATACTCCTCCATTGTATTAGCAAAGGAACCGTCATGATTAAATAACTGATCGAGTAAGTCACCGAATGAAGGCAATGGATTGATTTCGAAATCATCTTCTGTTAGTTCTTGTTTTATGGCTAGACCTCTATAAACCTCTAAATCTTCTCTTGGTTGTGTTGAAAAAGCCAACTGCTGTAACCGTTCTTCCAGAATCTGAAATAAATCACTTTTTAAACGAGGTTCCAGTTGTTGTAATTGTGCAATCGTTTCATATGGAAGTGTTTGAAGCTTCTCAAGCAAGAAAGATAGAAGTTCCGCTGTAACATACGCGTCTGATAGGGCACGATGCGGGTCACCATGTTCCAATGACAGGTATTCCGATAACTGACTTAGTTTAAACCCATTCGCACTAGGTAATAAAATACGAGATAATTCCACTGTATCAATTACAGGTTGGTGAAGGGAGGCTAGACCTGCTCGATTTAATTCAAAGTTTAAAAAACCTAAATCAAAAGGTACATTATGTGCAACAATATAACTATCGTCAAAAAGACTGGCAATTTCTGCTGCAACCTCTTCAAACATTGGTGCACCAATCACATCATTATCTGTAATTCCAGTCAAGGAACTGACAAATGGCGGGATCGGAATTTTCGGATTGATCAATTTGGAATACTCACGAACGATTTTGTTATCTTGCAGCACCACTATTCCAATTTCAATGATCCGTTCCCCTTTTGCAGGTGTCTGTCCGGTAGTTTCTAAATCAACGATGACGAATTTATTCAAGGTATCACCTCCATATTATTCTTGTAATTTATACTGCATAATTATACACAAGTTAAGTAAAACTTCCATTAGTCGATAGTAATTCATACCCCACTCCTAATTAGTTAAACGAATCGCACATTACAGCTAATTGTATTTATCTTAAATTTTAATTGTCCAATCCTATGCTTGCTACCTATTCATGCAGGAAAAAAGAGAAACGAAACCCTATCCATTCGTAGTGGCAAGAGTTTCGTTCTACTAAAAGTATGTTTTCATAAACTCATGATGTCATTTTACAATGGTCGCTAGTATGTTTGCTATATTATTAGACTTTCATATATGTCTCAAACAACATTTTTTTAATTAACTTGATTTCTACAGGATTAGGTTTTGAATCATTCCGTTTTCATCAAAGATAATATTATCGATCAGACGTGCTTTTGTAAAGGTTACAGCGAGCGCTAAAATAACTTGTTGGTCAATTTCTTCTGTCGTATGTAGACTTGGGTAGTTTAATAATTCCACATATTCTATTTGACCATTTGTATGTTGTCGAATAAAATTTTTTACTTCCGACACAATGATCGCTGGCTTGGTTTGTCCGTCTTTTACTAATGTTCTTCCGAATTGAAGGGCTTGGTAAAGTTGCGCTGCTTCTTCTCTCTCTTGATTTGATAAATAGACATTACGACTACTTTTGGCCAGACCATCAGCTTCTCGTTTTGTTGGTACAGGAACGATGGAGATCGGGTAATTCAAATCCTTCACAAGCGAATCCACAACAGCCACTTGTTGTGCGTCCTTTATACCAAAATAGACATAATCTGGTAAGGTGATATTAAATAATTTAGCGAGTACGGTTACAACACCATTAAAGTGTCCAACTCTTGTACGACCACACAATACGTTTGTCCGCTTTTCAACGTGTAGCGCAATTGTCTGAGAACTGGCATACATATCTCCTACTTTTGGTAGAAAAACAACATCCATTTGGTTTTTACGACATACTTGGATATCGCGCCTTTCGTCTCTTGGGTAATCATCATAATCTTCATTCGCACCGAATTGCAATGGATTCACAAAAATACTTATAACCACAAGATCATTTTCTTTTCTTGCTTGCTTCATAAGGGCTTCATGTCCCTCGTGCAAGTAACCCATTGTTGGAACAAACCCAACTGATTTTCCTTGTTTTTTACATGCAAGCGCGTATGCTTGCATTTCTTGAACAGATTCAATGATTTTCATTACGTTTCCCCCTTTTAATAGTTTTTTTCCTCTATTCTATTTAAAGGAATGTCTATCATCGGGGAAATGGCGTTCTTTCACATTTTGTACATATCCTTGTAATGCTTCGGTAAAATGTGTATTACTATCAAAATAAGTTTGAACAAACTTCGGTAAACGATCTACACCATATTTTAACACATCATGAAATACTAACACTTGTCCATCACACTCTACACCCGCACCAATTCCGATTGTTGGAATAGTTAATTGTGATGTGATTATTTCTGCTAAATTTTTAGGAACACATTCTAATACAATAGCCATCGCGCCACTTAATTCCAAGGCTCGTGCCTCTTCAATTAACCTCTCAGCATCTGCTTGATTTTTCCCCTGAACTTTATATCCGTCAAGCACGTTCACTGTTTGCGGTGTAAGCCCAATATGACCGACAACTGGAATGCCTGCCTCTGTTAAACGGGAAACAGACGTTAATACTTGTTCAGATGCTCCTTCAAGTTTTAATGCTTGTGCATTGGTTTCTTGAAAAATTTTTCTTGCATTTTGTAATGAATCTTCGATAGAAATATGGTACGACATGAATGGCATATCAATCACCGTAAAGGTATCCGTAGCACCTCGAACGACAGCTTTGCCATGATGAATCATATCCTCAACTGTAACGTTAATTGTAGAATCATACCCTAACACGACCATCCCTAATGAATCACCAACTAAGATCATATCCATTCCAGCTTGTTCAGCTAGTTTTGCAGAAGGATAATCATAGGCAGTAATCATCGCTATTTTTTCGTTATTTTGTTTCATCGTTTGAAATTGAGATTTTGTTCGCACAACACTCTTCCTCTCACCAATGAATTTCAGCTGAATACAAGATTTCTCTTTCACCATTCAATGTTTCAACTCGCAATGCTCCATCTTTTTCAATTCCTATTAGTTTTACATCGCGTTGTTGGTTAAACGTACTTATTGTAACGGTTTCTCCTAACTTGTAACCATAACTTTCCCAGGATGTCTTTATCGTTGAAAATCCTGTTTTAATAAATTGATCATAGCGGTCTTCAAACCTATGTAACAATTGTTGTACTAATTCTCGTTGGTTCCAGCTTTGGTTTGATTCCATCTTGATGGAGGTCGCAATATCTTGTAGGTGATCTGGGAGCATGTCACTTGTTTGATTCACATTAAACCCAATCCCTAGCACCATATATTTAATCTGATCTTGCTCTGCTTGCATTTCCGTTAGAATACCAGCTACTTTTTTATCATTAACTAATACATCATTTGGCCATTTAATCGCAGTTGTTATCCCTATATCTTCCTGAATGAGATCAGCAAGTACCGTTGCAGCAAGTAAGGTTATTTGTGGTGCATGATGGGGGAGTAACTTCGGTTTAAGAATGATGCTCATCCAAATTCCTTTTGTGTTGTCTGACTCCCACCTTCTGTCCATTCTACCTTTTCCGCCTGTTTGTTGATCAGCTATGATAACGGTGCCATGTTCCGCACCTTTAACCGCTAATTGGTGACCGAGGGTTTGTGTGGAAGAAATAGAATCTTTGTGCATCAGTTCCTGGCCAAGCCATGTTGTATGCAATCCCCAATGCAGTGTATTACTGCTTAATTTTTGCTGTGGTAACTGTTTAATCTGATAACCCTTGTTCGATATAGCATCAATCACATAACCATCTTTTTTTAGTTCATTCATATGTTTCCACACAGCTGTCCTCGAAATGTTCAATTGTTTAGACAGTTCTTGTCCTGACATATACTTGTCTTGATTTTGTTCTAACAATTTAATTAGTTGGTTTCTGGTGGATTCCATTTTTTAACCCACTCCCCTATCGCTTGCTTAGTATTATTCACGTTTCCTACCACAACCTGGTATTCAATCTCACGCAACAACTGTTTCATCCATGGTCCTTTATTTCGTTTTGGAAACAGGCTAATTAAATCATGCCCATTAATTGCAAGATCCTGGCGAGTATGAATAGGCAATTGCTGATAAAGCATTTTGATATTTTCCAGATTAATGGTCTGTTTTCTTGATAGAATCTGTGTAATGCGAACTAAACTAGCGTGCAAATGTTTATCAAGTTGATAAACAAGCCATTTGTCTAAGCCCGTTTTATCGCACTGTTGAATAGCATCAGATAACTGTTTTGCATGATTTTTCGTTTGATTGGATAATTTCCACTGTTTAGCCCATTGTTCATTTGAAATAGAAGGCTCGATTACAGAAAAAGCTGCAATTACTTCTGTAAGTGAATGTAAAGGTCTATCTAGGACTTCCAAAAACTTGAGCAATCTGTTACTTTTTGCTAATAATGGTACATATTCGGCAACATTTGCTTTTACGAACATTTTCATTGCATACCCACTATAAGTACCTGCAAACATTTTTTCCAATTCAGTTGTAATTCGTTCAATTGCAATTTTCTCAATCCACTCGATATTTTCCTTTAAAGCTGCATACGTGTTCGGTTCCAATGTAAAACCTAATTGACTTGAGAAACGTAGCGCCCTTAGCATTCGTAACGGGTCTTCACTAAATCGTTGCTCAGGATCACCAACTGTACGAATCATTTGCTGGTTAAGATCACGTTGGCCCGAAAATGGATCAACGAGATCCCCCGCTTTATCCATTGCAATTGCATTAATCGTAAAATCACGCCGTGCCAAATCTTCTTCAATTTGATCAACAAAATGAACGTGATCTGGATGGCGATAATCTGAATAAGCCCCCTCGACACGAAAAGTCGTCACTTCAAAAGATTCTCCTTCAAAGCGGACGACAACTGTTCCGTGCTCAATACCTACAGGGATGACTTTGTCAAATAATTGTTGAACTTGTTGCGGGCTAGCTGATGTAGCGATGTCGATATCTCCTGTTGTTCGATCCAATAACAGGTCCCTAATTGCTCCACCAACGAAGTAGGCTTTATGATGGTATGCTTCCAGTCTATCAAGGATTCCTTTAGCTGTTTGAAACCGTTGATCTATCATATTAATCACCATTCTTTAAGGTTTCATTATAGACCGATAGATATTGATCTAAAATCTTATCGGAGTCAAAGTGGTTTTTGACATGTTCGATACTATTTTTTGAGAACTGAGTCCATAACGATTGATCTGTTAGTAATTGTAATGCTTTATCGGCAATCGCATCAATGTCTCCTACCTCCGCAATAAAACCATTTTCGGAATCGTTTATCACTTCAGGTATCCCACCAGTATTCGTTCCAATACATGGAACCCCACATGCCATTGCCTCTAATAATACAAGACCAAAGCTTTCTTTATCCGATAATAACAATTTTAAATCCGCAATCGATAACAGTTCAGGTATATTTTTTTGCTTCCCTAAAAATAAGACTTGATGGTCCAGTCCAAGTGAAGTAACTAGATTATGAATCTGACTATACTCGGGGCCATCGCCAATTAATAACAACTTTGCTTTCGTTTGTTTCACAACCTTAGCAAAAACATGGATGACATCCTCAACTCGTTTTACCTTTCTGAAGTTAGAAATATGTACGATGACTTTGTCCTCTTCCTCGATCCCATATTGTTGCTTTAATTGTGGATAGGACCTTTTATAATATTCTTGTTTATCAACAAAATTATAGACGACATGGATGTCTTTCTGTACATCAAGCATTTCCTTTGTCTGCTTGACTAAACTGTTAGAAACAGCGGTCACAGCATCTGATTTTTCAATGCCATATTTAATCATTTTTTTTAAGCTTTGATCAATGCCTAGCACTGTAATATCTGTCCCGTGTAATGTTGTCACAATTTTCACATCATGTGTTGCGATTTCTCTTGCTAGAATCGCACAAACAGCATGTGGTAACGCATAATGAACATGTAGTACATCTAACTGTTCTGTATCAATTACCTCTGCCATCTTATTAGCTAATGCCAAATCATATGGCGGATACTGGAATACAGGATAATGATTTAATTCGACTTCATGAAAATAAATATTGGAATAAATATTATCTAATCGAAATGGTACACTTGATGTGATAAAGTGGACTTCATATCCTTGCTTTGCTAATGATTTTCCTAATTCTGTTGCTACAATCCCTGATCCCCCAACAGAAGGGTAACAAGTTATTCCAATTTTTTTCATTCTTCATTTCCCTGCTCGTCATTCTTTTTTATTAATTCTCGCCATGAAAATAATCCTTGTTCTAACGCTCGAATTAAAATTTCCGCACCACCAAGATTGGTCGTTAACGGTACTTGGTAAACATCACATAAACGTATTAATGCCGTAATATCTGGTTCATGGGGTTGTGCTGTTAACGGATCTCTAAAGAAAATAACCAAATCCATTTCATTATTCGCAATCATCGCTCCAATTTGCTGGTCACCACCAAGAGGGCCAGACTTAAAACGGTGTACCTCCATATTAGTTGCTTCCTGTATCTTTTTTCCAGTTGTACCAGTTGCAAACAAGTCATGCTGTTTTAAAATTTCTGTGTAGGCAACCGTAAAATTTATCATATCAGGCTTTTTTTTATCATGGGCAATTAATGCAATATTCATGTTTTATTCTCTCCCTCTACTCTAAGATATTTTCCAATCCATATACTAGTAAGTTTAATTTCATTACTTGATTGATGGATAACTTCACACCAGACATAAACGATTCACGATGAAATGAATCATGTTTAATGGTTAAATTTTGACCAGAAGATCCAAATACAACTTCTTGGTGTGCTACTAATCCAGGTAATCGTACACTATGTATTTTCATTCCATCATGATCAGCGCCTCTTGCTCCTTCAATTGTCTCTTTTTCATCTGGATGTCCCTGCTTTTTACTTTCTCTAACTTCTTGAATTAATTCAGCTGTTTTTACAGCAGTACCGGATGGAGCGTCTAACTTTTGATCATGGTGGCGTTCAATGATTTCTACATCAGGGAAATATTTTGCTGCCCATTTAGAAAACTGCATCATTAAAACAGCACCAACAGCAAAATTAGGTGCAATCACAGCTCCTACCCCTTTCTCTTCTGCTAATTGTTTTAGCTCATCTAATTGCTCTGTTGTAAATCCCGTAGTCCCTACAACAGGTCTCACTCCGTGTTGCAAAGCCAATTTTGTATGTTTATACCCGACTTCTGGTGTGGTTAGGTCAACAAGGACATCCGCATCCGTTGTTTGTAAGCATTCTTCGATATCTTCGAATATAAATGCTTCAAAAGCAGGTAACCCTTCTACTTCACTTACTCTTAAACCATTATATTTGTGATCAACACATGCAACCAGATCAAAGGTGTCTTCTTTTTCAATCATTCTCAGTGCTTCACTACCCATTCTCCCTCTTGGACCAGCTACAATCACTTTTATATTATTCATATGTATCCTCCTTAGTTTTCGTTTTGTCCAATCGTCTTCCTCACTTATTTCTTATTATGATTTATTTAAATATATCAGATAAATACATGTATCGTGAACGAACATATGTAATTAAGGACAAAATTTTGGGCTTTAGTATTTACTTTTTCGATAGAATTTCCGTTTATTATAGGTGTCGTAGTTAAAGAAAAAAATTCCAACTTAATGTATGTGTACGAAACCACACTTCTTTTACTATGTCTAATGTTAGCTAAAAGGATTCAATTTGACAAATTTTTTAAACTATAACTTAAATTTGTGATATAGTAACAATCATTGATAATAATAAGAAGGAAATAGAGGTGAAAACATTGCGGTTTGGTATCAAATTTAAAAATATCTTCTTCATCCTTATTGGTTCAGCGATATTCTCATTTGGGATCGTACATTTTAATATGCAAAACAATTTAGGTGAGGGTGGGTTTACAGGTATTACTTTGTTATTTTACTTTTTATTCGATTGGGATCCTGCCATTTCTAATATTGTTTTAAATGTTCCCGTTTTTATTGTTGGGTGGAGACTATTAGGTAGAAATACTTTTATCTATACAGTAATCGGTACGTTAGCTGTTTCTGCATTTTTATACATATTCCAACAATATTCCATTGCAATGAATTTACAGGATGATATGACTTTAGTCGCGTTGTATGCTGGTGCCAGTATTGGTGTTGGTTTAGGTATTATTTTCCGCTTTGGAGGTACCACTGGTGGCGTCGATATTATCGCACGTATTGTAAAAAAGTATGCAGGTTGGAGTATGGGGAAAACGATGTTTCTATTCGATGCAATTGTCATCGCAACATCGATTATTACCTATTTGGAATTAGTAGAGGGAATGTATACACTTGTTGCCGTTTACCTAGCAGCCCGAGTGATTGATTTTATTCAAGAGGGTGCTTATGCAGCAAGAGGCACCACTATTATCTCTAATAAAAGTAGTGACATTTCCGATAAAATTATGAAAGAAATGGACAGAGGTGTTACTGTCCTGCAAGGTCGTGGTAGCTATACTGGTGAGAAACGTGATGTGTTATATTGCATTGTCGGTCGGAATGAAATTGTTCGATTAACCGCTATTATACATTCAATAGACCCTCACGCCTTTGTGGCAGTTACTTCTGTTCATGATGTATTAGGAGAAGGGTTTACACTTGATGAAAACAAAAAACCACTTTCTGATGATTAAAAAAGAATGTTTGAAAACCATGCTTTTAAACGGAATGAAGAGACTATCGTTACAAGCGGATATTCCGTTATGTATTTGTGAGTATCCCTCACTAAATGCCCTCCGAATAATTGAAACGTGGAATAACAATTTTCCAATAGGATACCTATTGTTTAGACATTAAAAAAAGCTCAGATTAATCTGAGCTTTTTTAATGTTTAATTATTCTTACCAAACTGATACTTTAATCATCATTTGCTGCAACAAACATGAGAATAAATCGTACCAATTCTGCTAGTGCTACTACTGCTGCGGCAACATAGGTAAGTGCTGCGGCATTTAACACTTTTTTGGTTGGTCGTTCTTCATTATTGCGGATTACGCCAGTTGAAACAAGCTGGGCCATCGCACGGTTGGATGCATCGAATTCTACTGGTAAGGTTACAAATTGGAATAGGACGGCAAAGGACATAAAAATAATCCCACCTAGAAATAATTCCATAGAACTCATAAAGATACCAGCTAAAATTAAAATAAAGGACATATTTGACCCTAAATTAGCCAATGGAACTAATGCATGTCTAAAGCGAAGAAACGCATATGCTTGTGCATCCTGGATTGCGTGACCTACTTCGTGTGCCGCAACCGCAGAAGCAGCCATGGAATGTCCGTGAAAGTTGTCAGTAGATAAACGTACTACTTTTTTTCGTGGATCATAGTGATCAGATAACATGCCTTTCGTTTCTTCTATACTTACATTGAAAAGACCATTATCATCTAATATTTTTCGTGCAACTTGAGCACCTGTCATATAAGATGATGTTGGTATTTGTGAGTATTTTTTATACGTTGACTTCACTCTAGATTGTGCCCACATAGGAACAATCAGTAAGAGTGCAATATATATGAGATATCCCCCAAAACCACCTAACATGTGCATTCCTCCATTTATCACTACATTTCTTTAAGGTCAATTTTAGTCAAAAACATGCATTTAGTCAATACTAATGTTTTTCTAGCTGTTTCTTATGTTTTTCGCCTTTATATTTTTTCCAACCAACGTAAGATAATGTAAGAATAATAACACCACTGACAACACCAACTAAAAGCATGAAGGTAGAATTGTCATTCGGCACTTGATCCACTTCAATTGATTGTTGATAAAATGCATTTAATTGTTGTTTGTTTTCATTGGTTGAAACATCCGAAGTTAGCTGTTGTATCGACTGATCAAGACTTTCCATTTTCTCCTGTGTAACAGTTAGTGACATGGCAGGTTGGATAATTTCCCAATTATTGATAACATCATTGATTTGGACTGCAGATACTTGTTCTTGTTCGATTAACTGAGACACAGCTTGATCTAGATCTTCTTTCCATGTCAGCCAAATGGCTGCCGTTGGATTATCAATAGCGTCAACAGCTAACACTAATTGTAATGTTGCTTTTTCAATTTGTTGATGGGAGTAATCCTCATACGTTTTAGTTCGATTTTTGTTTTGTTCCAATATATCGATTAGGTTATCACGACTTATTTCTGAATCTACCTTACGAAACAAGTGTTCAATTGAATTGCTATGATTGCTTAACAAGTTGTGCGCACGATCATATCGTTCTTCTTCAATCATTCGTTCATAGTGATACATTGTTGTTCTTAAATCAGCATGTTCTGCTGTGGTAGGTAGAAGAAAATAAACACTAATAGCAATCATCGGTACGATCAATACTAAGCTCTTTATTATGTTATGTATACCTTTCACCGATATCCCCTCTTCTTTTCACAGTTTCTCTTAAAACTATATGAGAGAAGAGACAAGTTTAGACCAATTTTTAATAATTGTATGTTTTAGATAGATGACGACGAGTGGTTAAATAGTAAGTAAGTAGTAAAGAAACAATACTTAACCAGAAAGTGAAATAACCAATTTCTTTCATATGATTCATCAAGCTACCATATATTGGCATCATCTCAAACACATAATCAATCACATCATTATGTAATGTCCAAATTCCTGCTACAACAATATGTTTAAGCTTTATCTTATAGAACGGGGAATAAAGTAATCCTTGTATAGCCATCGCACCATGTGAAGCCATTAACATATAACCTTCCCACGATAGTGAACCATTGACCATTAACGTTAATAGGTTCATGACGACCGCCCAAAACCCATATTTAAACAATGTAACCATAGCTAATGCCTCAATATAAGGAACATTTTTCCCTCGTATAAAAAAGAATAAAAAGATAACAAAAAACAAACTAGCAGTTGGGCTATCAGGAACAAAAACCAAAAACTTAGCCGGAGTTATAGTCAATTGTCCTTGATACCACATATATCCGTAAATCGTCCCACCCAAATTAATGAGTAATAACAATAATAAAAAACGTTGGTCCGTTAAAATTCGATAAATCATTTAACCGCTTCCCTTCGCATGCACAAAAACCCCCGCCTAGATTGGCGAGGGAATCTCTTATTAGTCTTCTGCCTGTTCGTTGACAGAAACAATAAATTCAGCAAGTTGTTGTAACTCTTCATCCGTACCATCAAATTGTCCTGGTGGCATATCTCCAATACCATCAATTGCAATTTCTTCAATTTCTTCGGCACTATAGTCGATACCGATCAGAGATGGCCCTGCTGTACCTTCTAATTCACCACCATGACAGCTTAAACAACTGTTCTCATAAGCTGCATAACCTGGGTGTTCTGTATCGATTTCAACCTCTGATGTCGGTTCCGGTTTATTTTCTTCAGCTTTTTCTTCCCAATCAACAGCAGCAGCTGCTTCATACGTCAACCAAAATACCGAAATAATACCTAACAACATGAGTGATGTAGCAATCGGCCGTTTATGCGGACGTCTTTCCTTCCCTCTATCAAGAAACGGAGCTAAGAAAAGAGCACCAAATGCTATCCCTGGAACGATTACAGCTCCATATACAGTAGTTACAAAATCATATTTCAGAAATTGATATAAAAATAAGAAATACCAGTCTGGTAAAGGTAAGTAGCTTGCATCTGTTGGATCAGCCGGACCTTCGAGTGGAGCTGGGTGTGCGACCGCCAAACATAGGAAACCAACTAAAAACACCGCTCCCACTAACCATTCTTTTAAAAGAAAGTTTGGCCAAAAAGCTTCGGTTTTACCAGGGTATTCTGAATAATCTTTTGGTATAAAACGTTCTTTGTCGGCACTGATACGTGAATCACCGACAAACTTCATCCCTTTCCCCTTTTTCACAGCTTTCCCTCCTTTTTAAAAAGTCAATTTTTATAGTGGGCCGGATATACCTTGTTTACGAATCATAATGAAGTGTATTGCCATTAAAGCAAATAAAGCTGCAGGTAAGAAAAATACATGAATAGCAAAGAATCTCGTTAGTGTTTGCGCACCAACAATATTAGGGTCACCTGCTAACAAAGCTTTTGTCGCCTCACCGACAAATGGAACGCCTTCTGCAATTTCTAGCGTTACTTGTGTAGCGAAATAGGCTTTGTTATCCCAAGGTAATAAGTAGCCTGTTAAACCTAATCCAAGCATTACAAAGAATATTAGCACTCCAACCATCCAATTCAGTTCACGTGGTTTTTTATATGCACCCTGGAAAAACACACGTAATGTATGTAGGAACAACATGACAATAACTACACTTGCTCCCCAGTGGTGCATACCGCGTACAATTTGACCGTGTGCTACTTCTGTTTGTAAATAATAAACAGATCTCCACGCATTTTCAATATCGTGAACATAATACATGGTTAAAAACATGCCTGACAACACTTGTATGACGGTTACAAAAAAGGTTAATCCACCAAAACAGTAAACAAACGCCGAAAAATGATGGGCAGGGTTTACGTGTTCTGGAACTTCGTGATCAGCAATATCGCGCCATAAAGGCGTAATATCAACTCGTTCATCTACCCAGTCATAAATTTTCTGTAGCATCCATTACGCCTCCCTATGCGGTTTTGTTTGTCCAAGATATAGAGTTTGTCCATCAATTCTTACTTCGAATTCATCCAAAGGCTCTTCTGGAGGTGTGTTTGGCACATTCACTCCACTCTTGTAATAGCGACCGTCATGACATGGACAATAAAACTGATCAGGATGGGACTCATCACCTTGCCAGTTAACAAAACAACCAAGGTGTTTACAAACTGGAGAAAGTGCAATAATGTCGTCATTTTCATCTTTATAAACCCAAGCACTTTTAGGTACTTCTGATTCATACCAACCATCAACCTGGTCAATCGTCCAGTCAATTCGCGTCGGTTCATCTGATATTTCGCTCAAATCTGCTACTGCAACCATATCGCTTTGTGCAGAAGTTTTTAAAACAGGATCAATTGCAAAACGAACCATTGGTGCAAGCATACCGGCAGCCATAAATCCCCCTACCCCCGTAAGTGTGTAATTTAGAAATTGGCGACGGGATACTTGGTTTCTCTTTTCACTCATCTTTTACCCCCCTCTGTCAATTAATACTAAACATGGTATTTTTTCACAGAATACTAAGACACTACCATAATAGCGTAAACTGATAATTCGGTCAATCAATTATCCTCACTTAACATACCTTTTTGTTTACCAGTAGGTTTTGATTAAGTCTGTAAGTTGTGAAATTTGGTCTTTCACCATGCCTTTTGTTTCATCTGATTGCAAATCACCACTTTGCATGGAAGGAAACCAAAGCACTTCACCTTGTAATTGCGCTTCAACCTTTTTCCAATCTGAATCTAATGTTAAAAATAAAACATGTTTAAAAGGGTTGGTCAACGCATCCTCAACCCATTCATTCAGTCGAGTAACCTCTAATTGTTTATCCGCTGTTGACAGATAATGATAGATCGGCATTAAGAACATTCGTCCCTTAAATTGACGTTCCAATTCATTACCGAAGATCGATAATAACTCAGCTTGAAAAGCTCTTTTTATTAAATTTTTATCATTTTTTAATGAAATGGGCATTAAAGGAATGAGTAACGTATCAACATACTCAATCACCTTTTCGTCTATGTATTGCTCAAGATCTTTATTATTCCATTGCATATCAATCACAGCCTTTCCCTATTATTTGTCTATTTTACTAAAAGATGAAAACGAAAAAAAAGAATTTCACCTTAGTAAGGAGAAATTCTTCTTCTTATCTTTTTCATTTTGATGATTGATGTACAAATGTAAACTTTTGATATCGTTGCTTTAGTTGTTCTAATTCGCTAGTAAACATAAGAAAATCATCTTGATTTCGGTTGTCTAAAGCATTATCAATTTTCTCTTGCAACTGTTGTTTTTGATAATTAAATAATGACATATCGAGCAATTGTTTCGCTATCCTCTGGTCTTTTTTTGTTATAAAATAATCTTCGGGTAGAAAAGGATTGTCCTCTAATACCGCTACATACGACGCGCATTGATTCGCATTTTTGAAACTTAACTGGATATAAATTGGATCATTCCGGTTAAGTCGAATATCATGAAAAGATTTTTCCGCATCTGTTGTTACAATATGATTTTTATAAAATCGAAATGGTACATCTTTAGAACAATGGGTAGAAATGACAATTCCTCTAGGACAATAACGCGCCTCTCTGATGAAATGTACATTTTTTAATATCGAATCATGATTGATTAAATAATTTAAAATCCATACACTCTCTCTTCGTTTCAATTGATAGTTACTTAAAAACCAGCGTATAAATTCTTTTTTATCTTTCATCGAAACAGATGTGCTCAACGTTTAGGTCCCCTCCTAAAAAATTATCTGATCAAAAGGAGGACAAAAAGCGCTAAGAAATTCCTGTATTAGCCAAAGTGAAGTTACGATCACTCTAATAATTGTTAAGTAGTTAACTAGTAACGCATTAACAACCTACTGCAGGACAATAATAACGTCGCACTTTGCTGTGTATTATGGGCATGGACAGGTAAATTCGAAGCGATTTTCACCAGTCTTTTTGACCATCCTTTAAAGATAATCAATTAAAATCCACTCTGATTCTGTCGTAAACGTTCTAGGTACTCCCCAATCTCATTATCGGTAGGATCAATCGCTAAATAATTAGAGAAAATCTCGATTGCTTCATTAAACCTCCCCTCTTCAACAAGAAAATATCCATACTCTTGTAGAAAATCAGGATCTTCTTTGAAATTATTATATGCATCCTTATACTGGTTTAATGCATCATTGAAAGATTCTATCTCTCGATACGCTTTTGCTAACTCCCATTTATAATTTGGATCTTCTTCGCCTTGCTCTAAAACATTCGTTAGCACATCAATAATTGCCTGGTGATCTTCTGCTTGTTTATAACTTTCAATTAAGAATAAAACTGCTTCTTTAAAACCAGGATCAATCGCAATTGCTTCTCTAATATGTTGATGACTTTCTTGTTCCTTGCCTAAGCGATGTGCAAGCATACCTGCCAGATGGTATAATTCTTTGTTAAATTCATCAACTGTCAGACCTCTTTTCGCAACTTCATACGCTTCCTCAACCATTCCTTCTGTTTCTTTAGCTTGAGCCAAGAATAAATAAACAGATTGATAATAAGGATCTTTTTCTAGTAATTGATCCCAAACTTTGATGGAGATATCCAATCGGTCAGCTCGATAAGCAATAAATCCATATCTAAATAAGTTATCTGGATCTTCACTGTCTGTTTCCTGGTAAAACTCTAACGCTTGTTCAAATTCCCCAACAGACGCATAAGCTTCTGCTAGTCTACTACCAATTTCTACATTTGCCATAACTTGTTGTACTTCATATACTTTTTCATAATAGGGAATAGATTTTTGGTACTCTCCATTCGAAAAAGCCAATTCACCAAGAGCGAAATCGATTAATGTCTCCATTGGATCATGGTTTTTAGCTTCGAGTAGTTTTTGTTCGGCAACTTCAAATAATCCTTGCGCTTGATAAAGGTCAGCAAGTTGCACTAATGCAGATAGGTATTCCTCATCCTCGGGGGTGAAGCGATTAAGCATATTGATCGCTTCTTCATCTTCTTCTAAATCAATATGAATATCCGCCAACATGATTTTTAATTCTGATTCATTTGGATATGCTTGAGATAGTTCCATTAAAATAAATTTAGCTTCCTCCAACATTCCCCATTGCATATATAACTCTGCAATTGTAAACTTTTCTTCCTCGTTTGCCTGAGGCAAGAAACTCTCAAGTAAATGCATCGCCTGTTCTGATTTGTTTGCTTCCATTAGTTTAATAGCTTCATGTATTTGTTCCATTATTGGCATCCTTTCTGTATCAAACAAAGTGTCTTGGTATGGACACTGGTGTGTATTTTCCTTGTGTCGCATCTAATTGTACAATATGATTCGATTTGACCACTGTCCCATTAGAAACGGTAATAACTGGAATAGCTTTATGATAACGAAAATTGGTGTCTTCATCAATGGTAGGGAGTGTTGAGCGATCAAATAAAGTATAATCAGCACATCCTTGATGTATAAATTCGCCTTTGTGAGGGGAAATTCCTGTCTGACGTAAGAGTTGTTTAGACAGTGGTAAGTGATTAATTGTATCATCTATCGAAATAATACGATACTTTTTTGCTAATTTCTGCCAATCTTTTTCAAACGTATTTTCTGTGTCTGAAATATAACTGATAGGTGTCCCAGAAAAGCTTTGATATTGTTGAATCCATTCCCACTTCACTTGTTTTAATTCGTCGACATCATCTGCTTCAACCAAGATGAAAGGTACTTTTTCTTTTCCGAAAAACTTGATATGTTCAACTGCTAATTTTGATGCAGGTATTCGTGGAACAATCATAAAATCGATTGGTGAAACGAGGGACAACTGTTGTTTAAATTGTGAAAACTTTTGTTTCAATCCATATCTTGACGAAATAGGTAATTGACAGAGTAAAAGTGTACATCCTCTGTAAATATACTTTTTTATACTACTTTGGTAGTCTTGCTGCCTGTAAACAGGATCATCAAGATCTACATACACTTTTCCAGGTCCTACCCAAAACGGGGAAACATCCATTTCTTGTGCAGTTTTTTTATTCGTAAATGTAATCGTAAACTTGTTATCTTTTATAAAAATACTATCTGATTTCCACTTGCCATGATCGTAGATATAATCACTAGAAAAATAATAAACCCCCATACCAAGTCCTCCTTCTGGATTTGTACAAGGTATGAAGGTTTTTCTATTCCTATGATAGTTATCCTATTATTTTTTGTAGATCTTCAAAAAAACTTGGATATGATATTGCAATACAGTCTGGATTATGAAGAACGATATCATCTGATGCAATGAGCGATGCGACAGCAATCATCATCCCTATTCGATGATCACCATGCGAGTCTAATTCAGCACCTGTTAACGAACTATTTCCTTCTATAATCATTCCGTCTTCCGTAGCTTCTACTTTTGCGCCTAGTGCATGTAATGTGTCGACAACCGAAGCAATTCGATCAGATTCTTTGTACCGCAATTCTTCAGCATCACGTATAATCGTTTTTCCACTAGCTTGTGTCGCCAATAATGCAATAATAGGGAGTTCGTCAATAATACGAGGAATAATCTCCCCATCGATTGTGATTCCGCGCAATGGTGTTTGTTTTACTGTAATAGTACCAACTGGTTCGCCACCAATTGCTTTTTCTTCTATCACAACAATATCCGCACCCATTTGTTTTAATACATCAATGATTCCTGTTCTAGTTGGGTTTAGTCCAACGTTTTCAATCGTTACTTGACTATCTTTCACGAGCGATGCCGCTACTAAAAAGAAGGCGGCAGAAGAGATATCACCTGGTACTTGCATATCGATGGCTTGCAAGCGTTGACCGCCCTCAATTCGAATCGTTTCTTCTTGTTTAGAAATTTTACCACCAAATGCTTGTAACATATTCTCCGTATGGTCCCTTGTTGCTACTTTTTCCACAACCTCTGTGACGCCATCGGCTAATAATCCAGCTAACAACACACCGGACTTTACTTGCGCACTTTTGACTGGGGGGTGGAATGTGATACTACTTAGTTGTCCACCTCTAACGGACATTGGTAACTTACTTCCATTCTCTCTGCCATCAATTGTTGCTCCCATTTCTCTTAAAGGAATGGCAACACGATCCATAGGTCTTTTCGTTAGTGATGCATCGCCAAATAAACTAAAATGAAATGGTAATCCTGCTAATACTCCTAGTAACAACCTTGCCGTCGTTCCAGAGTTCCCTAGATTAATAGGCTCTGTTGGTTCCTGTAACCCATCAATCCCTTTGCCTTCGATTGTCACGGTATTTCCACTTTTTTCTATGGTTACCCCCATTGCTTGAAAGGCAGCAATAGTACTCATACAATCTTCACCATCTAAGAAATTTGTTACCGTTGATGTTCCTTCTGCTAAGGCACTAAAAATAATCGATCTATGAGAAATCGATTTATCTCCTGGGACTTGTAACTCCCCTTGAAGTCGTGTATGTAACGGGTGTAATGTTCTTGCAGTCATTCAGGTCCCCCCTATATTTCTAACATTGTTTCATAACCATGATTCATTAGTATCGTATTACTAGTTGATTGTGCTTGTTTATTTTGCAAACTTAAACGAAGCACACCTGTTATCCCTTCTCTAATTTCGAGTATTTCTATATTCTTAATACTGATCTCCTGTTTAGCTAGAATTTCCACAACACGTAATAACGCACCAGGTTGATCTCGAATATCCACATATAAATCATAAAAGGAAGGGATCGCCCCTTTTTCTTTTCCATCTAAACCATCACGATATTCTTTAGCTTGTTCCAAATAATGATACATCGATACTTTGTCACCAGTTTCTAACAAATTTCGTAGTGACGTCATCTCCGATATCCAATCATTTAGCAAGGTCATCATTCCCTGGCGATTATGGAAGAATATATCTTGCCACATGGCCGGGTTACTAGATGCAATCCTTGTAATATCCCTAAAACCACCGGCCGCTAATTTTGGAATATAATCATGTGTCTGTTGCCAATTTTTCGCTTGGTGAACAAGTGATGATGCAATCAAGTGTGGAAAATGAGAGATGACGCTTGTCATCTCATCATGTTCTTTAGGACCTAACTGCAAAAATTTACTGTTTGTACCGCTTAATAATGTTTGTAGTGCATCCATTTTTTTCTGTGGACAGTTTTGGATTGGTGTTAATACATAGATCGCATTTTCAAACAAATGTCCTTTCGCTGCTTGGATACCTTTTTTATGGGAGCCAGCCATTGGGTGCCCACCAATAAATGTCACCAAATTCGAATCTATTTTTTCAGCAGCCTCCATGATCGGCGCTTTAACCGAAGAAACATCGGAAACAATAATTGATTTGCGGAAATCAATTGTATTTAACCGCTTAATTAGTTCTACTGTTTTGGATACTGGTGCAGCTAAGATTAAATAATCCGCTTCTAGAACTGCTGCTTCAAAATTAGCAGCAGCCTCATCAATGATGCCATTCATTAAACAATATTCAATTGTTCTACTTCTTACATCATAGCCTATCACACGGTGATCAGTTGTTTGTTTAATATTCGTTGCTAAAGAGCCACCGATTAGGCCTAAGCCTGCTATTACTACGGTTTGTTTCACTATTTCGTCTCCTCTTTATGTGTTTCTAAGAAATCAGAAATCAACTGTTGGAGTTCTTCCATGTGGTTTTGTTTACCAATTGTAATTCGAACACCTTTGGGATGACCTAATGCCTCACCTGAACGTACAATAAAACCTTTGGATAACAGATAATCGCATAATGCATCACCAGATGTTGGCAATGTAACAAACACAAAATTGGTTTGTGAATCATAATATTCTAATCCTGCTTCTTTGCAGAACGCTAAGAAGTTTGCTTTATTTGCTCCATTTTTTTGAATCGAATCTTGTAAAAACTGTTGATCTTCAAGTGCAATCATTGCAGCTCCCTGCGCAATAGTGGTCGTGTTAAAAGGACCTCTTGTAATATTTAATACATTGGCAACCTCCTTAGTTGCGACACCATAACCAACCCTTAGTCCAGCTAGCCCATAAGCCTTAGAAAAAGTTCGCAAAACTATTAAATTTTCATATTCTTCTAAGGCTTTTATCGAATCAGGATAGTCTTCTGTTTGCACGTATTCATAATATGCTTCGTCCACCACTACTAAAACATCTGACGGACAACGGTCCATAAAATCATCGAATTGTGTTTGATTAATGACACAGCCTGTCGGGTTATTTGGGGTACACAACCAAACAACCTTTGTCTCTTCGTCTATTTTTGCAAGCATTCCATCAAGGTCGTGATAACCCTCTGTCAATGGTGCCTCTACGACACTTGCTCCTTGTATTAAAGCGTTATGTTTATATTGCGGGAAGGTAGGGGTTGCTGTAATAATCTTCGTTCCTGGCTCCAAGTAGGTGCGGCAAATAAGGTCCACCACTTCATCTGATCCACAACCAAATACAAGTTGTTCCCCATCAACTCCCAATTTTTCAGATAAACTTTCTCTTAATGCTGTTGCATAACCATCCGGGTAAATTTCCAAATGATGAATTAAATCTGGTATAGCCTGTCTTACTTTAGGAGAATAACCAAAAGGATTTTCATTAGATGCTAATTTTACGATGTTTTCTAACCCATATTCTTTTTTAACATCCTCAATTTGTTTACCAGGTTTATATGGTGACATCCCATTAAAAACTTGTTTTGCCTGCATGTCTCTCTCTCCAATCTTTACGTTACCATTCTATTATTTTTCAGTATCTATTAGATCAGGTCGTAATTTTTTTGCCTCGTAATGATAGACGTGGTGAATAGCTTGTTGGCTATGCTCCGTGTTTACAGTCATCATCACTCTAATGCATTTCTCTAAACTATTTGGTACTTCAATTTCTTTCATGCACATAACTGGGACATATGTCCATTCCCTTCCGATATTTCGCAGTGCTTTCGCTGGAAATGTCGCATTCAAATCTGCCGTTAATGAAATGAATACGGAAGCAATATCAGATGGCTCTACTTGATTTGCATGAACCATTTCTTCAATTAACTGTTGTGTGTGGTCAAGCATCTCAGCTTCATTGTTTTGAGCAACGGTTGTAGCTCCTCGTATTCCTCTTATCAATTTGTCCCCAACTCCCTAAAAAAGTTTGTTAATGCTTTGTTTATTTCCTCATCCTCAATATGCGCAATCGTCGGTTGTCCAATTGCTGTTAATAAGACCATTTGAATTTGACTGTTGACTGTTTTCTTATCCTGTTTCATCCGAGCAATAAGGGAATCAACAGACAAAGTTGGTAGTTGTATTGGATAGCCATTGGTTTGCAACCAATTTTGAAATGAATCATAAGGTAGATTACATTGATACGTTTGATTGCTCAATTTCATAGCAAACAACATCCCAATCGCAACCGCTTCTCCATGAGTTATTTCTCCATAACCAAGTTCAGCTTCAATCGCATGTCCTAACGTATGACCAAAATTTAAATATTTTCTAATGTTACTTTCTTTTTCATCGTTTTCTACGATCGCCGCTTTTACTTGTATACCTCGCAGCAGGTGATCTATTAGCACCTTTTCAGGAATCGCTTTAGTTACGTCTACATGTAACACGTCTTGGAAAAAGGTTTTGTCACTAATCAAGCCATGCTTGATCACTTCCGCATAACCAGAGCGTACTTCTTTTTCAGGTAACGTATGTAAGGTTTCCACATCATAGATAACCGCCTGTGGTGGATAAAAACTTCCTACTAAATTTTTACCAGCAGGATGATTAATTGCAACTTTACCCCCAACACTACTATCATGTGCTAGAATCGTTGTTGGCACTTGAATGTAATCAATTCCCCTCATATAGGTCGCTGCTACAAACCCTGCCAAGTCCCCAACCATTCCTCCACCTAAAGCAACAATTAAAGCATTTCGATCCAATCCTGCTTCAATTGCTTTGGTAATCAGTGAGAAATACTGTTCATTGCTTTTAGAGGCTTCTCCTGCAGGAACAATAACGGTTGAAACATTTGCTTGATCTGCCCATACCTGCTTTACATCTTCTAAATAATAACTTGCAACTTGACTATCTGTGATAATCAAAATATTATGATAAGTTTTGTCGAGCAAGTGACTAATTTGATGTCGAATACTCGCACCAACAAATACATTGTATTTGTTGGTGCTTGTTTGAATGGTCAAATTGTCCATTAAAAACACCTAATTTCTTCCCGGTATTGATCGATCGCCTGCTTTAGTTTTGGAAATTGATCATGCGGGAATTGTTCTAATAGTGCTTTCGCTACTTCAAAGGCAACGACATGTTCCATGACCACAGCAGCTGCCGGTACTGCACATGAATCAGAACGTTCAATACTAGCATTGAAGGGTTCTTTTGTTTCAATATCAACGCTTTGTAGTGGTTTGTACAAGGTTGGAATAGGTTTCATAACCCCTTTGACCACGATAGGCATCCCAGTTGTCATACCACCTTCAAATCCACCTAGGCGATTTGTTTTACGGTAATAACCTTCTTCCTGGTTCCAAGCAATCTCATCATGTACTTCACTTCCGTTTTTCCGAGCTGCTTCAAAACCAATCCCAAATTCGACCCCTTTAAATGCATTAATGCTTGAGACTGCTCCAGCAATTCTAGCATCCAATTTACGATCGTAATGAACATAGGAGCCAACACCTGCTGGCATCCCTTCCACATAAACTTCACACACACCACCGATTGAGTCTCCTTCCTTTTTCGCTTGATCAATCGCATCCATCATTTTTTGACCTGCTTCAGGGTCTAATGTACGGACAGGTGATTCTTCTGAAATTGATTGTCTATCTTGCATATTCATATCAGGATATTCTTCCGCATTTATCCCAGCAATCTCACGGACATAACCTACGATCTCAATATCTAACTGTCGTAATAAAGTTTTAGCAACAGCTCCTGCTGCTACACGGGCTGCTGTTTCGCGTGCGGAAGATCGTTCTAAAATATTTCTCATATCTCGATGTCCGTATTTTAATGCACCGTTTAGGTCTGCATGACCTGGTCTAGGTCTTGTTACGGTTCGGCGAATTTTTTGATCTGTCTCGATTGGATCATCGCCCATAATATCTTCCCAATGTTTAAAATCATCATTATGTATCACTAATGCAATTGGTGAACCAAGTGTATAACCGTGTCGAACGCCTCCAGCTACAGTCACTAAATCCTTTTCAATTTGCATTCTTTTCCCTCGTCCATGGCCTTTTTGTCTTCTTAACAAGGATTCGTTAATATTGTCCTTGTTTAGTGGCATGTTTGACGGTATTCCTTCCACAATTGTTGTTAGTTGTTTACCATGTGATTCACCTGCAGTTAAGTATCTCATGTTTGTCCCCCCGAATTTTTTTAATTTTGTACTACTATATCATACCTTTGGTTTCCTGTGTGCAAGGAAATATTGAAAAAAACAACATTTTTCGATTTTTTTGAAAATAACAATCATTTTTTAGGGGAATTGATCGATACGACACTATCATACACGGTCGTTTACAAAACATTCCCCACTTTATTTCTATTGTTTTTGATAAAAGAAAGTATCGACGACATGAAAGTTATATTGTGCTGGGTTAAATATTTGTTCCGTACTGCCAACAAATAATACACCGTCATCTGATAACGCATCGCTGAATTTGCTGTAAACATCCTGTTTAGCTTGTTCTGTGAAGTAAATCAACACATTTCGACAAACGATTAAATCAAAATTCGTTTCATAGCTATCAGCCAATAAATTATGTTTTCTAAATGAAACAGATTTCTTGATTCTTTCATCTAATTTATAAAGTTGTCCCTCTTTATTAAAATATTTGTTTTTCTTATCATCTGGGACTTCTTGCAATGCACGTTCAGTGTAGATGGCGGTTTTAGCCTTTGTTAAAATATTTTCATCTATGTCTGTCGCAACAATCGATACGTGATTCAAATCGACATATTGGTCAAGCATCATTGCAATTGTATATGGTTCTTCACCAGTGGAACAAGCAGCACTCCAAATTTTTAAACGATTTTTTTTTCTTAACAACATTGGTAATATTCTTTTCTCCAAAACTTCCCACCGCTTATAGTTTCGATAAAACTCAGATACGTTAATCGTCATTCGGTCCAAAAATTCATGCATTAACACTTTATCAGAGGCTAGCGCTTGATAATAGGATGTAAAATCATGATACCCTTTTTTTTCACGTAAGGAAGTAAGTCTTCTTTTCATTTGTGCTTCTTTATATTGATTCAAATCTATCCCTGTTTTTTTCTTAATCGATGAGATAAATTTCTGATAGTCCTCCATAGGTGCCTTCTCCTTCTTATACTAGTATTCCTTTATCCTACTAATAAATTAAAAATTAGTAAATAGAATCGATAGAATATGATTTGGTACAGAAATGTATGAGGCGCAAAAAAGCAAAAACTTCTCGATTGTTTAGACCCGATCCTGTTTCCGTTGTTCCAATTTGAAGGGTGCTTTGTCCTATTTAGTTTCCTTTATTAGAGGTGTGAAAAGCTCACTTCTATTATATCTTAAAAAAAGACTGCCCCATGAAGGAGTTTCTATTCCAACTCCACACCTTACGTAACAAAGGGGGATGCCAGAAGTATCCTAAAAGGGACAGTCATGATTCGTATTTATTTTTTATTCATATAACCATTTATCGTTATCTTTATTGTAATCTACTAATTCCTCTTGTTTAAAAAATAGATTGATTTCACGCTCGGCACTTTCTGGTGAATCGGAACCGTGAATCACATTTTTTCCTACAACCAAACCATAATCTCCACGTATCGTTCCTGGTAGAGCTTCTTGTGGGTTTGTCTCACCCATCATTTGTCTGGCTGTCGCAATAACACCTTCACCTTCCCATACCATTGCAAATACCGGTCCCGAAGTAATAAAGTCAACGAGATTTTTAAAGAAGGGTTTGTCTTGATGCTCTTGATAGTGTGTGGTCGCAAGTTCTTCTGAAATTGACATTAGTTTAGCGGCAACTAATTTAAAACCTTTTCTCTCAAATCGTGAAGCAATTTCACCAGTTAAACCTCTTTGTACACCATCTGGTTTTACCATTAAAAATGTTTTTTCCATCATGACACCTCTTTTATGTATTTTATGAAAGCGTTTGAATCTAGCGATCGTTTAAATCTTAACAAAATTCAAACGCTTTAGCAAACAGTAAGGTGTGAATAGCGATAAGTCGCTTATGGCTGATTTTAAATAACTTTTCTACTTGCAAGAACATGGATCAAGCTTTCCTTTTTCCTATGTATATGGCAATATCCCGAAGAGTCTGTTTTGCTTTAATGTTAGGTAGTTCCTCAAGGGCATTAAAAGCTTTATGTAAATAGCGTTCACTCAACTCATAGGAGCGATCAATCGCGTCAGATTTTTTTACCTGTTGAACCAATGGAACAATAGATTCTTGATCTACAGCTTTAGGATTTCTAAATAAATCGGTTAATTGAGCATAAAAATCTTCATTTTCCATTGCGTATAAAACAGGTAATGTCAAATTTCCTTGCAGCAAATCACTACCTGCAGGCTTACCTAGTTGTTTTTCTGTTGATGTAAAATCTAAAATATCATCAATAATTTGATAGGACATCCCAATATAATACCCATACTGATATAAGGCTTTTTCAATCGCTGGCGAAGCATCTGAAGCAATGGCACCGATTCGACAACTTGATGAGATTAATAAAGCTGTCTTACGTTTAATACGTCTTAGGTAATTTCGTATATTTTGATTTACATTGTACTTGTCTTTGATTTGTTCGATCTCACCAATTGATAACTCAACAATGATTTCCGATAAAATTTTATGTGCTCTAGCGTTATTGATCGTTGTTAAATACTCGATTGACCTTGCAAAAATATAGTCGCCCGTATACATAGCAATCCGATTATCCCATTGGGCTTTTACAGTTGGTTTTCCTCTGCGTATATCCGATTCATCAATGACATCATCATGAACCAACGAGGCCATATGTATTAATTCAAGGGATACTGCTACCGTTTTGATACGTTCAAGGTCATAGTTCCCAAACATACTAGATAGCAAAACAAAAACAGGACGAAGACGTTTCCCCCCGGCCTGCAATAATTGAACAGATGCCTCACGTAAAACTGGATGTTCTGCTTGTATTGTTTCATTTAATGCGTCTTCAATTTTATCAAGGTCGTTTTTTAAATAAGTATAAGTCCTTGCTAATTTCATGTGGGTCACCTTTGAATTAAAATTTTAAGAAGGCTTTGTTCCCATATGCATCGCAGCTACACCACCAGTATAGCTTTTCACGTTCACATCGGTTAGCCCTACACTTTCAAACAATGCTTTCAATTCGCTTTTTCCTGGAAAGTCTTTAGCAGACTCGTGTAACCAAGCATATTCTTTATAACTTTTTGCGAGAATCCTTCCAAACAATGGCATGATAAAACGAAAATAAAAATAGTACAACTGACGAAATACTGGCATCGTTGGTTGAGAGGTTTCTAAACAGACTACTTTTCCACCAGGCTTGACAACCCTTTTCATCTCCATGAGAACTTTTTTATAATCTGGTACATTTCTTAAACCAAATCCGATTGTTACAAAATCGAACGTGTTATCTTCAAATGGCAAATCCATGGCATTTCCTTGAATCAAATCCAATTGATTCACATCGTATTGCTTTTTCTTTCTTAACCCAATAGACAACATATTTTCGCTGAAATCAAGCCCAATCACCTTACCATCTTGTCCAACCACGTCTGCTAAGGAAAAGGACCAGTCACCAGTTCCACAACATACATCTAGAGCAGCGTCGCCCTTTTGAACATTCATATGTTTCATCACATCTTTGCGCCATGCTCTGTGCCTTTGAAAAGATATAACAGAATTCATAAAATCATAACGATCATAAATTTTTTCGAATACGTGATGGACACGTTCTTCTTTGGATTGTTGATGCATATTACTTACCCTTCTCCCATTACAAAAGTGTTTTTATCAAAATTGTTCGCCTTTATATTATCAACATATTGCCTTATTATTTGAAACTGTGTAGGTAAAGAATCCAATGAATCTTCTGTAGCAGCAAGATGTTTTTGTATGTGTTTGTCCATTTCAAAGAGAATTTGATCCTGGCTAACATTATGTGCCGGTCCTTTTGTTAATAAATACACGATTGTAGAATCCCCGCTTTGTTCATACATCGTTTTTTCCTTAACTAACCTGAGAGTTAATAACCAATTTTCAATAAAAACATCTGCGGATGATTGAAGTAGCGATCTAGCGACACGTTTAATTAGTAATGACTCCAGTTGTTTGAGTTCATCAATAAACGCATCAACAGTAACAAATTCTTTATAATATATTTTCATTTTCTGTTCATTAACTTCTTTAATAGCAGTGGCTAATGTATGAATCATGGAGACATCATCAATCTTCGCTAACATACTATAATATAGTCCACTGAAGTAATCACCTGCCAGAACAGTTAATTGACGATATTTTTGTCTTTGGTCTGATTCATGCCGTTTATTCTCTGTTACCAAATCATGTGTGTCCAATGCAATTTGAACAAGCATGGTTGTTATAATATACGTCTTTTTTTTAACATCTGAAAGCGTTGTGTTTTGGATAATAGTGGATAAGATGAATAACTTATCAGTATCAATAACAGGTTGCTGGATGAATTTCTCTAAATAAGAATGATGGATTTGATTCTCTATTTCATTTCTTAGCTCTACTAGCTTCTCATCATAAGCATTCATATTACCCAAGCCTTTCCATACATTTTTCCATACTAATCGTAACATTAGTATAGCATACTCTATAAAAATTCTCTCTATTTATGACAAACGATACAATTATAATTCATCATTACGAATTTCACCATGACTAGATTGGATCACTGCTTTCCCTCTAATCTTAACTGCAGATGTATGTTCTGTAAATTGCGCAACCATAATTTCACCTTTGTCTAATTTTTCAGCATGGTGAAACCTTGTATCCGTTCCTCTTGTTAATCCGATTACTTGCACCCCATCTTCAAGAGCTTTTATCACTATATAATCTTTAGTATTACTTGTTACATTCATATGTACCCTCCATAATTTTTATTTTATCTCGGTGGAACCGTCCGTAAGACTCCCACTTTAAACATTATAGGAAGCGTAGATGATTATGTGGGAGTACACTTTCGCTTTCACCCCGAATCGGTTCAAGGGCCTTTAGGTTATACCCTTGTGCTACTAACACTAAGTCGGAGAAGAGCAAACCCCTATGATTGAAGTCTACCTTTATAGATTTATTCAATTAGGAAATAGTAAGAATTAAATACAAAATAAAAAGGGTGCATATGCACCCTTTTTATGCCCTTATGTAAAATTATTTTACAGTATCTTTTAGGGCTTTCCCTGGTTTAAATGCAGGAACCTTACTTGCAGGGATTTCGATTTCATCTCCTGTTTGAGGATTACGTCCTTTTCTTGCTGCACGTTCTCGCACCTCAAAATTCCCGAAACCAATTAATTGTACTTTTTCTCCATCTTTAAGTGAATCCATGATAGATTCAAAAACTGCATCAACAGCTTTTGTAGCGTCTTTCTTAGAAAGGTCACTTTTTTCTGCAACTGTATTAATTAGATCAGTTTTGTTCATGACATTCACCTCCTCCCAAATTCTATAAACTATCGCGAACAAATGTGATATATTATCATTTGTTCACCATTTTCACCCAAATTATACGCATTACCATCTTTAAAAGATGACAAAGCTTATATTAACCGAGATTTCGCGGAAATTCAACAAAAATTAACAATTTCTCTCAAAATTTGTTGCTATTTCTCACTTTTTTCCATCTCTAATTTAGTTGAATAGTATCATAGTTAGTATTCCAATGCAAGTGGTTACATTGCTTGATATAAAAGGGATTTGCTTACTTTTCTCTAAATTCATATTTCTGAAAGATAAGTATGTGAATTTTTTTAACAACGAGGCTTATGTCGACGATGAAAACGGTGCTTCCCTTAGTTCATTCATTGGGTTTAGGTTTAAGAATGGCATTTTAGCAGCGATAGCAAATTTCTCAATAGAAAAAGCGGCCTGAAAATCAAGCCGCTAAAGAATAATTGCTATTAGTCCACCAGAACCTTCGTTAATAATTCGTTCAAGTGTTTCTTTTAGTTTATACCTCGCATTCTCTGGCATTAGTGACAATTTACCTTGAATGCCTTCTCGAACAATCGAGCTTAATGATCTTCCGAAAATGTCAGACTTCCAAATAGATAATGGATCTTCTTCAAAGTCTTGCATCAAGTATCTTACAAGCTCTTCACTTTGTTTCTCTGTCCCTATTATCGGAGCGAATTCTGACTCAACATCGACTTTAATCATATGAATTGACGGAGCTACTGCCTTTAAGCGAACACCAAACCGTGATCCTTGACGAATAATTTCAGGCTCGTCTAGAGTCATATCTTCTAATGAAGGCGCAGCAATTCCATACCCTGTTTGTTTAACCATTTGCAGCGCATCTGCAACTTGGTCATACTCTCTTTTTGCATTTGCGAAATCTTGCATTAATTCTAGCAGATGATCTTTACCTCTAATTTCTTCCCCTACAATTTCTTTAAGTACTTGATCATACAAATAATCTGGTGCTTGAAGATCAATTTCGGCAACACCTTCACCCATTTCCATGCCAGCTAGTTGCGCATTTTGAATATAATCATACTCATCAAAATGACCAACTACTCGATCGACATCACGAAGGCGTTTAATGTCTTTCACAGTTTCTTGAATCGCGATTTGATAATTTTCTCTTAACCAATGATCTTCATTAAGGACCATCACCCAGCTTGGTAGATTAACATTTACTTCAAGCACTGGGAATTCATATAATGCTTCACGCAGAACATTATACACATCATGATCACTCATGCTTTCTACACTCATTGCTAAAACAGGAATATCGTATTTTTCACTCAGATCCTGTCTTAATTGTTCTGTTTCTTGATGGTATGGTTGAACAGAGTTGACAACCATAATGAATGGTTTTCCAACTTCTTTTAATTCGTCAACAACTCTTTCTTCCGATTCTTCATAATCTTCTCGCGGAATGTCACCAATCGAGCCATCTGTTGTGACAACAACTCCCATTGTGGAATGTTCTTGAATCACTTTTCGTGTTCCAATCTCTGCAGCATCATGGAACGGAATTGGCTCTTCATACCAAGGTGTATTAATCATCCTTGGACCGTTTTCATCTTCGAAACCTTGCGCGCTGTTGACAGTGTATCCTACACAATCAACTAGTCGGACATTCACATCTAAACCTTCATCTACTTCGACAGAAACAGCTTGATTTGGGACAAATTTTGGTTCTGTCGTCATAATTGTTTTGCCTGCTGCACTTTGCGGAAGTTCATCTTGTGCTCTTGCTCTTTCTCCTTCGTCCGCAATGTTTGGCAAAACGACTTGTTCCATAAATTTTTTAATAAATGTTGATTTACCTGTACGAACTGCTCCTACAACACCTAGATAAATATCTCCATTCGTTCGCTTCGAGATATCTTTAAAAATATCGACTTTTTCCAAATGATCCCCTCCCGATCTGCTTGACCATAAGCTATTACGAATCTTAGACATTTTAAGTCTATGACATTGTCCTATCAAATTATGACCTATTTATTAGGAAAAAATAAAACCATCTCCTAACTTTCCATAAGAAATTAAAATTTACTGTTAGTAAAATACGTATTATCCCACTAGAAAATAAAAAAATAATTGCTATCAAAAACCCTTGACACATTATATGCATCAAGGGTTGTAATATTCTTATTAATTGTTTTTAAATACTGGTTCATTATCTTCCAATGTGTAAGGGAGTGAATAAGCTGGGACAAAAGGATGATTGTTTGCCAATATCCATCTAATATCATCACCAGACTCATACGTATGATCATGCTCTTCTAATACTTGGTATAAATCAATCCGATAATCTATGTAGGCCTCTCCATTCACATCCATCACAACTGGTAAGGACTTCTGTGAATACGGACTAACGACATAAGGTGGCTCATCTAATCCGATTTTTTCATAATTAATTTCATATACACCATCCCCTACTTCTTCTCCAAACGGGGGATACGTATTTTCGCTGCGATAGATATTAATTCTATTTCTTACAGACCTTACTACTTCAGTTGTTCTCAGATCAATGAGTTTAACAGTTGGATCATTTTCTGGTGTTACAAGTACATATTGATAGAACCCTCCGTTCTCAAAAGCAATACCAGGAATATCAGAAATATAACTTTGTTGCTTCAAGGGTTCAAAATCAATGATATATTTCTGGAAAATTGGTGTATCGCTCGGCTTCGTCCTTATTGGTACTCGACCATTATTATTTTCAACATAGCGATCAATCGCATCTTGAACTTGCTGAAGTTGGACCTCGTTAGGGATTTGATTTTTTGTTAGATTTTCTTCAGGATACATACACCCAGTTAATATAACAATTAAGAGCATGAATACAAAAAAACGATAAAATGTCATCTTCATTCCTCCAAACTAGCCAGTAGGACCACTAAATACGATATAAAAGATTATAATACCGCCTACAAATAAAAAAAGATATGCCATAATAGCTGTAATCATAGCTAATAAACCTTTTAATTTGTGTCTACTCAACAATATGAGTCCAATGGAAACAAACATAAAAATGATACCTGCAAAAGAGATATACATATTTAACATAGATTCAGACACAATACCACTCCTTTATGTCAACTTTTACTTTATTTCGTATTATATCATAGAAACGGAATATACCCTTAATAGAAGCAATCATGGGACCGATACAATTGAAAGAAAATCCGAGTAACTTTTGCTTGGGTAGGAGGAAGTGGGCTCTCCCTTCCGCTATTTGCTTTTGTCTTAACATTGAGAGAAAACAACAATTCTTTAGTAATACAGCCTTTCGCAACACTCAAAAACATAAAAAAACCGAGGTAGAAGGGGCGATTCTACCTCGGTACGACTAAATAATACCCAAAGCAACCCTAAAATGAATGCTTGTGCGATTTATACTATGCTAATCCTCTGTTCTTTGTATCCTCATATGCCCAGTTTTGACTACTTTTTAAAAAGATTACCTAAACTATTCATATCTTTTGGGATTTTGTTATTAAGGATTGACTGAACAATTTTTTCCTCTTTTTCTTTTGAAATTGGTTTATCAGCCATTTTAGCTAATTGTTTTACTAACTTTCTAACGGTTTTTTCGTCAGAGAAGTCAGCATTTTGCACCGAATTTGCTATCTTCATGATTTCTTCCGGGGTAATATTAGAATTGCTTGCAATCTGATCAAAAATATTGTTTTGCTTGCTCACAAACACTCCTCCTTGCTTTTTCATTCACGATAGTGTATGCAAGCAAGCAGGTGCCTGTTAACTCATATAACGTTCATTTAAAATATTTGAAAGATCTTCCATTTCATGGCGTCTAAGCCTAGACATTAATTGGTCCACAACATCTTTTGGTTTTTCTTCCTCAAATAATATTTGATAAATCCCGCTAGTTATAGGCATTTCAATCCCCTGTTTTTGTGAAAATTCATAGGCTGCTTTTGTCGTGCGCACACCTTCCACAACCATGCCCATCTGTTCCAGAACCTCATCAAGATTATTCCCTTTTCCTAATAGATTACCTGCTTTCCAATTGCGACTATGTATACTTGTACAGGTTACAATTAAATCGCCAACCCCTGCTAGACCAATAAATGTTAAAGGATTGGCGCCCATAGAGGCACCTAACCGAGCAATTTCTGCTAATCCTCGAGTTATCAGTGCAGCTTTTGCATTATCTCCATATGCTAATCCATCTGATATTCCTGCACCGAGTGCAATGATGTTTTTTAATGCGCCACCAAGTTCCACGCCCACCATATCAGGACTAGTATAAACTCTAAAATGCTCATTAATAAAGATGTCCTGTGCTTTTTCAGCTTCATTCATATTTAAAGAAGACGCAGTAATCGTTGTCGGTTGTCTTTTACTGACCTCTTCAGCATGACTAGGTCCAGAAAGTACGACCACCTCTTCATAAAACTTATTGGAAAGTTCTTCATCAATAATTTCTGATACTCTCTTAAAGGTTTTGGGTTCAATGCCTTTCGTTCCGTGAATAAGCGTTACTTTATGGTCCAACGCCTCAGCCAATTGATTACAAACGTCACGAATTGCTTTGGTTGGTACGACTAATACTACTGTCGAAACACCTCTTACTACACGCTTTAGGTCGTTGTTTACTTGAATCTGATCTGGTATTGAAACACCTGGCAAATAACGGGTATTTTCTCGCTCATGATTGATTTCATCCGCATGTGTTTGGTTATGTGTCCACAAGCGAACCTCATGACCATTATCAGCTAATACTAAGGCTAGTGCAGTTCCCCAACTACCAGCTCCTAATACTGCGATTTTTTCCATACCTCCGACTCCTCTCATTTCCTACGTCTTGCAAATATTTTTATTGGTGTACCCTCGAACCCAAACGCTTCTCTAATTCGATTTTCTAAGAATCGTTCATATGAGAAATGTAATAACTCTGGATCATTAACAAACACCACAAAACTTGGAGGTTGTACAGCTACCTGTGTAGCATACAAGATTTTCAGACGCTGTCCCTTCATGGTTGGCGTTGGGTTCATTGCTAAAGCATCCATGATGACATCATTCAGCACATTCGTCTCAACTCGTTTTGTATGATTCTCACTAGCTTGTAAAACTTTAGGTAACAATGTATGAATCCTTTTTTTCGTTTTGGCAGATAAAAAGACAATAGGTGCATAATCAAGAAATAAGAAGTGCGCTCTAATTTTATCCTCAAATTCTTTCATTGCTTTTTCATCCGATTCAACCGTGTCCCACTTATTCACAACAATGACAACTGCTTTACCTGCCTCGTGCGCATAACCAGCAATTTTCTTATCTTGTTCAATGATACCTGTTTCTGCATCAATTAAGACTAACACTACTTCTGAACGTTCAATTGCCTTGAGTGCACGAAGAATACTATACTTCTCCGTTGTTTCATAAATCTTTCCTCGTTTACGCATTCCCGCAGTATCAATGATAACAAAATCTCGTCCATCTTTCGTAAATGGTGTATCGACAGCATCTCGTGTTGTTCCCGCAATGTCACTGACAATGACACGCTCTTGATTCAACATTGCATTCACTAACGATGATTTACCCACATTCGGTCGTCCGATAAGACTGAAGTATATCGTATCATCATCAACCTCTTCTTGATTTAATTCAGGAAAATGGTTGACTACCTCATCTAATAAATCTCCAAGTCCTAAACCATGGGTTCCAGATATAGGATATGGTTCACCAAAACCTAATGCATAAAATTCATAAATTTGATCCCTCATGTCTGGATTATCCACTTTATTTACACCTAATACTACCGGTTTATTGGATTTATATAATAGTTTTGCGACTTCTTCATCTGCTGCAGTTATTCCTTCACGGCCATTGACCATAAAGATAATAACATCCGCTTCTCGAATCGCAACCTCAGCTTGCTCGCGCATCTGCACGAGTAATGGTTCATCCCCTAGTTCAATTCCTCCAGTATCAATTAAGTTAAAGGTAGTCGTTAACCATTCTGCTTCAGAATAAATACGATCTCTTGTGACACCTGGTGTGTCTTCCACAATGGAAATTCGTTCTCCAACAAGTCTATTAAAAATGGTTGATTTTCCAACATTTGGTCTACCTACAATTGCTACGACTGATTTTCTCATGAAAGGTACATCCTTTCCTTCATCTACTTTTTTTAAAACATTGTACCAATTTTGTTACGTGTTAGTTATCTAACTTATACATTTTAGCAAATGAGGAACTATTTAACAATTCTTTTCTGCCTCCAACACCATAGCATCTTTAATGTTTTACGATAATATACAATTCATTACTTAATCGATGAGCAATTCCATCAAGTATCGCTTCTAAATTGGCAGCAACTTTCTCCATTTCTTCTGTTTGCTCACAATAAAAAATGGGTGCGCCACCTCCTACTTTTGTTTGATTTGTTGTAATCACGCTTAATATAGCCTTCTCAATATCCATTATTATTCACTTCCCTTCTGACTTGCTTTAGATTCAGAAGGCATACGAATTGCATTTTCAAGAACTGGTACAGCTCCAATCACTCGTTTCGCCTTATCTACATCAGGGTTCTGTGGTAAAATAAACACACCAATTCTTCCGTCATCTAGATCACGTTTAATTAATGGCACTAATGCAGGTGTTCCAGAATCCCTGAAAACCCCCATTGCGATCGATACATCATGTAAAATCGCTTGTCTTTGACCTAAATTGGCGATAGTAGACCTTACATCAAAATTTTTCGGTTTCAGTATAAATCCCATTCCATATTTTTTAATTTCCTCTTGCCGTTCAGGCAAACCAATATTCATAATGTAAATGTTGTCAACATAAAGACCAGCACCTTCAAAGTGCAATTCTTGATATTCAATATCAACAAGTTCTTTTAAGGTTGAACCACTCATGAATTTTTTAATAACAAGATAACATACAATTGTTACAGCAATTGCAGCATAGACATTCCAAACTAAATAACTTAATGTTGTGACTAATGAAGTAAATATGACTAAGTAATTTCTGCTTTCAAATGCGACCGCAATGCCCTCGATATACGTGTTTCCTCTTGGAACCAATTCATATCCATCCATTTCGGTTAACGTATTTCTTTCCATATTTCTTACTTCACGAAACTGTGAAGCAGCAATTGTTAAGAATGTGACCGCGGTAAATTCCTTTTCCATAATTGCCGGTACAGCAACAGCCCCTAATGCAGCGGCAATAAATCCCAAGGCAAGGTGTATGACCCTTCCGTGTAAATAGGTAGGATATTGTCGATAGTCAGTTTTTAACATCATCGATCTAGCAATTGTGCCTATTACGACACCAAATAAAATAGGATACGTATATTCGTTCATGTGCCCACCTCATTTTTGTTGTTCAATTGTTTGTACTGTACTATCTAATCGTGATTGAAGTTCAACGAATCCTTGATATAAACTTAAAGTAGCAAGTTCTAAAAATATTATATCCATAAATGCCATATCGCCGATCGTCTCTTGCATGGAATAACTATTCATGATTAACCCATGAATAACCTCACCAGTTGTAAGACCTAAACACCATATAATACAGCGCTTAACGTATTGTTTTGTCAAAATCAATAAAAAAAAGAACCCAATAATTGTGATTATGATTGTTCTTGGAGCAACCATCCATACCGGACTTATTTGTTCCCAAAACAAAATGCCAATATAACCAAAAACTAAACATAAGCAATAAAGGAGACTCTTTAACCAATTAGAAAGGAAAGAAAAAGCTAACAACGCTCCAAAGAACAGCACAAAAACAGCCATGTTAATACTAATATTCCCTAACATAATCTCATTACTCGAAAAGATAAGTATGAATAAAAGCCATAAAGCTAATAAGTCCCGTAACCTATGTTTTTTCATAATAAAAGTTACATAAATCCATATCATCCAACAAATCCAGTAAAATAATAGTCCATCCATATACCCACCTACCATTAGCATTATGGCTAAATCACATGATAGTTAAACATCATTTTGCATAAAAAAAGCGAACCATTCTCGGTTCGCTTTTTCTTGAGCATGCAACTGGCAGTAGGACTCCTACTTCAATCTACTAGGTAAAACCAAAGAAGATAATAGTCGCCCACTGATTGTTGTTTCGGTTTATTTATATTTATTTAATTTGTCTCCAAGAATATCTCCCAATTGAAATCCAGAAGACTCCTCTTCTTTTTCATACTGCTTAATATCTTGTTGATCTTGTTCAGCTTCTATTTCTTTAATACTTAAAGACATTCTCTTCTCTGCTTCATTCACGTCTAGAACTTTTACATTTACTTCTTGACCTACTTCAAGTACTTCTTGTGGAGTACCGATGTGTTCTGTGGCAATCTGTGAAATGTGAACAAGACCCTCAACACCTGGTAACACCTCAACAAATGCACCAAAGTTAACTAATCGTTTTACAGTACCTTCCACAACTTGTCCAGGTTGTATTTTACTTTCAATATTTTCCCATGGCCCTGGTTGTGTTTCTTTTAATGAGAGGGAAACGCGTTCATTATCGCGGTCAACAGATAATACTTTTACTTTAACAGTTTGTCCTTCTTCAACGACATCGCTTGCTTTGTCTACATGTTGATGGGATAGTTGCGAAATATGGACTAATCCATCAATACCACCAACATCAACAAATGCACCAAAGTCTGTAATTCTTTGTACAGTACCTTCGATTACATCGCCAGCTTCAATGGATTCGAATAATTGTTGTTTTTTCGCCTCATCTTGTTCTTCAATGACTGCTCGATGTGATAGGATGACGCGATTTTGTTCACGATCTAACTCTACTACTTTCAGACTCAATGATTTATCTTTATATTCAGCAAAATCTTCCACATAGTGAGTTTCTACTAATGATGCAGGGATAAAACCACGTAGGCCAACATCCACCACTAATCCACCTTTGACAACATCTTTTACTACAGCTTCGAAATTCTCACCTGATTGGAATTTTGCTTCTAATTCTTCCCATGCTTTATCAGCATCTACGGCACGTTTAGAAAGTACTACTTCCTCGTCATCAACCTTCTTCACTTTTAAAGTCAGTTCATCACCTTCACTAACAACATCTGATGCGTTTTCTATATGAAGGCTCGATAATTCGCTAATTGGTACAATCGCATCCACCTTATAACCAATATCAACTAACACCTGTTTTTCTTCAACCTTCATTACTTTTCCAGTTACTTGATCGCCTATGTTTAGGGCTTTAAAATCCGAGATTTCATGATTCATTTCTTCCATTAAGAAAACCTCCTTGAAATTCCGACACAACAAACGTAAAATGTCCTTTTGTCTAACTTCTAACATTTACACTTATTTGTCAAGCATTTATAGTTCTATTTTTGATTTTCCATCAAATTCTTAATCTCATTCATAATCACATCTGTGACTTCTTTAGCATTTGCTTTTTTATCCCGGTAGGGTTGCATCTCGATGGGTTTGCCATACACAACTTTTATAGGTTGAAATTTTTTATAAGGACCTATAATTGCACACGGTATAATGGTTGCATTTGATCTAACCGCAAAGAAACCAGCTCCAGCGAGTCCTTCTCTTAATTCGCCGGTTTTACTTCGTGTACCTTCTGGAAAAAGTCCAAGTGTGTTACCTTCATTTAAAACATTCAACCCCTGTCTTAATGCATTACGATCCTTCATCCCTCTTTTAATCGGAAACGCTTGAATTCGTTTCAGAAGTCCACCTAGATATTTATTATCAAATAATTCTTCCTTTGCCATGAAATAAATATCTCTAGGACATGTGATACCAACTACGGGTGGATCTAAATTAGAAATATGATTAGAACAAATGATAACCGGTCCTTGACTAGGAATATTTTCCTTACCGATTACCTTAATCCTGTAAAGTGGTTTTAGAATAGTGCCAACTACAAATTTAGCAAATTTATAAAGACTCAATCACGTCATTCCCTTAACTAACTTTTTTATGAACAATTTGTAATATTTTATCGACCACGTCGTCGATGGATAGTGAGGTTGTATCAATTTCGATTGCATCTTCTGCTTTGATTAATGGTGCTGTAGCTCGTTGCGAATCTAACTGATCCCTCTTCTCAATCTCAGCTGTTAATTGCTGAAGATCTGATGGGATTCCTTTATCTACATTTTCTTCATGTCTTCTTTGCGCCCTTTCCTTTACAGAAGCAATTAAGAAAATTTTCACTTCTGCATCAGGGATTACATGTGTTCCGATATCCCTTCCATCCATCACTACCCCTCGCTTATTCGCAAGGTCTTGCTGTCTATTAACCATCTCTTTCCTAACAGATGGGTGTTTTGCTACAGCAGAAACATTATTTGTTACAGTTTGCGTTCGAATCTCATTCGTCACCTTCGCATCGTTGACAAATACTTCCTGGCCATCATCTGTCTGACGTAAATCAATTGAAATTGATTGTAATAATGAATAAAGTGCTTGTTCATCTTCAAAATCTACATTTTCGTTGATAGCTTTATATGTTAATGCTCGATACATCGCCCCTGTATCTATGTATAAATAGGATAAATGATTGGCTATTTTTTTCGCTACGGTACTCTTGCCAGCAGCAGCAGGGCCGTCGATCGCAATAGCTATAGATTTTGATGCCATATTACTTCCTTCCTCTCTCATCTCTGTTGCATGGTGAAATATCTAAAATGGTAACATATTTTTCATATATTGGTCTATTGTTTCCAAGTAATTGTGATCTTCAGTTTCATCGAACACACCTATGTATTTATATACAGGATCAATTGCCCAATGGATTGTTGAACTATTAATGAGCAGTTGTGCGATCAACAAAAATACCCCTTGAATACAAAGTAAAGTAAGGATCCATCTTTCTAGACGTTTCATACGCAATCAGCCTTTTCTTTTTATTATGACTACGTAGGTTTCAAATTATACTTAACGAAGATATGCTCCTCTAGATTTTCGCTGTTTTTCAAAACAAAACCGGATAATATGCTGACGTTCTTTCTCATTAATCTCTGAAAAAGCAAGTGATAGCGACCCTGACGAATGGTTTTCGTTATCTTTCACACGGATAACTTCCGAAACAGTGTGGATATAGTTATTTTTACCGTTTTCGTTTGGTATCACTAACCATACATCTACAATAGTACCTGGTTGCAGTTGCAAATGTTTAGGTGTAAAAATAGATGCACCTCCACCACTGATATCTTGAGTAACCGTTGTGAACGGCTCAAATTCATGATGTACTGAATGAATAGCAATATCAACCGAGGCTTGTATACGAACATATTCCCGTCGTTGTATTCGCTCTAATTTCTCACTGGGAAAAGCTAACATCAATACAGGTATGTTATTAATTGTGCGCTTTTCATAAATAGATGTATCAAAACGATAAACAGATGAATCTTCTCCTACAAAACTCGCACTAAAAACTGTTTCTTTAGGAAAAATACTTGTTCTACCCGTCTGATCATTGATTGGATAGTCAACAAATATTACATCCTGTTCTGTTTCAACAACCTTACAATGATAGCGCTCAACATCCTCATTGTTGTTTATACTTTCTAGGTTGAGGGTTGTACCGACCTTAATCAATGTTTTCCGCCTCTTTCTTAACCATAATTTTCAAGTAAACCTTTATTTGTTATCTTATCATAAATTCATAAGAAAAACTTACTAATTTCCTATCTTTCATAAAAAATAAGTGCCCATTAGGTGGACGGATTAGGAGAGATAGTGACATCTCTGACATTTTTTGAAAGGGGGCACTGCGATTTCATAATTGCACTTAAAATATCTCCATATTGGTATGGACAAAAGCCCCCCCTCAATTTTGATGATTCAAAAAATAGCATACCAAATCCAATGTGGATCTGGTATGCTACTTCAAGTTTATCCTATTTTTCATTAAAACTTATTCTCTGCTTGTTTAAGCTTATCCACTTGTTCCTCAACCCCTGTATTTGCATTGATGTAAATACGGTAGGTATCGTTATCTAATGTACCTAAGAACTGATAAGCAAGCACTTCTTCGCCTAATTCATTTTCAATTACTGCCGGATATTGCTCGTGAATTTCAACATTTGGATTCACCTTTTCTCGGGCTTCTTCCTCAGTTATTTCTGGTTCTGGTATATCTCGTTCTTTATGATTACGGAAATAATCTCTAGCTGATAGGCCAATAATTTCACCGTCATCTAATGCTACTTTAACTTGAATGGAATCAGGATAAATCCTTACATCCCCTTGTTTAGAGATAAAATTATAGACCCCTACATTTTCATATTGACTACTTTGAAATGCTTCCATATTTTCAAAACCTTGTTCTTTTAGATACTCTTCTGCAGCTCCCATTCCTTCATGTAATCCGATGGTAGCATCTTTTATATCACGATTCACAATCAATGAAAGAAGATTGCCACCTTTTTTTGATAAATCAATGTAACCATGCTTGTCATCTTTCCGGTAGGAAGCACTATACATGGCTAATTCAGCACCATCGCCCGACTCTGCGATTGTTATGTCCTGACTGTTTTCGAGTTGAAAGATCTTTTTAGCCTGCTCTAATGCTTCCTCTTCACTTATCTCTTCTCCATTTATGAAGCGATACTCATGATTTTCTCTAGATGTACCTGTTAGGGTCGCCCCCATATTCCCTTCTGAGTATCCTTTTACTGTTTTTTCTACTGTCTTAAAGCCGTTGATAATCGTATTATCTGCTTGGGCCTCTTCCGTTGCAAGCGCTAATTGTACATCCATCCAGCGTAAATTATCTTCTAGTACCATGTTTTGTACATTTCGAAGCTCTTGTTCAATGTCACCAGCAGTCTCATATAATGACTGTAGTGTTTCCACCTCATCATCTGTTAGTGGTTCGTTTTCAAGATCACGAACAGCTGTACGGTAACTGAATTCACCAATTTCTGATAGAAACTCTTCTGTTTTATTAAATGGAAGAAGCGTTAAAGGTAACTGCCCAACATCTGTATGGGCTTCAGATGTTAACCGCCAAATTTCTACCAGTTGTGGTGATAATTGTTCTTTTGTGTTCATCGCAAGTGTTGTTCCCAGCTTATCATGAAGTAAATCGATATGGTAAGATAAATCGTGAAACGAACGTTGATAATTATTTTCAGCTTGTACTAAAATTGCATTTTTCTCTTGGTGTTCTTGATAGCCCCATACACCCGAAGCTATCACACCAATCGCAAGGACTGCGATGATGATCCATCTAAACATAGTTTATCCACCTTTCTTACATACAGAATATGTGCTTGCCAATTCGCTTGATTTGTGGTCTTGACCAAATCCAGCTAGAAGTAGCTGTATCCGGATTAAAGTAATAAATTGCATCACCTGTTGGATCCATCCCATTTATTGCATCAAGGACAGCTTCTTTTGCTCTATCATTTGGTGTTAACCATATTTGTCCGTCAGCTACAGCTGTAAATGCTCGAGGTTCAAAAATAACTCCTGAAACAGTATTAGGAAAAGTAGGGCTTTCTACACGATTTAAGATTACTGCCGCAACCGCTACCTGTCCTTCATACGGTTCTCCACGTGCCTCTCCGTACACAGCATTTGCCATAAGTTGTATATCGTTTTGTGAAAAACCATTCGGTACGTTTACTGCCGATGGTTCTGGAGGTGTATCTTGTTCAGTTTGTTGCTCTGCTTGATTTTGTTGTTGCGGCTGTTGTTCTTGCTGATTCTGCTGTTGCGGTTGTTCTTGTTGTTGCTGATTCTGTTGTTGTTGCGGTTGCTGTTGTTTTTTTGCTTCCGAATCTTGATTTTTCTTTTTCTTTATTTGTTGTTCCTTTGGCATACCACCATAATACGTAAATTCATTCCCTGCATTAATCTGCTTTTTTATAAAAGCTTGATCATATTCACTCGCTTTATTTAGCTTTTGTTTTGTCTGTTCACCTGCCAACCCATCGACATCAAGACCAAATTCCTGCTGAAAATTTCGAAGTGCCCAGTAAGTGCCCCATCCAAATACACCGTCGATTTTTCCTTTATAAAAACCTAAGTATTGTAATCTTGCCTGTAATTCGATAACATCTTCACCGGTAGCACCTTTCTGAACAATTTGATTACTAAAAGCTTGAACAGGTTGATTGGAATAGGTTGCGGTTATTCCTGCAGTCAGTCCTATTACTAAAATCAACAACATGATCCATTTGTTAATACGCATTAGCTAGTTCCTCCTATATAATTGGAATCTTAGTCATCAGTCATTCGTGTAACATATTTTTTGAATCCTTTTGTTTTTTATTCATAGAAACCTATTTTGTGGATTTATAGTCATAATTTTTTAAGTTGCAAGTTATGTTAATAAACTGCTTGAGACGTCTAGATTAAAACCATCCAAGCGTTTCCTATAGCATCTACAGTAATGTGTTATATCATGTATAGCAGTGGTCCATACATTGTTGACAAGAAGATAGTAACCTTTTACAAGAATAAACGGGCTCACTATTCCAAAAGAAGACATCGTAATGAAAATTCGGTACAATAAAAAAACATTACCAAATAGTGGCAATGTTTTTTATCATTCCTTTATTGTTGAAGATGTTGGTCTTTATGCAAATAGTCTAATTGTGGTGCCTTATGCAAATTCGCGAGTTTCACTTTCCTTAGCCCTGTTACCCATAATAAAATCATAAACGGAATTAATACATACATCCAGTTGCTTTTAATGGTCTCTAAAATAAAGTCATACGAACCATGCAATAAAACAGGGAAAAATAAAGCAAGAAACATAACCAAACGTGGGTGGTTCGATGAATATCTTGCTTTTCCTAAATAATACCCCATGATCACCCCAAACAAGGCATGTGAAGATACTGGGAACAAAGCTCTACTAAAAGCATATTCAATCCCATGTGCAAATAAGTAAAGCAGATTTTCTACTGTAGCAAAGCCTAGACTAATCGATACTCCATAGATAATACCATCATAAAAGGAATCAAATTCTGTATACTTATAAACGGTGTAAACAAAAATAAACCATTTAAAAAACTCTTCTAATAATGCTGTTAAAATATAAGAACGAATCCAAGGATTTTGCCCAATTCCCTCTTCCAAAAATGCATACTGAACAAACATTATTGGAAATACAAGTAACGCTCCATAAATGAAAGTTTTCAACACTGATGTGACCGGTTCTGAATCTAATCTATCCTTCAAATAAAAAAAGGTCATTAGTGCAAGTGTCGGAGCAATCCCTGCTGAAAGGAGAGCCAACATAACGACACCCTCTTTCCATAACATTAAATTCATCGTATCATGAAGCTAGCATAATGAAAATACTAAAAATAAAAGTTGGTGTTAAAATGAACAAAATTCTTATTATTCATACAGGTGGGACGATCTCCATGCGTGAGGATAGTACAACTGGAGCAGTAACAACGAGTAGAACACATCCATTTGTCAATATGACTTCAGTTATGACAGAAATCGCCGAAACACATGAAATGGTGTTATTTAATTTGCCTTCTCCACATATCACACCATCACATATGCTGCATTTAGGCGAAGTAATCAAACATAAACTAGATACCGAACAGTATGATGGTGTAGTTGTAACTCATGGAACAGATACATTAGAGGAGACTGCTTATTTTCTTGATCTTTATCTACAGACTGAAAAACCTGTCGTGATTACCGGTGCCATGCGTTCTAGCAACGAAATAGGTTCTGATGGACTCTATAACCTTATAAGTTCTGTACGTGTCGCAAATTCAACTGATGCACAAAATCAAGGTGTACTTGTTGTTATGAATGACGAAATCCACACAGCTAAATATGTGACGAAAACCTCAACGAGTAATGTGGCGACATTTCAAAGCCCTCAATTTGGCCCTGTAGGAATTATTACAAAACAAGCGGTATTTTTCCAACAGAAGCTAGTAACAAATGAACATTACTCGATAAAATCTTTAACTAAAAAAGTCGCGTTAATTAAAGCATTTGCTGGGATGAACGGCGAATACATCGAGGCTATTCACCATGCTGGAATGGATGGTTTAATTATCGAAGGATTTGGTCAAGGGAATGTGCCACAAGAAGCGGTAGAAGCAATCGATCAAGTTTTATCAGATCATATTCCAGTCGTTCTCGTTTCAAGAAGTTATCAAGGAATTGTACAGCCAACCTATTCTTACCCTGGTGGTGGTAAACAGTTGAAAGAAATGGGAGTTATATTTGCTCATGGATTAACAGGGTCTAAAGCACGGATTAAATTGCTCTTCGCCCTAGAATTAGCATTTAAAAAAGATGACTTAGTTGCGATGTTTGAAATTTAATATATGGTGAGACTTCAAATAGTACGGGACTCTTTCACAATGATTCGTACTACAAGAAGAGACTTGCACTCGCTCCTCGCAAGTATCTGCTTTAGTTTTACCTCGTTGAATGGGATGAGGCTTACTGCAAGTTACATGCGGATAAACATAAAAGGTCTGATCTCATATAAGACACATTTGCGTCTAATGGAATCAGACCTTAATCATGTATTTCCGATCATCTAACAAGATTATCTAAATCGATCGGTTTCCATTAATTTTTAGCAATGGAATTCGCTATTAACTCGCCATGGAAGCGACCATTTTCAATAAATATTTCATTGTTATTATACCCAGCAGCAATTACGCCCGCGATATAGATTCCAGGAATATTTGTTTCCATCGTTTGCTCATCAAACGTAGGTCTTCCAGTATTTTGGTCAATGGTAATTCCCATATCTGTTAAAAAACCTTGATCTGGTTGATAACCAGTCATTGCAAAAACAAAATCATTTTTAATTTCTTTTTCTTGGTCATTAACATGATAAATGACACTATTTTCGTAAATTTCTAATAGGTGTGCATTAAATTCCATCCTTACGATCCCTTTACGTACTAAGGAATCAAATTCAGGTAATATCCATGGTTTTATACTTTTGGAATATTCTGCACCTCGATAGAGAACCGTTATTCGAGCTCCTGCTTTATGCAGTTCTAACGTTGCATCAACAGCAGAGTTTTTCCCCCCTACGACCACCACATCTTTATTGAAATACGGATGGGCTTCTTTAAAATAGTGACTCACCTTTGCTAATTGTTCTCCTTTAACCCCCATTAAATTTGGTTGGTCATAATAGCCTGTTGCAACAATAATATGTTTAGCTACATATTCCATTTTTGTTCCTTCTTGATTGTTCGTTTGAACTATAAAACCATCTGTTTCTTTTTGTACACGGGTAACTCGTTCAAAACTATTAATTCGTAAATTTGAACGATCTGCAACCGTTCGATAGTAAGAAAGGGCTTGATTTCGTACCGGTTTCTTCTTTTCTGTAATAAATGGAATATTTCCAATTTCAAGTTTATCACTGGAACTAAAAAATGTCTGATGGGTAGGATAATTATAAATAGAATTAACCACATTACCTTTTTCAATCAATAATGGATTTATACCACGTTTTTGTAATTCAAGTGCTGCTGATAGCCCACATGGACCAGCACCAATAATGATCGTATGTTCTTTTGCCATGTTACATGCGCTCCTTTAGTTATTAACAATCATGCTATAAGTACCCTTTTCATGATATCGAATTTATTTCTGACATTCCAATAAAATATATCAAAACCAGTGGTTGGCATGATACACCTTACATAAAAAAAGCACTTAAATAAGTGCTTTTCACAGTATTATTTTGATTTTTATCCATTGTTGATCACGAAACCTACAGAGTGAATCATGTAGCCCAGTCCAGGTCATTAAAGAATTAATTATATCCAACCACGAAATCTAGCCGCCTCAGCCATTTTTCGTACACCAACCATATATGAAGCAAGCCTCATGTCAACGCGACGTGTTTCCGCAGTTTGATACACTTGATTAAACCCTTTAACCATTACCTTGTGCAACTTCTCTTCAATTTCTTCTTCGGACCAATAATAACCTTGATTATTTTGGACCCATTCAAAATAGGATACTGTTACCCCACCCGCTGAAGCAAGTACATCAGGAACAAGCAGGATCCCTCGTTCGGATAATATTTTGGTTGCTTCTAAAGTCGTTGGACCATTAGCGGCTTCCACTACAATCGATGCATTAATGCTATGCGCGTTTTCTTCAGTGATTTGATTTGCAACTGCTGCTGGCACGAGAATATCACAATCAAGTTCAAGTAGTTCTTCATTTGTAATAGTGTTATTAAATAATTTTGTGACTGTACCAAAGCTATCTCTTCGGTCTAATAAATAATCTATGTCTAATCCATCGGGATCGTATAATCCACCATATGCATCCGATATCCCAACCACTTTCGCTCCAGAATCATGTAAAAACTTCGCTAAGAAACTTCCCGCATTACCAAACCCTTGAATAACGACTGAAGCATCTTTTAAAGTAATTCCTTTTTTCTTAATTGCTTCATCGATACATATGGTTACACCTTTTGCTGTCGCCGATTCTCTACCGTGTGAACCACCTAACACAATTGGTTTACCAGTGATAAAACCAGGATTATTGAACTCATCAATACGGCTATATTCATCCATCATCCACGCCATAATTTGTGGGTTTGTAAATACATCAGGAGCAGGAATATCTTTAGTCGGCCCAACTATTTGACTAATTGCACGAACATACCCTCTACTTAAGCCTTCAAGTTCCCTAAAAGACATTTCTCTTGGATCACAGATAATCCCCCCCTTACCACCACCATATGGTAAGTCAACAATTCCTGCTTTCAAACTCATCCAAATAGAGAGTGCTTTTACTTCTTTCTCTGATACATGCGGATGGAATCTGACCCCACCTTTTGTAGGTCCCACCGCGTCATTATGCTGAGCACGATAACCTGTAAATATTTTAATGGAATCATCATCCATACGAACCGGTATGCGAACCGTCATCATACGAACAGGTTCTTTTAATAGATCAAAAACTTCATCTGGATAACCTAGTTTGTCTAATGCTTTTTTCACCACAGTTTGAGTTGATTTCAGAACATCGAGCTTATCTTGTTTTTCGTTTGGGGTATCTGATGCTTTATCGTTTGCCATGATCCTACCTCCCATTAAAAATAAGTGAAACTTCAATCAGTGGGTTTACTTTTATCCCCGACTGACTTTTTGGCACCACAAAGGTATCAATTAAAAATCTTTGAACAGAATCAGACATATACTGGCAGCTACTCCCACTACGTACCCTTCATCGTTTTACTCGTAGTCTTGAAGTGTGGGTTTCACTACCAGTTGCATGTGGGATAAATTGTTAAAATCCACCATTTCACAGATTAGTATACACTTTCTATTTTATTATGCAAAAACTACGCATGGCAACTTTTAAACTTTGGTGTTAAGGGGAATTCACTTGATTTTACAAGTTTCAACTCCATCCAGAACATATTTATTCATTAAAATGTCACATCTTTTTATTTTTTTTGTGACTTAGGTTCATTTTCATTAAATAAGTATCTTCTCGGTAAGAGTCATTTAATTATTTGAGAAAATTTTACCTATTAAAGAAAACATTTTTTACATTATTATCTGTAAAAAGGCTGGCCATTTAATGCCAACCTTTTTTTAATCTGTATTATAGAAAATAAGTTGCTATCTCTTTGATTGCATTTTTATAACAAATCCGTTTACCGTATTCAATTAAACGGTAAGAAGTAATGATACTTGCCGAAGAGAACTCTGACATGATCGCAATAATGTGTTCACGGTTATAGCCTTCCACTTCGTCGTCACCTATTAACATATAATACTTATCATTCATGTAATATAGAGAGCCACCATCAATACCTAAGTCTCTTAAGTGTGAGCTGACTTGTATAATACTCTCGAACTCGTCGAATGAAAAAATTAATTCACGACTTTCGTCAAGTGTTACTTTCATCTCAACATAATCATCTTCTACATCCGGACTGTCTGTATTTTGAGTAACGATAATTAACATTCCTTGTGCTTGCATTAAATGAACGTTTACCAACAATAATCCTTCTAATTCTAAGCCTAATTCATCACTCGCCTCATACATCATATCATGAAATAAACTGTGTACCCTTGGCAAGTCATGCCAAAGATCATCCTTCGTTAAACCTCGTTCAATTAAATCATCAAACGTCAAAAATATTTTAAATTGATTGGTTGAAAGGCGTTCTAATCGCATTAACTTACCCCCTTGGATTGGTTCCCTTACTATTTATATATGTATAAACCAAAAAAATGGTACCATTTGCGGCGATACAACCATATTTAGTTTACTGTTATGATATGGCACTGGGCATTGGTTCCTAGACGTAGTGGTACTTTCGTATATCCATATCCTTCGCTGACAAGTATTGGTGTATTCAAGTACGTTTCTAATCCTCCTCTTGCGTAGAATCCATGACCAAACACCCTAATTTGGCCACCATGTGTATGTCCACTCATTACGAAGTCAATTTGCTTTGCTTGCTGGTTTGTGAAAGAATAAAAAGCATTAGGATCGTGTGCAATTAAAAATTGAATATCACCTGTAGCTTGCATAAGTAATGGATCTAAGTTTGCTTGATGTTCTTTACGATAATCTAGACCAATTAAGTTGATAGTTGTGGTCCCATGATTTATAGTAACTGTCTTATCTCGTAAGACATGTACACCATGATTTTGTAATAACTGCTCAAGTTCTAAGGAATTCACTTCATAGTCATTATTGCCCCATACAAAATAAATGGGTGCATGACACGAATGTAACAGTAATAAATTCTTTTTTACTTTCCGGAAATCTACCCCTTTTTCTAAAAGATCCCCACCTATGACGACAAGATCTATCCTCTCTTTTATTTGCCTCATCGTTTTTTTCTTAATTTTTCTTTTATGAATGTCAGATATAAAAAACAAAGTTACTGGTTTCATTAGTTTCGATTTTACATGTACTGTTCTATAATCTATATGATCATCAAACGCCTTATACCACATAAATCCTAATAATGCAATACAAATTAAAAGAAGAATAATGAATAGGATCATTAGAATTTATTCCATTCCTTTCTGCTGTTTTTCGACTGATGTAACGGAATTCATATCATAACATAGCAAAACGAAAACAGAAAGAATTTTAACGTTTCAAGGTCCAGGAAGAATGTCCAATTTATGAATAGGAATCGCCTTGTTGCGTAACAATTACTTATTCTTGTGTTAGAAAGACTATTGTACCGGTTCCCCTCGTAACTGAGAAAAGAATTCTTCAAAGAAATTCACATGCAACGAAAGCACCTAAGCGATCAATATAAAAAGACATCCTACAACATCTTTTGTTGTGGATGTCCGATAGCGCTAAATCTCTTTAATATCTAGAATCCTAAAACCGGATTTTTCAAATTTTCTTTTTATCTTTTGCATATTTGGGTGATCGACATGATTGATTTTAATAACGATTCTACGGGCTAATTTGTCTGTTTCATCAAAACTTGTAATGGAAATAATATTAGCGTGTAGTTGATCAATAATATCTGCTAAACGCGCCACCCGCCCCTCTGACTCCTCGGATGTGAATGCAATTCTGAGTCCCTTCTTTTTAGCTCCGAATGCACTTTCAAACTGTTCCAACACATCAAATCTAGAAATAATACCTAAAAAATTCTTATCTTTATTCGCCACAGCAAGAATTGGAAAATCTTTAAATATTGGTAACGTCTTTTCAAAAACCTCATCTTCGTCAATATAAAGGTCTTGATTGGTTAGTAAAGTATCAGACAATTTTTGCTCCAAAAATGCTCCTTTATCTAGCTCACTATGAAAAAATGCTCGATAAATTATTTGTCGTGATATCATCCCCATAAAAGTTTGATCATCGACAATGGGAGTTGCTTGTATTTCATATTTATCTAGTTTACTAAGGACATCACCGATTTGTTGATTAGAACTGGACACAATACACTTATAACTAGGTTTCATAATACTTCTAACAAACATTTCTACCTCTCCTTCAATTACGACATCGTATTGCATTGCAATCCATTATATATACCTATTTCGATACCCACATAAACTTTCCTTCTCAGAAATGTAAAGAATAGGACAATCTGTGTCAATCATATGAATTATTGAAATCTGTTATTGACAGGAAGGAGGAACAAAAGATGAGCCATACAAATAAAAAATACTGGTATCCATATGTAAGTCCCTACGATCCATGTAAACCGATAACAGTAAAAAGCTATCCAACTCCCCCACAACTTTACATGGGATTTCAACCACCTAATTTAGCTCAATTTGAGACACCGAAACAAGCGTTATTTCATGGAACTCTATGGCCTGCATTATATAGTAAATACGATAAACGGGGGGACGAGACATGAGTCACACTAAAACAATGCCACCCGAATATTATGCACAACTCGAACAAATTCAGGCAATCGATTTCGTCATTGTTGAACTTAATTTGTACTTAGATACCCATCCGCATGATTATCAAGCCATCCAACAATATAATCAGTGTACCTATGAAAGTAAGCGACTAAAAAAACAATTTGAGAAACAGTTTGGCCCACTCATGCATTTTGGAAGAAGTTATTCCAATTACCCATGGAATTGGGACGATACTCCATGGCCTTGGCAAGTGTAGAAAGGAGACATCCATTTTGTGGTATTATGAGAAGAAATTACAATATCCAGTAAAAGTACGAGAGTGTAATCCTCGTCTTGCAAAATATTTAATTGAACAGTATGGTGGGGCCGACGGGGAATTATCTGCAGCTCTACGGTATCTAAATCAAAGATATACTATTCCTGGTAAAGTAATTGGTCTGCTAAATGATATTGGAACAGAAGAGTTCGCTCACTTGGAAATGATTGCTACGATGGTTTATAAATTAACTAAAGATGCGTCACCAGAACAATTGAAGGAAGCAGGTCTTGCCCCACATTACGTTAACCATGATGGTGCGTTATTTTATCATAACTCAGCAGGTAATCCATGGACAGCAGAATACATCCAAGCAAAAGGTGATCCAATCGCTGATATTTATGAAGATATCGCAGCAGAAGAGAAAGCACGGGCTACCTATCAATGGATAATCAATGTATCGGATGATCCAGAATTAAATGACTCTTTGCGATTTTTAAGAGAAAGAGAGATTGTACATTCCCAAAGGTTTAGAGAAGCGGTAGAAATCTTAAAGGAAGAAAGAGACAAAAAAACGATCTTTTAATCCGTTGTGGAAAGGTGTATTCACCTTTCCTTTTTTTACATTGCGCAAAGATGAGAAATTAACAAAGATGAATACTTCAAACTAGTAGTTACAAATAATAAAATCCATTATGAATTTGGCTTAATCTTTACCTTTTCACCTGCTGGATGGTGCTGAAATGGTTGTTCCGTTATCGGTGCTTCAATTGTCTCCTTCCCCCATAATTGATAAGTAAGTAGTAACATGACGATTAAAATAAATAAGATAAGTAATAAACGAACGAGCGGATAACTAATTTTCCACTTTACTTTTGTCTTTTTATCTTCGTGAACTTGACTCCTTGGAGGTAAATTCAATATATTGACATCTTGCTGGGAGTCACCACGATGATCCTGTTTTGTTTCTACCTCGATATTTTCATCTTCTGTGTTGTCATTGATTTCGTTCATCATATTACGTAATTCATATGCTTGGTCTTTGAATTTAGCACGATCCATTTCCTTCCCCCCTCCATTTCTGATACCGGATAATCCATCCGAGGAGTACATCAATTGTGAAATGAGCGATTATTGGTACTAGTAAATTACTTGTAATCATATAGATATAACCTAAATAAAAACTTAAGGCAACTACGGAGATAAATAAAATTGGTTTATACAAATACCGAATATGCACAATAGCAAATAAAAAACTAGCTATAACGTAACCAAATGTCGTCTGAATGACTCCGCGAAACAGCATTTCCTCTGCAATCGCGATAAACAAACAGATGATTATAATTTCTATTATAGAAAGGTTCTGAAATATCTTTTCGTTTATACCACCATCATCATAGGTATGTTTTGGTAAGAAGTGCATAAGTATTACATCGATTAACACTACTATAACACCTGGAATGATGCCAAATTTTAGCAATACCCATGGCTCCCATTTCATCAAGTCAACCCACTGATAAAATGATTCAAATAGAAAGAAACTTAATACGACACTTAAAGTAAACAGAATTAGTTGTGATACTACTAACTGTTGTTTTAATTGTGTTATGGTCATACTTTTGATTAATTCAGCTTGTCTGTTTCTCATGTTAATCTCCTTGCATCATAACTTGTTTAAGCTGTTCCTCCCAATTTAATGAACTGAATTCCGATTTCCTTTCGATCGGTGGCTCCCAATCTGTAAAACGAAAATCACAAACATCACAACAAGCATACTTTGGCTGTCCTACCGTTGTTTGAAAACTCGAAAACAACCCTTTTCTTCTACATTGCTTATTAACCGACCACTCTAATAATTCATCCAATTTTTCTTGTTTATAGTTTTTTCTTCTTCTTATTAAATCAATAATCATTTTCATTACTTCTTCGATCTTCTCTACATTTGTAATCACTTGGTTATCTACAATCATTCCTTGCTTTTCCAATTGATAGCGCAAAAACCTCCACTGTGTTTCATTCACATTAAAATGTTCCATGATTACTTCTACTTGGTTATCAACGGTTTGACCCTGATTCTGTAAGTGATGAATGATCGGCTTTATAACCGATGGATCAGGTAATTCTGAATCAATTAACATCTTTGGTAATACATCATCATTAGGTGCTAACAAAACAAGACTCACGCTAGATTTCCCGTCTCTTCCTGCTCTTCCTAACTCTTGAATAAACGATTCGAGTTGTGTTGGGAGATGAAAGTGGACAACCAATCTTATGTTTGCTTTATCAATTCCCATTCCAAAAGCACTCGTACAACAGACGATGTCCAATTGATCTGCCATAAATTGTTGCTGTATTAAAATACGGTCTTGTTGCTCCATGCCGCCATGATAAAATGCTGTTCTTTGATGTGGTAATTTACTCGTTAATACCTCAGCAGCTTTCTCTGTCCAAACTCGACTTGAGAAATAAATCATCGTTGGTACTGGATAATTTTTTAAAAGATCAACCAAATAATTTAGTTTATCATCAATATGATCAAACTGTTCGACAGCGAATGCAATATTATCACGATCCATAGGATAAATATGTTTGATCATTTTTTTAGCATGTAAATGTTTTACAATATCTTGCTGTACATCTGGTGTTGCTGTTGCACTCAGAGCAAGAATAGTAGGATGACCTAATAATTCAATCGTGCTCGCCAACTTTAGATAATCTGGTCTAAACTCGTGTCCCCATTGAGAAATACAGTGTGCTTCATCGACAACAAAAAGAGAGACGTGTAATCTACTCAATCTTTCTATTAAAAATTTATTTTGTAGCATCTCTGGTGACAGGTAGATCAATTTGTATTGTTGTAGATTATTCAAAACTTTCTTTTTCATCGAACGGTCTAAAAAACTATTTAATGCTACGACCTCTTTAAAACCATTTGCCCGTAATTGTTTCACTTGGTCAATCATTAATGAGATCAAGGGAGAAACAACAATCACAACACCATCCAGTAGTTTGGCAGGGAGTTGATAACACAAAGATTTTCCAGAGCCTGTTGGTAGTACACCCAAAACATCGTTGCCTGCTAACAAATCTTGTATAATTTCTTTTTGACCTTTTCGAAAAGTCGAAAGGCTAAAATGTTTTTCTAGTAGAGTCTCTAATTGATTCAACTTAATTCAGATCCCCTTTTATGATGAGATTGCATAGCTGCCATCACTAATCTTATTTGAAAATAACTGTAGTTTTCGTTTAAATGCTGTTTAATGACTTTTAGTTTTCGAGAATCTAATTCATCAATCACCCGTGCGATTTCCACAAACGAGTCTTTCGTTACAAATGGTTCAATATTAAAATCAGCATCTGCATATGCAATCTCCACTAGATGATCATGAATCGTACTTTCCTTTAATTTACGAATTGACATAATTTGTTCTAGATTATATCCTCTTTGAAATAAATTCAATGTTTCTGCTGCAGAGTTTGTAATAAATGTTTGCTCTACATAATCCTTTATAAGTGTAGAAAGATACAAACTGTTTTTCGTTTCATTTAATAGAAAAGTTAACAACTTATGGATTATTAATTGAAGCGTTACAGCTATATCATGTTTACTCACTTGATATTTTTGTGCTAATTGTTCTTTACTCAATCCAAACTGATCGTAGCCTGTTAAGCGATCAACAAATATCGATGCTTGATTTTGTGGGATGGTACGTAAAAAGGAATGGATTTCTTTAAACAAACCACGCAGCCATTCTCGACGCCGATTTTTCATTGTATTATATATTTCTTTTACGAATTGCTGAGTGCCAACATCTTCAACAATTGCAACAAACCGATTATTTCTTGCCTCTATATTCGTAATTGTTTGGATCAGCAATAATAATCGTTGTTCGAGGTGGCTACTAATATTCTCGTACTTCATTCCATTAAAACCAGTTAACTCCAAAAAGATTGAAGCATCATCAAGCAGTCCCTTTCCCACCACTGATATTTGAGCTGTTTCTGCGTTTTGATTCGATTCAATACACTTTTGTCTTTCTAATTGTTTTATAACACTCGCTAACTCATCTCGTGTTATTGTTTTATATATACCGAAATAGTTTTCTAATTGATAAAGATGTGCATCCTGTAGAGTTTGTGCAGATCTTTTTCCGGTTAATAGATGATAAATAGACGAGATACTTCTTTCACTATTTATTTTTCGTATACAATCTAGTAAAACCGTTATAAACATGATAGGCGCTCCTTTTACAACCAATGTACTATAACTATTTTCGATTCACTGGTATTGAAATGTTTTTAAAACAAGATTAAAATGATAGAATGATTCTTCTGCTCCATTTAGGATCGAACATGATGAGAAAGGGAGTATGAGCATGGCAAAGTATACTATTGTTGATAAAGAAACATGTATTGCTTGTGGAGCTTGCGGTGCCTCTGCACCTGACATATATGATTACGATGACGAAGGAATTGCCTATGTATTATTAGATAATAACAATGGATCCATCGCCATTCCAGATATCCTTGAGGATGATATGTTAGATGCCTATGAAGGCTGTCCAACCGATTCCATAAAAATTTCCAATCAAGCTTTTAACGGAGACCCGATCCGTTAAAGGTAGACTAATTTCAAACCCCATTGTTTTTGGGGTTTTCTCCGTATAATATACGATAAATGTAAGAAATCATATGCGTTCACATACATATTCCAGCTTATCATGTCAATATGTTTTTTGTTTAAACGTCATAGTTGATAGAAAATCTGACGTAATTGATTTTCTCGCTCGTCCTTTATAAAGTAAGTGCTAATCTAGCGCTGCGGAAATACACCTACGCTTTCCATGGGTGGCTGATGAGCCTCCTCGTTCGTTCCTCACTGCGGGGTCTCACCTAGGCCATTCCTCCCATAGGAGTCTCCGGTGTATTTCCTTCGCTCTTATGAGCATCGGAATTTTATAGTTGTTTGCTCGATTTACATACGAAAAAATCCCTTTTTCTGAATTAGATTATCCTCTTATTCAGCTATTAGCTAAGGTGTTTTATCTAACTTTAATCAGTACATCACTAACAGCGTAGGTAGAATACGGAGACTCCTATGGGAACAGCGCGAGCCGAAGATCCACTTGGTAAAGGGCTTTTATTTACCAAGTTAGCTGAGGCCGTGCCCATGGAAAGCGGAGTATTCTACCGAAGCGGTGGTATAATACCTAATTCAAATCAGGCAAAGGATAACTATCAAAAAAGTTATGTCAGAGTTTAAAGTTATTGTGACACCAGCAGTTATCAAAAAAATAAAAGCTATTAACATTTTAACATGCTCCTAGCTTTCATTACTAATTAAATATTGCTATAATAAATATTCGAGTTATTTACATATTTTGTACAAGGAGGAAATATATAATGGCAGAAAACAGAGTAGTTGATGCATTTATCGAAATTCCAACTGGAAGCCAAAACAAGTATGAATATGACAAAGAAAACGGGGTATTCAAATTAGACCGTGTTCTTTTCTCTTCACAGTTCTATCCAGCTGAATACGGATATATCGATGAGACACTTGCCCTAGATGGAGACCCTCTAGATATTCTTGTATTAGTAACAAACCCTACATTTCCTGGGTGTGTGATTGAATCCCGTGTGATTGGTTTCTTGAACATGATCGATGATGGTGAAGAAGATCAAAAGCTGATTGCTGTTCCTGTTGAAGACCCAAGGTTTGAAGGAGTAAATAGTTTAGAGGATATTCCTCAACATAAACTTAAAGAAATTGCACACTTCTTCCAAACATATAAGGATTTACAAGGAAAGAAAACAGAAATTGGTGAGTGGGAAGGCGTAGAAGCTGCTAACAAACTAATTGATGAATGTTTAGATCGTTATAAAAAGTAAAAATAAAAGAAGCTGTTCCAAGATGAATAGATCATCGAGTGAAACAGCTTCTTTTTTATAACTCGAACTATTTTTTATTAATTTGTCTCCATCTCAATAGGGTTAACGGCGGTTGGAACTGGGATCTCCTCCCTTAAATTATATGGTCCAACACGATCAATACCGATATCAAATGTCACTGTTTGGTAGCCATAACTTTTTGCTGTCATTAAAATAGCTTCCACCATATCTAAAGTTTCTTGATTATTTTCCAACGATGCTTCCGCTGACAATCCTATTATAAGTTGCTTGTCATTCGATTCTACGGTTAAATAAATATCATTCGGGATTGATGCCTGAATATTACGTTCATGCTCATTATTCCTCATCTCTTGTATGGCCGATCTAATATTTCTTTCCGTATTTAAAGGAGTAAGATATTGACGTGAAGAATCCTCCTCATTCTGATAAATCTTATATAATTGTGTGTGTGTGTCGCTTAAATCAATATGGTCAATCTCGCCTAACATCCCTAATTCACGTCTTTCTCCAGCATACTGAACAACGGCTTCTTTTACTCCATAAGGGCGAAACATGGTTGAGAGCATTCCTTCAAAGGCACCTTGAATGGCGCCGCCTCCACCACCGAAGTTATAACTTTCAGCAACCTCGAGCATTACTTTCTCTTGCTCTAACGATACGTTAAATGTCACGCCTTCAAACGGATATGCTACTAAACCTAATTGCTCAACATCCAAATATTTATCCAAATGATTGTAATAAGATTCTAACTCAACTTGTTCGTCCGTTTGTAAGGTAATCGGAATGATATGGTTCACATTTTCATCTAATGCTGCTACATGGATCAACCTGTTGTATGGGTGTTCTGATTGAACAACATGGCTTTTTAATGAATCCAGCATAGTGGAATTGTTATCTTGTGCTCGAGTTTCCGCTTCATCCATTGAACTAATTTCAGCTTCATCCTTAGCTGAAGGTGGAATTTGAGCACTATCCTCTTGTGGCGCTTCAAATGTATTCATATCTATATCGGCTCTATCATTTGATTCAGTATGTTCATAATTAGAATTGGACATAAAACTTTGAATCATAACTGCCATAACTAGAACAACGACAATTGAAGCAAAAGAAGGTAATAACCATGCCCGTCTTTTCTTTCTAACAAATTCATGTTTATTTTTATTCAAATTAGAGGAAACTAGTTCAAACAATTGATCCTTATGTTGCTGATCTTCAACTTGGGGCATTTTCCGTAATATTTGTCCAATCTGATCCTCGTTATATTTGTTATGACTCAATGTTTGATTCCTCCTCTCGGTTGCTTTCATTCAACTTTTGTTTTAACACTTTCATGGCTCGATGTTGTGTTGTTTTTACTTTACTAACACTCCACCCTAATGCATCCGCTGTTTCCTGGATAGAAAAAGATTGAATGTACCTAAGAATAATAACACTTTTTTGGTCAAAACTACATCTGTCCAAACAATCATATACGATTCTCATTTCATCATTTAAAACGGCAATTTCTTCTGGTATTGCATGGTCATCTTTGATTAAATCACCCTTTTCATTCCAATCAAAAAATTCCATAATTTTATTTCTTTTTCTTTTTTGTTTACGAAAATGATCTATTGCCACATGTCTTGCAATTGAAAAAATCCACGTTTTTTGGCTGCTTTCCCCTTTAAATGTTTGATAGGAATTGAGGACTTTAATATATACTTCCTGTATTAAATCCTCCGCCAAATATTGATCTTTTACCAAATAAATTAAAAACTGATATAAGTCATGATGGTAATTATCATATATCTCTTCGAAAGCGGCCCGCATTCCTTGCCCCCCGTTCTATATATTTGTCGTTTCTATGTACGATAAGGTTACATTATCTTTACTATATAAGAAAAATAACAAAATACCAACTAAATTTAGTTGGTATTTTGTCGATAACGATGGAATATTTTTGTTATGACAGGAAACAGGATCGCGATAAACACTCCATTCCCAATTGCATGGTAAGTGTCATAAGGTAAACCGGCCAAATAGTAGGGCCAAAATTTTCCAGCAATGCTGTAATTGGCCAGTGATACAATAAATCCATACATATATCCACTGCATATTCCGAATAAAATCAACAAATGAAGTGGATATGTAAAGGAAAATCGGCCAATCCAACCACTGATACACCCTATTAAAGTCCAACCTACTAGCTGCCAAACCACCCATATTCCCATTCCCAGAATTAAATTAGACAAATAAGTGGATAAAAAAGCTAACATGATTCCTGAAACAGGACCTAAATAAAAGCCACATATAATAATAATACTTGTAACTGGTTGAACATTGGGTACAAATTGGAAGAAAAGCCTACCGACAACAGCCAATGATGCCAATACAGCAATTAATGTTAATTTATATGTATTCATTTACTAATTAATCCGTAGACTGTAAATCAAAGTGAATATGATCGCCATCCGTTAACTCTAATTCAGTCGCGCCAACTGAAGCCATCTCTCCATTCACATCATACATCCAGTATATTCCTTCTTGTTCATCAATAGAGTGACCTTCAATTGAGGTAATAAAACCATCTGTCTCTTCAACTTCAAAATGTTGCTTAAGAACATCCATTAAAATCGCACCATCATCTATTGTAATGTCTTTTTGCTCAATAACTGTTTCTCCGTTAGCTTCAGAAATGGTAAATTGAACTTCTTCTTCTGTTTCATCTGCCTGTTCTTGTTGTTGATCCATCTCATCCGAATTTGGATTTACTTCATTTTGAGAACACCCTACTAAAATCCCCATCATTATCACTAACGACAGTAACATGAAATATACTTTTTTCATTTTCCTAACCTCCTACTTGTTATGTCTTCGAGTATTGTGCATTTGGAGGTTTTATTTAATTTTTCGATTAAATAAAATAAACTCATTCTTAAAGAATGAGCTTAAGACAGAGCAGATTTATTAGATAGGATTGCCCCTATTAAAAACTGCCTATCTCAAACACTCAATCCCCGAAGCTTTGAAATTTCAGATCTTGGCAGGTCTACTGACTTGTGTATCATCCTACTCCTAAGCCCTTCCCGTATTATATACAGTGGTACACTTAGTTTTGTCACACTAACAGTTGCGAGGACAGTTCTGGATTTTCACCAGATTCCCTTTTAAGTATTTCACACCAAAAATCTACAATTTGTTTAATTATTAGAGTATGTTAAAAAACACCAAATAAACATGTATGCAGCGAAGTTCTTCGTTGGCTTGGTTATGCGGTCTTTACTACATAACCTTGAACTTCTCGATCACCCTTAACTTTCTGTTATTTGACAATTAAATCATAAAAATGAACAAAATAAAAGGATTTGTTTCATAAGAAACAAGATCATTCCCCATATTCTATTCATCTTCGCCATTTTTTGGCAGTTTAAAGGTAAATGTAGTACCTTCACCATGCTTACTTTGAACAGAAATGGACCCATGATGGGCCTCTACTATATTTTTTGCAATCTCAAGCCCCAAGCCTGTTCCTTTTTTCTTTTGTCGTTTTCTTGATTTATCTGCTTTATAGAACCTTTCAAACACAAATGGCAAATCTTCTTGCGGAATACCTGTACCAGTATCCATAATAGAAAATTGAATGATATCTTGTTCCGCCTCTACTTTAATCGTTACATTACCATTTTCATTTGTATGGTTAATTGCATTATCAATTAAATTCGTTAAAACCTGTTCAATCCGATCAGGATCAAAGGTAACCATTTTTAAATTTTGATCTACATCTAATTTTAATTCAATATTTTTTTCCTTGGCTAGACCTTTAAACTTACGAACAATCCGTTCTAAATATAAACCAAGTTGCACATGGTCTTGATTCAATTGGATATGACCAGATTTCATACGTGCTAAATCTAATAATTCGTTAACTAACCGCCCCATTCGCAACGATTCTTCGTAGATGATGGAAGCCAATTCATTTTTTTCTTCTTTGCTTGCTGCAATATCATCAACAATTGCTTCACTATATCCTTGCAACATGGAGATTGGTGTCCGTAATTCATGCGATACATTTGCAATAAAATCCTCACGTAGTTGATCTAGGCGACGTTCTTCTGTCATATCCCTTATGACAGCAACTGCACCACGTACATGTGTTTTATCGTAAAGTGGACTCATAATAATAACCCATGTCCTACCTTGTATAAATACTTCTTTTGACGTTTCTTGTTCTAACTCTATTACCTCTTCAAGCATTGTTTCAAGGACATTTGGAATGGAATCATCTGTTTTTCTTGGATGATTGTGTTCATAATACCAATTTTCCAAGAAATTCTTAGCTGGTGGATTCGAAACAATAACTTCAGCTTGTCGATTTAAAGTAATCACACCATCAACCATCGAACTTAAAATACTATATAATTGTTCCTTTTCTTGACTTAATGCATTAATATGATATTTTAATTGACGTCCCATACGGTTAAAAGCCATGGCAAGTTCGCCAATTTCGTCATGAGTTAACATTGGTACCTTTGTATTAAATTCGCCCCTAGCCAGTTCAAATGCAGCTTCTCTCATTTTAATTAATGGCGACGTAATTCTAGTAGATAAAAAGAAAGCAAATACCGTTGTTAGTACAATGGCAATCCCTGCTGCTAATAAAATAATTCGAGTAGTCTGACTTGTTGTCTCTTCCACTACATCTAACGATTGATAGACAAACACCGCACCACCATCTACCACAGGGGTACCAACAATCATGACATTATCAGAACCATTAGGAATATTTTTTTGTTTCTTTACTTCTTTATTACTTTCCAACACACTAAGTAAATCATTTTGTTGTAAGAGCCAATCAATCGTTACATCTGGTAGATCATTATTATCACTATCTGAAATCCAATAGTCTTGATCGTCAAATAAAATCACGACTTTACTGGACGGATCCTTGACTCGTTTTGCTGTATCAAACATAAGCTCATCGTTTTCGTATTGTTCTACCATTACGGAGACTTTTGTAGCTGTTTGCATTAAGTCTTTTTCAGCTTCCGAAACATGAAAATTTTCAAAAAAACCTAGTAATAAAAAGGTTAAAATAGTAAGGACAAAAGATACCAAAAGTAAAATGGTAAACCATAACTTTCCGACAACACTACGTAAAAACATTAGTCATTCGCTACTTCAAATTTGTAGCCTACACCCCAAACTGTTACAATCATTTTTGCTGCATCCTCTGAAACCTTACTTAATTTCTCTCTTAATCGTTTCACATGTGTATCAACTGTTCTTAAGTCTCCAAAAAACTCATAGTTCCAAACTTCTTTTAACAATTGCTCACGATCAAATACTTTGTTTGGTGCCTTTGCTAAAAAGTGTAAAAGCTCATACTCTTTTGGTGTAAGACCAACATCTTTTCCGTCAGCTGACACTTTATGGGCATCATTATCAATATACAAATGAGGGAATTCAATAACATCTTTAGAAGAATTATCGGTATTAGCCATTTTATTTGTTGTCGATCTTCTCAAAAGTGCTTTCACGCGTAATACCACTTCTCTAGGGCTAAACGGTTTGACAATATAGTCATCCGTCCCTACTTCAAATCCCTCAACACGATTTGACTCTTCTCCTTTTGCAGTTAACATGATCACTGGTGTTTCTTTTGATTCTCTTAATTGTTTACAGACCTCAACACCATCGATACCGGGTAACATAAGATCTAATAGTATTAATTCATAATAATTCTCAAGTGCTAGTTCCAAACCTTTTTCTCCATCTTCGGCCTCGTGCACCTCATAACCTTCTCTTTCTAAGTACATACGAATCAGACGTCTAATTCTATCTTCATCATCGACTACTAAAATCTTTGCATTATTATCCATCTTACGTGCCTCCCAACTCATATCAAATAAAATGAAACTTTAAATTAGAGGAGGATCTTCCCCCACTTTGTATTAGTCTAAACCAATCGTGTGTGAGCGTCCGCTTACTCCCAATTAAATATCTTATGTTTTAAATTGGGAGCTTTACGGTCGGTTGCACCGGAATAAACAGTTATGCGTATGAATGAAGTCCCGCAAGAACTAAATTCACCGCAATAAGGTTAAACATAATGATCGCAAATCCTACAACAGCTAACCATGCACTTTTTTCTCCATGCCAACCTTGAGATAGCCTTAAATGTAGAAATGCTGCATAGAAGAACCATGTAATTAAAGCCCAAACCTCTTTAGGGTCCCAACCCCAATATCGATTCCAAGCTTCTTGAGCCCAGATCATTGCAAAGATTAGGCCACCAAGTGTAAAGATTGGAAAACCAATTGCCACAGCTCGGTAGGAAATTTCGTCCACTAAATCACTATTTACTTTTCTTAAGTAAGGTTGAATCGCTGCAGCAATTCGCTTTCTTAAGATTAACCTTGTAATCAAGTAGAATACCAATCCTACTGCAAATGACCACAATAACGTATTGAATTTACGTGGGGCTTCTGCGCCGTTCATCCAACCTGGTGTATCGAACCAAGGCTCCATACGATCTGTTGTAACGAGCGTGCCATCCGCAGGGCCTGTTATTGCTGGAAGGTGATATTCTAAAGTAGAAACACCACTTTCATTTGTCACTTCAAATGTTGCATTATAATCTGTTGCACTGAATATAGATGATATAACCACAAATCCCAATGTTGCATAAAGCGAGTAAATAATAATTTCTAACCAAGTTGTTCGCTTACTTCGATAAGATTGATCAACTTCCTTTATTAAATAAATCAATCCAGCAGCAAAACTAACAGCTAATACTGCTTCTCCTAATGATACGGTTGTTACATGTATGTATAACCAGTGACTTTTAAGTGAAGGAACCAATGGAGATAGTTCCGTTGGAAACATACTTGCGTAAGCAATGATTAAAAGTGCTACAGGTAATACAAACAAACCAAGTATATTCAAACGATAAATAAAATACATGACAATGAAAGCAAGTACTAACATCATGCCAAAAAATGTTGTGAATTCAAATAAATTGCTGACTGGAGCATGTCCACTTGCAATCCAACGTAATATAAAATAAACAACCGATGCTAAAAATCCAAGAATGGTTAATCCTATAGCTACCCTACTAACCCATGTTTGTGAAGAAGTAGAATTTTTAGATCGAATCGTCCCACCAAAGAAAAAAGTAGCTGCTAAATATAAAACAAATGCAAGGTATAGAAAATTGCTACTTATTGAAACTAACCCATCCATGTTGTCACTCCCCCTGTATAGTATCGAAACAGCTCTATTTTTGTTCCTGTTGATCTACAACTCTAATTAATGAAGTATCTTCCATCAGTGTATCTATTTCGCGTTTTAAGCCATACCAATTTTTGTTCGTATGTGCCGCAACCCAGAGTTCATTACCCTTAGGGTGTATCCATATCCGACGATGTTGCCAATATAACCCCTGCACAACACCAATCATAAATATTAACCCACCGATCATTAGAATCGGAAGTGTATAATCTCTTTTTACAGCTAGTCCTGTCACATATTGCACATCGAAACCATTAAGCGCTATTTTATAGTCATTTTCACCTGTTGCATCAATATTTCGACCAATCCCTGCAAAACTATACTCAGGTTCGGAGGCATCTGGTGGATAAACAGCAAATACAAACGCTGGATTATTAGGATAATCCGTTTTCGACTTTGGTTCCCCATCATCCAAATAATAGTCAGGCATATATCGTACCAATTCTACTTCAAAGCCATTATCCAATTCATAATGATTAACAGGATTTGATAGATCTACAGTGAAATTAGCTAGTTCTTGTTCGTCTTTGTCATCTGTTTCGTGAATATAAAATGACATCGTGCTAAATTCACTTTGATAGCTAGATTGATATAAACTAAAACCATCTATTTTTAGTGGGTGATTTACACGTATGCTACCTTCTTTCACTTTTTCTAAGTCTGGCTCAGCTCCTACAAGTTCTGCTTCATGATTACGATAGATGACAGCATCTGTTTGATAGTTACTTGCAACAGGAGCAGACTGATTTTGTAACGCTTCCGCAAACTTCCTGTCCTCTTCTTCGTCATAAGTTTCAAAAATAAAATCGTTGTTTTCAATGTAATATTCTCGCTCTGTACCTTTGATAGGTAACGTTTCTCCTTCACGAACCCAAACAAATTCATCTATGTACATAAAAGGAACAAACCGTAACAAAGCGCCGATGAGAAAAATAATTAAACCTAAATGATTGACATAAGGACCCCATCTTGTGAAACGACCTTTTTCAGCTAATATGTGACCATCTTCTTCTGTCAATTTGTACCGTTTACTTTTTAAACGCTCAAGGAATTTTTCTTTGTCATTCAGTGATGGTTGATTCGTTTGACTAAATAAACGTTGACGTTTTAAAAATGTTTCGTGTCGTTTAGGTTTTTGCATTTTCAACGCCTTATATAATGGTACAACTCGATCGATACTAGCTACAACAATTGAGATACCAATTAATGCTATTAAGATCATATACCACCATGAACTATACAAGTTGTGAAGTCCTAATTGATAATAGATCTGACCAGCAATTCCATATTGTTCACGATAATGATCGAGCGGTTGGACATCTTGCGGAATATACATCTCTTGCGGAAAAATAGTACCTAATGCTGACGCTAATAACGTCAGTACAATTAACCATACGCCAACTTTAACCGAAGAGAAGAAATTCCAAATCTTATCTACAAACGACTTATTGTACGTTTGTGACCTACGTGCACTTCCATCATATCGCATATTTAATAGTTTTGTTTTTTCATTACCATCAATATGTTGGTTTTTCTCAATCGGTTTTCCGCAAGATTGACAGAGCACTGTTCCTTCTGCATTGGAATGACCACATGCTTCACATACAATTCTTTTCATCCCTATCCCCCGTAACTATATGGTCTACCCGTTTTCAGGTACGATTTGTTGGAAATATTCTTCCAACCTTTCTAATGTTAGTGGACCTTCCACAATTTCAACGACTTCTCCTTCGGGATTAATAAACAATGAAGTCGGGTAGGAAAGAACACCGTATTGGTTAAAAACTTCCTCTTTTTTATCATGTAATACAGGAAAAGTTAAATCATGCTTGTCAATAAAATCATGGATGACTTTTTCTGTATCATCACTACTAACCGCTAAAATCTCGACCCCTTTTTCTTTATATTCAGGATATAATGACTGCATATAAGGCATTTCAGCCTCACATGGTGGACACCAAGTAGCCCAGAAGTTCAGCATAATGCCCTTCCCTTTAAACTGTTCAAAAGTTACGGCTTGTCCACCATTTTCACCATTCACTTGCTTTAACTGGAAATTTGGTGCTTGATCTCCCACTTCCACTTGTTTACTATCACCGGAAAGACTAGAAATGACAGCAAATAGTAATGCTCCAAACATGATAGCTAAGAGTATTGAACGGAATAGCAACCTTTTCCTTTTCTTTTTTTGTTTTTTATTGTTTGCTTCTTCAATTTTTCCCATTATTGACACACCCCCAACTATTGTACCAAAAATTTCACATTTATTTTTGACAATTATTCAACAATTTTGGATGCATCCGCCCATAATTGTTTTACTTCTTTTGGTGTCAACTCGCGGTACTCGCCAGGATTAAGACCTTTTAACGTTAAAAATCCGAATTGTTCACGTTTTAATTTATCAACTGGATAATTGATTGCCTCGAACATCCTTCGTACTTGTCGATTCTTTCCTTGATGTAAAACAAGTTTAACAATAGCCGTATTTTTACGTTTATCTGTTGACATTATCTTTGAGTAAGTTGCTTTTAACCTTTCTCCATCAACATTGATCCCCTTCTTGAAGGTTGCGAGTTCTTCCCTTGTTGGGATTCCTTTTATTTTTGCAACATAAACTTTATCGACTTCATGTTTTGGATGCATCAATAAATTGGCAAACTCTCCGTCATTCGTCAACAAGATAATCCCAGAAGTATCATAATCCAATCGTCCTACAGGGAAAATTCTTTCCTCCACCCCCTCGAAGTAATCAGTCACTACTTTTCTTTTTTTATCATCTTTTACACTTGAAATTACACCTCTAGGTTTATATAACATATAATAAACAGGTTGTTCTTTTTCAAGAGGGACGCCCTCTACTTCCACATCGTCATCGTTGGAAACTTTCGTACCTAATTCTGTTACTACTTTTCCATTTACTTTAACTTTTCCAGCTTCTATCAATTTCTCAGCCTTTCTTCTTGATGTAACTCCACTTTGTGCAATAACTTTTTGTAAACGTTCCATGCTGCTACCACTTTCCTTTCTTATTATTCATACTCTGTTCACGTTAACAGTTTTCCTCTTTTTAATAAAACATAATAAAAGCGTTAACCTTTCGTTAACGCTACCCAAAAACAATCGTAACAATCACGATTGAAGCTATTATACCAATAAAATCTGCAATCAGTCCAACTTTTAAAGCATCTCCCATTCTTCTAATACCTACTGCGCCAAAATAAACCGTTAAAATATATAGTGTTGTATCCGTACTCCCTTGCATAGTGGAAGCTAATCGTCCGATAAAAGAATCAGGACCAAAAGTACTGATTAACTCTGTCGTCATCCCTAGTGCAGCTGTCCCCGAGATCGGTCGTATAATGGCTAATGGAACAATATCAGAAGGAATACCAAGTACCGATAATACAGGTGATATCAAATCAATAAATGCTTCCAATGCACCTGATCCTCTTAATATTGCGATGGATACCATCATCCCTAATAAAAATGGAAGCAGTGAGACAGCCATTTTGACCCCCTCTTTTCCTCCTTCCACAAAGATTTCATATGTTGGCAACTTTTTCCATGTTGCTACAAGCAGTACAAGTAAAATAATGCATGGAATGATCCACGTACTTATCGTTGTAAGGATACTCATTTCTTTTGTTTACGCACCCTTCTATAATAAAATAGTCGATCCACTAGAATAGCAGCTAAAGATGTAAAACCTGTTGCAAGAATGGTTGTCCCTACTATTTCAGTCGGTGCGATGGAATCGTATTGCATACGAATAGCGATAACGGTTGTTGGAATAAGGGTTAAACTTGATGTATTTATAACGAGAAAAGTAATCATCGATCTACTTGCTTTATCACTACCACTAAGTTGTTTCATTTGCTCCATCGCTTTTATCCCCATTGGTGTCGCTGCATTACCTAATCCAAATAGATTGGCAGTGAAATTGGAGAGTATATACCCCATTGCTGGATGGTCCTTCGGGATTTCAGGAAAAAGGCGTGTGACAATTGGCCTGAAAAGATTAGACAACATACTTAACAATCCTGCTTTTTCAGCTACACGCATAAGTCCGAGCCAAAATACAAGCACACTTATTAAACCTATTGATAACGTGACCGCTTCATCCGCTCCTTCAAACAATGCCTCATTCACTTCATCCATCGTTCCATTGATCATGGCATAAACGATTCCAATGATAGCCATCCCTGCCCAAATTAAGTTAACCATGTTACAAAACCCCTAATAAACGATTAAACCAATGTGTAATTTGATTTATAAAACTAACTTCTTCGTTGTTTGTATCCGAATAAATAGGAGCTTCTGCAATTGCACGATCATTTAATTTATAAAACTTTTTACCGATCATTTCGTCAGGTTCCCGTATTTCTGGATATTCAAAATAGGTACTCGATTCAACTTGTGCTTGTTCCTCTTTTGTTAATGGATATTTTATATCTTCTTGAATATATCCAGTTTGTATTGATGGGTCATCACCGGTAATCTGAAAGGTTTGTTTCCCTTTTTCTTGTATTGTTTTTAAATCATAGTTATCAAAAGCCCACTCAAATAAACTTATATGATCATTCCAGTCATCTGGGGCATTCAAGGTTACAGCTATAAGCTCCATTCCATCTTTCTCAGCAGTTGAAACTAATGTTCTACCTGCGGCACGAGTAAACCCTGTTTTTCCTCCTGTACAGTACTCATAATAGCGAGTTAACAACTTATTTTTATTTAACCATGTTACATTTTTCGTTTTCTGTTGATAGGACTTAGTGCTAGCAATCTCTTTAAACACTTCATTTTCCATGGCGTATCGCATTAACATTCCCATGTCATATGCTGTCGAATAATGTGTTTCTGAATCAAGGCCATGAGGGTTATCAAAATGAGAATTTGTCATTCCGATCCATGCTGCAGTTTGGTTCATCAAATGGGCGAAACCTTCTACACTACCTCCAACATGCTCAGCGATTGCAACGGCAGCGTCATTCCCTGAACGAAGCATGAGACCATAAACCAAATCTTCTAGTTTTATTTTTTCACCTTGTTTAAGGTAAAGCGATGATCCTTCCGTATAGACAGCTCGTTCACTCACAGTAACCTCTTCGTCTAACTTACCGGATTCTATTGCAAGGATGGCTGTCATAATTTTTGTTATACTAGCAATTAAATGCTGTTCATCTGCATTTTTCTCATACAATACCCTACCAGAAGATTGTTCAATTAATACTGCATTTTCAGCTGATACCCCTGGTTTGGCAAATGTTTGTACTGGTAATGTAACAAATAGCATGCAAGCGCAGCTAATAATGATCAATATATGTTTCAAGTCTATTTCCTCCCAACCTTCTGTCTGTCTATACATTTTTATGCAGGGAGGACATGCTTATGAATCAAACACACAAAAAATCTCCTATTCTATAGAATAGGAGATTTTTAATCTTTAATAGTAGGTCCATCTCAAATGTTTCGAATCTTCTAATCGGCTTTGAACATTTTTCCAGTTAACCACATTCCACCAATTGTCTACATATTCTGCTTTATTATTTTTATACTGCAAATAATAAGCATGCTCCCACACATCTAATACAAGTAATGGAATCGTATCCCACAAGCTAAACATTTGATGCTTTTCAACGGTTTGAATCGCTAGTCTTCCAGATCGTGGTTGCCATACAAGGATGGCCCATCCAACACCTTCCACAGATTTAGCAGCTTTACTGAATAATGATTTAAATTTATTGAAAGAACCAAAATCTTGATCTATCTGCTTTAACAATGAACCACTAGGTTTTCCACCACCCTGTGGCGACATATTATTCCAAAAGATAGTGTGTAAATAATGACCAGAACCGTTAAAAGCCTGTTCTCTCATCCAATGTTTAACAAGGTCATCTGAAAGGTTACTTGCATATATTTTTTGTTCTGCCTTATTTAATCCATCTACATAAGATTGGTGATGTTTTTGGTGGTGCAAGCGCATTATATCGCTTGAAATATAAGGCTCTAATGCATCATAAGCGTAAGGTAACGGAGGAAGTGAATGTTTACCTGGCGCAATCTGGTTTTTTTCGTTTCTTGGTTTATTTAGGAGGTCTGTAAGCAAATCAATTAGTTGTTTGCTTTGAGCTTGAACATCTTTCAAGGATTGATCAGAAATGTCCTCATCCTTCATGTCTAACAAATTCTGTACGAATCCTTTCCATTCTTCCAACTGATTATACCATTCGATCAGCTGTTCTTTTCCAGTTTTCAAATTATTCACTTTTTCTTCCACTTCTTCAGCCCATGTTAGTAAAGAAGCTAAGTAATCTTTTTTATTCATCGTATCACCTCAAAAATATCCTATGTATGACATTCGTTGAGGTGAATGATATAGATAAATTTCTAAATAAATAGCTAACGTTCATTGTTCGCGTCTAATTGCTCTTGAAATCTCTCAAAAAAGAGGTCTGCTTCTTGTTCTACATCAGATTCCGTTACTTCAGTCGGTAGTGGTGGTAACTCTTCGATCGAAGTTAACCCAAAGTATGTCAAAAATTCCTTAGTCGTGCCAAACATAATCGGACGACCTACTCCTTCTTTCCTACCAACTTCTTCTATTAGTGAACGTGCGACTAATGTCTGTATTGGACGCTCGCTCTTAACTCCGCGAATATCTTCCACTTCCGTTCTTGTGATCGGTTGTTGATAAGCGACAATGGCTAGTGTCTCTAATGCTGCTTGTGAAAGTCGAGATGATTGTGGAGTATCCATTAGCCTTTGATAATACGATGCATGCTCAGGTTTTGTTGTAAGATGCAAGTAATCTTTTGACTGTAGCAATGTAATGCCACGATTTTTTTTTTGATAATCACTTATTAGTGAATCTATAATTTCATCCACGTAAGTTATATCTAACTCCATAATCTTTGCCAATTGCTTTTTCGTCAATCCTTCATCACCTGCAGCGAACAATAATCCCTCAGCAATTGCGTTAGCTTCCTTCTTCTCTATTCCCATCATTTTCCCTCCATGTCATAGATGATTAATTCATCAAAATGTTGTTTTTGGACACAATGGATTTGTCTAGCTTTCATTAATTCTAATACAGCTACAAAAGTAGCCACAATATGTGAACGAGAAGGATATGGAAATAATTGTTCAAAAGGGACACCTTCATTGTGTTGCTTTAATTGTTGTAATATCTCTTTCATTCGTTGTTTAATAGGAATTTCAGATCGTTGGACCCTTGTTTCAAGTGGTTGATTCCACTTTTTCCGCTCAAACACCTTTGTCATCGCCGCGATCATATCATAAATGGATACATCCCCTTGTTGTTGGGTGGGTTGTTTTGTTGCGAACTCTTCAAAAGCCTTAGGTGGTCTAGTATAAATTTTATTAGCATCTAATTCCTTTTCTTTTAATTGACTAGCAGCATCTTTATACTTACGATACTCAATCAAGCGCTGCATCAATTCTTCACGTGGATCTTCTTCATAGGTCTCCTCTTCCACATCAAGTTCTTGATTTGGAAGTAACAACTGACTTTTAATGGCTAAAAGTGTTGCTGCCATAACTAAATATTCACTAGCAATATTTAGTTCTAGTTGTTGCATGGTGTGGATGTAAACCATGTACTGCTCCGTTATTTCAGCAACTGGTATATCATAAATATCAATTTCATATTGATTTATTAAATGCAACAATAAATCTAATGGACCTTCAAACGTGTCTAACTTGACTTGATATGGTTGATACATAGATTACTTCCTTCCAATTGCCGTTAACATATAATCATTGTCTAAATCATTCTGTCCATACTTAATTATAACTTACAGAAATAACGACTGTAAGATAACATACAGTCAAATATCGGAGGAATTACGAGTATTATTTCAGCGGCGAATTTTATGAACATGCGTTGTTAATGAATTTGTGCATTGTTGGCGGTCGTTCATTCATTACATTTGATGAATAGAGATATCGTGTAACAACTTTATAAAGTGAAACCTCAATCAGTGGGGAGTTTTTTCTCTTCCCTCACTGATTGTTAGTTGAACCAATCGAGCTGTTAGCGTCCATTTACTCCCACTTAAACATTTCCGCTTTCACATCATGTTTTTGAAGTAGGAGTCTTACGGACGGTTGCACACGGGATAAAAAAACGAATAAAGACTTATACTATCTTAAAGCAAGAAAAAGCCAACATAAAGTTGGCCCCTTATGAATTCTTATCTAGTTGATCACGTTCAGATTCACATTTTTCTAGAAAAAATTTCGTTCGATCATTGGCTTCTACATATTCATCGCTATACATTTCCTTTATAGCTTGAACCATTTGTTTACCAATACCTAGATTTCGATGAGAAGGATTAACAGTAATATGTTGAATCATGACAACACCTTCAACCTCGGTTTGAACACCTATCGCCCCTAAAATATCTTCCTGTTTCCATAAGAATAGTTTCCAATTCGGATTCGTTTCATATTCTTTGATGGTTTGTTGTAATTTTTTTACTTCCTTCTCTTCAGGCATAAATGATAATAGCCCCATCGCAATTTTTTCCAGATTTTTTTTATAACGAATTAGCATATGAACCCCTCATTTAAAGTACCAAGAATTGGTGGTTATATTTATTTAGGACTTTATACTTGTTGTTTGTTATTCAAATACAATAAAAAACCAATATATGAAGCCCCAGATCATTCCAATCACAAGTAATAATGAAAATAAGATCCAATTCTTCTTGTTTTGATTCAATTGTCTCTTCCTTTACAACTTTAAATTATTCATCTTAATAACGTGCTGTTCATCTATCTCCAATGTAACCTTATTCAATCCATATGATACTACTTTTTACTAAAAAAGTCATGATTTATCTAAAATAATTTTAATAGAATAGATTTTTCCAATCAAATGGTCACAAGATTGTTAATAATAAAGTGAAACTTCCAGTTACACGGGGATAAATTATCCATTAACAAAACGAAATAATAAAAGTGAGTCCTATAGACTCACTTTTATTTAAACCTCTTCTACACGTACTTTTTTCATTTCGTCCCCTTGTTGGATACGCAATACCGTGTCCATTCCTTCTGTCACTTGTCCAAATACAGTATGCACACCGTCTAAATGTGGTTGTGGTTCATGTACTAGAAAGAATTGGCTACCTCCTGTATCTTTTCCTGCATGTGCCATAGATAAAGAACCTGCTACGTGTTTATGTGGGTTACCTTCTGTTTCACATTTAATCGTATATCCTGGGCCACCTGCACCAGTTCCTGTTGGATCTCCACCTTGTGCGACAAAACCTGGGATAACGCGATGGAATGTTACACCGTCGTAGAAACCATCATTTGCTAACTTTTCAAAGTTAGCAACCGTATTTGGTGCTGCTTCATCATACATTTCAATTACAATTTTTTCACCGTTTTCAAATTCAATTGTGGCTTGTTTCATTATTTTTCCTCCTTATTCATAAGACAAATCAAAACGAGTTAAGTCTTGATAAGATTCTCTTTCAATAACTAATTGATCTTTTCCATTTTCGACAAACACAACGGCCGCTTTTGGAAATCGATTGTAGTGACTAGACATCGAGTATCCATATGCGCCAGTACTAAATACTGCTAATAAGTCACCATGCTCAACTTGAGGAACTTCAATATCCCAAATTAACATATCACCAGATTCGCATGATTTTCCCGCGACCGAAACTGTTTCTGTTAACGATTGATTCGCCTTATTTGCAACGACAGCATCATATTTTGCTTGATACAATGCTGGACGGATATTATCCATCATTCCACCATCAACAGATATATAGTTTCGAACACTAGGAATTTCTTTCTTAGAACCAATTTGATAAAGCGTTACCGCAGTATTTCCAACAATCGACCGGCCTGGTTCAATCCAAATTTCAGGAAATGGTAATTCTCGTTCGGAAGCCTGTTTTCGCACTTCATCAACAAGTACTTGAACATAATTCTCTAATGGCAGAGGCTTGTCATCTTCTGTATACCGAATTCCAAACCCACCACCAAGATTTAATACTTCTGGGATAAAACCATAATTTTTATGCCAGTGATGCATGGTTTCAAATAATCGTTCAATCGCCATCACAAAGCCATCTGTTTCAAAAATTTGGGAGCCTATATGGCAATGTAAACCTTTCACATGGATCGATTCTATTTCATTTAATCTCTTAAACGCCTGTTCTGCTTGTCCATTTGCAATATCAAATCCAAATTTAGAATCTTCATTTCCTGTTAGGATATAGTCATGTGTATGTGCTTCGATCCCTGGTGTTACACGTAATAAGACATCCATGGTTGATTGATGTTTAGACAGAATATCCTGTAAAAGATCCATTTCAAAGAAATTATCAACAACAATACATCCCACTTGATTTTCAACAGCCATTTCTAGCTCTTGATAACTCTTATTATTCCCATGCATATGGATTTTGTCAACAGGAAACCCCGCTTGTAAAGCCGTATGCAATTCCCCTTGCGATACCACATCTAAGCTAAGCTTTTCTTGTTTGGCTACTTGAACCATTGCTATGGAGGAAAATGCTTTACTCGCATAGGCTACCTGGGCCTTTACTCCTAATTTTGCAAAAGAATCAACAAACGCTCTTGCATTCTTTCGGATCGCTGTAACATCATAAACAAAAAGAGGTGTACCATATTTTTCTGCTAAATACGTGGTGTCGACACCATCAACTGTTAGATGTCCTTGATCATTTATCATAAAGGGATGATTCATTTCTACACCTCCAACATAGTACCAATTATGACAAAACAGGACAATCCCTTATCACCATCTTACACCCAAAAGCCCATTAGATGATGGAGACAAGGGATTGTAGTCCCATGTTGATCTACTATTATAGTTAAAATAAATTTACCACAACTTAATAGAAGCAATCAAGCTTAAGGTTGTCGATAATTGTTGTTAGGATGAACAATGCTTGGACGATCCTTTGTAAGTGGTACAGAAATTCTAAACAGAATTTGCATCATAGCCTTTCCATTAAATGGTAAAAACGGCCATAAATATGGCGTATTTAGCGATCTAATACTTGCTAGCAATAGAGTGTATACAGTAATACCAATCGTAAATCCTGCTACACCAAAGATAGACGTAACAATTAATAAAGCTACCCTAGTCATTTTATTTGCAATACTTAACTCATAACTTGGAGTTGCAAAGGAACCAATTGCTGCGATTGAAATATATAAAATGACTTCTGGACTAAATAAACCAACGTCAATTGCGATTTGCCCTATTAGAACGGCAGCAATTAAGCCCATCGCAGTTGATAAAGGGGTTGGGGTATGAATCGCGGCCATCCTCAAAAATTCAATCCCTATATCAGCTAAAATAATTTGTATTACAACTGGGATATTCCCAGTTTCATTAGGACCAATAAATTGCAGGTTTTCCGGGAGTAGACTAGGATCCATCACCATTAATAACCAAAGTGGCAATAAAAAGATGGATGCAAAAATCCCAAAGAAACGGATCCAACGTATAAACGTACCAACCGCTGGAGACTGTCGGTACTCCTCCGCATGTTGCACATGGTGAAAAAATGTTGTTGGAGTAATAATCATACTAGGTGATGTATCAACCATGATTAAAACATGCCCCTCAAGCAAATGGGATGCAGATACATCCGGTCTTTCCGTATAACGAACTAACGGGAAAGGATTGAATCCTTGTTTAACTAGAAACTCTTCAATTGTTTTATCTGCCATTGATATACCATCAATCTCAATATTTTCTAGTTCTTTTTTAATGACATTAATTAACCCTTCATCTGCAACATCTTGCAAGTAAGAAATACATATATCCGTTTTAGAACGTTCACCAACTTTAAAGATTTCATGGCGTAAACGTTCATCTCGAATTCTCCGACGTGTTAGAGCAGTATTTTGAATGATATTTTCTGTATAACCATCTCTAGCCCCACGGACAACTTTTTCTGTATCAGGTTCTTGAGGTGAACGACCTGGATAACTCCTCACATCGATGACAAAGGCTTCATCTTCACCATCAAGAAAAATAACAATAAGACCTGACAGCATTTCATCGACAGCTTCATCCATAGTTTTGACACGTTTTACTTGCTGGTGCACTAGCCTATTTTCAATAATTTCAGGAATTTTTACAGTGTTACTCTCATAATCATTGATTTCTACCAACTTTTTCATGAGTTCAACAATGATTGGAGTTTCCACCATTCCTGTAAGATAATAAGTATGTGTCACTTTTTTTAAAATCGTTAACTTTCGAAATCCTAGGTCAAAACTTGTACCAACACCAACATTGTTTTTCATATATTTTTCTACATCTTGTATTTTTGGTGAGATGGGTTGTTTTTCCTTTGTTTTTTCTTTGTTCACTTTATTCCACCTCTTTCCATAATGATTTCTAACGCTTTTCTTGTAATTGGTGCACCTTTTTTTATGTCATCTTTGCCACGCATTTTCCCAATATCACCTATAGCAATTACAATGGGAAGATCTAACTGATCTAACGAATAAACCGTATCACCATTTATACGTCCAATCTCTGGCAATGGTATCCCTTGCTTATCAACACCGTTTGGAATTAATTCTCCATTCTGGTCAATCGCAAACGTAAATCGTGACCATTCCATATTTTTTGTATGAGCCGCAACTGCAATAGCACCAATTATTTCGATAGATGGATCTTTGTCTAATGACACTAATATTCTTTCACCAGCACCAGCCCCTTGGATACCCGCATCATCAATTAACACATAAACGGGTTCTTGTTTGGCACGGTAAACCGCTTGTTTCACTTCGTCTGGTGAAGCTGTTGTTGGATTATCAGATAAGTATGAAAGACAAGTCCCACCTAGCTTTTTTGCTAGAAAATCGAGTGTCCGCCTCGCATATTCATCCCCATCCGTTATCACGATAACTTTTTTTCGATCCATAAAACCTATCCTTTCATTATCATGCACATCATTGAACTTTAATATTTAACAAAAATGATCCATTGAAATAAAGATCCAATGATTTTCCCTAACACCAACGCCATTAATAGCCATATCAATTGCTCTTCAAGTCCAATCCTTTTTGCAAGTAATGGAAAAACATTTAATACCTCCGTTAAAGCGGCAGCAAGCATACCAATAAATACGCCATGAAATGCTCCCCATATCATTACCAATCCGATTGAACCACTTGCAGGTACATCAGTAAATGACAGATAAGTACCATATAATGCACCTAGAATAACAGCTATTTCATATGCTCTAATAAATGGTTCTGTCTTACTTAAGTGGATCAATCTTGGAATAATTCCTAGAACAGTTAAGAATGCTACAAAGCCTGTACCAACAACAAGACCCGAAGCAAAACCAATAAATATTTCAATTAGGGTTATGGCTACCATTTTCACTTATATTCAAGCTATTTTCATAATAAGAAACATAATTGTCTAGGTCTTGTTGGTATTTATATAATTCAATCTCTAATGGACTTGGTTCTTCATTAAAACGTTTTTTAAACAAATGATTAAAAAATAAAATCATCCCAACCCCTAAGCCGATCGAATAAGGTATTTGAAACGATAAAGGATGTTCACTGTTATTTCCTGTCAAAAGATAATGCAATTGTTGCTGTACTTCTTGCATACTCACATCATAATGAAAATTCATAATCGCCATGGAAGAACCGATGAATAATAATAGCCATATCACGGAAACCATTATGATCGATGGCTTTTTTTTGTTTTCCTTTTTCACCCTTATGATCGTTTGAGTTGGCCCTATATGTTGTATCTCCAAATCCGGATACAACTGAATTAGTTGATTAATTACTATCAAACCATCAATAACAGAAACATTGTGGTCTGCCTCTGACATCTTATACAGTACGATGTCATTCAATTTACTAATGATGGCTGACTCTCCAGAAATATAAGCTATATCTTCTAATTTAATGGTTGCATGGTTTCTTACTTGGATATTTTTTTTCAAACGTAAATAAATAGTTTTCCCCATAAAATTTCCTCCTTCAGATCGGAAATTCCGTTACCTTAGTATGCATCATCGAAGCAATGCTCATTCACCATAGTTAAAATCTCATGATTCATATACATTTCGAAATCCCAATAAATCAATAATTAAAACAGATAATATATCATGCGATATAGCTAAAACTAATTGAGCCTTTAAAAAAGGGATGCTGAGATAGCATTCACTGCTTTCTCAGCATCCCTTTTTTAAAATGGTCTTTCGTAACGAAAAAGAGTCTGTTCTTGCGACTACTACTGGATCACAGAAATCAACTATGTACAGTATAGTGTCACAAAAAACAAACTCTTAAAACAAATCTTTTATAGCCCTAATTGTTCTTTTATTATTTCTAATATTCGTTTCTCAAGCCTTGAAACCTGCACTTGAGAAATGCCCAAACGTTCCGCGACCTCTGATTGTGTCTTATCTTTATAATACCTCAAATAGACAATCAACCGTTCGCGTTCTTCTAAATCACGGATTGCTTCTTGCAAAGCTATTTTGTCAAACCATTTTGTATCTTGGTCAGCAATTTGATCCAATAATGTAATAGGATCACCATCATTCTCATATACTGTTTCATGGATAGAATGTGGTAATTTTGATGCTTCTTGCGCATGTACAACTTCTTCTGGGGATAGCTCTAACTCAGTGGCTAATTCATTTACAGTTGGAGCTCTTCCCATTTTTTTCGTTAATTCATCTTTCTTTTTTCGGATTTTATTCCCTACTTCTTTTAATGAGCGGCTAACTTTAACACTCCCATCATCTCTAATAAAACGCTGAATCTCACCAATTATCATTGGTACGGCATACGTTGAAAATCGAACATCATAGGAAAGATCAAATTTATCAATAGATTTTAATAAGCCAATACACCCGATCTGAAACAAATCATCAGGATCATATCCACGATTGATAAAACGCTGGACAACTGACCATACTAAACGAACATTTCGTTCGACTAATACATCTCTTGCAGATTGGTCACCTTCTTGACTCTTTTTAATAAATTCTTTGACCTCTGCATCTGTCAGTTGTGCATCTTTTTGTGATTTTTTTAGTTCTATTTCCATAGGCATCCCCTTAGTTGCATAAGGTTGTACTCTTCTTAAATTGTTTTTTTAATGTTACGGTAGTACCTTGATCGGGGTGCGACATAACCTCTACTTTATCCATAAAATTCTCCATGATGGTAAATCCCATACCAGACCTTTCCAATTCAGGTTTTGAGGTATATAAAGGCTGGATCGCCTCATCAATATTTGGAATTCCAACCCCTTCATCCTGGATAACTAATTCAACAACATCATCTGTTAACGTACAATGAATATGGATTTTATGATCGGGCTGATTATTATACCCATGAATGATTGCGTTGGTGACCGCTTCTGATACAACCGTTTTAATCTCTGTTAATTCATCCATTGTTGGGTCTAGCTGTGAAACAAACGCTCCAACTGTTACCCTTGCAAATGATTCGTTTGCACTTACACTCGAGAACTCTAAGTCCATTGTATTTTTCATGAAGCCACCCCCAAACTGATTAGGGCAAACTCTTCACTTTCTTCTAATCGAATAATCTTAAATAAGCCAGACATATCAAATAGACGTTTCACTGCAGGCGAAATCGAACAGACCACCATTTCTCCTCCCAATTGCTTTACTTCTTTGTACCTTCCCAAAATGACACCTAATCCAGAACTATCCATAAAAGATAAATCTTCTAAATTTAGTACCACATGCTGTGCATTCTTTTCTCTCATTGCTGTTTGCCATTCTTGTTTTAAATTCTCAGCAGTGTGATGATCTAGTTCACCAGTCAGTCGAACTAGTAGTACATTTTCTTTGTTAGTTAATTGAACAGAAAGACTCACTACAGATTCCTCCTTACTATTTCTGTAGTGAACCTTTTCTCCATTCTTTTACAGAATTCCTTCTCATCGACAAAAGAAGTGTTGAATCGCGGAAACATTATAATTTTAGTCTTTTTTCACCATTTCATTCATAGAGCGTTTAAACATAGTCCATAAACCAGCTTTTTTAACATTATCGTTAACCACTAAATCGGTTTCTGAAAGTACTTTACCATCAAGACTCACTGTTAACGTACCTACTTGGTCACCTTTTTTTAGTGGTAACTCGATGTTTTTATTGATTTGAATATCTGTTTTCACATCTTCAAGTTCTTCTCCTTTTTCATGAATAACGGAGACTGATTCGTCTGTTACGATATCGACATTACGATTATCTGCTTTAAGTAAATTTAGTTTAGAAACTGCTTCATCATTTTTGAATAGTTGATCCGTACTAAATTGATTAAACGCATAATCTAGCATTTGTGACACATCACTATTACGCTTTTTCGTAGTTTCCGCGCCCATCACAACTGCAATCGTGCGCATATCTTCTTTTTTGGCTGTGGCTGTTAAACAATACTTCGCTTTTGACGTATAACCTGTTTTTAAACCATCAACCCCATCATAAAATCTTACTAATTTATTCGTATTTACTAACCAAAATTCATCTTCCGTACCTTTCCTCAAATAATCCTCGTAAATACTCGTATAATCCGTAATTTCCTCATATTTTAGTAACTCCTTTGCCATAACCCCCATATCATGGGCCGTACTGTAATGATCATCCGCAGGAAGGCCAGTTGTGTTTACAAAATGTGTATTTTCTAACCCCAGTTCTTCTACTTTTTCATTCATTTCTTGAACGAATGCATCTACACTTCCCGATATTCGCTCAGCAAGTGCAACACTAGCATCATTACCAGATGCAACGGCTACCCCTTTTAATAAATCTTTAACGGTCATCTCTTCACCTGCTTCTAAAAATATCTGAGATCCTCCCATTGAAGCAGCGTATTCACTAACACGCACTTTTTCATCCAATGTTATTTTTTCTTGATCAAGTGCTTCCATAATCAATAAGAGGGTCATAATTTTGGTCATACTGGCAGGTGGAAGCTGTTCGTGTGCATTTTTTTCATATAATACTTTTCCAGTATCACGTTCTAATAACAATGCAGATTTGGAATTTTCTGCAAGGTTTAATTCATCCGTGTTTTCTTCCTCATTCGGCTGATTCTCACCCGATTCTTCCTCTGCGTTGATAGTTGTAGCAAAAGTTAGCATTAATGCAAAAATAGTTACTAACAGAATCATATATTTCTTCATGCCAATACCTCCAAATCATTAGTATTCATATATTTTCCATTGATGTTAATTTTTATACTAAAAAGTAAAAAGAATAAAGAAAAGCTCAGGAGGCCCATTAAGTTAGGTGTTGCACAAAAGCTATATTATACGACATAACCTTCGTAATTTTGCTCTCTACCATTCTGATTGAAATAAGTGATATACCACGCTGCGGCAGAATACTCCGCTTTCCATGGGCACGGCCTCAGCTAACTTGGTAAAGAAACCCACTTTACCAAGTGGATCTTCAGCTCGCGCTATTCCCATAGGACAAGGAAGGCTTCGTCAGTGATACATCGCACGAAGAAAATCGGTCTTTATTTTCGAGGAGTCTCCGTATTCTGCCTCCACTGTTATATGTTTTCTGATTGATGAGAGATGTAATCTTTGCAAATTTTGCAAATTCAAAATAAAGAATTACTGCATTGTTGAGTTATAACATGCCAATTAACATATGGTTTTATTAGACATAGCACTAAAAAACTTCAGAGTACTAAAAAAAGCGGAGGAAATACACCGGAGACTCCTGTGGGACTAATGGCCTCGATGAGACCCCGCAGTGAGGGACGAACGAGGAGGCTCATCAGCCACCCACGGAAAGCGTAGGTGTATTTCCGCAGCGCCGTTCACCTCTCATCTTATTAAGAATGGATAGAAGTCATATGCAGTTATGTCGTATAATATAGCTAATGCGCAATAAAAAATACAACAACAATTGTCAAGAGTATATTAAAAAAAAGCCAGATACTTTTAGAAGTATCTGACCTCTATTATTTAACGACTTTATAAATTAGTTTTGGTACATGCGGTTGTTCTGATGATATAGTAAATGCTTGTTTTACTTTTTCGATTGAATCAACAGGATTTTGTTGATCGCTATGAAGTGTGACCAATGCTTCCCCTGATTCAATTTTATCACCAATTTTTTTATTTAAAGTAATTCCAACTCCATGATTGATTTGATCATCTTTTGTTGCTCTTCCTGCACCTAGGTACATCGCTGCAATACCGATTGATTCAGCGTCAATTCCTTCTATATATCCCGGTGCCTCTGCTTCCACCGTGATATCGTGAGCAGCTTGCGGTAATTTGGATAAATCATCTATCATATCTACATTACCACCCTGCGCTTCAACAAAGGAGCGGAAGACTTCGAAGGCTTTGCCATTATCTAAATTCTCTGCTAAGCTCTCGTAAGCTTCTTCATACGTATCGAAAATTCCTGCCAACAGCGCCATCTGACTTGATAATTCCAATGACAGATCTCTTAAATCTTTGATATCTTTACCTTGTAATACATCTACTGCTTCTTTAACTTCATTCGCATTTCCAACTTCAAATCCTAACGGTTGATTCATATCACTAATGACAGCAATCGTATTTCGGCCTAAATGATTTCCAATGTTAACCATTTCTTGTGCTAAAGCTTCTGAATCTTGTAACGATTTCATAAACGCACCAGATCCAGTCTTCACATCTAAAACGATACTATCAGCACCTGAAGCTAATTTTTTACTCATAATTGATCCTGCAATTAGTGGAATGGAATCAACGGTAGCAGTCACATCTCTTAACGCATATAATTTTTTGTCAGCCGGTGCTAAATTTCCTGTTTGACCAGCAACAGCCAGTTTTATTTCATTGACATGGTCGATAAATTGCTGCTTCGTCATCTCAATGTTTAAGCCTTCGATCGATTCTAATTTATCAATTGTACCTCCAGTATGTCCTAATCCGCGACCAGACATTTTAGCAACAGGGACACCAACAGATGCTACAAGTGGACCGACAATGAATGTTGTTTTATCGCCTACCCCACCAGTCGAATGTTTGTCTACCTTATGCCCTGTAATTGGTGATAAATCAATCGTTTCACCTGAGTCCACCATTGTTTGGGTTAGTACAGCCGTTTCTTTTTCTGTCATCCCTTTGTAATAAATAGCCATTAATAATGCAGCTGCTTGATAGTCTGGTATCGAACCATTCGTATAGCCCTGTATAAAAAATTTAATCTCTTCTTCCGTTAATACTTTTCCATTTCTTTTGTTTGTTATTACATCTACCATTCTCATTTGCATCACCTCTATACTGACAGGGTACTGATTAGTTGTTTTACAAAACGTAAAAAGTCTTCACGTACTTTAGCTGTTGTTTCCATCACTTCATCATGGGATAAAGGTTGATCAAGAATTCCAGCAGCCATATTCGAGATACAAGATATTCCCAACACCTTTAGCCCTTCATGACTCGCTACAATTACTTCTGGAACCGTTGACATCCCAACAGCATCCCCACCTAATGTTCTGAGCATGCGAATCTCCGCTCCAGTTTCATAGGATGGACCCGTATTACCAACATACACACCTTCTTGGACAGACAATCCTAATTGGTCCGCACAATCTTTTGCATCCTTTATTAATTGTTTGTTGTAGGCATTTGACATATCTGGAAAACGAGGGCCAAGTTCCTTATCATTTGGACCAATCAATGGATTGGTTCCCATATTATTAATATGATCTTGAATAATCATTAAATCCCCAGGTTGAAAATTCTCATTAATACCACCTGCTGCGTTTGTTACAAACAAATGGGTAATTCCTAATTGTTTCATCACCCGAACAGGAAATGTAACTTGATCCATTGCATAGCCCTCATAATAATGAAAGCGTCCCTGCATGGCAATCACGTTTTTTCCCTCTAACTGCCCTATCACCAACTGGCCTTTATGTCCTTCTACGGTTGACACCGGAAAATTAGGAATATCTCCATAAGGTATTGTAATTGGATTTTCAACTTCATCAGCAAGTATTCCTAAACCTGAACCTAGAATAAGTCCGAGAACAGGTTGACTGGATAGTTGTTTTTCAATATAATCTGCTGCTTCTTTCACTTGATTGACTTCCATTTTTTATTTCCTCCCTATTTCATATAAAAAACTTGTTCCATGTTCCGGCATTTTCACACTAAAATTATCGGCAATTGTTGCCCCAATATCAGCAAATGTCTTACGAATAGGTAGTTCTTTCCCTTCTGTGATCCCTTTATGATGCACAAGTAATGGAACATATTCCCTTGTATGGTCTGTACCATGATGAACAGGATCATTCCCGTGATCAGCTGTGATCAGTAATAAATCGTCGTCTTTTAATTTCTCAAGTACTTCAGGTAAGCGTTTGTCAAAGGTTTCCAATGCTTCCCCGTAACCTTGTGGATCTCGACGGTGGCCATATTTTGCATCAAAGTCAACTAAATTTAAAAAATTTAATCCATGAAAAGATTTATCCATTGACTGAATAAACTTTTCCATGCCATCATCATTGTCTTTTGTACGAATGGCTTCTGTTACCCCTTCTCCATCATAGATATCTGAGATCTTTCCTAGGGCAACGACATCATATTTCTCATCCTTTAATTCATTCATAACAGTACGACCAAATGGTTTTAGTGCATAATCATGACGATTGGATGTACGTTCAAACGCCCCAGGTTCACCGATAAATGGTCTGGCAATCACACGACCAATCATATACTTTTCATCTAGAGTTAATTCTCGGGCTATTTCACAAATTTTATACTGCTCCTCGATCGGAACAACATCTTCATGGGCCGCGATCTGTAAAACGGAATCCGCTGACGTATAAACAATCAATGCCCCTGTTTTCATATGCTCCTCGCCTAATTCTTTAATGATTTCTGTACCTGAAGCTGGTTTATTTCCGATAATTTTACGACCTGTTTTTTGTTCTAAATCAGCAAGTAGTTCATCTGGAAAACCATCGGGAAATGTTCGAAATGGTTGCTCAATATGTAGTCCCATAATTTCCCAATGGCCTGTCATTGTATCTTTCCCATTAGAAGCTTCCTGCATTTTCGTGTAATGAGCGAGTGGTTGATCAGCTTTCTCAATCCCTTTGATTTCTCTTATATTGCTTAGACCGAGTTTTGCAATCGTTGGCATATTCAACCCATTCATATGTTTCGCGATATGACCAAGTGTATCTGCACCTTTATCATTAAATTGTTCAGCATCAGGAGCCTCACCAATTCCAACTGAATCCATGACAACTAAAAATATTCGATTAAAATCACTCATTTACAATCCCTCCTACTCTATTACCTTTCCTTGCTCACTTTATTTTATGCAGACAAGAGCCGGTATCATTAACATTTGCTCATTTTTTCACAATATTGATTAACCAAGAACTGTTAGGCTCTTGGATGGTGAGTCCGATAGATATCCTTTAATCTTGATTTTGATACTTGCGTATAGATTTGTGTTGTGGATATGTCAGAGTGACCTAACATTTCTTGCACTGCTCGCAAATCTGCTCCATTTTCTAATAAATGGGTTGCAAACGAATGTCGTAAAGTATGCGGTGTGACTTCTTTCCTTATTCCTACTTGATCGGTAATTGTTTTTAATATGTTTCCAAAACCTTGTCTTGTCAAAGGTTTACCATGTTGGTTGACGAACAAAGCATCTGTCTGTTTATTTTGAACCAATTGCTCTCTACTAAACTGTATATATAATTCAATTGATTCTTTCGCAATATCTCCTAACGGTACGATCCTTTCTTTTGAACCTTTCCCCAAGCACCTCACAAATCCCATTGTTAAGTGAAGGTCGCTAAGCTTTAAAGATATTAATTCAGAAACTCGAAGCCCTGTTGCATATAACATTTCCAGCATCGCCTTATTACGGATTGTTAATGGATCCTGAGCATTAATGGATAACAATTTCTCAATTTCTAATGGAGACAATACTTTCGGTAACTTCTTATCTTTTTTCGGTGTATCTATATGTAAGGTTGGATCATCAGAAATGCGATATTCACGAACTAAAAATTGATGAAATGATCGTAAGGATGATAGTGTTCTTGCAATTGTCGCTGATGATTTCCCTTGATCATTAAGTTGATACAAATAATGTTGTACATGGCCTCTTTTTACTAGATTCCATTGGTCGATCTTCGCCTCTTTTACTAAAAATAGCTTATAATTCTTCAGATCCCTTTGATAGGATGCTAGTGTATTTTGAGATAATCCTTTTTCCACACGTAAATAATGATAAAAGTCACTCAGCGCATCTTCCATTGCCCTTTACTCTCCTAACCTTAAAAATATCGAAAAGCGATCAATCCAATCTTGCTTTTGTTCACCAGAATTAACTACTTTCACAGCCTTCCCTTCAGGCGGATCATACCGGTGAAATTCTTGATATTCTGCATGAATCGCTCGCAAACCAAAATAGAATAATAACGTACACGCAATAAAAATAATAAAAATTTTTAATGTATCCTTTAACAACATCAGCATCTGTTTCATTGGACATATCTCCTTGAATGTAAAAAATAAATAGACAAGTACTACATATTACCAAGATATGCCAAAAAGGATATAAAATATACATGAGCTATTTCTTTTTATAAATTTCTTATACAATAATAAAAGCCTTTCCTATAAGAAAAGGCAGAAACTTTACTTTCGATTATGTAGTGGTATTCGCTGTTTCTTGTTGACATTGCTTACAAATACCATGAAATGTTAAACGATGATCTTTCACTTGAAAGCCCCAGTCATTCTTTACAATTTTTTCTACATCTTCCAACAAATCTTCTTCAATTTCTTCAACAGACCCGCATTCCGTACAAACAAGGTGGTGGTGAAAATGTGCTGCTCCCTCTTTTCGTAAATCGTAACGAGACACCCCATCACCAAAATTTATTTTATCAACAATTTTTAATTCTGAAAGTAATTCCAATGTGCGATAAACGGTAGCTAAACCAATTTCTGGTGATTTCTCTTTGACAAGGAGGTAAACATCCTCTGCACTTAAATGATCTTCTTCTCGTTCCAATAACACACGAACGGTCGCCTCTCGTTGTGGCGTTAATTTATAACTCTGTGCATGCAGTTGTTTTTTGATCCGATCAATCCGATGTTCCATGTCTGTACCTCCCTTATAATACCATCTTAATTATAAGCAGACAGGAAACATGTGTCAATTATATTCATTACAATTAATTATAAATAATGATTATCTTTTTATAACAATTATTATTGATAAATGGAGCGGATTACGATTTCCATCGCCTCGTTTGATACAAAGGATTCAATCATGGAAGCAACACTAATTATAAGGATCAAACTAATAAACAATAGTGAGTATCTTAGAAATGGTTGAAAAATTGGTTGTTGTAATCGTCGTGTGAAAATTTTTCGAATCAATGTTAGAGAAAAAATCATTGCTACACTGCCAGCAATCAAATACACAGGTATAATGATTAAATTTTGTGGTGCAATAGAAGCGGCTGCAAATAACAAACCTTGCCAACCCATTTGATTTACAAAAAAACCAACCGAAAAGCCAACCACTAATCCTTTAATAAACAATAAAATCCAAATTACTGGCATACCTATAACAGATAAACCTAACACAAATAACAATAGTAAGTATTTAAGGTGGTAGAAAAATGAACTTTTTAACATTTCTTGTTTTTCAACAATTGGACCTTCTAGCATTTGTGTGAAAAATTGTTCCAAATAAAAAAATAAATCTTGTTTTTGTATCCAATTCATACTATTAACGATGATAGCACCAAATATAATACCAATTAAAAATAAAACTAATACAAAGAAATAAATAACACCATGATTGTTAATATGTTCTGTAGCTAATGTCCTTTTTTTATACATGAGTACCCCCACTCTTTCTACCAGAAGTAAGCTTTAGTAAAATCTATGAGGGACTTTGATAAAATAGACCAACTAATTATAGATTAACTAGATGTTATCTTACCATATGTTCCTCCACCACCAGCTTTAACCGCGAGTTTTCCCACACGCATATCTGTAATAGTTTTTGCTAATTTACTACCGACAACCTGCTCTAGTTTATCGTAAGAAGCGTGATGGATCACATTCATTTCTGTTTGAAAATGATCTAATAGTTTCTTAAATGTTTTGGGACCTAAACCAGGTAAATACTCAAGCGGTACTTGGTGAATATATGGAGGGCGTTTCGTAACATTTTCATCCCTTTCAGCAAGCTCATCAATTCGGTCCGAAACCCCTTTTATGATTTTGGTTGAACCACATGCCTTGCAACTATTGGTATCTTCACACGGTTGAAGGCAATTCCCACAAACCGTCGTATAATACTTCCCTAATAATGGATTCATACCAAAATTACTACTGACTTCTCGATCCTTTACTTGATGAAGTGCCCATTCCAATTCTTTAAACGTAGCTTCTTTCACATGGATTTGTTGATACTCTCTAGCAATTTTTCCTAATGAATGGGCATCTGAATTGGATATAAAGGTATAATCATGTAATTCTCGAATCTTATCAGCCATTGATGTGTCTGAACTCAAACCTAATTCAATCGCATCAATTAGATCCGGATCAAATACTTCTGTTAGTGAACGTTTGACCCCTTTTCCGTATAAACTCTTAAATGGAGTAAATACATGGGCTGGAATAAATAAACCTTCTAATTCTTTCACTTTATATTGCAGTTCTTTCCCGGTACCATAATATCGTTGTGAGCTTAGATGAATATTTTTCATCCGTTCCGACAACCAATTAGAAAAACATTTCATATGCTGAAGCGTTGGAAAAAAGCAGAGTACGTGAATTGGGCCGTGGCAATACTCGTCATAAATTTCAATTTCTGAACCTAATAATAGTGTCACTTGTTCAAATGCAATCCCACCATCTTGTTGTTCAAATGCCATTTGTTGATCGATAAGTTGTTCGATTTCTGCTAAAACATTGGGTACATGACTATCAATTACCCCGACCATATCAATTCCTTTATTACGACTAGATTCGATCAGAATATTTGTTAATGTTAATGATTTAGAACCAGTAATTTTTACAGGTTTGTTGTTAAGATCTCTACCGATATGTACATGCAAGTCCGCAAAAATATGTTGAAGTGACACGTTTCTACCATCCTTTTGCTTGTAAATATAAGATCGCATAAGCTGTCTTCACATCATGAATCCGCTCTTCGCGTATCAGTTGTTCTGCCTCTTCCAAACTTACTTCCATAAGCTCCACGAATTCATCTTCATCCATTGCTTTCTTTTCTTCCAATGGTTTAACTTCCTTGGTGATGTATACGTGCAGAAGCTCATCAGCAAATCCTGGTGATGTATAAAATGAGGTTAAGTATGTCATGTTTGTCGTTGTATAGCCGGTCTCTTCTTCTAGTTCGCGGATTGCCGAACTTTTTGGGTCTTCTCCTTTTTCTAACTTTCCTGCTGGAATCTCAATAATACTTTTCTCCAATGGTTTGCGATATTGTTCCACCATCACAATTTTATTTTCTTTTGTTATGGCAATTACCGCTACAGCACCAGGATGTTTAATAATTTCACGCTTAGAAGTTTTTCCGTTTGGTAATGTCACATCATCTACTTGTAGGTTAACAACCCTACCATTAAAAATCTGTTCTGTCCCAATAGTCTTTTCTTCAAATTTTTTCATGTTTTTTATCCCCTTTTCATTCCAATTCCTTATTTCAATAAGATTATTGTTTATGTCGCAATAAATATAGACTCCGACGTAAGTTAATTAAGCCTTCTTCCTTTCTTAATAAAATGAGAGCTAAATTACCGCTGCGGAAATACACTACGCGCATCCTAAGGCGGCTGATGAGCCTCCTCGCTCGTCCACAGCACGAGGGGTCTCACCTAGGCCTTTCCTCCCGTAGGACAAGGGAAGCTACAGTGAATTCACATCGCACGCAGAAAAAGTGTTTTCCTTTTTCAAGGAGTCTCCGTGTATTTCCTTCGCTTATTCCAGTGCTCTGAAGTTTTATAGCACATGGCTTAATTAAAAAACATATACTATCCATTTTCAGTTGTTAATTAATACGTTTTAAACAGAATATTTCATTAAATTTACATTTTGAATTCGTATTATAGTTACCAATAACCAGACAACCATCCTAGCGAAGGCAGAATACGTAGACTCCTCGAAAATACAAACCAATTTTCTTCGTGCGATGTATCGCTGCCGAAGCCTTCCTTGTCCTATGGGAACAGCGCGAGCCGAAGATCCACTTGGTAAAGGAACGTAGGCTAAGATCGTCACGTCCTGTGACAACGCCTACGTGACCAACATCCTGTTGGCCCGAGGCCGTGCCTTAGGATGCGCGGAGTATTCTGCCGAAGCGATGGTATAACACTCAATCAAATTCAGTGACATTGGGCAATTTCATCAAAGTTAATTCGGAGTTTCTATCAACTACGAAATTCAATCACAAAAAGCCTAAATTTATTTTAACATAAACTAGCATTCGCAATAGTTGATTTTACTATGTATTGTTCTCTACAATAACTTGTAGAGGCTTTGAAAGGATGGGATTATATGAATAAAAATCAATTAGGTACATCTGATTTATTTGTTTCCGAACTCGCACTAGGTTGTATGTCGCTAGGAACAGATGTAAAAAAAGCACAAGCTATCGTAGACCGTGCTTTAGATAAAGGAATTAATTATTTCGATACTGCTGATTTATATGATCAAGGTCAGAATGAAGAAATTGTCGGCCAAGCTTTGAAAGGCAAACGTGATCAAGTTGTCCTAGCTACAAAAGTAGGGAATCACTTAAAAGAAGATGGAAGTTGGTTCTGGGACCCTTCAAAACATTACATAAAACAACAAGTTAAAGAGAGCTTACGTCGTCTACAAACCGATTACATTGACCTTTACCAACTACATGGGGGTACAATAGATGATCCGATTGATGAAACAATTGAAGCTTTTGAAGAATTAAAGCAAGACGGTTTAATCCGTTACTACGGAATCTCATCAATCCGTCCAAACGTGATTCGGGAGTATGTGAAAAAATCAAATATCGTTAGTGTAATGATGCAATATAGCCTATTTGATCGTAGACCTGAGGAATCTGTATTAGACCTATTACACGAAAATAACATAAGTGTTGTTGCAAGAGGCCCACTTGCAAAAGGGATGTTAAGTGACAATGCCAGTAATGTCGTAAAAACAAAGGGTAAAGAGGGTTATTTAGGATATAGTTATGATGAGTTGCAAGCGATGATTCAGAAACTGGAAGAAACAGAAGCAAATTCTAACTTAACTACAACGGCACTGCAATATGTATTAGCACATCCAACCGTTGCTAGCGCTGTATTTGGTGCAAGTTCAGTCGAACAATTAGAAAACAATGTTTCCTTTCAACAGCATAAACCACTTACAACCGAACAATATCAACAATTACAACAAATTACCAAACCGATTAACTATGATAAACATCGATAAATAATAATAATCATTAGAAAAAAGGACAGACTGCTAGTGAAATCTAACTTAAAAAAATCATTTCCTAGCGTCTGCCCTTTTTTAAAGATTATTTAAACTTTCTCCAGTCCATTTCACTTTCTTCAAGCAATTCCTCAAAACTTTTATTTGCTTCTTTTCGTTTTCGTTCCTCTATTCGCTGCAATCGTTCCTGTTCTTTCTTGTCTTCTTCTTGTTGTTTCAATGTTGTTTTCTTATTTTGTAAGGCAGATAACAATTCTGGATTTAAACGATCTTTTAAACCATTTGCTTGCTCTTCGTTTTTTCTCTTTTTCATGCGACATCACCTTTAACTAAATCATTTGCAGGAATAATAGGATTCAATATTCCCTCTGGACTAGATAACCGAAAACGCCCCCCGATAAGGTCTAGCTTCATTTGTTTTGCAAAAAAGACTGCTTGTTGATGATGAATAATTACTTGAAAATCATCACTGTCTACATCTATGAATGAGTCTTCTTTCTTATTTGTTAAGCGAATAGTAGGAACACCATTCACGCCACACCCACAATCATCGGTATCATAATATAACATTAAATATTCATAATCAGAGCTATTCATTTGCTCCATTTTTTCTAAAGCATTTGCAGTAATTTCTAATTGCATTTTGTCGCCTCCTACCCTTATTTCTTCGTAAATTGATTCTTCAGCAGCCGCTCCATTATGCCCGGAAATACTTGATAAATACGACTCCCGATATCCATCCATCGCGGTAAATTTATTTCCCTTTTTTTAGTGAATAAGGATCTGACGATGGAATTCGCGACATAATCAGGATCAAGCATATAGCGTTGAACAGAGCGTTGATAATTTCCTGATGGATCAGCAGTTTGAAAAAAGTCTGTCGCAACAGGTCCCAGATTTACTGCCGTTACATAAATACCTTTATCTGCTACCTCCATCCGTAAACCATTGGTGAAACCAATCACCGCATGTTTGGTTGCCCCATATACAGCAGATTTTGGTGTGGCGATTTTACCTGCTTGTGATCCAATATTAATTATATGTCCAAACTGTTGCTCCAGCATAGAAGGGAGCAAGTGATAAACTCCTTGAATAAGCGCAGATACATTTAACTGAAACATCCGTTCAATATCTTGCCAACGAGATTCTTCAACTAGATCAAAAATACCAACCCCCGCATTATTAATCATAGCATGAACCGGATTGATTTCGGTCACAACTCGTTGCAACACTTCACTCCATGCATCCGCGTTCGTTAAGTCTACAACATAGTAATGACAAGTAATTGCATATGCCTGAATTAATTCCGTCTGTAACTGTTGTAATTTATTTTCTGATCGAGCAATTAACACGACGTTCCCACCATTTTTTGCTATTTGTCGCGCAATTTCTTCACCAATTCCACCTGAAGCCCCTGTGATAATTATATTTTTATTTTTTACATTTGTCATCTCAAAAATCACCTATCATTTCTTATATCGTACTATTAAACATGATATTTCCATATGGTTGAAATTATAAATTCAGTAACAATTGTTTAATATCCTCCTAAATATGCAAATTGACTTTTTTTGCGAAATATTCCACAATCAGTAAGAATACCCTATTGTAGAGGTGATGCATTTGAAAACAGATATCTTTGCCCATCGCGGTGCGAGTAAATACGCGCCCGAGAATACCATGCCAGCATTTAACTTAGCCTACCAAATGGGGGCAGAAGGTATAGAAACGGACGTCCAGTTAACAAAAGATGATATACCTGTGTTGATCCATGATGAAAATGTGCGGCGAACATCAAATGGTACTGGTTTTGTACAAGATTATACACTTCGTGAACTTCAACAATTAGATGCAGGTACCTGGTTCTCTAAACAATTTAAAGATACGAGAATCCCTTCCCTCGAAGAGTTCCTACGTTGGGCAAAAACAAAAAAACTACTAATTAACTTAGAACTAAAAAATAATGTGTTAGAATATAAGGGTATGGAAAAAATTGTAAACCAGTATGTGAACTTTTTTCATTTATCCGATTCAACCATTATTACTAGTTTCAATAGTGACAGTGTTATGAAATATAATACAATCAATTGTAGCATTTCTACAGGGTTATTGACATCGCAAAAAAGCAAGGATTTACCATCTTACGCGAAAGATTTAGGTGCCGATAGTCTTCATATTAAATATCGATTGTTAAACAGGAAATTGGTACGACAATGCCAGCAACATAACATAAATTTACGAGTTTATACAGTCAATCAACCAAGCCAAATGACTCGTTGTATGAAATTAGGTTGCGATGGAATCATTACTGATGTGCCAGATATAGCATTAAAACAAAGAGATAAACTTACCAACTAGGAGGCGCATACATATGTCAACGAAGCTATTTAGTCCCATTACATTTCAAGGAATTACGCTAAAAAATAGAATTGTTATGTCCCCAATGTGTATGTATTCGTGTGAACCTGAAGACGGAACTGTACAGGACTTTCATATTACGCATTACGAATCAAGGGCAGTAGGCCAAGTTGGATTGGTTATGGTTGAAGCAACAGCCGTTCAACCTGAAGGAAGAATTTCAGCCAAAGATTTGGGAATATGGGATGATAAACACATCGAAGGTTTAAAAAAGATCACAAACCGTGTCCATGCACATGGTTCAACAACAAGCATACAATTAGCACATGCAGGTCGGAAAGCTCAATTTAACAAAGGAATAGTTGCCCCTAGTGCAATTGCATTCAGTGACCGTTACGCGACACCAGATGAAATGACGGTGACCGATATTACGAATACCATTGAAGCCTTCAAACAAGCGGCGCGACGTGTGAAACAAGCTGGTTTTGATATCATTGAAATTCACGGAGCTCACGGCTATCTTATTAATCAATTCCTTTCTCCACTAACCAATAAAAGAAATGATCAATATGGCGGATCTAAGGAAAATCGCTATCGTATGTTACGAGAAGTGATCAATGCTGTCAAATCAGAATTTTTAGGTCCAATTTTCGTACGTATCTCTGCAAATGAATATCAAGCAGATGGAAATACAATCGATGACTTTATTTACTTTTCTAGCGAAATGAAAAAACAAGGGGTTGAACTGATTGACTGTAGCTCAGGTGGTGTCGTCCCTGCTTCGATCCCTGTTTATCCAGGATATCAAGTAAAACTAGCCGAAACTATTAAACACAAAGCAAATATTGCTACAGGCGCAGTGGGATTAATTACTACTGGAATTCAAGCAGAAGAAATTTTGCAAAATGACCGAGCTGATTTGATTTTCTTAGCACGTGCATTATTAAAAAATCCCTATTGGGCCAAAGCTGCAGCTGATGAATTAAACGAAGAAATAGGAGCCCCTGAACAATATCTACGTGGTTGGAGATCATAGGAGGGATACCATGAAAATTCAGTTTCTTGGCACAGGATCAGGTGTACCTTCTAAGGAAAGAAATGTTTCCTCCATCGTATTAGACTTACTTCAAGAACAAGGAAACATGTGGATGTTTGATTGCGGTGAAGCAACACAACACCAAATTTTACAAACAACTATTAAACCTCGGAAAGTGGAGCGTATATTTATTACACATTTACATGGAGATCATATTTATGGTCTCCCGGGTTTTTTAAGTAGTCGTTCCTTTCAGAATGGAGAAACACCTGTTACGATTACAGGACCTAAAGGATTAAAAGAATACATAGAAACAAGTTTAACTGTCAGCGGGACTAAATTAAAATACCCCCTAATAGTTGAAGAAGTTTTTGAAGGGCTTATTTTTGAAAATGATCATTTTCGCGTTTTTGCCAAAAAACTAGACCATGGCTTAGAAAGCTATGGATTTCGAATCGAAGAAAAAGACAAACCAGGGCAACTACAAACAGATAAGTTACAACAAGCTGGCATCGAACCTGGCCCGATTTATCAACAAATCAAACAAAACGAAAAAGTAACATTAACTAATGGACAAACCATTTATCGTTCTGATTTTATTGGTCCAGATAAACCTGGTCGTAAGGTTACCATTTTAGGTGATACTCGTTTCATCCCAAGTTTATCCTCCTTTGTCCGAGGATCAGACCTATTAGTACATGAGGCAACCTTTGAACATGAGCATGAAAATATGGCTTATACGTATTTTCATTCCACGACGAAGCAGGCTGCTACAATTGCGAAAAACGGAGAGGTGAGAAGATTGATCTTAACCCACCTATCTTCTCGTTATCAAGAAGAAAATTATCAACAATTAATAGATGAAGCACAGGAAATTTTCGATCAAACGTCAATTGCTTACGATTTTTATGAAACAGAAATACCAGCAAAAGGTTAAAAAGTAAGAGGCTGTTCCTATGAACAGCCTCTTACTTTTTAAAATCATCTAGAAAATCCTTTTGAAAGCTGGTTCGCGGTTGGTCATCTGATTTAGGCTCGATCTTTTTAAATGGGTTTTTTCCGTATTTTTCAGTCAAATGATCAATCGCTTGATATAGTGGTTCTTTTTCCGCTTCCTTTTGGTAGGTAAACAAATCAAGTTGGTGAACTATCTCATCTTTTTCGACGATATCTTGAACTGTTACCCCTAATAAACGAATTGGATCTCCTGTCCAATGATTTTCAAAAAGGTCAAGACTGGTTATATAGATTTCTTCTTCAGTTTCAATATACTCAGGTAATTTCACGCTTCTCGTCACTGTTTTTCGATCATAATAGCGGATCATGAGTTGCACATTTTGGCCAACAACTTGTTTTCGCTTCAACCTGGTTGCTACCTTACGTGCTAACTGTCTCATTAATCGTTGGATTGTTAATTCATCTGTTGTATCATGTGCCAATGTTTGTGAGTTTCCAATGCTTTTAAATTCATAAATGGCATCTGGATCGACAGGAGTTGAATCGATTCCGTTCGCCCTGTCTTTTAAACGCTCTCCGTTAATGCCTAGCAATCTTTTTAATTGAAATGTATCAGCATCTGCTAAATCTTTGATCGTATAAATATCAATTTTATTTAGTTTAATGGCAGTTTTTTCGCCAACTCCATGCATCTCTTTAACAGGTAGTGGCCATAGCTTTTTGGGTAAATCTCTTTTCCTTAGTACTGTTATACCCATTGGCTTTCTCATATCGGAAGCCATTTTTGCAAGAAATTTATTAGGAGCAATTCCAATACTACAAGGAAGGTCTAATTCATCCTTAATTCGTTGTTGAATCGAAGCAGCAATATCTAGGGGAGATCCTAAGTGTTGGCATGCCGTAATATCCATATACCCTTCATCAATGGAAACAGGTTGAACAAAGGTTGTTACTTCAGACAAAATTTTGAACATTTCACTTGAAGCAAAACGGTATCTATCAAAATTGGGGCGCATAACAACTAGATCCGGACATAGTTTCCGTGCCTCCCATAATGGCATCGTTGTCTTCACACCTTTTGCTCTTGCTTCGTAACTACTTGTTACAATAATTCCCTTCCTCTCTTCTGGGTTACCAGCAATCGCGACAGGTTTTCCTTTTAACTTCGGATTATATGCCATTTCTACTGATGCATAGAAACTGTTCATATCAACATGGAAGATGACTCTTCCATTTTTTGGGTACCATTTAGACATTAGGATCTTCCTTTATTCGTACGATTAGAAAGCGAACAACCATTCTCATTCTATTATAGCATAGCCCATTCCGCTTTATGAAATCATTCAATTATTGATCACTTCCTTTTGAGTTTCTCATAAAAAATTGTTGTCTTTGTCACAAACTATAAACTCCTAGGGCACTTTTGCGTATGCTTGTACATGTCGTTTCTCGGGAATTCACGACACTAAATTCATTACCCGCTCTGTTTTTATGTCGCTTTTACATTTATGTCCATTAAATGGAAGGAAGCAATTATGTTACATCGGAGTTTCTATTTACTACGACATAACAACGTTCTTTTAGAAATCAACATAAAAAACCAGAGCCATAGAGGAAAACTCTTGAGATAGCTCTGGTTTATTTCATTATTTTGCTGCTTCTTGTGTAATAGCAGTGATTAATTCTGCTACTTTTACTAAATCATCAATTGGCATACGTTCATTGGTTGTATGTATATCTTCATAGCCAACAGCAAGATTTACAGTTGGAATACCATGACCGGAGATAATATTTGCATCACTTCCGCCACCACTTTCTAATAACTTACTATCACGACCAATTGTTTTTGCAGCTCTTCTTGCAACTTCTACAACGTGATCGCCTTCTTGTTGTTTATAGCCTGGATACATAACATTTACATCAAGTTCTACACTTCCACCCATTTTTTCAGCTGTTTCAGTAAATGCTCTTTTCATTTTATCTACTTGTGTTTTCATTTTTTCTGGTACAAGAGAACGTGCTTCAGCAAGTATTTCAACATGATCACAAACAATATTTGTTTTACTTCCACCTTCAAACCGTCCAATATTCGCTGTTGTTTCCTCGTCAATCCGACCTAACGGCATTTTAGCAATTGCTTTAGCCGCAATGGTAATTGCTGAGACCCCATTCTCAGGAGCAACACCAGCGTGAGCGGTTTTGCCTTTTACAATAGCATTTACTTTTGCTTGGGTTGGGGCTGCAACAATGATATCTCCCACCGTGCCATTACTATCGATTGCATAACCGTATGATGCATTGACAAGAGACATATCTAACTCTTTTGCCCCAACTAGACCAGATTCTTCTCCAGCGGTAATAATGAATTGAATATCACCATGCTGTAAATTTTGTTCTTTCAATACACGGATTGTTTCAAAAATAGCAGCAAGTCCTGCTTTATCATCTGCTCCAAGAATTGTTGTACCATCACTCTTCACATACCCATCTTCAATCTGCGGCTTGACATTTTGACCTGGTACAACTGTATCCATATGGGAGGTAAAATAAATCGTATCAACGTCTTGTTTGTTTCCTTTTAAATTACAAATTAAATTCCCTGCACCATGACCTGTTCTTGATTGACTATCATCTTCGACTACTTCCAAACCAAGGTCTGTGAACTTTTGTTTTAAAATCATTGCTATTTCACCTTCATTCTTCGTTTCAGAATCTATTTGAACGAGCTCCAAAAATTCGTTTACAAGTCGTTTTTGATTAATCATTGTCTATTTCCTCCTTTTTACAACCACTAGTTATACGTTAGCGAAAGTGTCGAAAGTTGTCAATTAAATGTTAGAAGCACTAGTTTGTACATACACGGTTATAGTTCACATTTTGCAAAAAGCATACTATTTTATTGTATAAATATAGTCAACAAATGCCTCGATCGATTGTTCTCTAGCAAAAATCTTTACAATACCTTGCTGATATAAATAGTCCCAATGCTCTAGGGGAATCAGCCCACCAGCAACGACAGGGATGGAACGTTTCGTTTTCCTATTTAGTTCTCGGACCACTTTTGGAAAAAGTTGAAGGTGAGCGCCAGATAAAGATGAAAGCGCAACAACATCCACTTCCTCGCTTATCGCGCGCTCCACTACTTGTGCTGGTGTATTTCGTATACCTGTATAGAAAACAGTCAGTCCCCGTTCTTGTAAAGCCCGCGCTAGAATAAGTGCCCCACGATCATGACCATCCAGTCCAACTTTAGCTATTAAAACACGAACCGATTTAGTCATCACAACCGCTCCTTATATTCCCCAAACTGTTTACGCAACACGTCACATATCTCTCCGATAGTACAATATGCTTTTACAGCCCTCAATATATATGGCATTAGATTAATCTGTGGCTGACACGCTACTTGTTCAAGCTGGGCTAAAGTTGTCCTCACTTCATCAGTAGATCTTTGCTGTTTTATCCTCAACAAGGATGCTTTTTGTACTTGTGGATCTGCTCCCTGTTCCAATTCAAAATGAACTGGGTGCGCTTGATATTCATGGTCCTGTTTCATAGACACTTGTTTTTGATAGTCTTGATACGCTTGTTGTTGAATCTTATGTTTGAAAAATCCTGTCTCAGTAGCCTTAATGGCACCTCCTATTTGATCGATTTCATTTAGATGTTGATAAATCTGCTCTTCTAATTGATCCGTTAACGCTTCAACGTAGTATGATCCTCCAAGTGGGTCAACTGTTTCCGTAACACCCGTTTCCTTCGCTAAAATTTGTTGAATACGTAAGGCTTGTTGAGCGGATTCTTTATTTGGCAATGTATAAGCTTCGTCCCAACCATTTGTATGAAGACTTTGTGTTCCTCCTAAAATAGCTGTTAGGGCTTGTAAAGTAACACGTGTTATATTATTTAATGGTTCTTTTGAAGATAAAGTGGATCCTGCCGTTTGAGTGTGAAAACGCAGTTTCATGCTATTTGGATTTTTGGCTTTATATTCATTTTTCATGATTGAAGCCCAAATCCGTCTAGCGGCCCTAAATTTAGCAATTTCTTCAAATACATGGCTATGTGCCGAGAAAAAAAATGACATGCGTGGTGCGAACTGATCCACTTCTAAACCATCATGCAATCCAGCATTTAAATATTCCTTTGCATTTGCAAACGTATAAGCAATTTCCTGAGCAGCGGTTGCCCCAGACTCTCGCATATGATATCCTGATATGCTAATTGGATGATAGTGTGGAAGATGAGCCTCACAAAACTGCAGAATATTAGTAAACAGCCGAATAGATGGTATTGGAGGAAAAATATACGTCCCACGGGCAATGTATTCTTTTAGAATATCATTTTGGACCGTTCCCTTAAGCTTAGCAGAATCTACCCCTTGCTTTTCAGCAACTGCTACATACATACAAAGAAGGATAGCTGCTGGAGCGTTAATCGTCATAGAAGTACTCACTTGATCAAGCGGAATCGACTTAAACACTTTTTCCATGTCAGCTAACGTGTCAATCGCAACTCCTACTTTTCCTACTTCCCCCTCTGCTAAACTATGATCAGAATCCATTCCTAACTGTGTTGGCAAATCAAAGGCAACAGATAAAGCTGTCTGTCCTTCACTTAACAAATAATGAAAACGATTATTCGTATCTTGGCTAGATCCAAAACCTGCATATTGTCGAAATGACCATAGCCGTTGACAATACATGGTAGGATAGATTCCTCTCGTATAAGGATAACAACCAGGAAAACCAATTTTTTGTAAATCCTTCTTAGTACAATATTGAGGACCATATACGTATTTTCTATTTATGCTTTTATCTTGCAATCTAAATTTCTTCCTGTTTTTTATTTTTTTCACTTGCTCCTTTCGTGACATTAAAACCCCCTCCTTTCTTCTAAATTGTATTCGAGTTCTACTTGTCCAAATGAAAGATTACATGTAAAATACAAGTAGTAATGGACCGTGAAGGAGGAATAAACATTGGCTACAAAAACAAAGAAAACAACAAATACAACAACGAGAAAGCCGTCAAAAAGAGAACGTAGAATAAAAATTATTGTTTATATTATGATCATTGCAATGGTATTATCTAGCTTAACTGCTGGTTTAGCGATGTTTATATAAGATCTTATCAATGAGAAGAGACTGTCATTGTAAATGGCAGTCTCTTTATCTCATCATCAGCTATTCTGTTTTCCCTTTTGTGACATATTTGGTGTTTCATTTTTCTTTAACAGTAAATAATTCTCTATCTCATGAAGTAACCGGAATAAGTCTGCACGCGATTCAAATTCTTTTCTAGTTTTAGGTAGTTCACTTTTACTAAACTCTTCCTTTAATTTCCTCACCGTTTGCAAATGAACACTGGCTGTATTACCCGGGTGAACAGCATCTGCCAAATCGTCAAAAAACATCCCCATCCGATACGATTGTTGATATAATTCTGGCATATGACTTAATAAGGGCAACATCCTTTTTAACAAGTCAAACTGTTTTCTTCGCATACTAAAATACTCTGCATACGGATTAGTTTGTTGAAAAAGCTTGTTTTCGACATCTTGTATTACTAATTTTTCTGATTTATTGAGTATTGCTTCTATCTCTATAATTTCTTTACCTGTCCATGTTTCTCTCCCTTCTTTTAAATAGATCGCAATTTCTTTTAACATAACTGTAATATTTTTCTCAAGTTGGTCCTGCATATCCATAATATCACGATCTAAACTCGGCATATATAAATTTAGTAACAGAGCCATGCCGATTCCAATAATAATAATAGCTAATTCATTCATTACTAAAGAAACGTTAATAAATTCTGCACTGTATAAATGTAAGATAATGACTGAACTTGTTACAATACCCGGTGTGAGCTTAAGCCATACAGTAGTAGGGATAAACAGAATTAATAATATTCCAATTGCTAGTGGGTGATAACCAATAGTCTCAAAAATTAAAAAGGAATAAAGCATTGCAATTAAACATGCACCAAATCGATGCCATGAAGATAAGAAAGATTTTTTCCTTGTAGGTTGAATGCAAAGTAATGTAATGATCCCAGCTGAAGCAAAGTTGGTCAACTGAAGCATTTCCGCAATCCAAATTGCCACCGGCGTGCCAACAGCAGTTTTTATCGTTCGATAACCAATTTTCACCTGTATAACTCCCTTATATATCTTTACTAATAACATACCTCAATAAAAAACCCTTGTCACGAAATGTAACAAGGGAGCATATATTTAAACTTCTGTGCAGTTTTCATCAAACAATTTTTGTAGACGGTTCACTACATCGACAGGACCAAAACCTTCAATATCGTGACGTTCCACCATATCTATAATTTTCCCATCCTTAAGTAATGCGAAAGAAGGAGAAGATGGAGGAAAACCTTCAAAATATTCTCTTGCTTTCTCTGTTGCTTCTCTATCTTGACCAGCGAATACGGTTACTAAATGGTCAGGTCTTTTATCATAATGAATCGCATTTGCAGCAGCTGGACGAGCAACACCACCTGCACAACCACATGTGGAATTAACCATGACTAACGTAGTGCCTTCACGTTTTAATGCTTGATCAACTTCTTCAGGGGTTGTTAGTTCCTCATACCCCGCTTCTGTAATATCTTTGCGTGCAGCGTCAACCACATCATTCATAAATAGATTAAAATCCATATTACAATCATCTCCTATATCGTTAAACTATTGGGTTCCAATGTTCTAACCATATAGTACCAATAAATCTTTAAGTATTCAAATAAACATACGCAGTCAATTAAAGGACTGCGCATGTTTATAATTAAGCACGTTCAACTATTGCTGTTAAATCATGTGGTTGTAACCCTATCCCTAGTCCCCTTTAGTGTATAGCACATTGTTTATCTTTGTTCATTATCAAGGTGGTTATCCTCTCCATATGCATCTAAATAATTATTTTCGCCTGGTGCAAACGATACGTTTCTCAAATTGAACACCGATTGGCCTGGGTATGTGATCTGATGTTCAATTTTTTTAACATCAACTGTTCCATAATCTGTAAACATTTCGCCATTTATTTTCTTTTTATCCATCAACATCATCCTTTTGAACCTGGTCCTTGTTTAGGACGATTATGATTACTACGGTTATATAGCATATTGCCCTCTGGCAAGCTCTCTTTCGGTGTCTTGTTATTTGTTAAAGCAGCTCGCTTTTGCCCTTTTCGTTTTTTCATACTTACTCCCTCCTTACCTTATGAATAGCATGTGACAGTAAGTTCTCTTTAGACGAGGTAATAATTGTATAAGCAAATGAATGAACAAATATTACTAATACGTTCCTTTTATCTTGTCGTTGCTTCCGCTTTCCATTGGTACGGCCTCGGGCCAACAGGAAGTTGGTCACACAGGCGTTGCTCGCGTGTCTGTGGCGACCTTAGCCTGTGTTCCTTTGTTTATATGGGATCTTCAGCTCGCGCTTTTCCCATAAAAAAGGATAAAATCACCTTTGTTTTGTAGGTATTTTTATTTGTGTTAGATATCATATTGCTCACAATAGTCGTCCACAATTGATTCAATTTTGGCTTGATTGGGGTACTTTCCTTCAAATGTAAAGGTTAATTCTTCCTTGAACTCTCCATCTTGATAAACATGGACTGCTCCGTTTTGATTGATGACACTATACTCTGGCACAAACCTGAAATTATTACGTTGTATGGCACCCATTTCGATCATCCTTTATCTTTTTTATTAGTGTTACGCTAAGAGTCCATTTTATCCCGACTTTATAGGCAGTAGGTTCTATTGATGAAAGATCACTTTATGTCGAACGATAATTGTGACAGATTTTCGAAATTAGTTTGACAATTTTGTGAACAAATGTGACAATACTGCTAAAGGGGTTGAGTACAATGACTAAAAAAGAAAAATCTGTTGTTTTCTTGAAAGGGATTACAGCTATAAGTTTATTTCTTAGTTTCACATTGGTAGCCATTGGATTTAATGTAAACGGAATCACTCAAAACTATTTTTTCTTTATTGGTGGTAGTATCTTAGTTTCATCCGTCTTGATTTTCTTATTTGGTTTATTTATGTTTTCGATGGATGATGTAACAGATGCACCTAAAAATTATCATAACCTCAACCAGAACATACATCATTTTCAAACAAACCAATTTTTCCATCAAAAAAAAACCCGGCCAATTGACCGGATTTTTTAAAAATCAGTTAGTGTAATTCATTTGTAATTAATGTGCAGCATGACCTGATGTGAGGACCCAGATGGAGCCAAGTACAATAACTGCAGCCATAAACGCACCATAAGTAATATTAATAATATTAACTTTTCCATCCTCACCTTCCGTCATATGCATAAACATAACAAGTTGTAATCCAGCTTGAAATACCGCTAATGAACCAATAATCCACATAATCACTTTTATTGAAAGTGTGGTTTTTAGTGCGATCCAAGCTGCCGCAAAGGTAAGAATTAATGAGATTAGAAATCCAACAACATGACTTATAGGAAACCCTTTTTCTGCATTACTACTCATTTATCCCACCAACCCTTCTAAATAAACAAAAGTAAAAATGAAAATCCAAACTACATCAAGAAAGTGCCAGTAAAGGCCAATAATAAATGTTTTTCGTGTAGTCTCAGTTGTTAAACCACGTTTTAGTAGTTGCATGATAATTAAAATCGCCCAACCAATACCTAACGCTACGTGCGCTCCGTGAGTACCTAGTAGAACCAATAAACTAGATGTAAATGCACTCGTTTGTAATGCAGCACCTTCATGTACATAATGAATAAATTCATTAATTTCCATGAATAAGAATCCTCCACCGAGCAATAATGTAATAACCAACCATGTGATTAATCCTTTAAGGCGATTTCGGCGCATTTCAAATATTGCAATACCACAAGTAAAACTACTAGTTAACAACAATACTGTTTGAATTAATACATCCTTGATTACAAAGATATCCTGTTGTGTTGGCCCACCTGCATGACGTTCAGCCAGTACACCATACACTCCAAAAAGCGTAGCAAACAAAACAATTTCTGCTCCTAGAAAAATCCAAAAACCAAGGATATTCATTTTGCTTTGTTCAGATTGATATTCTAATGGTAAATCGCTACTTGCTGTTAGATTAGCCGACATGTTTGTGCACCTCCCCTTTACGATTTCTCCATTTACGTTCTACTTTTCTTACGTCTTCTGCATGGATATGATGCCCATCGTTATAGTCAAAGGAGCGGATAATCAATCCTGCAAATATTCCTAATGATGCAATTGCTGCAGGAATATACCATTCAAAGACTAAGAAGAAACCAGCGACCGTAAAGACTACACCCATAAAGAATGGGATACCTGAATTATTTGGCATATGAATATCTTTAATTTCTTTATCCTCTATAGTTAAGCCTTCATTATCTTTTTTCATGTGCCAGAATGCATCCAATGTTTTTACTTCTGGTAATTTAGCAAAATTATAGTCTTGTACCGGAGATGCGGTTGCCCATTCAAGCGTTCTTGCATCCCACGGATCACTAGAGATATTGCGGTCTGCGTGACGAATACTCCAGTAAATGTTGTAAACAAACATCGCGAATCCAATTGCTAAAACAGCAGAACCAATTGCTGATAATAAGAATAATGGTCCGTAGCCAGATTCAGCGGAATACGTGAAGGAACGTCTTACCGCACCATCTAAGCCTAAGAAGAACATTGGGAAAAATGTAAAATTAAATCCAATTACAAACAACCAGAAATGCCATTTTCCAATTTTTTCATTTAATTTATGACCGAACATTTTTGGCCACCAGTAATAAAGAGCTGCAAACACCGCAAACACAACACCTGGAATTAATGTGTAATGGAAGTGTGCAACAAGGAATAACGTATTATGATACTGGAAGTCAGCTGCTGCCATTGCAAGCATAACACCTGTTGTTCCTCCAATAAGGAAACATGGTATAAACGCAAGTGTCCAAAGCATAGGTGTCGAAAAATTAATCCGACCTTTTCGCATGGTAAATAGCCAGTTAAACATTTTAATACCAGTTGGAACAGCAATGAGCATGGTTGTTAATGAAAACACTGAATTAACTGCTGGTCCTGACCCCATCGTATAGAAGTGGTGTACCCATACCAACATACTCAAGAAGGCAATACCTGCTACAGCTATAACCATTGAAGTGTATCCAAACAGTCGTTTACGTGAGAAAGTGGACACAATTTCTGAAAAAATACCGAATGCTGGCAATACAACGATATACACTTCAGGGTGTCCCCATAGCCAGAATAGGTTAGCCCATAGCATATCCATACCGCCACCGGAAACAGTGAAAAAGTGTGCTCCGAATAAACGATCAAATGTCATTAATGCTAATGCTACCGTAAAAATCGGAAATGCTGCGACAATGATGATCGAAGTAATCAACGTTGTCCATGAGAACATAGGCATTTTCATTAATGTCATACCTTTTGTTCTCATCTTCAGTATGGTTACGATAAAGTTAATTCCCGAAATCAACGTACCAATACCTGCGATTTGTATAGCAATTGCATAATAGTTGTTTCCAATACTCGGACTAAATTCTTTCCCGGCCATTGGGAAATAAGAAGTCCATCCCGCATCAGGTGAACCACCTATAACAAATGAAATGTTAAATAGCATGGCACCACTGAAAAACAACCAAAAACTTAATGCATTTAATTGTGGAAATGCCACATCTCTTGCACCGATTTGCAACGGAATAATCACGTTCATAATCCCGATTAATAGTGGCATTGCCATAAATAGAATCATAATAACCCCGTGGGTCGTAAATACTTCATTATAATGTTGTGCATTTAAAAATTCATTTTCGGGTACTGCGGTTTGTGCTTTCATCATTAAACCGTCTATACCACCACGGAAAAACATGACAACACCAGAGAGAATGTACATAATACCAATTCGTTTATGATCAACTGTTGTTAACCATTCTCTCCATAACCATGTCCACCGTTTTAAGTAGGTCAGCAAAGCAATAATCCCAACCATTGTAAGAACAATGGAAATCTGTGCACCTAAGATTAACGGATCACCTGTAACGAAAAATTCATCCCACTTAATGTTCATGATGACTGTCACCTCCATGTTCGTTTTCTATCATTTCATCTGCATTTTTATAATTATCTTCTTCATCAAATGTTTTCCCTTTATATCCATGTTCACGATAATAGAGCTGTGGATTTGTGTAAGAATTAGAATTTGGGTCTGCATGGTTTATCCATTGTAAATGGGTACCATTAAATGTTAAACGACCTAAATGAGTTGGTTTCAGAAGTTCGATGTACTTTTCTTCTGTCAATTCCGGAGCTCTTTCCTTTACCTCTTCTACCCATTCGTCATACTCTGCTTGTGTTTGTGCAAGTACTTCAAATTCCATTTCTGCATATCCAGGACCATTAAAGTTGGAATTCTTTCCCATATATGAACCAGGATTATCTGCTGTTAAGATCAACTCTGTCTCCATTTTAGCCATCGCATATTTTTGACCACCTAAGGCAGGTACCCAAAACGATTGCATTGTTCCAGCTGACGTCATTTTGAAAATGATTGGTGTATCTTCTGGGATATTGACATAGTTAACCGTTTCAATATCTTCTTCTGGATAACTAAAAATCCACTTCCAATCCGCACCAGTAACATGAATCGTTATTGGTTCTTTGTCCTCATAACCTTCTGGTACCTCTTCTAATGCATACAATGCTTGAATGTTAGGTATAAGTAATGCAATTACAATTAAAAATGGGATTGCTGTCCAAATAATTTCCCATTTTGTATTCCCGTGTTCCTCTGGTGGCTCATAATCCATATTGTCTGGACGTTCACGATATTTCCAAATAAATGTAATAAACATGCCCATCACCACAATAATGACAATTGCCATCCATAATAAAGACCAGTTAATTAATCCAAGGATCGTTTCTGCGTTTGGTCCTTGCGGATTAAAGACAACCATATTTGTTTCGCAACCTGTAAGTAAGAAAATTGATATGATAGCAAACAAATAGATCGATAACTTTTTCATTTTCACCTTATTTCCTCCCCCTCTTTAAATTTTCACTAAAGTAAAAAGACTTTAGCAACGTTTTGGTTAATAAAGTTTTTATAATTATTCTAAATAACTTCTTCGCAATTGATAATATCACACTCTTCAACAAAAATTGTTACAATTTTGTTAAGGATAAATTTGGAAATATTAATTTAATCATAGAAAATTGTGGAAACCCTTGTCATATCAACGTTTTTTAATTCTTAATTTAAATATGAACATTTTGTTACATTTTCTTTTTCGACAAAATTCGTTATATTTTTTATTGTTTTATAATAAAAAAAGCAGCATATGATCATACATATGCTGCGCTAACACTTTTCACTTTTTTATGTTTTCAAACCGAGTTAGGTGTAGATATGGTTATAAGAAGTTTGCAATAAGTCCCAAAATTATTCCTAAAATAGCTCCAATAAAAAATGATTTAATTGACACATATTCAGGATTAACCATTTAAAATGCGCCTCCCTTGTAAGGAGATTAATAACTTATTGCTGTTTTCTATCTCTCTCTCTTTCTATTATACTACTATTTTTTATGTAATAACGAACGACTTTATGTATAATGAGTGAATTTTCACACTATTGGACGCAAAAAAATAGTCCGTCTATACGGCGGACTTGCTATAGATTTATTTAGATTGGTTATGCATATCTATAAGGTTATTCGTACCATTCAGAATTTTTTGATTATGATAGCTCCAATTATCTTAATAAAATATTATATAATAATCATTTCAAGCTAATAGTTGTCTCATCTGCTTAGAGTTTGGTGATAGCCTATTGGGGATTTTTTTCTTTAATCTCAGCTGTACTATCCTTGGGTATCATTGTACTCACTTAAAGATAGCCAATAGTTCAAAGCTCATCCAAAAATCTATTTCTTAATTCAGGAGTTGGTACCATACAACGATCATTTTTTCCAAACCAGCGATAACGATTCCTCGCAATTAGATCATATATTCTGTCTCTTAACTTTTTTGGAATAAACCAACCGACAGCAAGTAGTTTCCATATTCCTTTTAATCTTTTCATTATTTGTAACACAGCACTTGATTTTTGATACCATCTACCATTCTCAATAACAATTAAACTAGAAGTACCCATTGGTATTTGATAACGTTGTAATAATTTTTTAGCCGCTTTCCCTTGTAAGGAAGCAAATTGATAAAAACTTTTTGTATCCCTTTTTATAATGAAGCGAACGCTCTGGTTGCACAGATTACAAACTCCGTCATACAGAATAATACCACCCATATCTACCATCCTTTTTTTAGAACTTATTATTATTTACTAAGACTAGTTTACCATCATCCCTTCCGAAACAAAATCTATTATCACTTGTGTAAAATGAGGTGCTCGGATGTAGAGTCACCTCATTTTATGTACATTCCCATAAATTAGTCTTGAGCAATATTTAATGCCTTTTGTGCTGTTTCCATATCAAGCTGCAGTTGTTTAGCAGCATCTTTAGGATAGTAAAAACCATTTTCTATCATATAATTGGCAATTTGTTCATGAAAACTTATCGCATCCTCTAATTGTTTGGTAAGCACATTTCGAATCTCTGGTGTAGAAGTTTCGGTAATGGCTACTGCATAGTTTTTTATCTCTGCCTTTGCAGCCACTAAGATATCTGTTGCAATCACTTGGTCTGTAAGTGGAGCCATTCCTGTTAATTTTTCTAAAAATGGATTCATTCCAACACCTTCTTTCCTTTTATTGATTTAAATGATTGTTTAATTCCTTAAGATGTCGTTCATGCATAGTTGCATCTTGTTGCATAAGATTTTTTAAGTTTTCATCCGACACAAGCCCCTGCATGATCGTTGCTTTGGTAAGGCACAAACTTTTAAAAGAAACAAGTTCGTGTAATTCGATTGATTCATGTACTCCTAATTTATTCGGCATATTTTCACCTCCATCTTCTAGACAATAGCTTTTGTTTATTTATAGCAATTATTCACATTGTTAAATATAGTGATACTTTATTCATTGGCTGTGTTTTGCTCTTCCTCCACTAAGTGTGTAGACGTCCTTGCACCATTCTAGAATCATTAAATGTCCTACGGAAAACTTGTCGATTGGCACCATTTGACGAAGACAGATTCTCAGTTCCATTTATACTGATTGCTTTAAAATTTACGCCACCGATGATTCATCTGCCCTAAAATTTTATCCTTTCCTATAGTACGACTACCGCATGGGATGCCTTGATTCACTACTCGACAAGCTTAAGAATAGCCTCGTCGTAACGTGTTTTATTACAAAGAGGACCTAGACTTAAGACCACTAAGGATAGGCGCTGGAATATGTCTAACCTTTTTTTGAATCATATTTCGATGATACATTCTTAGCTATTAAAAAAAGCCTTAGGTGAGACCTAAGACTGTTACGAATGCATATTATGAGTTTAAAGATTTTGTATTTGCTTATCTTTTATTTGTTTAATGGTTGGAATATGCCATTCGCGTTTGACTGTAAATACCCGGATAATAAATGTAGTAAATAAACAAAGGTATAATGGCATGACCGATGGCAAGAAATCATAAGTTACAATTAATAATAAAGAGCCTGCAATTGACGCTACTCCATATATTTCTTTTCGAAAAACTAAGGGAATTTCTTTGGAAAACACATCGCGAAAAACACCGCCACCTATTCCTGTCACTAACCCCATTGCTACAATTAAAAATGGTTGGCTATAGTCAAGATTTATTGCAGTGTGAGCTCCAACTGCGGTAAAAACCCCTAATCCTATTGCATCAAAAATCAACATACTATCTGTTAAACGCGTTATTTTTTCGTAAAACAGGATCGTTAAAATACCCGCAACCAGACTTACAAGAAAATACCGTGGGTTAATCAAATTAACAGGAGGTATATTTCCAATAAGTAAATCACGAATAACCCCTCCGCCTAACGATGTAGTAAAACATAAAAATAAAACTCCGAATAAGTCTAGTTGTTTACGTATCCCTATCAATGCTCCTGATACACCAAATGCAATTGTACCTATATAAACAAAAGTTTCAATTAAAAACATATCTATCCACCCCCATACACTTCACACCAATTAGTAACTTCACACCGATTAGTATATGAATATAACCACTTAAGTGCATATTTAGTTTAAAGAAACTCGGTTTACATGTCTAGTACGGCAGGTTAAAAAATTAAAAAAATAGTAGACATGAGTATTCATGCCTACTATGCTTGTATTTCTACTAAATCAAATAAAGTGGGAAACTTTATTCATATTCCTTATCGAAATTCTTTGTGCTTCTAACGGTATCAATTGGCCGAACAAACCTTTCAATTTCTTCGCGCTTATTTTCTAAGAATGGTGGTAAAGATAACTTTTCTCCCAATGTTTCATAAGGTTCATCACCCATAAATCCAGGACCATCTGTTGCAAATTCAAATAAAATCTGTGGTGCAACTCTTGAATACAGAGATTTGAAAAAGAAGCGATCTACATACCCTGATGTTGGAAAACCAAATTGCTTCATCCGTTCATCCCATTCATCTAAAACCGTGCGATCTTCAATTCGAAATGCTGCATGGTGGACAGTGCCATACCCTTGTCTAGCCTGTGGAAGAGTGTCATTATGTTCGACAATTACTTGTGCACCATTGCCTCCCTCGCCTACTTCAAACAAGTGAAAGGCTCCATCATGGTCAATTTCCTTAAATAATAATACTTGCTCCATCACCTTTTTAAAAAAGTCAAAGTTCTCGATCCGAACAAAAATTGGACCTAATCCTGTAATTGCATATTCAAGTGGAATTGGACCTTTTTTCCATGGTTTCCCAGCCTTAACTCCTTGATTGTTTTCATCAGAAATTAATTGGTAGTGTTGATCGTCAAAGTCTACAAATGAAAGGGACTTTTTGCCAAACTGTTCTTTCACTCCTGTGTGCTTCACATCTAAACGATCAAACCGCTTCACCCAATAATCTAGAGCTTCATCACTAGGAACGCGAAATGATGTCTTATAAATTTCATTCGTTCCGTGAACTCCCTTTGGAATTCCAGGGAAATCGAAGAACGTCATATCGGTACCTGGATTCCCTTCATCATCCGCAAAGAACAAATGATAAGTTTGAATATCATCTTGATTGACGGTTTTCTTTACTAACCTCATCCCTAATATATACGTAAAAAATTCATAATTTTTCTCTGCACTACTTGTAATCGCAGTTACGTGGTGCATTCCTTTTAAATGATTCAACTTAAACTCCTCCATTTATTTGAAATAAGTAGACACTCATTAACAGATTTCCATCTTCTCAAAATTATTGTGTTTAATTAAATTATCTTTAATTCAAGATAAATGTATCATGAATAGAAATGAATTGTCAATTTAACTCCGCCCTTTTATTCTTATTTTAATGGATGGACTTCCAATATGCTGTATTATCAGATTGTTATTCAATTCCACGATTGGGTGGTCAACCGGATTGACTTAGAATCTGTGTAATCTTACGCAACACAAGCGATTTCTTTATGTAACAATTTTGCTGTTGGTTTCATAAACAGTGTTAACTTAATTTTTGGGTCTTTAATGGAGTGAAATTCAAAAATGCGTGAAATTAGTTTTCGTATTTTGGCAACATGTTCCAATTTTAACAACGAATTATTTAGGGTTTTCTGCTAATAAAATTGTTATAAAAAATACAAAAAAGTCATTGGTTATAAAGAAAGATCGCCGCAATCGACGATCCTCTTTATTGTATTTATGCTTTTTTCAAACTCTTACTTCAATAAAAAGTCGTTTATTTGAATAAGAAATAACAGAATCAAAACGGTTATTCTTGAATAGGTGATAATTCACTTTCTGTTACCCACTTATGATTTGTTACTTCTTCTCCACCTGTTGTTGGTGTAAAATCAATCATATAAACGGTTGTTTCCTCGACTGAATCAATTTCTACTGTAGCTCCTTCCATTCCTGTCATATGGGATGCATCCGTAACTGCTTCTTCCCCTGGTTCTAATGGTTCATCTCCAATTTCTGGGAACTCTTCATGAATTACCCACTTGTGGTCGGTAATTCTCTCTCCACCTGTCGTTGGTGTATAAGAAATCGTGTAAACATATGTATCATAAGCACCAACGATTGTTGCCTCTGCTTCTTCCATCCCTTCCATATGCGCTTCCGTAATTATCGCTTTACTTCCAACCTCATATTTAGGGTTTTCCTCTTCTTTTAGACCTGTCGGAACTTCACTTGAACCTGAATGATCCATATCTGAATGGTCCGTTTCAGAGTGTTCTTGTTCAGCGCCTTCTTCATTTTGGCTATCTTCCTCATTAGGAGTGGATTCGTCAACTTGATTTTCTTCTTCAACTGGATCTGCTTCATCAGTTCCACCACAAGCAGATAGTATAATAGCTGTGGTAATAGCTACAAGTGCTAATATTACTTTTTTTCTTCTCATATTCAATCACCTCAAAAATATTTATTGTTATATTACTTCATAAGTCTATCACTAATTTGTGGAGAAAGTGTGAAGATAAAACGCGTAGTTAATATTTTTTTACTTCACGAGCGAACCTCAACGTAGTCAACATATTTAAAACTCCTATAAGTTCTCTAAAGAAACTGCAATATTGACATCGGATCCGAAAAAGGCATTTATATCTTCCAGTGAACTATCTTTAGTCCATTTTTTTATCTACGTTGCACCTATTTAAAAATAGCCTTGATTTATTAATCACTTAAATAACACTCTTCCTCCCCACTAGACAAAACAATGTTAGAAAGATAATCGATATATTAAAAAACGCTCTGAAGAATCTTTATCATTTAAATAGGGAATAATGATTTCTTTTTCCATTTCAAAAGCTGTTTGATATTCTAAAAACATGATGTAATCCTCTGAGGCATAATATAATAGTAACTTAATCTCCCGTTTGTTTTTCTCAACAGATAACACAATATTTTGAATAACTCGCATAAAAATTTGAATAGAGAAGGGATTAAAAAAATAAAACAAGTTATCAAAAGGGCTAATATTATACTTTTCGGCTAAACAACATTCAAAACGAATTGAATGTTGTTTCTGCCGATGCCTTGTTAAATACCGGTATTTATTTTTTAGCGCTTCATCGTAATAGGACTCATCCATCTCAATTCCGATTGTTGTTGCATGAAAGAAATAATTCAAATAAAAATTCAGGCGACCTTTTCCACAACCAAAATCAACAATAACATCTTTGCTGTTTATTTCAATGTTATCACATAATACCTCTATTGCTTGATATGGAGTTGATTCATATGGGTAATAATGAACCACCTCATTATCTTCTTTTTGGATTCCTGTCGTTTTTATGTTTAATAACTTTTCATAATAATGTTCCTTCATAACTACCACTCCACGGAAACCATCCATCCCATTTTATGGATGTTTATGTTAAATTAAAGTTCATATTCCCATTCTTCTTTTAAAAAAAGGTAAAGTGTTAATAATATATTTTCTACTTCTTCATTTGTCTTGTTACCTTGTTCATAACCTAACTTTGGAAACAACAGGCTAGCCAATTGTTTCGTTACCTCTCTTCGTTCGATATATGGTAACTGTAAAAAACGTTCTGTATAAGTTTTTAGTAGTTTCCACTCTTCTTGGCCGAACGACCTTAACGTCCAATCATCAATGGTAAGATCCTGCTTTGAAAGTCCTCGATCTTCCATCTCTTGAATAATTGATGTAGTAGTTCCTGAATGTGCTTTACGTTCATACACAACGATCGTACCTGCGACTAAGTCTCCTAATCGTTTATGTTTAGAATGAAAGAAAATCATTATGATACCTAAAAAGTAAGCAGATGGTAATGAATCAATAATTCTTAACAAATTGCGAATTAGACTAGAAAGTAATGTAATGCTATGTCCATTATCCTGAATAACTCGAATACCAATCCATCGTTTGCCAACCGTTCTACCGCCAAAAAAATACTCTAACACAAAGAAATATCCCCAGTTAATAAGAAAGAAGACGAGAATGATTAATGCTAAGATCCAAGGGGAAGCATTTGTGGAAGAAAAACTTTCAACCCCCCTCCCAGCCAAAAAAATCACCATAAAAAAAAGAATATTAGTAACCATAATGATTGATTGATCAATAATAAAAGCTGATGCTCGGCTCCCTAATCCTGCAGGTTTAAATTGCAACGCTACATACTCGGGTGTTTGGATTTTCACATGTTCCTGATTCACTGAGTGAAACCTCATTTCTTTATAAATTTCTTCAAATTAGTTTCTAATCGTTCTGAAGTTAACTATAATAATAGAAAGATGACATACTTTTATACAAAAAGAAGGTGCAAGCAATGAAAATTAACCAATTTGTGAAAAAACATCGTCACGATTGGAAACAACTAGAACACTTAATCACCGCTTTACATAAAAACAAACGTTTTACGGGTACAGAGATTGATGAATTTCATCGACTCTACCAAAAGACTTCCCAACATTTATCCTATTGCCAAACTTACTTTTCCAACGAAGAGGTAACAGATTACCTTAATGGGTTAGTAGCAAAAGCTCATAATTTACTTTACAAGGATCAAGTTTCGAGTTTCAAGCAAATACGCCATTTCTTTCAAGTGACATTTATTGAATTACTGCAACACCAATGGAAATTTGTTTTGATTGCGATGATCTTGTTTTTATTTGGGGGAGTTGCAAGTTATTTAGCTGTGATCAATGATCCACTTCATGTCTATTCAATTCTATCAACGGAAATGGCACAAGAGGTGGATCCTGAACAATTAGGACAAAACAATGGATCGGTTGATTCATCTGCAATGTCTGCTTACATCATGACGAACAATATTCAAGTGGCAATCCTTGCCTTCGCTGGTGGAATAACATTTGGGTTATTAACCGTTTATTTATTAGTTTATAATGGTTTATTAGTTGGTGCATTGGCCGGTTTGTATTGGCATTATGATATGTCCTATGATTTCTGGGCATACATTGTTCCTCATGGCATGATTGAATTAACTGCTATCTTTATTGCAGGTGGCGCTGGTCTGTTAATGGGATATAAGCTATTTGTTCCTGGCGTTTATTCCAGAATCTATCAATTGAAGACACAAGCAAAGCGATCTGTACAATTACTTCTAGGTACGCTCCCCTTATTTATCATAGCTGGTATAATTGAAGGGTTTATTACACCAGCATCGCTTTCATTGGAAACAAAGTATTTTGTTGCCTTACTGACTGTGGTTGGTTTGGTGGTTTATGTTATCATCGGTAGTTTCTCATCTAGACGCCAGAAGCAGGTTGTTACAACAACCCACGATTGATAAAATCAATATATTGAGAAACGGCTGCCGTCGCCAGCCGTTCTTCTCTAACTTCCATCATCAGTAATCCTTGTTGTTCCCATTTATGCTTTTCTCGTTGCTTTACGAGTAGTTGTTGTTGGGCAATACTTTTTACCATTGCTTGATTTGTCGTCTCTGGACTATTTTTTGCATGTTGTACAAGTGACTCATCCTCTATACCAACGATAAAAAATAAGTGCTTTTGTCGTAATCTTTTCAGCTGCAAAAGTCCACTTTCCTCATGTAAAAAAGTTCCGACATCACTAAATAATAAAACGAGACTCCTTTTGTTTTGTACGGTTTGTAAATAGTAAAATACTTGAGCATAATTGGACTCACTTGCATCAACTTGTACATGATAAATTGTTTTCATTATTTTTTGCAGGTGGTCCATGCCTTTTGCTGGCGCGACGTAAGCATGAATGTCTTTTGAAAAAGCAAGAACTGCAACATAGTCCCCTTTTCTCAATGCTGCTGCTGCAACTGTTATGCATGCTTCTAACACTTTTTCTAATCGATTACCCGTTTTTAATTCCGCTCCCATCATCCGCCCACAATCAATTAAAATGGTAACATATTTCCCGTGTTCTGGTTCGTACTCATTGGTCATTACCTGATGTAATTTTGCAGTTTGGCGCCAATTTATTTTCCTAGGGTCATCTCCAACAACATAGTTACGAATTTTCGCAAATTCTCCCACATTACTCTGTTGCTTACGAATATGATTGCCTTCCTCTAGCAGAAACCGTTGCGCATTTTCTAGATAATGCCTTGTCTCTGTTAAATCGGGGATAACTTTTACAACATCTTTTATCTTAATTGTGACCTGTTTTTCCCATAATCCGAAATTGCTTCGATAGCGAACATATAATTTATTCATTGTATATTTCCCTCGAACAGGTGCGGTTATTTGGTAGGATACAACGGTTTTACCTTGAGCCGCAACAATCCCATGAATCGGAAATGATCGTTGAAATGATTGTGGTATTTCATCGACTATTCGAAATTGAAACGATTTGATCGATGTATTAAGGACTTCGATATCAACTTCATAGCTTAATCCACGTTCCATTTCCTCAGGAATTGACCTTTTAAAGGTTAGTTGTTGTTGTTTCGGTGATTGAAAAATATCTATCAAACTAACTACCATAAAAGTTACGTTTACGACCACTAGATTAAACCAAGAAATACCTGTTATTGCTAATAATACCAATGCAGCTGAGACAATCAAAAATAATGTGATAAACCGCTTCGTTGGAAGGATTCCTCTATCTCGGAATAGGAATCGCTCCCACAAGTTCTTCAATGATTTGGTCAACCGTCGATCCCTCCAATTCCATCTGTGGTGATAGTTGAATACGATGACGTAATGCTGGTTTTGCAACAACTTTAATATCATCTGGGGTGGCATATTCTCTTCCTTCAATATATGCCCAAGCACGAGCTGCTCGCGCAATCGAAATCGCCGCTCTTGTACTTGCACCAAACCGAATCGATTCGGTTTCTCTAGTTTTTCTTACCACTTGCATGACGTAGTCTAAAATATCATCACTTAATGTCACTTGTTCTACTTGTTGCCTACAATTTTTAAATGTCTCTAAATCCATCACAGGTTCTAGATTATTCTTTTCACCAAAACTACCCGTCATCACTTGTTTTAACACGATCGTTTCTTCTTCTAAAGATGGAAAATCAACATGCAATTTAAATAGAAATCGATCCTGTTGTGCTTCAGGTAATGGATAGGTCCCTTCATACTCGACAGGGTTTTGCGTCGCCACCACAAAAAACACATCGGCTAATGGATAGGTCTCCCCTTGAATCGTTACTTGTTGTTCCTCCATCGCCTCTAACAAAGCCGCTTGGGTTTTGGCAGGGGTACGATTGATTTCGTCTGCTAGCAATATATTTGTAAAAATAGGTCCCTTTAATGTTTGAAAAGTACTTTCTTTCATATTATAAATCGTACTACCTGTTATATCACTAGGGAGTAAGTCTGGTGTAAATTGAATCCGATTGAACGCTCCACCAAATAGATTGGCAAGCGTTCGCACCATTTGCGTTTTACCAGTACCAGGCACTCCCTCAATTAATACATGACCACCAGCTAAAACGGAAGCAAGTAATAACTTTATATTTGTCTGTTGTCCTCTAATCCGTTGTTCATATGTATCTAATAAATTTGTTACTTCACCGTTCATCCTGTTCCACCTTTCTTTGCAAACGATCGATCCTTTTTGACCATAATAAATACTCTTGTTTACTGACTTCCTTACGTTCGAGCAGACTTCCTAACCCATTCAAAACTTCCTTTGTCTCTTTGTTAACTATTGTTGGTTGATGGTGTTGTATGTAATCTGCTATCTCTTGCCAATGCATGTGTTGAGGGGTTCCAAAGCGTCCCTGTAACAACATTTTAAGATAATCGGCTTGAATGACAAGTGAATCATGATACCTTTTGCCACGTTGATACCAAGCCGCTAGTGCTTTAAGACGTTCATCATTAAAACGAACGGTTTCCTCTCTTGCTATAAAGATAGGACCGAACCTTTTCCCCCGATACCATAGCCATATGAAGGTTAGCAATATACATTGCAATCCCAGTACTAATAACCAACGTGGGTACAATGTTGTTAGATTAGAGGTGTTTTTAGCTCCGTGGATATATTCATCAAACAAAATATTTTCGCCAGTATTAGTGCCGAGTTGAAGTAATAATTGAACAAGTGATAGGTGGTCTTGGTTTAATAGCTCCTCATTCGTCACCCATTTTGGTGTATTAGCAACAATCAAAGCCCCTTCACCATAGGATCGTTTTAATGCAATTGTACCTCGATCATCATATAGCAATGATTCATCCCTATCTTTTGTTTTTAAACGGACGAATGAATCGACTTCTGCATCATATTTTTCCCCAACCTTATTAAATACTACTGTTGGCTCAATTGCTTGTTCCATTATATAACTGGTATCGATATCAAACATACCTTTAGGGTTCGAATGTAATAATAGAATCGTGTTTCCAGTTTCGATAAAATCCATGTATGCCTTCATTTCAGGTGTTTCAGGTATAAAATACGGTTCCACCATGACCAACAGCTGATTGTTGCCAAGTGTTGCCAACAATTCAGGGGAAGAGGACCATCTACTTACATCATCTAGATAAGTGTATAACCCTTTTACGCCAGTAGGAGAGGGTGAGTCAGACGCATAATCGGGATATTCCTTAGGTTGTGGTGAGCTAACTAGTAAACTAACAACTAGAAACACAATTAGAAAGCTAGCTAGCCACATCCATGCCCTATACTTATTCATTACTTTCAATTGCCCTCCCCCTCTCAAGAATCATAATCCTGTTGTTCGATCCAGCTCCTAATCGTATTTCGATAACGAACGAATGCTTTTTTTTCAATGATTTGTTTTCCATATGTTACTTGATCGAAAACCAAGGCAATACGAAAAAAATGTTCCGCCTTTTTTTGGTCAATACCACGGATCTCTTCATAATATTCCTTATTCGTTTTTGTATTTTGGGCTTCAATGAATTGCTTCTCATCTAGATAAAGTAATAATGCTACAAATAAGTGTCTAATAGCAACAATATATTGTTGTAAATTTTCTTGCTTATCCGCCTCTGTTAAATGGTCTTTATATGTCCATTCTTTCTGACCAATCGAATGTAAGGCTTGATGATCATAGAAACTTCGCTTTCGTCCGATGGTACGAACCCCAATAATGCCAGCAATGATTACACCTAACAAAACTATAATAGTGACAATAACTAGAATACCTTGGGCAAAAGTTGTCGATTGCTCTAAGGAATCAAACCAGTTATTCAGTATATCTACTAGCCAGCTTTTAGCATTATCCCACCATATTTGAATGAAGTTGCGATCATCCTGATAATAGATTTGATATTCACGTTGATCAAGTATCTGTTCTAATTCATCCCTAGCACGATTCATTTCAACCATTCTTTTTTCACCAACATTCTCTCGCAAACTTAATCTATATTTCTATCCTTTGTTTTGATCCTGATAATCAGCCATCATTTCTTTTAAATCACCTGCATCATTTCGTACTTTAACATCAAAATACATCACTGCATAACCAACTGCAAAGATCATCGACGTAAACAAAGAAACGATATTTAATATAATCGTATACAATACACTATTTCCCAACACAAGCATAACCGGTACTTCCACAGCAACACTAATGATTCCAATAATAATAGCAAGGACAAGATACAATCCAAATAAGAACCATGTTCGCTTATGGGTAAGGCTCCAACTTTTCCCTAATCCCGGTGCAGCTCCATCAAATGCTACACTCGCAAGAAAGAAACTCCAACGTGTAAATAACAAACCAATCGTAATCACTAAGCCTATTAACAATGGAATTGCAATGATAAAACCCACAGCAGCGTGTAAAAACGAACCTGTAACAGCTGCAATCGTAATCATAATGATTGGTATAACCACCATCCCAAACACCATCAACATGACAACGATGCTACTACCAACAATAGGCCAAAACCTGGAAAACGCTTTTTTAATGACACCTTTAACTGTAAAGGTTTCTCCTTTTTTTATGTCATTCACCGCATATAAAATCGATACCTGTGCGATTGCTAATAAAATGATACTAAAAAAACCTAATACCATCGTCCCAAATTCTGCAGCTAGACTCGTAGATGCGGCTGGATCATCAGCAAAACTAGTGGTAACTTGCTCAAACCAATTCCCTCCACCACTACCAACTTGCCTTAAAAAGTTAGTACCTGAAGCTAAGTTTATTAATGCTTGTAAAAGATAAACTGGTCCAACTAAAATTAGTAATATCATAAAGAAGTTTGAAAAATGACTTTTTGCTAAACGAAATGTCGTATCAAGAATTTCTCCAAATCCCTTCGGCCGATTAAGCTGTTTATTCATGTTTATTCCCCCTCGATGAAGTTCTATCTCATTTTATCATTATTCGAACAATTCTAGAAATGATTATATTGGATAAATGGCTACAATAATAAAGTATACGTTTCTTTTTCAATTAAGATTCAGTTTTATCATAATGGAAAAGAGGATGTCCTATATAAAGAACATCCTCTTTCCTTCTGTTTATATATTTTCAAAGAATAGTCGAAGAACATCCGCTCCCCCAATGAAAGTACCTAATGAACTTCCAATGTTAGCCAGCACAACGATTAATAATATTCGCGTTACTTTGTTATTCCAGAATCCCTTTACATGATGGACATCTTCTGCAAGATTTTCAAAGTCAGCAACATTTGGTCGTCTTACTAAAGCCTGTACTATACCCGCAAACCAGCCAGCAGCGATTAAAGGGTTTAAAGATGTTAATGGCGCGGCTAAAAATGCTGTTAAAATCGAAAGCGGATGACCTAGAGCAATTGCTGTCGCAACTGCAGAAAAAGAACCATTCCATAAGATCCAACTAAGCGTTTGTTGCCAGCCTGCTGATGGATTCACAAAAAAAGTATAAGCGATAATCGAAACGATTATAAGGGGGATTGCCCACCCAATTACCTTAGGCAGTTTCGATTTCGGTGGAACTTGGTTTAATTCGTTTAAATCATGGTCTTTATATATTTCTTTAGTAATCCCAGGTACATGAGCAGCCCCTAATACAGCAACAACTTTGTCACCTTGAGCCTGTTTAATTTTTTGAGCTAAATATTGGTCACGTTCATCGATTAATGGCTTTTTCAGCCTAGGAAAGCTGACAGTCAATTCATCTAGCATGGAATCTAGCATATCTTGAGATTTCATTTTTTCCATTTCTTCTTCTGTGATGGTTTCATTACTAAAAATACTAAATATAATTTGCATAAGCAGTTTCACTTTCCCCCAAAAACCGACTCCATGCCATATTCGAGCAAACGTAATTTGAATGTTACGATCTGCAAGTACTAATTCTGCATCAACTTCTTTAGCTGATTCCATCCCTTGGATCATTTCTTGACCAGCATTAATTCCAAATTGTTTGGCCATTCGTCGTTGGAAAGAAGAAATAGCAAGGTTCATTAATAGTAATGTGGCTTTCTTTTCTTTTATCACCTTAAATATATCCATGTCTTTCCACTGATTTCCACTAACAATCGATTGATAACGTTGTTCATCAAGTTCAATACAAACAGCATCTGGATTCTCTGCTTCAATGACTTGTTTTACTTGTTCTGCACTTTGTTTGGAAACGTGTGCAGTTCCGATTAGAATCATTTCCTTTCCATCTAAGTTGATGCGAGTAATTCCCTGTTCTGACATAGACTACCTTCCTTTTGTTTGTTAATACAAGATCGTACTAGTGAATACAGTTAACTATTTATTAGATTAATAACACATTCTACTATAAACGTTATAAAACTAAAAAGCTATAAAATTTTTGGTAAAAAATGAAACTTCACTCAATGTTTTTTTGCTCTTCCACCACTGAGTGCTAGTACCACAAGGGAGACCCGCAGGCCCTTGAACAAATCGAGGGGGTAAAAGTGGAAGTTTACTCCCACTTAAACAATTTCGTTTCCTATCCTGTTATGAAGTGGAAGTCCTACGGGCGGTTGTAGCGGGACAAATATATCTTACTCATACCAATTGCTTTTATTTTCTTCTTCAGACAAAAACTGAACAAAATGAGTAAATGCTGCGATTGGATGTTGCTTAATCTTCTGAGTATAATCCTGTTTCCGTTGTTCAGAAAGGATATGGCTTTTTTTTATTCGTTCGATCATATATTGATTCGATAATTGTTTGATTTGTTCCTTTTTATATTTACTTTCTTTTCTAAGTGCTAAACCAATAGCTCCTAACAACCCATAAACAATCAGTAAAGCAAAGATTTGCTGGTTGTAATCTGTAAAAAATAATAAAAAGATAATATTAAAAACGGATACGATCAATAGCGGGATACTAAGTAACACATATAGCGATCGTTTCTTTATGATTGGATGGATTAGTTCTTGGATATTTTCTAACTCCTTTTGTACATGCTTTGGTACTTTTTGAACATGATAATGAAAGTTACTCATACTATCCACCCTTTATTCGAGTAATTAATAAACCCTATAAGGAACAAGCTATGTCACACCTTATTAATATGCTTTTCAAGAAAATACAGACACTCTTCATGTATAATATTCTAACATTATATGAATATTACAGTCATGTCAAACTATCTAGCACTAAAGTTACGTTTGTTATGTTAGAATTTTTAATCAAAAGCAAATCTAGTTCCATCGTCAAGAAGCTTTTCCAAATGGACCTTTCCAACGTGGATGGTAATCTCACGAGGCAAAATTAGCTCTTAGTTAAACAGTAATCTAAAGGGAATAGTCATACTATTAGTGCAGCCTGGCAAAAATATTAGTAGAATGAAGTAAAGGTTATGCCAAAAATCCAGCATAACCTTTACTTTTATCTATTGTATTTAATCGATAAGTCATCGATAAGTCATCGATAAGTCATCTAAGGTAACGAGTAGCATAGAATCAATATCAGCGAATTTGCAATCCAAAGTGTTAGCCAACTAAGTATGGACGCCCTATTATTGTAGCGTGATCCCCTGGGAATTAATCGATAATTAACAAAAATCATACAATGCAGACAACTTTTTTAAATTTGCTCTATATGAACACATCCAATTCACTGGATACAAAAAAGATTAGATTGTCCCAATTCCGTTTTATACGCTATGTTCTATTTCCTGGGCAACCGCAGATATCGACTGCATTCCTAATGTTTTGCGTTAGGGCTCCTATTATTGCCCTTTCACTTGTTCCATTAAATATTGGACAAAAGCATCATCCCGTTCCATCCATACCTGTTCGTTACGTTTCAAAAATCTTTCTGCATCCTCAAAGTTCGTATAAATCTGTTCCATATCATGATTGTTTCTTTCTACCTTCCATTTCTCGTTTGTAGGGTAGATTAAGAATTTGTCATTCTTTTGATTTCTATAAAGTGTTCCAAAAGATGACTGTTTCTGATTGAAACGGTTCCGTTTGGCATCTTCCCTTAGGTGTTCTTGTTGGAAGGTTTCGATAACAAACTGCTTAAAGGCTTCATCAGTCATCGTTGCACCTGATGCTTTCTCATGCCCTCCACCTCCATAATATCCAGCTATTTCTGAAACATCTACATCATCATGGATGGTACGAAAGCCCATACGTTTTCCGCTTATATTCAGGATGACAATGTAATCTAGATGTGGATATTCCTTTCCCAGTTCATTCCCAAGTTCCGAATGATAGGATTCAGCATATACCACACCTGCGTATTTATTATTTAATTCCACCTGTGTTACTTGACGCTTCTTTCTATTGATATACCGTTCAATTTTTTGTTCCTCCATTTCGAGGATTTGTTTTTCAAAAGTGTCAAATTCAAAATGTTCATCACTACTTAGTTTATTGATCATTTTGTCTACAAATTCATCAATGGAGATAAGAAAAAATAATGTATTTAGCCGTTTTGCTTGTAGGTTATTATTTCTCTCCCACTCCCATGTATCGTATTGTCTAACCAATTCCACAAACTCATCGATAGCTTTGGAGGGGGTTATATGATTGTTTGAGAGTAGATATTGATATAATAAAGAAGTAGCTGAAGTTAACCTATTTTGTTCATCTTCTACCTTGACACTTCCCCATTCATATTCATTAAAATGTAATGCGGTTTTATGATGGTCAAGTAATTGCACTTTTCCTCCGCCTTGATAAAATGTTTGCAACTTTTTCTCATTTTCTTCATTAACCGATAAATCAGTGATTAACAAGAATGTGTCGTTTTGATCATTTTCTAAAAAATATTCTACTTCTCGATTAAGACTTCCAATCGAGTTATAACGAACTTGGACTTGGTTATCAAAGGCTATCTTTGCTAATATACCGCAACCAACCCCATCTAGATCATTATGTGATAACAATTTATACATTTCATTCACCTCACTTCTAGTATCCGTACTAGCCATTAATTTATCCCTTATGTAACTAAAAGCAAGCCCCCACTATTTAGATTTTCACTTCACAAAATTTCCTAACAAAAACAGCCTGTCATCTCCACCCGTGAAAATAACTGGACTGACTCTTCATTGTGTTACATTACGATAAATTTTATTTATTTTTTGATCCAATGTATCAACATGAACAAAACGGGCTTCACGTAAATGTTCTTTACCATCCACATATAAAATTAATACTGGTACCGTAAAGATGGACAGTCGACCAGCTACCTCCTCGACATCATCCACATTAATATGCGCTAACTTTATGTCAGGATAATTCAACATTAACTCCTTTATTTGTGGCAATAGCGCATGACAAACACTACATTGAGTTCTTGATAAATAAAGAAAACTCATTTTTTGACTAGATATAAAACGATCCATTTGTTCCAATGTCGTTATCTGTTCCATTTCACGCATTGCTTCACCAACTTTCAAATCTTTTTTAAAAGCTGTTGCTGAGAAAAAATGTTATCAACCTAAACAAAGATTAACTGCTTTTCCTTTTACAATAAAGTGAAACTTCACTCAGTAGGGTTTTTACCAACCAATCGACCCAAAACAACAAATCACTTCCGCTTATCCATCTCCGTTTCATGTTTTAAGTGGGGGTTTATAGAAAAACAAGATAGGCCCTTCCATTATCATAACTCATTTGAACATTTTCATTATATGTTTAGTCTTTCGCAAATTCTCCATCTACTTCTACTGTTTTGAAAATATTAATAAATGCTTTTTGATCATGAGCACGAACAATCTGTTTAATTTGCATCGTTTCATACCTTGTCACAACCATCATTAATATTTGTTTCGACTCATTGGTATAACCCCCATAACCATCCGTAATCGTGATTCCGCGATATACTGATCGGAGCAATTCATTACGTATTGCTTCGCCTTCGGTTGTGACGATTTGCATGGTTAATTTTATATGGTTCGTATGGACTGTATCAATCAACTTACCTGTTAGATAAATCGATAAAAGGGTATAAAGGGCAATTTCCCAACCAAAGATCGTTCCCGAAATAACAACAATCACACCATTCATCGCTGTTAATAACAGTCCAACACTCACATTGCTTGATCGCGAAATAATAATAGCTAAAATATCTAAACCACCTGAAGTTCCTGAGTACTTCAATAATAACCCAATCCCGATCCCACTGATTACTCCACCAAAAATAGTGGAAAGAAGGATGTTATCAGTAATTGCAACCACTGGAAAAACGTATAAAAAAAGTGATAAAGCAATCACAAACCCGATTGTATTGATGGTGATTGTCTTCCCTAGCTTCACAAAACCTAAAATAATTAATGGTAAGTTAAGTACAAAATTCATTAGTCCCACATCAAACGGTGTAATTAACCCCAATAAAATCGCAATTCCACTCACACCACTACTTAAGATTCCATATGGGACAAGAAAAAAATTAAAAGCAAATGCAATGATTATAGCCCCAATAATAACAATAAAATATTTCATTTCACCCCTCCACTCACAAAGCCAAACTAAAGATAACCATTTAATCAAATACGTCCTTTTTGTTTTATTATCTTTATAGACAATCATTAGTATGAACAAAAAAACTCACCCTAATAAAGGATGAGCGGATGATATCGTTACCATCACAAGAAATAAAAAACGATATGATTGTTCATAATTTTATTCTCATCTTACAATAATAGGTAAAAATAATTTAGCATTGTCAATAAGTCAAGTCAATAAGATTTGCTAATCACATCCAATTCACAAAATTTAGAATGAAAAAACTCACATTCCCTTCCACCAAGAAGGAGAATGTGAGTTTGCTAGTTTTTTTGCGGTGACTCTAGATGTCACTGGCCATGTATAAAAGTAGGTCGACACATAAGGAATGATATACAAGCCAATGATGATCATAAATAGTAAATGGATATTATATTGGTCTACGATAAACCCACCAAAAACCGGTCCAAGCATTTTCCCTGCTGTTGAAACACTATTAATAAATCCTTGGTAAAAGCCTGCCCGACCTTTTGGTGCCAGAGCATTTGCGAGCGTAGGAACTGCCGGCCATACAAACATTTCCCCAATCGTTAACGTGATCATTGCTAGCATAAAGTCCGTAAATACTTCAGCCGATAATAACTGAATAAATGCAAATATAAAAATCGTATTTCCAACATAAATTTGGATTTTTGGTTGATCAATTCGTTTGGTTACCATTTTTAATAATGGTTGCCCTAACACAATTAGTGCACCGTTCACGGTCCAAAGTAAACTATACTGATTAATTGGTATACCTAAATCTTGTGTATATGGTGCGATGGTTGATTGCCACTGGACATAACTAATCCAACAAATCAAAAAACCAACACTAAGTATCATTAATGCAATAAACGATGATTTATCTTTAATAGGTTTGGTTTGGTCTAAAACTGTTGAATAAGTTTGGGCATTGGTTTTCTTTCCAAGTTGTTTGTAACCAAAAAACGCAAATAAAAAGAAAACAATAAATAATACCCCATTAGCAATAAAAATATAGGAAAAGGAATATGCAGCAATAAACCCACCGAGTGATGCTCCTAGTGCAACACCTAGATTTTGTGCTACATAAATAGCATTGAACGCTCGCCTGCCACCTTCTGGCCACACCGAACTCGCCATGGCATAAACTGCAGGGATCGTTACACCCGAGCCAAATCCAATAAACATTAGAGCAATCGCATAAGAAACAATATCATTAAATACGGCAAGAAAAATGGCCGATAGCATTGTAATAAGCGCACCACTTATAATCGTTTTGTAACCGCCTAATTTATCAAATAACGTACCACCAATTAAATTACCAACAATCGCTAACCCTTGATTAAACATTAAAATCAACCCTGCAAAAGCCAATGATTTTCCTAGTTCATTGTGCATGTAAATGGTATTTAATGGCCAAATAAAGGAGGCGGCCGTGACATTAATCGCGGTACCTATGACTAATAACCAAATATGCTTTGGCATTGTACTTCATCTCGCTTTCAGGTAAATGTGCAAGGAAAAATAATAAGCGATTTTTAGATAAAGTACAATACTTTAAGTGAAAGTTGGAATTTTCATTTTATTCAAATGCTAGGATGTAAAAGGTCATGATCCCCCACTACTTGACGATGCTGCAGCTGTTGTTCCGGCCATTGTTGCAATAAGTGCGGCCTGTTGTGCTTGGAGGATTGTCTCGATTGTTGTAGCCATACCTGTTTCCAACAACTGACTATCTTCTGTGTGTGTACTAATAACAAAATTAACTGCCATTCTGAAATTCATATCTTTATGCCATTTTAATTTTTTCTCTTGATCCAATTGGTCTTTCACCTGTAGTATGTCACGGATAACATCGTCACTAGGATTCACCAAACTAAGCATCCCTACTTCAGGATAAAATTTCGGTTTAATTTTTTCACCCTGCATGCGGAATGCATCTATCATCTGTTGGCAGCGATCCATTAATACTTGTGAATTGTTTGAAGTATCCAGCGATAAGATATGACTTAAAAACTGTAGATCATTCCCTTTCCGCAACCCTTTGTCGTGCAATTGATGATAGAAATACTCCATCCTTTCAATTAATTCCTCCACTCCTTTTTCGTGATTTGCAAGCATCGCCACTAATGGATAATCACTACTTGATGTAAGAATTCCATGTTCTTTTTTCATTGCCTTATAAATCTCCATCGCCTTTTTCACAGCTGTCTGAGGATCCATTTCTTGATTTGAAAGTAGTACAAGTGCTGCTATATACGTAAATGCACCCCGACTAAATCGGTGACTTACTAACAAATCATATAACTCCATCATTTCAGAAAACTTATTCTTTGGATCTTGATAGCGAACATCTAACATTGCAGCTGTTGTGAAACGCTGATGTGATTTTAAGGTTGAAAACATCCCTACTTCTCCCTTAATATGATTACTCAACTGATTAAACCGTTGAAAGTCAAAACCTTTTTTATTAATTACATAACTGGCAGCAATCATCATTTTGACGTTATCATCCATCAATTTCCATTTTAGTTCTCGTCTTAACTGATGGAATAAACTGACATAATCCTTTATTTTATTTTGCAACTCATTCATAACCATTTCTCCTCTGGTTTTTTGCCATTTGTCAACTATACGAGCAAGTGATCATAAACGTTTCAATTAATCCTTTAATGCTAACCAAAATGCCGCAGCAATTGACGCAAAAAGGACAAGAAATGGTGCGTAAAAATGTAGAAAATCATTCATGAGGGAGTCCTCCTCCTTTAATAATCTTCATTAGCGATTCCCTTGAACATAATCTTTGTTAAATAAAAATAATCTCAGTAATAAATATAAGGAAGGGACTAATAAACAAAAACCAGCTATGAATGCTACAATTAAAGCAACCGCCATCCCTTCACTCGTGAAGCTATCATAAATGGTTAAATACGGATACAACAAATAAGGATAATGAGAAATTCCGTAAGCAAAAAAAGCAACAAAAAATTGGCCTACTAACATAATGAATGCCAACCCATAACGCATGCGCTTTGCTACTAAATAAACGGTACTAATAAATAGTAAAAAAGATATACCAAACAATGGCCACAAATCTACCAACCGCTGGAAATGAATAGGGTTATGTGTACGCATCTCGACGATGATCCCAGTTGCTGTAATAATTGCGGGTACAGACCAAATAAGTGCATATTTTCTTAATAAATTAGTAGCTAGGTGGTCACCTGCTTTGTTAGCATACCAAGTCAAAAATACCGCAGAAATATACAAAACAGATGTTAGACTTAATACGACGATACTCCAGGTTAACGGGCTTGTGAACAGTTTCCAGTAATCAAGGGAGATCCCCGATGGAAGTTCGTTGACAAAACCACCTTCTGAAATCGTTAGGACAATCGATAAGGATGCAGGGATAAATAATCCTGATAAGCCGTATAAATAGGTCCAACCATTATGACGTAGTGACCCGTATGTCGTAAACGCATAATACGAACCACGTATCGCTAGTAGGACAATCGCAATACTAGCAGGTACTAATAATGCCGTTCCATAATAATATGCTGTTTTAGGAAAGAAACCAACGATCCCAACAAAGAAGAATACTAAAAAGACATTGGTCACTTCCCAAACCGGGGACAGATATCGTTGAATAATACGACTTAGGATATGTTGTTTGTTTGTCCAAACACTATATGCATTGAAAAAACCTGCACCGAAATCAATTGAAGCGACAATGACATAACCAAATAAAAATAACCACAATACAGCTATCCCAATAATTTCATACGTCATCCCTTTTCACCTACCTTTTCTCCTGTCGATCTTGAAGTTCTTGTTCTACTGGATTATTTCGAAACATCCTCTTAAGAACAATCACACTACCTATTCCTAGTACCAAATATAGACCAGCAAACAACACTAACATCGTATCAACTTGATCATTGGTTGTTGCTGCCTCAGACGTCCTCAATAACCCACGGAGTACCCACGGTTGACGTCCTACTTCGGTTAGCCACCAACCTGCTTCAATCGCTAACATCGCTAACGGCCCACTAGCCACTATCAACCAGCGGAAACCTCTCGAATGGATGAACTGACGTTTCGTCCACACGCCAACAACATAGATTAGCGCAAGCACTGCTAGCCCCATGCCAATGGTCACCATTAAATCAAATAAATAGTGTATATAAAGTGGGGGTATTTCATCTTCAGGAAATTGATCCAACCCAATTACTTCCGCGTTGGGGTTGCCATGAGCTAATATACTTAACCCATATGGTATCTCAATGGCATACTTGACTTCATTTCCATCTTCTAACACACCATATAATAGAAGCGATGCGCCTTCCTCTGTCTCAAAATGCCATTCATATGCCGCTAGTTTTTCTGGTTGATATTCGGCTAAATACTTACCAGAGAAGTCACCGATAACCGCTGCAGCAATCGAGAAGACAAGTGCAATTTTCATCGTTAGAAATAATGCCTTTTTGTGATACTGATGATCAGACCCTTTCAGAAGACGAAACGCACCAATCGAAGCAAGTATAAATGCTGATGTCATGTATGCGGTAGCCAATACGTGCGCTACTTTGGTAGGCATTGCTGGATTTAACATTGCCACAATTGGTTGTACATTAATTAGTTCCCCGCCAGCAAATTCAAAGCCCTGTGGCGTATTCATAAATGCATTTACAATTGTAATAAACACTGCTGAGAAAGACGCACCAATTGCAACTGGTACAAGTAATAATAGATGTTTCTTCTGATTTTCAAATCTGTCCCACGTATATAAATAAATACCCAAAAAAATTGCTTCAAAAAAGAATGCGAATGTTTCCATAAATAACGGCAAAGCGATGACGTTGCCGGCTAACTCCATAAAATTTGGCCATAACAAGGAAAGCTGCAAACCGATAGCAGTTCCTGTTACTACCCCAACCGCGACTGTTATGACAAAACCTCTTGTCCATCTTCTAGCTAGTAATATGTAATGTTCATCTTGCTTCTTAATTCCGATCCATTGGGCAATAAAAATCATGAGCGGAATTCCGACGCCAATGGTTGCATAAATAATATGAAACGATAACGTTAATTCTGTTAATACACGACTAAAAAATACCGATTGTTCATTTCCCATAATATATACTCCTTTTTAACCTGAAAAAATACGACCGATTAATGATAGCCCCATAATAATCGCAACGGCAAAAGTTAACCACATCAATCCTTTTTCATGTTTTCGATACACAACCTTCGCTCCTCCTTTTTTATGAAACACTGGTACTATGTCTATTCCATCATGTAATGAATTAAAACATGTTCATGAATACACATTTTATCTTTCCCAAAGTAAAGCCAATCATAAGTACAAAAAAGTAGTATTTATGATTATTTTGTGACTTATTAATAAGCCAATTCAGAAGTTAGCTTTGTAGGATAGACGTTTCGGGGTTATCACTGGCGATTGAAGGCGGATTCTCATTCCGCTAATTAGCAAAATTCCTTGGATTTGTGAGACGAAGCGGATTCTCATTCCTCTATGTGCCAATTTTTCAGCTATTTACCTACTTTTAGTTCTATTAGTGGAATCACGAACCGTTTCCCCCTATATTGAAGCACTCTTTGTTGAAATAACGGAACCACAAACCGTTTCATCTCTCGAAGTAGGCCCTCACTCGGCTACCTGTAACATCGGACAATCATTCACAGAACAACAACGCAAAAAAGATGCTATTCCAACAATATGGAATAGCATCTTTTTTTATGGTTTTAATAAGAAACAAGTTCAGATTGCACATAATGATAGAGTAGCTGCTCGGTTTGTTCTAAAGATTTTTCGTGTGTGCGTTCAAACGCATGAGACGAATCAATTCCAGGGCCAATCAGGCCATGGATAATATCATTGCCCGCACGAATTGCTGCCGATGCATCAGAACCATAGTATGGGTAGATATCAAGTTGATAACCGATATCATTTTTCTGTGCTAGATTGACAAGATTTTTTCTTAGTTCGTAATGATATGGTCCACTCGCATCTTTCACACAAATGGAGACCGTATATTCATCGGTCGATTGACCATCACCCATCGCTCCCATATCAACCGCTAAATATTCCACGGTCTCTGGTGTAATATTGGAGTTACCGCCATAGCCTATTTCTTCATTATTCGAAATGAGGAAATGCGTCGTGTATGGTAATGTAATCTCTTCTTCTTTGATACGTTTAATTAGTTGCAAAAGAATTGCAACACTTGCTTTGTCATCCAGGTGACGTGATTTAATAAAACCGTTTTCTGTTAATTTTACACGTGGATCAAACGAGACAAAGTCACCAACTTCAATTCCAAGTGCACGAACATCTTTAGCATTTTCCACTTTTGCATCAATTCGAACTTCCATGTTTTGTTGATTTCGCTCCGCTTTACCCGCGTCTTTATACACATGGACAGATGTCTGATGCATCAAGATTGTTCCGGTAACGACATCCCCATTGGAAGTTTGAATTTCACAATATTCGCCTTCAATGGAGTTGTATTTAAAACCGCCAATCAAATCTATTCGAAGACGGCCATTGGATTTCACTTCTTTTACCATTGCACCAAGTGTATCAACATGTGCTGTTAGCATACGGTGCTCTTGGGCATTCTCTCCAGGGATGGTTGCAATCAATCCCCCCTTACGATTACGCTTTGTTTCCACACCAAGATTTGCTAAATGGTCTTCCACAAATTGAATGACCTTTCCCGTATTTCCAGATGGGCTTGGAATCGATACAAGTTGTTTTAGTACTTCTTTTGTTTCGGTTACATTTGGATATGTATTCATGGTTATTACTCCCTTTCTTTGCACTATCTGTTTTATTTTATCGCTAAATAATTGGTGGTACAAAGATAGTGCCTATTTATTTAAGAACAAGTAATAAGCACTTGATTAATTGATCAACTTCATTCTTCAAAGTAATCAAAAAGCTAAGCAAATGTGCCACATTATCACAAATACTTAGCTTTTTAATTCAGTAATTTCCCGCGGTCTTCAGCTCTTTTGAACTATTTTCCTACTTTTGATCACGATATATCTTATTAAAAAATACTCTATTTTGTTGAACACTTTTGTTATTAGGATCAATCTGACCAGCTTTTTCGTTATGGTAGCTTGCCCTTTCAACATTTCCCAATTCCCAATAACAAAGTGAAAGTCGAAGGTGAGCGATAACCTTTGTAGTAAGTTGATTTGTAATCGTATGATTAAGTGCCTGTTTATACCAATATATTGCTGTCTCAAAATCTTGACGAATAAAGTAATAATAGCCAACTTGACAACAAGTATCGATATCCATATTGTTTTTTTCCAAAGACATAATCGGGTGATTACCATCTAATAAAACATCTATTGAATGTCCGAAATCAATCGCAACTTTTTGTTTTTTTGCAAGCATTGGACATATTAAAGTCGCTGGAATACCCGCTGACACTAGGGCAACATCATATTGATATGATTCCGCTTGTTCGATCACATTTGACACTTGCTCAATCCCTTGAACAGGGATATTTCCAACAATATTTTTATAACCATATTGCTGAAAATGACGTTGCGCTTCTTCCATCCGGTTACCTATTAACAAAACCTTGTAATTTTGCAAGAGTTTATTTAAGATCGTAGTATATTTCACTAATTCAAAATTAATAATAGAACTTGTTAAAGGCATTTTAGACAAATCCCATTGATGATAATTGGCTAATTTGGTAAAAAGATTTTGGAAGGTGGGAAATCGGGCTTTTGGTATACCTATCACATCTGCTTGTCGTAATTTATTTAATAGTTGATCACGTGCTTGGTGATTTGGTACTTGAACACCTGCATAAGATAAAAATTTAAGTCGTGGTTCATCGTTTATTACTTCACTTGAATGGAGGACATCATGTGATAGGAATAAAAGTTCGCCATCACCAAGACGAACCACTGAATATCCATTTTTTTGTGTTACTGCTGTCTCAATTTCTTCAGCCACTTCTTGCGCATTTTTTAAATTTATTTTGTGGTCTTTCAATGCATCTATTCCAGCAGTGATAATTTCTTCAATATTGTATGGTAAAAACTGGTGCCTATTTAAATTGTCCTCTACTAGCTTATCTCCGCCGTAATATAACCCCTCTGCTGCAATATTCTTTGTATTCCCACACTCAACATGTCCAAACTTCTTCAACTTTTCCCATTCTTCACTTGAAAAGTTATGCAAAATCGTTCCTCCTTTGTTTTAAAGAAATAGATGTTTGTCAAATGGTTCATCTAACCGTTGAGTATAGAAAGATAGTTGTTCATCCCTTTGCGCTTTAAATTTTAATCGGTCCATACTAATTCTATTTTCTAGTTTTAATATCTTACTTTTAATATTTCTATCATCGGTTGCTACTGCGAAAGGTTCTAAATTTATAGAACTAGTAAAATCAAACACTTTAAATCGATAAGCAAGAGCAATAAACGGAGTTCCTGCAACATATGAGATGATATTCGCATGTAATTTGAAATTTATCGTAAAATCAAAGTGAGACATTAATTGTACCAATATATTTTGATCGTATAAATTCGTATCCATGATCACATTTCCTGGATCATTAAGTTGTTCATATAATCGTTTAATTGCAGGAATATCTTGATCCCAAACGGTGTATAAATAAATTTTATATCCTTTCTCGATTAGTTCTTGAATGGAGTCAACTAATTGTAATTCAACATGTGATTCATTGCCTCCGAAGACATGATTAAATGACGTACCCCAATTTATTCCAACTATCTTTTGTCCTTTAAACGGCAAGATTAACTTTTCTACAAAATCCACTTCTTCATTTTCTTTTGGTAACAGTAATCCAGGGTCGCCGCTAACCATTATTTTGTTTTCTTTTGCTCCCATTTGCCTTAATATTTCATAAGTTAACGGTCCTCTTACACCGACGAATTCAGCATGATCAATTACTTCCACAAGCTTTTGTTGGATATTTCTTGAAAAATAACGATCAATATTAATGGATTTTTCAGCTTGCAACAATGAGACATCTTCCTGTTGAATCAAATCCATACCCGCTCCCCAAATCATTACTTTTTTTCCTTTCTTTATCGCCTTATAAAGTACTGGTGTGTTGTTTTCACAAATAATCGATCCTCCACCCAATACAACGAGATCATATGCATCTATATTAAATGCTGTTGATGGCTTACGGATCGTCCCCTCAACTTCCCAATTTTCATCTCCAAACAACGTATCAAATTTCTCCTTAAAAATGTGCCACATTAACTCGTCTCCGAGATTGTTATGGCCAATCCATCCAATATATAGGATCTTTCTTTTATTGCCTTTCAAAGGTTTGGCAGTTTCTTTATCGAAAAACCTCTTGTTAAATTGAACACTCGGATCGTTAGGCCGATAGTTTTCTGCCATTTTATTATGATGATACGCTTTTTCCATATTTCCAAGTTTCCAATAGCAAACACATAATTGTAAGTGAGGATACCATGTAGAAAAAGCTGGCATAGTGAACCCACCATGATCAACTAGTCCGTCATTAATGGCTGTTTCATACCAAAAGACAGCAGTTTTTATGTTCTTTTTATTTTTAAAGTAATCTCCTAAACGACAACATATTTGTGGTCGTGGCAAATCATATTTTAACGATCGTAATAAAGAATCTATTTCTTTTTCATGCTCCCCGAGGTAGGCATAACAGTCTGCTAGAAATGTGCAAGCCATTATTTCATCTTCTACCCAACCTTTTTTTGTTGCTAAAAATTCATTGTAATATAGGATCGCCTTTTTATATTTTTGATTTTCCCGAAGTTCATTAGCGTAATAATAAAGGTCCCTAGGGGAAAATTTCTCTCCTCTTTTTAACTTCGCTTCATAGATTTGTAGATTTCTCCCTTTTGTATCCCCACTATTTTCTTTCAAATGCTTTTGATGTGTCACTGCGATGTCAGATTTAATGATATTACCTGAAACAGCTAAATACTCATGAACAACGCCATGCCATTTGAAGTGATTTGTACGCTTTACTAGTCGGTTACGGCGGTAGCTAAATGTTGGGTTTCCATATTCGTCAAATGCTATATTGTAATACATTGAAACGACATCCACCGTATCGTCTAAAGTCTTCTTTAACGTTAATAATTTACTAAGATCTTCTTTTAACAAAACATCATCTGCATCTAACCAAAGAATAAAATCCATTGTCGCATGACTAAAAGCAAAATTTCTTGCTGCTGAAAAATCATCAACCCATTCAAAATCAACTACTTTATCTGTAAAAGAAGCTGCAATTTCTTTTGTTTTATCGGTAGAACCTGTATCAACAATGACGATTTCGTCACATGCTTCTTTCACACTATCCAAACAACTAGCCAATACTTCTTCTTCATCTTTTACGATCATGCATAAACTAATTGTCACCACCGTTATTTTCCTCCAATATCAAACAAAATTTACCATTAATATAATTTATGCGTTAGTTGTCATCGAGTGTGGGACAATGTCTACTTTTCCATCATCTATTCACTTGTTCATGACTGCTTAATAAACTAGAAGAAACAAAACTGTTCTGGGGGATTCATGATGATACGAGAACTGAAACGTAAAGAATTTCATGCAAGAATGGATCGTCTTTATCTAGCTAGAAAACAATTATTATGTAACAAAAGTACAAAAGGAACAGATCTTCATGTTGTTTATGTGATGAGCAATGTAGCTGTCAGTGGAGGAGTGAAGATAATACTTGAGCATGCAAACCGATTAACCCAAGCTGGTGTGAGAGTCACCATTGTTTCTCACTTCGAAAAACCGAAATGGTACCCAATTGAAGCAAACTATAGTCAAGTTCCTTTTGACCTTGAATTAGCTAAGGGCGTCCCTAATTGTGATGTTATTGTAGCAACCTATTGGGATCATATCCAAGCTTGCATCGAAACGGGAATTGCACCAGTGGTCTATTTTGAGCAAGGTGACTTTCATTTATTTGAATACGAATCGATGAACAACTCTCTTAAAAAATATATCCAAACACAATTTCAATTGCCTTCATTTATCTTTACTGTATCTTCTAGTACAGCTGAATATATTCAAAAATATTATAATAGAAAAGCAAAAGTAATTCCGAACGCAATCGATCCCAAAATTTTTTCTAATAAGCAAGATAAGTATCCTGCAACGGATCCTTATCTATTAATGATAGGAGCAGAATCAGCTACTTTCAAAGGGATACAAGATATCACGAAAGCTTACGACATCTTAACCAAAACAAATAAACAACTAGATTTGTTTTGGATTACACCTGAGGCACCTTCAGAAAAAATGAAGAGTAAAGTTTCAAAAGTGTTTGTTCAACCTAACCAAGAACTAATCGCAAAATTATACAGAGGAGCTACTATCTATGTGTCTGGCTCCCACTACGAAAGTTTTTCTCTACCACCACTAGAAGCGATGGCTTGTGGCTGTCCAGTTGTTACATCTGGGAACAGAGGTGTTCGCGAATATGCATTCGACCAAGAAAATGCACTAATAACTAGAATTGCTGATCCTTTGGACACGGCAACAAAAATTGAACAAGTACTTGGGAATCCCCAACTAAAAGCAAAACTAATTGACCATGGTTATGTAACAGCAAATAAATTTAATTGGGAAACAATTACAGAAGAACTTATTGATTATTATCAAGGCATCGCTACCTATCAAGTTAAACCATCAGTTGATATCGACGAGTGGGACGTTACTCTAACAAAGGATCACTTTATAGAGCAAGATGACTACACTAAATTTTGGAAGTTGTTATCCTATACAACCGCCGATTTGATAGAAGTGCCTGTAGTTTATAAACTTGATAACGCCTTTAAAATTGCTCGATGGGAAATAGTTGCAAATCGCAAAGACTCAGCCAATACGGAGGTCGAAAGATGTTATTGCCCTATCACACCAACAAATCCATTTTCCCTTCTCAACCAAAAAGCCTATCGCCTCTTTTATAAGAAAGAATATGAACTTGCGTTAGAACAATTTGAAATTCTTTATAAAAAAGTGAACGAGGAGATGGAACAATTTATCTACTTTCGTTGGATTATTTTATGTTTATTCCGGTTGCAGAGAAGATTTGAAGCTAAAAAAAGATTACTGGAATGGGAAGAACTGCATCATCTTCCTTACTTATCAGAACTTTATTTCCTTCGCCTTATTCTTCCAAATTATCAGGCGGACGATTTCGCTAAGTTGTCTATTTTAAGGGATGCAACAACCTACCCCGAATATCTTTTCGACATTAAATATCAGTTAAATCGTTTATCTACACGAATTTAAATCCAATGCTAACAAAATACCCCCAATAATAATTGTTTATCATTATTATTGGGGGTTAATATAATTGATTCTCAGCGCTGTTTAAGTGAATCTTCTCTTTTAGTTCACCACTCAAATCAAATCGAAAGTCACCTGTTATTTTTTTATCTAAGTCATTTTTTGAGACCACAATTTTTGACTTCTTCGTAAAATCAAAAGAAAAAGGTACGTTTTTATAAACTTTATATAATGTTTTAAGTTTATTATTCAGACTATATAACGCAACGTATATAAATGGATCAGTTCCATTTCTGTAAACAATCGTTGCATTACCTTTAAATGGGTATTTTACGTTTGATTGCCAGATTGTGGTTTCTGAATACCCTTCTGAAATTGAAAATTCTCCCTTTAAACAATCAGAAAATGGGTAGCGAATGATAAGATTTGAATGAATCCCAACGCTTGATAAGTTTTGAATCCCCATTAAACAAGTTTTACTGATCGTAATTGTTGATTCAGAAGGTTTGAAGAACTGATAACCACAAATGGACATCGGTACTAATAATCGTAAAGTTATACAGTCCTGATCTTTTCCGAGGAAAAGAAAATACGTAGTACAAAACAATTGACCATGGTCACAACCATATGCCTCTACAACCTTGCCTTTTTTGGAGTAGATAAGGATTGGTTTTACATGGTTGACCATCAATTTACTAACATTGTTATCTATCATTCCCATCATGATCATTCCTAATCTAGTATTATTATAGTGTATGCAGACCTTTACCACTCCGACTCCATTTTGTTTTAAAATAGTGGCACATCACATATTTCATTTTTAATAGTTAACAAAAAAGACTGTAACAAGGTATATATATGCTTGTCACAGTCTTCTTATTTGTTTGCTACGTCTATTGTGGGTCTGCGATTTCAATATGACAAGTAGAAATTGCAGTATCAGTACTATTCGCATTTCCACCTACAAATACTACACCAACAGCTTTGTCATTAATACGTCTGTTACCAGTCGTTGTACCACCAGCTTCAATATTATAGATTGTTCCGATGTCAAGGCTATCTCTAATTGCTTCTTCACATTCATCTTCACATGTTACCAACTCAGGCTCTGGTAAGTCTAACGGCTGAATACCGAGATCTTGGAAGGTTACATTTTGTGTTGTTCTTACCCAAGCAATCTTACATAGTGAAATTATATCACCGTTATCGAGTGTAACAATTCCTGTACCCACTTGAGTCGGATCCGTTAATCCACCAGTAGTTGTTCCGCCGTTTTCTGTATTAATTTGAACGTTTACTGTGCCTTCAGCTGCTGCTATTTCTTCCAATACGTTTCTAATCTGATCCGTACAAGTACAGCTAATATCCTCACAATCACACTCTCCAGTTGGTCCCTGTGGCCCTGTCGGCCCTTCTGGTCCTGTCGGTCCTTCTGGCCCCGTCGGCCCTTCCGGTCCTGTCGGTCCTTCTGGCCCCGTTGGCCCTTCTGGTCCTGTCGGTCCTTCTGGCCCCGTCGGTCCTTCCGGTCCCGTTGGCCCTTCCGGCCCCGTTGGCCCCTCTGGTCCTGTCGGTCCTTCTGGCCCCGTTGGCCCTTCTGGTCCTGTCGGTCCTTCTGGTCCTGTCGGTCCTTCTGGCCCCGTTGGCCCTTCTGGTCCTGTCGGTCCTTCCGGCCCTGTCGGCCCTTCTGGTCCTGTCGGTCCTTCTGGCCCCGTCGGCCCTTCCGGTCCTGTCGGTCCTTCTGGTCCCGTCGGTCCTTCTGGCCCCGTTGGCCCTTCTGGTCCTGTCGGTCCTTCTGGTCCTGTCGGTCCTTCTGGCCCCGTTGGCCCTTCCGGCCCTGTCGGTCCTTCTGGTCCTGTCGGTCCTTCTGGTCCCGTCGGTCCCTCTGGCCCTGTTGGTCCTTCCGGTCCCGTCGGCCCTTCTGGCCCCGTCGGTCCTTCCGGTCCCGTTGGCCCTTCCGGCCCCGTCGGCCCTGTTGGACCAGTAGGACAAATAGGACATTTATGCTTTTTTCTACGTCTAACTATACAATGCTCATCATGAACACTATGATCTTTACACTCACAATGGTCCTTTTCACATTTATTACAGCTCAAATTATTCACCTCACTTTCCTTGTTTCTATTAAAATATTCCTGTTAAATTAATAAGAAACGGCGAAAATCTCACCCCTAAAAATTTAGGCCTAAACTTAATTTATAATTAGTTTTTATACTGGAAAACGAGACGTAATACTAATTTCACCTTCACACTCCGATTCATCAACCGTATCATATTCCACTTCATCTTCCGGACACGTAACTGTAATACTATCAAATTTCGTATAAGTGAAAGTTACACAACTATCTTCAAATACTTTGATCGCAGGTCCTGACTGCTGTCCATTTGCAAAAAATCTAACAACAATAAACGGAGCATCACCACTGTCATAGCTAACAAAACCAGATCCAAACAGTTGTTTAAACCCTCCAGTTTGGAAAACAACCTGAGATTCCCCTTCAGGAACAGACCATTCACAGCAAATACAATCTTTCACTAACTGTTTCTGAACTTTACAATGAACTTCTTTCTCTTTACACTCACATTTACGTTTTTTACGATGGCACTGACAAGAGTTTTTAAAATCATCCAACTTACTACTCATTTTCATTTCCTCCTTTCTAAAAGTTCTCATTATATTTATATTTCACTAAGCAAATACGGAAACGGCACTTGCTCTATTACTAAGAAAATAACTATTTAATCTACAAACTCCATTAAAAAAGACCGAATCCACTACAGGACCCGATCTTCAATAGTTAAACTGACTACTAGAAATACTGATTTTTTCACCTTCTAATACTGACTCTCGATTCTCTTAATAGAATCGTATAAATATCTATTCACAGGTGTTTGAATGCCATGTTTTCTACTTAACTCTAAAACCGTTCCAGAAAACAATTCCACTTCACTATAACGTTTAGCTTCCAAATCTTGACGCATAGAAGGCTTGCCTTCAGGACTAAGCGTAGCCAGTATTTGAAGCCAATAAGTCAAATCATCTTCGGATAAATCAACCCCTTCTTTTTTAGATAAAGCAATGACTTCTTTCATTGCGGCAACCATCGTATCCCTTGCTTTTCCTTGTCGTTGCACTCCGCCATAATTCGTTTCATAAACAGCAACCGTTTGATTAACCCCAACATTAAGCATAAACTTTCCCCATTGACGTTTCATCATATTCACATCCACTTCATAAGGAAAATCTACCTGATCAAAAAAATTAGCTACCCGCTGCATTTTTTCAGAATCAACACCTGCTTCACGTTCCCCAAAACAAAGCATCCCTTTATTCTCATATGTCAGTTGATTACCGACTTTCACAGCATCCATTCCCTGCGCAACACTATATAACACTTTATCATGTCCAAATGTCCGACCAATGATCTCCTCACTAGATATCCCATTTAATGCAGATAAAATAATTGTGTTTTCTCCGACATGTTTCTTCATTGCTTCTATTGCGTCATCTAATCCATTTTCTTTAACAGCAAAAATAATTAAATCTGCAGGTTCGCAAGGCTGTTCAGGTGTCATATAGTTAAATTCACATAACTCTCCATTGCAATAGACCCCATGACTAGTATATTTATGTATGCGATTTTGATCAGCAACGATTCGTAAATTTTGTTTGGGCATTTGTTTGGATAATTGATATCCAAACAAAATACCTAATGCACCTAATCCAATAATTGATACTCTACTAATCTCCATCACTAACCAATCCTTTCTCTACTTTCTGATTATTTTATCATAATTTTCTTAATCATATGGTTCATATGACTTTAGATACGGCCTTTGATGTAAGAGGAGAAAGTCATTTATTCTGGATAGGTTTCACGCAAAAAAACAATTGATTGTTTAATTAATGCTTTTAGTATATCAACATCAATATCTGCAAGTTTATTCACATAAACACAAGCTGCCCCAGCTTTATGCTTACCCAATTGTTTTAATAACTCCTCACGTTCTGTATCTCCAGTTGCGAAATACAGGCTGAACCTAGCTTTCTTTGGAGAAAAACCGACGAGTGGTGCAACTCCCTCATGGCCCGTTTTATATTTATAATGATAGGAGCCAAATCCAATGATAGTACTCCCCCACACTCTGGCTTGATAACCAGTTGTTTCTGTAAAAATTTCTAACAGTTTATAGGCATCCTCCCGTTTTTTCGGACTTTCTACTTGTTCAATTAATGCGGTCACATCACCGTCATTTTCTTTTATTTTTTGTTCGTAAACCATCAAATCCCCTCCATACTCTAATATTTCCTTCACTCTAGAATCTTCCTCATTTCTTTAAAATACTATTCTATAACTAACCTTCATATCCTTTCATATTTTTAGATGATGGATTCATTGTTATTTATTGCTTAATAACTTTTGGTTGACGATAAACCTATATAAAAACAGTCATCGCAACATAGTGCGATGACTGTTTTTTAGTTTAACCTTTATTCATGGATGGGACCAATCGAACGAGAATCACCCAACAATACTATACCCACAATCCACATGAACCACTTCACCAGTTACCGCACGTGATAGCGGACTAAGTAGGGTAACCGTCATGTCCCCAACCTCTTCTTGAGTCACATTACGTTTCAATGGTGCTTTTTCTTCAATTTCTTTTAGCATTTGGTTAAAAGATGGAATTCCTTTTGCTGCAAGTGTTCGAATCGGACCAGCCGAAATCGCATTGACTCGGATATTATCCTCTCCTAAATCCAGAGCTAAATACTTCATAGAGGATTCAAGTGCAGCTTTGGCTACTCCCATTACTTTATAGCCATCAAGCGCACGTTCTGCTCCAAGTGCGCTCATCGTTACGATTGAACTTCCATCAGTTAAAAATGGCTTCGCTTCTCTAGCGACCGCGATCAACGAATAGGCACTTGTGTCTTGAGCAAATGCGTACCCACTTCTAGATGTCTCAGCAAAAGACGCTTTTAAATCCTCCCCATGCGCAAAAGCAATCGAGTGAATGACACCATGAATTTTGCCAACTTTTTCGCCAATCTGTTGAAAGGCGCCATGGATACTCTCGTCATCATTGACATCACATTGAACGACAAGCTCTGCGTTAATTGAAGCTTCTTCTAATAATTTGTTCAGTTTACTTAGTGAACGTTCTTTTCGATATGTAAAAATTAATTTAGCTCCTGCTTTGTGTAGGGATCTCGCTACGCCCCAAGCTAAACTTCGCTGGTTAGCAACCCCCATGATCACAATCGGTTTATTTTTCAATTGTAGTAAATCTTCCATCTGTCCATAACCTCCAACATAAATTTGCCCAATGTTTATTCATTTGTTAAACTTCTTACCATATTTGGACAAACTGTACTATTTTTTCAAATACTACCAGCATCATACCGTAAATAACGTCTGTAGTCCAACTAACGCCGTTATTAGGAGAAAATTATGGAACAATTATTTGATACTATTATACATTCGGTCATAAGTAACATTGAGAAACATTAAGAAGGAAACAACATCGATCAAATTGTACAGCTGGAAAAACAGTTAAACGAATATAATTCGGTTGCAGAAGCTAGTAACGATCACAAATTGAATTTTCTATTAGCTAACATTATTGACGATTGTCCGGAGTTATATGCACACCACTGGCGTTCATTTACGAGAGACGCTTGAATATTTTAAAGCGAATGTAGATTATAAGGGGGAAACCATGCAGAAACTACAATTTGAAAATTCATGGAATAAAACGATAAGTAAGCAGGACCGAGAACAAATAGAAAAGACTTTTTTAGAAGTTATGCTTCAAGAAGATATACCAATACAATTCACCGTATTATGGCACGCTGTCAATCATAGCGGGGATCTTTTAGTGACAACGCTTGTACATAATACAACAACAGAAATGGTTCGTTTTGATGATGCAACCATTCAATACAGCGTAAATAACAACATGGTAGCGGAGTATTCCTTTAGTCTGCCAACACTACACATTGCACCACAGACATCAATGCCATGGACATTTATTTTCCCGACTGACAGTATAACAAAGGTTAACATGACAAACAAAGGAACACTTGTGATTGTTGAAAACAGTTAATAATTCAATATGTCTTTGTTGCAACTGTTGTATTATTAAACATAAGGATAAAGCGTTGGTTGTCACCTCCGACAAGTTTTCGACAAGTCCCGGTGTAGCGCTTGTTCCCCAAAAGAGGATTATCGAAGCTAGGTGTGGAGTTGAGTTGGCTTGGCTTTTCCTGTATTCCTTCTTATCTGTTCCATGTAAAACGGGTAGCACTGTCCGCTACCCGCCTTGTATATCCTTATAGGAAGAGACTTCAGTTCCTGGATAATAAAAGTCAATAATATCTCGGTAGGAGTGGCCATTTTCTCCCATAACTTGTGCCCCCCATTGACTCATGCCAACACCATGGCCATATCCACGACCTTTCATCGTGTATATGCCAGCTTGTTTTTCAAGAGAGTCAATCAAATAACTTTTAAATCTAGTCCCGCCAATCATTGGTCGAATTTTATTTAATGGAATATCTTCCATTTTAAATTGACGAAATAGCACGGTACCGTCAAATAATCGTTGTAAATAGTCAATCGTTATCGATCCCTTCGTTCTACGTTCAGAAGCTAGTCTCTGATTAGACAGTTCAAACTTAGGTACCGATAAAATTTTTATTTGATCAAGTGAACTGTTCTTGGCTATCCGTTGTTTAACAGATGCTATGATGTCCTTGTTCTTCTCTTCAAGATTCTCCCACCAATTAGGGTCATCCCACTCTATTTGTTCTAGATCAATTTGTGTTTCATGAAGCTTAAATTCCCATGAATGTACTGGATCATAGGGATCTTTTTTTATTGGGAAATAGCTTAGTCTTTTCCCACCCCAAACATTGGCATTACTTTCGGTAACTCCTCCATTACTTGCTGAATAAAAGGCACTGATTAAACGATTGTTATACGTAATCACTTCCCCTTTTGTTTGCTCAACCGCTTTTGTTGTATTCTCCTTCCACGTATAACCTCCGTAAACTTGATATTTGATTGTATCATCTATTTCTTCATTGATATGTGTGGTGGCATAGGTTCTAGCTGCTAATGCTTGGGCTTTTAAAGTTTCTAGTCCCCAGCTAGGGTATACTTCAAATGGAACAACACCTTTTAAATAATCCTCTAATGGTAGTTGATTGACCGGGCGTATTGTATTATTCCCTTCAAGGCGGAATTCAATTGCACCTAAATACGGTCGTTCGTTAATATAAATAACATGTTCTCGATCATATTCTTTTGGTATAAGTACCAAGGAATCTTGTAATTGGTACGTCTCATCTAAATGATTTAAATGCATCGATCCGTCAGTTGCCGTGAGTGTATAAATTCCTCCTTTTTTAATTGGCAATGTTGGATCTAGTGTTACATATTCTCCTTTAATATGAATGTCTAGTTGTGACGGATTTCCTATATGATTTTCTAAACGAACACGTACAAGTTCATCTTCATTAGCATTAATTGTTTGTGGAAAAATGACTGTGATACATACTATAAAAATAAATAGTTGCAATAAGTATTTCATATCGGTTATTTTTTCAAAGACGCGCTTCTTTATACACTTATTAAAGTAATCTTCTCGCAATCATTCCTTTCACAAATGCTGTATTATGTGCAAAGAAAAAGCAACCTAATCAAAAGAAGCTATTCATTTATATAATAATTCACAATATGTTCAATGAATAACATAGTAAATTATATTATGATGGTATTAACAGGTTTTTAATTTGGAGAAAGGATGTTTATATGTCAAAACTATTGTACATAACAGCAAATCCAAAAACAGAGGTAAAACGCTCAAAAGGAGCTCAAATCGGTGAAGTGTTTTTAGAAACGTTTCAACAATCACGTCCGGATGTAGAAGTTGAACGGCTACATTTATATAGTATGGACATTGGAAGAATTGATGAAGATTTACTGTACGCTCGTGCCAAATTATCATTTATGGGCTATTCATTTGAACAACTTTCTGAAGCAGAACAAAACCAGTATTCTAAGATGCAAACACTTCTAGATCAATTTATCAATGCAGATTATTATGTATTTGTTACTCCACTCTGGAATTTTGGTACACCTGCTATTATGAAAGATTATATGGATAACATGTTTAAATTCGGCGAAACCTTTACAAGAACAGAAGAAGGAACGAAAGGTTTATTAACAAATCGTAAAGCAGTTCACATTCAAACACGTGGTGGGATTTATGCTGAAGGACCAATGAAGGAATATGAGATGGGGGATCATTACCTAGACAAGACTCTATCTTTCCTAGGGATGGAAGTGATGAAGCCAATTATCGCGGAGGGTTTGGATCATTTACCTAAACAAGTCCCTGAAATTATGGCACATGCAAAACAAGAGGCGGAAAAGGCTGCGATTGAAATGGCTAACGATACTGTCACACATAACTAATAATAAAGGAGGAAATAATCACACAAGAATTATTCCCTCCTTTATCATGTCACAAATACTCTATAAATTTAGCCAAGGTAGGTTATAATGAATGGAATAAGCACTTTCCCCCATACCATCGTGATACTAGCAGCAAAAATCATAGCTAACGTGGAAAAAGTAGCAGCTTGCTCGCCGTATTCCATTGCTTTGTTTGTTCCTACTCCATGAGCACTCATACCAAGCGCCAAACCCTTGGCAACCGGGGATTTAATCGACAATCCATTGATGACACTTGGCCCAATGATCCCACCAATGATTCCCGTCAAAATGACAAATACAGTCGTTAGTGTTGGGATTCCCCCAATATCTTTGGATACTTCCATTGCAATTGGTGTGGTAACCGATCGTGGCAATACACTTACTAAAAAATTATTATTTAAGTGGACCATTAAAGCTAGTAATAAAGAAGAAAAAATAGCAACTAACGATCCAATTGTGATGCTCGTTACAATAATACCAATATATTTTTTTACAACAGCTAGATGTTTGTAAATCGGTATCGCAAATGCAACTGTTGCCGGACCAAGCATGTGCGTTAACGGTTGGGCCTGAATCAAGTATTGATTTGCAGAAACATGAAAAATAATTATGACCGCAATGATTAATATCGGACTAAGCAAAAGTGGATGAAAAATCGGTAGTGGAAGTTTCTTATATCCGATTTTGGCAATGGCGTACAAAGCTATTGTCATGCATACTACAACGATGATCATCATTGTACATCACGTTCTTTATAGAAATAGATTCGATCAGCAATAAAAGCAGTTGTTGCCATCACAATAAATGTACTTACACCAATAATGATAACAGTCGTTAATCCTTGTAAACTAAACATTTCATTATAATTCACAACCCCTACTGCAGAAGGAACAAAAAATAGTAATAGTTCTGCTAACAACCAATTTCCACCTTTTTCTACCCATTCTAGTTTGATGATATGTAACGATAATGCCAAAAACAATAATACTAACCCGATCATCGAAGCTGGAATAGGAAGATGGAATAATGTCTGAACAGTAGCACCCAAAAATAGAAAAATATGAATAAAGACAATTTGCAGTAATATGGTAATAATTTTCAAAAACGGTTCCTCCTATCCATCAACGTTTTTAGAATAATTATTATCATACTGTCTTTATGAACATTCGTAAAATACATAATAATTATGATTTGTATAACTTTTAGTTATGCATCGTCCGAGACCTGTTTCACGAATTCAATAAACGCCCTACTTGCGTAAGATATATATTTATCTTTTTTCGTAATAACCGCAAGATCCCATGGGATATAGGGGGTAAGTTCAATGATCTTCACATTAGGATTATTCGCTTTCTTACAAATTGATTCAGGGAGAATCGTAATCCCTAAATTCGCTGCAACCATTTCCGTCATTAAATCCCAATGCGAACTTTTAAACAGAATCTGTGGTTCATAACCTGCCTTGATAAATTGTTCCCACATAATATCATGTAGCGCAAAATCCTCATGGTAAAAAATAAATTCTTCTTGTTCTAATTCACTAAGATCGACGGTACTGCGACTTGCTAGATGATGTTCATAGTGTACGACTACTTTCATCGCCTCTTGCACCAATGGATACGTATGAAATAGTGTACGATCAACCGGTAAAACTGCGACCCCAACATCTAATTCTCCTTCTTCAACACTTTTGACCACTTTTGCGCCACCATATTCTGTAATTGTTATTTTTATATTTGGGTAGTAATTATGAAAGGTCGACAATACATTAGGAAAAAATAAACTCCCTATGATCGGTGGTAACCCAATATGTATTTCCCCTCGCTCCAATTCTGTCAATTCATTTAGAACGGTCGACATGTCTGCTAGTTGTTCGTTGATTTTTTTCGCATATTGCATCACTACCATACCTGCATCGGTGATTTCACTTGTCTTATTCGATCTTACCATTAGAGTCATTTGAAGTTCTTGTTCTAAACTTTTAATCATTTTACTTAATGCAGGTTGTGAGATATGTAATACTTCCGCTGCTTTCGTAATACTTTGATGCCTTGCTATTTCAAGAAAATAGTTCAGTTGACGTAATTCCACTTTTTTATCACTCTCCTTTTCCCTCTAAAATAGTAATTGTATTAAACACTAAACTATGGTAATATTCTTCTTTGCTGCGTCCTGCTTGTGCTATGGACGACATGAAAGGAGAAATAGTATGAACGATATAAATCCAATAAATATACCTAGAAAGCAAAAATTGGCAATGATTGCTGCGCTTCTTGCTGGGGCATTTATGGGGATCATCAATGAAACCTTACTCGCAACCGCACTTCCAACGATCCAACATGCTTTTTCCATTACCCAAGGTGAAGTGCAGTGGCTAACCACTGTTTTTCTAATGGTGAATGGGATTATGATCCCTATTTCCGCTTTTTTGATTGAACGTTTTACAACAAGACGTTTGTTTTTAACAGCAATCATATTATTTGGAATCGGAACGACACTTGCGGCGATTGCCCCAAGCTTTTATGTATTAATAATTGGAAGGGTGATACAGGCAATGGGATCGGGCATTATGTTACCTTTACTAATGACCGTCTTATTATTAATTATACCAGTTGAACGTCGTGGAACAGCGATGGGATTAATCGGTATTGTGATTGCATTTGGTCCTGCCATCGGTCCAACGCTATCAGGGGTATTGTTAAACTATTTTTCTTGGCGTGCGCTATTCATTACCGTTATTCCACTAGTCATTGTCGCGATCATTGTCGCAATGTTGTTTATGCGAGATGTCACCCAATTAACGAAACCAAAAATTGATGTCTTGTCGATCTTGTTATCGTCATTTGGATTTGGTTCCTTCTTATATGGATTTGGTATTGCTTCCGAACATGGCTTTACCAGCACAACAGTAGTAATTAGTATTATTATAGGAGCCGTTATTATTGGTCTGTTTATATGGAGGCAATTACGATTAGAAACACCTATCTTAGAATTTCGTATTTTTAAATTCCACGTATTTACTTTATCGATTGTCATTACCTTAGTGGCAATCATTTCACTGATTGGACTAGAAACGATGTTACCGTTATTTGTCCAAAATGTATTGGGATACTCCCCACTTCAATCAGGACTTATGCTTCTACCTGGTGCGATTGTGATTGGGATTATGTCACCAATTACGGGTCGTTTGTTTGACCAATATGGTGCAAAATGGTTGGCAATCATCGGATTAACAATTGTAACGATCACGACATATTTATTTACTAGATTATCGTTAGATATGTCCTTTACGTACTTAACCACCATTTATGCTGTCCGTATGTTTGGGTTATCGTTTGCCTTAATGCCTGTTATGACAGCAGCATTAAACCAATTACCTAAAAAATGGTATGCCCATGGTTCGGCAATGGCGAATACCTTACAACAAATATCTGCTTCGATCGGAACAGCGATCCTAATTGCCTTTGTTGCAGTAGGAACCAATTTATTTACACCTATCCCTGACTTTAACCCTTCTATGAATGCGATGCTTGCAAGTATGAATGGGTTTAAATGGGCATTCATTGGTAGTACATTATTAGCTTTTATCGCGCTAATATTAAGCTTGTTCTTACGTTCACCAAAAGAAGAAAAAGCTATGACCAAACAAAACGGATAGAACACTTAATGAGCCATCTCTATGGAATAACTCCTTGGAGATGGCTTTTTGATTTTTTATTACGAAACGAAACGAATAGATTAAATCAACAAACACTCATTTTCATAAAGAAAAGCATAGCGAATATCGATAAATAAAAAGTGTTGATCGGATAAAGGATAACTAAAGGTACGAATTGTTTCCCTTGTATCAATATCGGAATAGACATCAGAAAGCATTGCTTTTTTCCATGTTTTCATATGCATCATATTCTCTAAAAAATAGGGACGAAACGACCAATTCGAGCCACGTTTGTTTTCTTCTAACACCCACTCATCTTTCCGTTTACGAAAGTTGGAAGATATTTGTTGACCATCACTATTACAAATATACATTCTAAAGCTTTCTTCATTAAAATATCTCGTAACAGCATGTATAAATGCGTCCACTTTTTTCGGTCCTTGCCATTGTGGTAAGAGTTTTTTCAATTTATCCTCCCATGACAAAATAAACCTTAGACGCTTTTCTACTAATACCTTTTCCCGCCTTACATACCCTTCCACTCTTTCAGCAACATCTACTTGCAGTGGAGATTGGGGTGTACCTTTGAAAGCAGGTTGGGCAAGATAATATCCTTGATAGAAACGTCCACCATGTTTCCAAGCAACATACAGTTGATAGCTATCCTCAATATTTTCAAATAACAATGCAGCACCAATGCGACGAGCTAGCATCGACAACGAATACATAATATCTTGAAATCCATCCTCATTATGACGGCGGATTAGTTTAGTATCGATTTTTAAAATATGTGGTTTTAATTGCCTGATACGATCTATATTGGAACTCTTCGCTCCTACATTATCGACTGCAATTTGTATTCCATACGTTTTATAGTAAAGTAGGAGATGGTGCAGAGAATCGAAAGCTTCATCAAAGTCATGTTCTGTAACTTCTAAAATGATGCGCCCCATCGAGACACCTTTTTGCTCAAAGCGTATTAATGTATCTAGTAAATCTTGTCCATCGTTTACCATCAATTGTTTTGCATTACGGTTAATAAATAAATAGGTTTCTTGATTACTAGCAACCATGTCTGTCAAGGCAATTTCTAGTAAATGTTGGTCAACTTCTACCTTAAATTCTTCTGGGACATCATCATCATGAAAAAATGGACCTAAACTAATCCATTCCTTTCCCGTATAGTAACGTCCCAACACTTCGTATCCCGTTACATCGTGTGTTATTGCACTAACAACTGGTTGATAAACAGGCTTAATGTTATGTAAATTACTGACAATATCTAATGGATCCATTCGTATCACCCTTGCTTCAGTTTCAATTATTTATTGATTTACTAATTCTTATAAAAGTTTACTATATAACAAAAATTCCTTTTAAAGAAAAAGCTATACTATTACTATACCATGTCTTTTACGTATGTTAATGCATTTATTTGGAGAAATTTGGAATTTAAAGTCATAAGTTCCCTGAAAGTTTTGTAAGATTGTGTCTGTTTAGACGCATCTAAAGTTCTGTGCACCCCCCATAGTGAACATTGTTCCCTAAGTGAAACTTCAATCAGTGAGGTCCTCTTTCATTTCCTAATGATTTGTTAGTACCTTAAGGAAAGAACCGCACGCTCTTCCCCACTTATCTTATTTGCTTTTACCTCGTAGGAGTGGGGGCTTACAGCCAGTTACATGTGGATAAACAATAATTCATGCTTTCTTATGTTAAAAAAATCAACACTTATCCGCTACAAGTGTTGATTTCACTTTAGGTCAATAGAAATACCAAATCCAATTCGATTAATCCAATTCAATCGTGCTTGATATTTCAATTTTCTTCAAAGCCTGTGAGGCAAGTTGATCCGCTTCTCGGTTCTTTTTTCGTGACACGGCTTGATAATCTGGTGTAATGCCTAATTCATCCATTTTTGCTTCAATTCGATCGGCCCACCTGTTTAACTCCACCTCGATACATGGCCACTCCCCCTTCAACTGATTAATCACAACTTGTGAGTCTCCTATAAATGTTACAGGCAAATGATGAACACCTAGCAATTCTAACTCCTGTAAGGCTAAATGAAAGGCAGCATATTCGGCTTCGTTATTCGTATTTAGTTCTTCCACTAAAGCATTTTTTCGAATTCGGTATGATTGTTGATTCTGCTCAAAGTATATCGCGCAACCTAGGCCAGAGGTATTCGTATGATGATCAAACCCTCCATCAAAATATACTGTAACGTTGTGCGGCTCTGTTTCGATCCCCTTTTTCCATTCCTTTAACTCTTTCATACTCCACACTGTATCGCGATCATCGATAAATACTATTTGTTTCATCCGGCCAGTCTTTTCCATGTCTTCTACCAAAAGTAAAGCCTGCTCCACTTGCATGATATCAGAACGAAAAGTTGTTCCCGTCCCCTTTTTAGTTCGATATTCCCATTCCATTCGAACATTCACATGATCGCCACCTTCTGCATTATATAGTGTTAGGGTAAAGAATTCCCTTCAAACTAAATCGACATTTTACGCATATCTTAAATCATCTCTTGAAAAAGGAGAATGACCATGATTGATATGACTCAATTAGATCCTGGTAACTTAGCAACCGTATCAGCTATTGTTGCCGCCTTAGTAACTGTTGTAGGAAACGCTTTTAATTTACCAACCAATTATCGATCATTACTAGCCATTCTTGTAGCTTTCATCCTAGTATTCCTTCCAGATTTTTTATTGAATAATATTCTTACCGCATTGATTATTGGATTAACTGCAAGTGGTGTGTACAGTCAAGTAAAGCCAAGAAAAGCGGTCGAAGCTGCAGTTGATACGTCAAACAACAACAACACAAATGATCAAACTACAGATGCTTCCAATAGGAATCAACGACATACTACTAGGGCAAATGAACAAATAAACACGACCAATACAAACACTGACAATACCACCGAACAACGTATTAGTGCTAGGAAATCATAAACAACCATACAGGTGGTTTTGATTCAGTTTTCAGGGTAAATATTATTCCTATTTTATCCGGATTATATTGTTTTTAAAAATTAATTTATATTCAGTAAAATACAATTCATTATCTTTTTTTATGTTTACCTTTTTCGCTTTTCATCATCCGTGTTAATCCCTACTTCAATCTGGGTGACAAACAACAAATGAGGTGAAAGCATGGAATACGATATTACTCAAGATTATATTACAGTTGGTAATGCGCGACCTGGTCAGGAAATACAAAATATACAATTTATCGTTAGTCACGATACGGGCAATCCTGGTTCAACGGCTTATGCCAACCGTAACTACTTTGAAAATACTGACCCGACTGCATCAGCACACACCTTTATTGATGATCGGCATGTTTTAGAAATCATCCCTTTAAATGAAAAAGCATGGCATGTTCGCTACAATGTTGATGCTGATAACCAACGATACGGGGAAGATGCTAACGATGCGGCGATTGGTGTGGAGTTGTGCTACGGTGGAAATATCGATTTTGAAGAATCATATAAACGGTATGTTTGGTACCACGCATACCTAGTTGATCGTTTTGATTTAAATCCAAGTGAGGACATTGTCGCACACAGTACACTGGACCCCTCCCGTCGAAGCGATCCTCAAAATGCACTAAATCGGCATGGAATTTCTTGGAATGATTTTATTGATGACGTCCAAACTGCTTATGAACGATATTTTAATGGAAACGAAGATATTTCAGAACCTGCTGTTAAAGGAGCTTCTGTAGATTTACCTGTTCAACGAGGTGACACTGGACAATTTGTTAAGGAAATCCAACAAGACTTCATTAAAGCTGGCTTCAATTTTCCAATTCATGGCGCTGACGGAAGCTTTGGTCCTGAAACAGAGCGTGCTGTAATGCGATTCCAACGGGCATACAACCTAACTATTGATGGACTTGTAGGACCACAAACACTTGATAAACTAAAAGAAGCCGTTAATAGTAGTAGTCGTGTAGATGAATTCCCCCTTCCGAATACGACTCTACAACGTGGAGATACAGGGCCTGAAGTAAGTCAATTGCAGCGTGCTTTAAAAGAAATTAATTTTGATCCACAAATGATTGATGGAAGTTATGGACCATTAACAGAAGATGCCGTAACAAGGTTTCAATCTATGTATTATGCCTTGGAAAATGATGGTATATATGGTCCAAATACACGGAGATATATTCAACTGGAATTAGATAATTAAACGAATTATAAAGGATCAAGACTACTCATAATGTAGTGGCTTGATCCTATTTTTGTTTAAAAAACACAAGTCAACGATTACTTTATTGAATATCCCTTAAGTCTTCATCACTTTTTCATTAAATAATCTATTATTCCTTGTGCACAAATATTTGCATCTAGTTTAATATACTGATAGACATCATCATTTGCATGAACCCCTTGTTTTTCTAAAAATTCACGAATGCTTTCTAACAAACCTTCTGTCACTGCAACAGTTAGTTCATTTGCCGTTGCTTGTTCGTTTTCTTTGATTACCTGTTCCCCTACTGCTACAAATTTAGGTAACCAATCCTTTATTTGCTGATAAACAGCACTTGGGTGATCGGATTTACCGAAATGTCCAAAATAGATATGATCGACATTCATCTGTTCGATCCGTTCTAACGACGCCAACATTGCCTCTGGGTCAAATTGATTTGGTGATGTTGATGGAAGCACAAATTCGATTGCCTTTATTTGTGGATACAACACCCCAATCGTATCTCCAGTGAAAATACCATTACTATAAGAATCATGAATGGAAAAATGATGCTTGGCATGCCCTGGTGTGTCATAAAAGGTTAAGGTACGATTTTCTCCTATTTTTAATGTTTCTCCATCAGCCTTTTCTAGCAACCGTTCTTCTGGCACCGGTATAATCGGATCAAATAAAGTACCAAACGTATCCCCATACACTGCTTTTGCCCCTTGGATCAATTTAGTAGGATCAGCCAAATGACGTTTGCCTCTTGGATGAACAATCACCTTAGCATTTGGACACTTTTCTAGTAAAAGTCCAACACCTCCAGCATGATCTAAATGAATGTGTGTCACAATGATGTATGCCACCTGTTCTGGATTTATATGTAATTGCTCTAAACCTTTTAATAAATATGGAATGGATGGGCTTGCACTTGTTTCAATAATCGTTACTTCTTGTTCTGGCAAAATATAAGAACCTGTTCGCTTAGGTAACCGTAAATCCATCACATCAATTAACTGTATATTTTTTCCTAAATCCAATAATTGACTCATCCACTACACTCCTTATTTTATTCGAGACTATGATAATTCAACTATACAGCGCTATCTTTATTTATTCAATATTAAGTGAAAACTTCCATCAACGGAGAGCTTACTAACTTCTAAGGCGGACAAAAGAAAATCAGACATACGGTACCGTATGTCTGATTTTTTAAGTATTTATTTTGCTTTCACTTTAAACACTGAATTTATTTCCGTTACTGTGTCTGCAACTGCTTCGGTTAATTGTTGGACATTTTCTGGGACGAGCTTTTTAAGGATGGGATTTGCCATCGGTTTGATTAGGCCAGAAGCTGTAATGTCAAGGTATCCAGTCATTTTTGTTTTATGATCAGATACAGCTACAGCTTCAAAATAACCATTACCAAACACCTTTTCGTTTAATCCTGTCAAATCAAATGTCACCTTGTTAGGTTCTTGCCACTTGGTGATATCAATTTTTAGGTGGATCGTTTTTTGGAATTTGCCAACATCCCCTTTAAACTTCCATGTTGACTGTCTATCGGTAATAATTTCATGCTCAATATACCCTGGTACTAATGGAGCCCAGCGATCCATATCAGCAACAAAATTCCATATCGTACGGTTTGGAAGTTCTAGTTCAACTGTATGTGTTCCACTTGGCACAAAAACCCCTCCTCATTTAATCCACATCTATATAAACATACGTACATAGACAGAAAATATGCCTAGCAATGCAGGTACAGTTGAAAAGTCTCCTTTTGAAAAACTATATGTTTTTCTTTGTTAAGGAATCCTTTTCAAAATGTGAAATCACCTGTCTTTACAGTTGTTAATTCTTGTGTATAATAGGGATGGAAGTAATTTACTTAAAATCGGTGTAATCTAAACAAACTGCATACTGATTGTTTCTTGACAAAACCTATATTAGGAGGTGATTCATTTGACATCACATGAAAAAAAATTAGGAATAGTTCTTCTTATTATTGTTTTACTAAGCTATATCATCCCTTATATGATGCTTTCGCATGTTGCGTCATGGTACGGGAGTTTCTTGTTTTGGTCAATAGCAGCAATTGTCATTATAATAATTAATTATTTATTAACGAGGGATTGGGGGGATAACGAGTGAGCACAACCATGGTTTGGACAATTATTAGTATATATATCGTAATCGCATTAGTGATTGCCTATCTATCAAGAAGTGGAAAACAGACAAATATGGCTAGTTATTTTCTTGGAGATCGAAAATTAAATGGATTTGTATCAGCACTGAGCTATAGTGCCACTACATATAGTGCTTTTATGTTAGTTGGCTTAGCCGGTTTAACTTATAATGGCGGTGTCGGTGCATTTGGTTTTGAAATTATTTATTTTATGGGTGTATCCTTAGTCGCTTTGTTTGGACCACGATTTTGGTTAGTTGGAAAAAAATACGGCTATGTCACGCCATCTGAAATGTTGGGGGATCGATATAACAGCAAAGCAGTTGCAATTGTTGTATCGATTTCTAGTTGCGTGTTCTTGATACCGTACAGTGCTGTTCAACTTGCTGGGGTTGGGTATCTATTACAAGGAGTTACGAATGATGCAATCCCGTTTACAACTGGGGTGATCATTGCAACCGTGCTTGCGATCGTATTCTCCTATATTGCAGGAATGCGCTCTGTTGCATGGACAGATTCTCTACAATCCTTGATGATGGTACTAACCTCAACAGTAGTTGTCATTCTTATCATCCGTGGATTAGGAGGACTTGGAGGCTTTTTTGGGGCTTTAGAGACGAACCAACCCGAATCATTAACCGTACCAGGAAATGGGTTCTTTAGCTTTACTTCCTTTCTAAGCTTAACGATCCCTTGGTTTTTCTTTAGTATTTCGAATCCACAAGTTAGTCAACGCTTGTTTATGCCTGCATCATTGAAGAGTCTAAGACAAATGTTAATGGGATTCTTAATTTTTGGTTTTATTTATACCGTTGTTTCAGTTGTATGGGGATTTTCAGCATCTATTATGTTTCCAGGACTTGAAAACGCAGACCTTGCTACACCGAAATTATTGTCATCTGAACTAGTCCCACCTATTTTAGGTGCGATTGTCATGGTGGGGATTATGGCAGCTGCAATCTCCACGATCGATTCGATTTTACTAACATTATCATCTCTATTTGCACGAGATGTATATGGAAACATTAAAAAAGGTTCAAACGATCGAAAACAATTAACTGTAGGTAAAGTGATCATTCCAATCATTGCCGTTCTTTCTTATCTGTTTGCACAATTAGAGTTAGATTTAATTGCAGTTTTATCTGTATCTGCTTCGGCGGGATTGATTGTCGTTGTTCCGTCCATTATTGGGGCATTTTTCTGGCGACGAGGAACCGCACCAGCTGTGTGGGCGAGCGTGAGCATCAGTGGGGTAATGGTTATCTTATTAGAATTCACCCAAACGACTCCTTTAGGACTTGGATCAGGAATTTGGGGAATCCTCCTAGCATCACTTCTATTTGTCAGTGTTAGTTTTGCTACGACAGCTCCTAAACAAAAAGCAAATGAATTTTTAAACTATCTTAAGACAGAAATGAATACCTTAAAGAAAAGCAAGTCAAAACGTAACGTATCATAGAATTGGATTGGGGACAGATAAATCTGTCCCCTCCTTCACTAATTTTCTGTAACGTTTAGCAAAGCAGCAGCTCCCTTTTCTACATGGTTAAACTGATGAGTAACCATTTTGTACATACCCTCTTCCTTCACAGTAAATTCTACAACCGCTCCCCCACTTGCTGGTAAGATGACTGTTTGGAGACCTTTCATGCGATTCGCAGGATTCCCATCGATATATACATCATCAAAAATAGTTCCAACCACATGAAATGAACTAATTTCATTTGGTCCTACATTATTCACATAAAGCCTCACTTTGTCACCAACATTTGCTTCAAGTGGCTTTTCTTTAATCGCACCTACGACTCCGTTCGTATTAAGCTGTCCTTCTTCCATAGCTTTCGTTGAAAAGACAACCTGCGAAGGTTCACCGTTTGTCATATCGTCTAAATCATTATATTTATACCATTCATTTTGGATCAACACATGTTCCTTATCGATTTCATCATCTGTAGGATAACCATCGGTTGGTCTTACAATAATCGTTCCATGCATTCCATTGGCGATATGAGCTAAAACAGAAGAAGTTCCACAGTGATACATGAAAACACCTGGTGAAGCTGCTTCATAAACAAATGTCTCCTCTTCATCTGGCATCACATCAGCAAATTTTTTGTCTGGGGCTGCATGGACTGCATGAAAATCCATACTATGGGGAATCGCAGGGTCGATATTCTTTAATGTAAAATGTATCGTATCTCCTTGATCCACAACAACAAGCGGTCCAGGTGCTTCTCCATTAAACGTCCAAGCTTTATACATTTGCCCCTCTTCCACCTCTATATCAGTGATTTGCGAAGTCATTTCTACATAGACGTCATTACCGTCACGTTCGATTTGAATTGGGATAGGTTCTTGGTTTAATCCCTGGTGGGCCTCAATCACTTCATTTTCCTCTGCATGAACTGTATTCTTTGGAGTGGAGGTTTCTGTTTCGTTTGGTTGATTCTTTTCATTATTACAAGCAGATAAAATCAGTGTCACCATTACAACTAACATAACTTTTAAAAACACATATTTTGTCCTCTTCATAACATTCACCTCATCCTTTTTTTGCGAACATATTTTAAATCAGGTTGTTTCACTGTTATCATATTTTGGGTAAGCGTTTACAATAGTGATTCAAATCACTTTATTTCTTTTGTTTTTGAACAACTCATGACACTGATAAAAAAAGCGCAGTAGATCGCCAATTGTTTACCCCCTTCAAAAAAGGCGATTTTATGACTATTCCGACACTGGATTTTGTCAGTTGTTAATTGCCAGTTACTACATCCGCTAAGTTCGCAATCATTTTATTACCCCTCTTACACACCAGCCTATCATTCGACATACAATAGCAATTGAATTCCACACTCTCTTAAAAAAGGAGAATGAAGAGATGGAACTAGGCTTAGCACATTGGTTGTATCTTACAGGAACGATCCTGATTATTTTAACGATGCTATTCAGACAAAATGTTGTCGTACCAGCATTAGTCATGAGCTTTTTTGTTGGATGGGCATTTACTGATTCATTTATCGCAGGCATTCAGGTTATGTTTAACGCAAATTTAACTGCTGCAACGGAGCTTTTTAATATCTTTTTAATTATTGCGATTATGACTTCACTATTACGTTCAATTAAATCGATTGGCGCGGACGAATTAATGGTGATGCCCTTTCAAAAAGTAATGAAAAATGGACATATTGCCTTTTGGGTTCTTGTTGTTATTACCTACTTTTTATCGCTATTCTTTTGGCCAGCACCTGCTGTTCCACTTATTGGTGCACTGCTCATTCCTGTTGCGATTCGGGCGGGTTTACCGCCAATTGGAACAGCTTTGGCAATCTCACTTGCAGGGCATGGGATGGCACTATCGTCAGACTTCATTTTAAAGGTTGCACCAGAGTTAACAGCATCTAGTAGCAGCGTGTTAACAGCTAGTGCAATTGGTGAGCAAACGTTAATATTATCACTGATTGCAGGTGCTATTTCCCTTGTCATTGCTTATCTAACAATACGAAAATCAATTAAACAACCGGCAGCTAAAAACTTAACAGACTGGGAAAACAGTGGTTCCGATGACATGAAATTAAATACAGAGAAAACAGATGTACGAACAGGTAAATTCAGCCCTATCTTTGCGATTCTTGTACCGACCATTTTTGCGACCATTGTTGCTTATGTGGTCATTGCTACCTTCTCAAATCTCGTGCCGTCGATAGAAGATGGAGCAGGCTCTTCTTTAGTCGGTGGAACAGCGTTAATTCTTATCATGATTATTTCGGTCTTCCGAAACTATCGTAAAACACTGCAAGAAGTCAGCGATCATATCGTCAATGGATTTGTGTTTGCTTTTAAAGTGATGGGGCTAGTCATTCCGGTTGCAAGTTTCTTCTTCATTGGTAGTGGCGAATTAGCAGGACAAATCTTTGGAACTGACCCTGATCACACCCCAGCATTTCTATTTGATTTAGTGAAAGCAAGTGAATCGTTTATCCCTAACAATGCTTTTATTACGGCTTTTGGTGTGTTACTACTTGGCATGGTTTCCGGGCTTGATGGTTCAGGGTTCTCTGCTTTACCCTTGATCGGTTCGTTATCAGAAGCCCTAGCAAATTCCACTAGTATAGACCCTGTTACACTTGCATCGATCGGGCAAATTGGTGCCATTTGGGTTGGTGGCGGTACATTAGTCGCTTGGTCACCAATTATTGCGATTGCTGGTTTTGCTAAAATTTCCGTCCTTGACCTCGTTCGTAGAAGTTTCATACCTGTCGTTATCGGTCTAGTCATCACTACTGTTTGTGCATTGTTGCTATTTTAAACCTAAAAACCCCGGCACATTCTCATTTGGAGGGTGCCGGTTTTTAGAAATAACTTCTATATGTGATTCGCACCTGTAAGATGTTGCACAGAAGCTCTATGTGCGGATTATACTGTTAACCACCAAACGATTATGGTGAACTAGAGTTATGACGCTCCGATTATGTAAGAAAAGCCCTTTAATATACGTTATCTAGTGTAAATTTTCCTCGACCATGTAAGAAAAAACATTCTACTATCTACCCACTCCAGTACATTGGAAATACGAACAGCCTATCTTATTTAGGAAAAAACAAAATCTTTGCAGTAAACAGCTTTAAAAATGATATTGTTCAATTTACAAAAACCGTATTTAAAATTTATGTTTGTAAATGACCAAGCCCCCTCTTTACAAGTCATCCTACTCCCTTCACAATAAAGATAAAAGGTGGTGCATGAACAGGTGAACACAAACTTGAAGCCGCTTCAGAAAGAGATGGCACAATGGGTGTCTGACTACCCAATTTTGAAAGAGATTCTCTCCTATCATCAAGTGACATGGGCGAATCCTCATACAACCGTTGAAAGTTTACATGATATACCAGTAAAACAAGACGATATAACGGATGCTATGGCCAGGTGGGAACGATTTGCCCCTTTTTTAAGCACCATTTCTCAAGACGTTAAAAAGACAGCTGGGAAAATTGATTCATCATTAAAAGAAATTGCAAAAATGAAAACAGCACTGATCCACCATTATAAACAAGATTTTCCTGGTCGACTTTTTCTAAAATGTGACCACTTCCTTCCTTTGACTGGTTCGATTAAAGCTAGAGGTGGCATATATGAAATATTGAAATTCGCCGAAACAATAGCCATTGAACATGAGCTTTTGACCAAACATGACAATTACCAAGTCTTAAACGAAGCTCGATTCAAAGATTTATTTAGTAAGTACACGATAGGTGTTGGTTCAACCGGAAATCTTGCACTTAGTATAGGATACATAAGTGCAAAAATAGGCTTTCGTGTAAATGTCTACATGTCAAAGGATGCAAAACAATGGAAAAAAGACTCACTTCGCAAACAGGGAGTGAATGTCGTTGAATCTGCCGGGGATTATAATGAAGCAGTTGCCGAAGGAAGGAAATTGACAAACCAAGATCCGAATGGTTACTTTGTTGATGATGAAAATTCTATCGATCTATTCTTAGGTTACAGTACAGCTGCTTTACAACTAAAGGAACAATTAACTGAACAAGGGATTCGTGTTGATGAGGAAAACCCGTTATATGTGTATTTACCGTGTGGTGTTGGTGGAGCTCCCGGTGGGATTACGTTTGGATTAAAATCAGTATTCGGTCCGCATGTTCATTGTTATTTTGCCGAACCAACCCATGCACCATCCATGTTATTAGGTTTATTAACAGGTGCCCATCATCAAGTACATGTCAACGATTTTGGAATTGACGGTATCACAGCAGCAGACGGTCTCGCAGTTGGTAGAGCGTCCCGATTCGCTTCAAACGTAGCCGATCACCTTGTCGATGGTATTTACACTATTGAAGATAAAGAGTTATACAAACTAGTTGCACTATTAACTAAAAGTGGTTTAGATGATAGGCTTGAACTTTCCGCTTCCGCTTCATTACTTGGACCTACTATGTTACCTAAAACAGTGGAGCTTTCTGATCAAGCCACCCATATCGCTTGGTCAACTGGAGGCGGGATTGTACCTGCTAACTATTTCTTTGAGGACCTACAAAAAGGAAAAAAATACTTGTCCATTGAAAACACTTAACCGCATTTACTAAACACAAACCAGGATACTGTCCAACAAAGACAGTTTACCTGGTTTTTCAAATTTGTTTAAATTCTTGTGCAAACACATACACATGAATGTTTTGGCATGCTATACTTACACAGGGTGATGAAAACATGATACAAATCGATGGGGTAACCGATATTTATTTTAATAGTCAAAACACATTTATTTCTGATATAAACTATCATTTCAAACGCAATTTTAAGCAGTATCAAATCCTTGAACATCAGAGCCATTGTGATCAACATCAAATGAAAATCAAGTTTTCGCTTCGCATGCAAGAAAAATATCAATGTAAAACATTACTTGATTATAATAGTTATGCCTATGATGAACTGAAGAAAAGGTTGCCTTCTAAAGTTAAAACGACTTATATACAAACGATTTCAATCAATCCTGTTGCATAAAGATCCGTTCGTAAAATAAAACTGGAACATTGTAAACAGACTTTGATACTGGTAATGCGTTAACGCTAACCTTCACTATACTGACTACTTTATTAGTCACTAAACAAAATACAATAACATAAGAATGGGGCCTATTATGTTTAGCCCCTTGTCGATTTAGGAGTAAACGGTAAATTTTTCCTTTATCGGGGTACGTGGTTTCGATTCTGGTTGATGTTCGAAATAACCTAGATGTAAAAATCCGATAATTTTCTCATCCGATTCTAAGTCTAGAAGCTGATGTACGTTCGTGTCATAAATATGTGGATTCGTCTTCCAAACAACCCCTAATTCTTGTTCCCAAGCGAGTAATTGGAAATTTTGAATGAGTGAGCTAACCGCCCCAAAGTTTTCTTCCCATTTTTTCGGTATAGATTCTTCCTTCATCACCACTATGAGAAATGCTGCTGGTTTACTCAAATATTCCCTTCGATTATCATGCATATTTTCTGGGTACGTTTGCACGATATCTTCAACAAACTTTTCCTTTTTATCTGTAGGAACAAAAATAAACCGCCATGGTTCTCTCACTCCATGATTTGGAGCCCATTTTGCATCATTTAATAATTCAATGATAAGTTCCTGTGACACAGGTTTATCTAAATAGCCATCCTTAATTGATCGTCGCTCACGGATCACTTTAGCTACGGGAGTAGTTATTTTTTTCATCCTAATTCTCCTCGCTTTCTTACAACTTTATGGGTTTTATATTTATTTAACGTAATAGATATATATTAGTTGGAGTCAATCCTAGTATTTAGCTAACAAATGAACTTTTAACACGTAATGGCCTACCTTATCCTAGTTTGAACGCATTATTATTTCTTAGTAATGACTTTTGTTAAAAATGATAATCATTCTCATATAGATTATTTATAGATTACTATCCTTTGAAAAAGCTGTCAAGTTAGTTATTAAAATTTTCAGTATTTATTGTGAAAGCAAGTTTACTATTCATATAGCTTCTGAGTAACAACAATCTTTTAATAAATCCTACAGGAGACAAAAAATCAAGGTCCACTTCTCTAAGAAGTGGACCTTGCATGGATCACTTTAATTGGAAATAATTAATTATTTGTTTTAATTCCTCAGTCATACTTGATAGTTTTTTCATCGACTGATAAATTTCTTCGGTCGATGCACTTTGTTGTTCTGTTGCACTCGCCATTTCCTGTGTTTGACTATCGGTTGTTTCCGAAATAATATTAATTTCGGCAAACGCATCGGTAACAGATTGTACTTCCTGGTTTATCCCTTTCACCCAATCCGTCATATCATTCAGTTGTTTTTCTACCTCCCCTACCGATTGGTGAATTTGTTCAAATGAGTTTCCTGCTTCTTTCACAGACGAAACACCATCCTTGATTACTTCTTCGGTTGTTTCCATAACTTGAACCGCTTGTGCTGTCTCGTTTTGGACTTCATGAATGAGTTGATCGATCTCAGATGCAGCTTGTCCTGATTGTTCTGCTAATTTACGCACTTCTTCTGCTACTACAGCAAATCCTTTACCATGTTCACCTGCTCGCGCTGCTTCGATGGATGCATTTAAAGCAAGTAAATTGGTTTGATCTGTCACATCTTGAATCATAGAAATAATTCGGCCAATCTCACTCGAACGATTGTTCAAAGAACCTACCACATTGGCCATTTCTGATGCTTGATTTCCTACTTGATTCATATAAGTGACCGATTTCGAGATTACCTCTTCCCCTTGATTGGCAATGTCTGTTGCATGTTTCGCTTTGTCATTGATCACCATTATTGTACTTTCCATTTCATTCATCTCATTAGAGATTTTTGTTGTTGTTTGGGTCGATGACGTTAATTTTCCTGTTTGGCTTTGAGTTCCTGCAGCTATTTCTTGAATCGCAGTCTCCATCTCCGTATTTACTTGCTTACTTTCTTCTGTATGGACCGTTACATCACGGCTAGTGGAACTAACTTCATCCGTGTGTTTCCGGACGTTTTCTAACGTTTCCCTTAACTTCTCAATCATCGCATGAAAATTATTAGATAATTGTCCCATTTCATCATTTGATTTCACTTTAACCTGTTCCACCGTAAAATCTCCGTTTGCAACTTTATGAACACGTTCGTTCATATCAGCTACTGGTTGAATCAACCTTGGGTTAATCACCTTCTTAACAAAGATAAATGCAAACAATCCAGTTAAAAATGGTAAGAAAATGAGTGCTAATACAGTTGGTTTCATCATTTCCCATGTTCTTTCTGTTATGATAGATTCCTCAAAATCAATTGCATTAATGGCAATGATTTCTTTTGATGGATCATGATCCTCATAAATCGGAGCATATCCTGTCATGACCACTTGATCACCTGCTTGATAAAGATCGGTATATTGTGCTTCCCCTGTTTCTAACACACTTTGCAAAATCGCCTCATTATGTGGGTATTCCTCGCCAGAACTAGCATTCGTATTCTGATCAGGAATAAACATGGATCCATCTGTATGTAGGACGTAATGCCTTTCAAAAATAGATTTTTTTGAAATGGTCCAATCAATTGTCTCACTTAATTCTGACACAGCTGTCCCGTTTCCGTTTAAAGCGCTTTCCAAATTTTCTGGATTAATAATACCGGTTGTGATATTGGCACACCCTATTAACTCCATTCCAGCTGCGGTTTTAACATTTTTCTCTGTTGATTGCTGATTAATTGTGTACAAGATCCCCATAAAAACTAAGATAACAATAGAAAAAAATAAAATAAATGTAGTTGTAAATCCTTTTTTCTTCACATAACTCCCCCTCTTTTCTTCTCTCTCTATCTTCAGTCAAAATGATTCGACTAAACGATACATAATTCGAGTATATGTGGCAAATGAGTAAAATTCAACCAAAAATGTCAATTAGACTTTATCATTAACAACTTGTACCTTTTTAAAAAACCATCGGTAAAACAAATGCGAGGAGTAATACGTCATACTAATCGTGATAAAACTCCAATACCATTTCCATTTCACATATTTAATTAAATTCGTATACCGCATCGCCAAGATTTCTGAGATCGTGATAAACCCAGCATGGCAAACATAATAGAGAAGTTTGACAGCTCGATGTTTATATGTTGGGTAATACAAATTAAAGACGACGCACATGGAAGGATAGATGAAATATTCGAATGAAAAACTTGATTTGTTGGCCTTCTTAAAGAATCGAACAGGGTATTTAATCAACCCTTTTTCAGAAACTAATAAGCCAAAAAGCCAGGTTATTGCTTGTTTAAACAAAAATGCTACTACTGCGTGTCGTACTTTAGATTTAGGTACTAAAATGACAAGAAGACACGCCGTGATTGTCCAAATTATTAATAGGATGCCTTTATTCCTAGACATAAAACCACCTTTTCATCCTCATAACTTGTTATCTAAGCAAGATCAGATTCTTTAATGTGTGCATTTATTACCTTGGATCGATACTCTTCTCCCTTATGTACATCTAATAATTTTTGACCAGTTTGTATAAAAGCTTTGATTTGTTGTTCAGACAGACTTTCTAATTCAAATGGAACTTGATCCATCTGTCTAAAGGATCGATGTATTTGGCGAAGTACATCTTTCCCATCATCTGTCATTGAAACCAGTTTAAACCGTGATTTATTAGGATGATTGTTCACCTCAACAATCCCTCTACTTTGTAGAGTTTTCACTAACCTTGTAACGGTTGACACATGCCAACAGCCTAGTTTCCCGATTTCTGTAGGCGTCAGTGCATTTTCATTTGTTGATAATAAAAAAAGCAAATGCTGTTGTGCCGTGGAAAGTTCTACGGCTTTACCAATTTCCCCCCATCGATTTTCCACACAAAAGTACAGTGCTCTTATCATCAATGTTAATTCCTGTCTGATCTTAACATCCATATGAACCCTCCTCACTTGTAAGTACAATTGCATATACAATTGCTAGGATTAACAAGGATTAAGCAACTTATACATCCAAGTATTTAAATAAATGTTACGAGGACATTGTACTGGATATAATTAAGAACAGACGTCCAACATCCTAGTCGGTACTGAACGCTACATTATAAAAAGGCTAGGACAAAGATATATGTCCCAGCCTCTTTCTTCAATTTATTGATTGTATCGAGAAATCATCTTTTGTTTTCAGAAAAAATTTTACTTCCCATCCACAACGTCTTTTAATATTTGATAGGAACGTTTTTGTTTAGCGGGATCATAAATGTAAGATACTGCCATCAATTCGTCCACATTATACTTTTCTTGGAAGCTTGTTAATTGCTCACGGATGGAATCTTTGCTTCCTTGCAAGGTTACACTCGACATTGATTGTGCAGCCATTTTTTCTTGTAAGCCCCATAGCTGATCCATATCTTCTACCGGCGGACTTAACGGTGTTTGTGATCCACGGACAACATTTAGGAAAAATTGCTGCATGGTTGTTGATTCTAAATCAGCCTCTTCATCTGTTTCTGCCGCGATCACATTTAAACAAACCATCATATACGGTTTATCTAAATACTGAGAAGGTTGGAATTCTCGACGGTAAATCGAGATCGCATCCTCCATATAGCGCGGTGCAAAGTGCGAAGCGAATACATATGGTAAGCCTAATTTCGCTGCTAAATGCGCGGAGTCTGGAGACGATCCTAAAATATAAATTGGTATTTCTGTCCCAACACCAGGATATGCTTTTACAAAACTTTGATCTTCTTCGGGTCCGAAGTATGTTAGTAATGTTTGAACATCTTGTGGGAATGTATTTACCGTATCACTTTTCGAACGTCTTAATGCACTTGCTGTTAATTGATCCGTTCCAGGTGCACGGCCTAAACCTAAGTCAAGTCGATCGGGATATATGGTCGCCATTGTGCCGAACTGTTCAGCAACTACTAATGGTGCATGGTTTGGAAGCATTACCCCTCCAGAACCTACTCGAATATGGTTCGTGTGTTCGAGTGTATGTTTTATTAATAGTGAGGTCGCCGAGCTGACTAATGTTGGTGTGTTATGATGCTCCGCGATCCAATAGCGGGTATAACCCATCTCTTCAGTCGCTTGCGCTAAATCAACCATTGCGTCAATTGCGTCTTTTGGTCCTTGCCCTTGTCGAATTGGTGCCAAATTTAATACTGACACAGGTATATTTATATTTGTCATTTTTGCATTATCCTTTCTTGCTGAAGTTACAATACTATAGTATCAACTTGCGCAAACAAAACAAACATAAATGCTTATGCATGCATTGTTAGCTATCGGTGAGCAAAAATATGTACAATGTTTTTTCAATTAGGTATGATGACTACTGTTAAAAAAGGAGGTTAACACAACATGACGAACAATCAAGCCTTATTTTCTTCATATACATTTTCAAACGGTGTTACGTTAAAGAATCGAATGGTGATGGCACCGATGACCAACTTTTCATCAAATCCAGATGGTACTGTAAGTGATGCTGAATTAGCTTATTACGCTAGACGTTCTGCTGGTGTCAGCATGGTGATCACTGCTTGTGCGTATGTAACAGCAAATGGAAAAGGATTTCCTGGTGAATTTGGTGCTGATACTGATGAGATGATTCCTAGCTTAACTAGATTAGCTACTACCATTAAAGAACAAGGTGCTAAAGCTATCTTACAAATCTTTCATGGTGGTAGAATGTGTCCACCAGATCAAATTCCTAACGGGGAAGTCGTGAGTGCTAGTAATGTACCTGCAGAGCAAGATGGAAGCACAGTTCCAAGAGCCTTAACGGAGTCAGAAGTTAACGATATTATAGTTGCTTTTGGTGAAACAACACGTAGAGCCATTGAGGCTGGTTTCGACGGGGTAGAAATACATGGAGCAAACGGCTACTTAATCCAACAGTTTTTCTCTCCACATTCCAACCGACGAGAAGATCGTTTTGGAGGTAGTCTGGAAAATCGGATGACTTTCCCTCTTGCAATTGTCGATGAAGTAAAACGAGTCGCGGATAAACACGGTCACGATGAGTTTATTGTTGGCTATCGTTTTTCACCAGAGGAACCAGAAACACCAGGCATAACGATGGACGAGACACTTTCCCTAGTTGATACACTTGCTGATAAAGGGTTAGATTATTTACACGTGTCACTGAGCGACTTTTACGCAAAACCTAGACGGGGAGTAGAGAATACTGAAAAAACCCGTATCGAATACTTAATGGAAACAATTAACAACCGTGTACCTTTAATTGGAGTAGGTTCGATTTATACTGCGGATGATGCACACCAAGCATTTGCAACAGGCATCCCCCTACTTGCGCTAGGTCGTGAGTTAATTATTGATCCAGACTGGGTACAAAAAGTAGCAGAAGGAAAAGATGACGAAATTGTTACCGAACTAGATAAAACAAAACAACAACAACTCGTTGTCCCTGATCCATTATGGAACATCATTACCAGTACACCAGGATGGTTTCCGGGGATATAATTCATAAGTTTGTTGGTAGTGCACATAATTTGTATTATGTGCACTATCATTTATAATAGTTTTTTGATTGATGCTTAGTCGAGATAATGTGTATTTAGAAATTTTGTCGATAGGATGGCATTTATAGCTTTTTCTTGCATGATCCAGCGTTTTTTCTATAGATCCTGCTTATTTATGGCTTTTTCTCGCATGATCCAGCATTTTTTCTCTAGATCCTGCTTATTTACGGCTTTTTCTCGCATGATCCAGCGTTTTTTCTCTAGATCCTGCTTATTTATAGCTTTTTCTCACATGATCCAGCGTTTTTTCTCTAGATTCTGCTTATTTACGGCTTTTTCTCGCATGATCCAGCCGCTTCTTCTCTAGATTCTGCTTATTTACGGCTTTTTCTCGCATGATCCAGCCGCTTCTTCTCTAGATTTGCTTATTTATGGCTTTTTCTTGCATGATCCAGCGCTTCTTCTCTAGATCCTGCTTATTTACAGCTTTTTCTTACATGATCCAGCACTTTTTCGATGGATCCTGCTTATTTACGGCTTTTCCTCGAATTATCCAGCACTAACAAGAAAAATTTTACGGGATACCCCTTAATAAGAAAAGCATGTTATATGGCTCAATGCCACTAACATGCTTTTCTTACTTAATGGTCGTGATGTTCTTCCGCCTCCATCGCAATCTCTTTAGTTTCATGAACCGTTCCAAATGGATGTTCAGGTGGCGCATAAATGGAGTACAGTTTTAACGGAACATCACCTACATTGGTTAAATTATGCCATTTACCTGCAGGTACCATAATCGCATCATCATCTTCTACATGTTTTTCAAAATCTAATTGATCTTGTTGATCTCCCATCTGCACTTTCCCTTTTCCTTGTTCAATTCTTAAGAATTGATCTACATCAGAATGTAATTCTAAGCCAATGTCCTCCCCTACACCAATGCTCATCAAGGTTACTTGTAAATGATCTCCTGTCCATAGTGCCGTACGAAAGTTTTTATTCTGTTTAGTTGCTTTTTCTATATTAACTACAAATGGTTGTTTCCCATAATCTGTTAATTCTAGAACATCTTGATTTAACTTTTCGGCTCGTGTCATATGCTCATTAGCTTTGTCTGTTATTTGTAAAAATATATCTCGAACCATCGGGTATTGGGAACGCATGCAATGATTTTGATAGACTTCATTCATCTCTTGTTCTAGTTTACATACATCTTGCAATCCTTGTTTATACGTTTGGTATGCTCGTTGTTCATATTGATAGACAGGTTGACGTCCTGTCAGTGTTATATACGCTTCTGTTAATTGTTGTAAGTGTAATTGCTTATCTTGTAACGTTGTTTTTAATTCTTCCTGATGTTCTTCATTTGGGGCTATTGCTACTAATCTACTATAAGAGTCAAACGCAGATGCTTGATGCTGTAATCCAATCAAAAGTTCTTCGATTAATTGTTGCGTAGTGTCATGCCCACCTCTTGGTATAAATGGTGGTGGATACATGGATTGCCCGGCATAATAAGGTTGTTGATACATATTTGGATCGTAGTACATGATAAATCCTTCCTTTCTAGTTTCCTATAGACCTATCATATGCCTACAACTTTAAAGTGTAAGTGGAATACCAAGCCCAAATAAAAAATCACCTACAGTACATAGTTTAATGATGCCACACGATTTCATCGATGATGACAGCCGCTCGAGCACTAAAACCATCCGCATATTCACTAGGATAATAATAGCCGATCGAGTAACTATCATTATTTTTTGAAAATCTAATGAAACGTCCAGTAAAACCATCTTTACTCACTTGTAACTCCTCTTCAGAAAAATCATAGCTATTTGAATCAAGTTCCGTAACGGTGAATCCTTCTGCTTTTAGATCATCCATGATTGTTTGTTTGTCCTGTTTCGTGATAAACAATCGAGCTTTTCGGTTTGGCTGGTCCGCAAAATTCGTATATGCGATAAAGGATGTTGGATCGGATTCCACAAGCATGTCTTCTGGTACATAGGTTGAAAATTCTAACTCGTCATGATGATGAAGATGAACTTTTATCTCTTCCTTTGTCCCCTCAATCTCCATCTCCATAAGCTTGTTCTTTTGCAAATCTGATTCTTCTTCGTTGGTCGTATCCGTTTGTTGTCCTTGTTCTTCATAGTCATCGGTTTCCGTGTTTTCGTTCGTTGTCATTTCATTGCTTCCACAGCCTGCTAAAAGAATAGCTAGGGCAATGATAACATACCAAATTATTTTCATATCGGTCATCCCTTTCTGCTTCATCAGTCATTAAACTTGACGAAAACAGATGAAAAAAGTTACAGAAAATGGAATAACTATTATTTTCTTACTCTCTACAGCCTACTTGATTGAGTTGTGTCATCCTTTCGATTGATTGTTAAAGTAAGTACATCCATAGAACGGAAGAATTGTCAATGATTAAAAGCCATAGGATGTGGTGTTGAACACAATCGTAACTGGTGCAAACTCATGATAACTCAACAATGAGCACTATAACGACATACGTTAATAAAACTAAGATCCCACCAGTCCACCATTTTTGTTTTGCTTTTGGGTTGTTTTTTAGAAGGATGAAGTTAAACCCACTATATATAAGACTAGTAAATGCGATCGTAATCAATGCTTCTAACCATTGAAACCGAAATGGTTCCCCCCAACTTATCAATACCCATAAATAAATATATGCATAAAAGGATAGTACTCCAATTAAGATGTTTCCTAAGTAAAAAATAATCTTTCTTACCGAACTCAAACCATCAACTCCTCTCATTTGCTCGCCAGTTACTCCCAAGTGAGCTATTCGTCAGTCTTTTTAAGCACTGCTCGAACAGGACTAGCATCCCCACCAGCAATTGATAATGGCAAAGCAATCAACTGGTAGTTGCCCGCCTCCACATCTTTTAGTATCAAATTTTCCATAATATAAATACCATGATGATGTAAAGAATGATGGGCACTTAATGACTCACTTTCTACGGGATCAACTGACGGACAATCCGTACCAATTAAATGGATACCCTTCTCTTGTAAAAAGGGACCTATATCTTCCCTTAAAACGGGATACCACTCAGGAAATTGCTGGTCAACACGGTCAAAGGAACGTAATAACAAACGAGTTACGCCATCAAGATCAAATGTTTCGAGCTCACTTCGTCCAATCGTTTTATGCCCTCGTACATCGACTACGAGAGCTGGACCAATAAACAAAGATACATCCATTTGATCAATCGTTGTGCCATTCGGATCATAATGGTACGGGGCATCAAGATGGGTTCCAGCATGAACACTTGTTGTGAACTCCCCAACATTTGCGAGTCCATTATGTTGATAACTATACGTTAATTGATATGTAAAAGAAGTATCACCAGGCCATACGCCCATATCATTGGTAAGAGGCATGGTGATATCGATCCACCTGTTCTGTTGCATGTATGATCACCTACTTTTTTTGTTGTTTTGAAATAGATTAGATAGAGCTTGTTCGAGACTAGGAAATAAAAATTCAAATCCTGCTTGCTGCAATTTAACTGGTAATACGTGTTGACCTTCTAGTACTAGTTTACTTTTTTGTCCAAGTGCTAGCTTCATTGCCAAAGCAGGAGCTGGAAACCAGTGAGGGCGATGTAAAACATTAGCTATGGTTTTTCCGAACGTCTCCATTGTTACTGGAGTTGGCGCGGTCAGATTAACAGGTCCTTGTAATTCATCTGTTTCAATAGCAAATGTAATCGCACGCACAACATCTGTCACATGAATCCAAGATACCCACTGTTTCCCCGAACCAACCGTACCACCAACAAACAGTTTATAAGGTAACGCCATTAATGGTAGGGCGCCATCTTCTTGTCCTAATACCACACCAAACCGCATCAAGGCAACATGGATACCATCTGCTTGTAAGCTGTTTGCTTTTTGTTCCCAATCTACTACTGTTTTACCAAGAAAATCCTTTGCTACTTGCTTCGAAGACTCAGTATAAACCATTTCATGAGATGCAGGATAAACACCAATTGCACTCGCATTAATGAAGACAGATGGTTTATTAGGCATTGCACGTATTAATCGAATCAATTCATCGGTCGCTTCCATCCGACTTTGATAGATTTGCTTCTGATGTTTAGCCGTCCATCTCCCTTTATTAATCGAAACTCCTGACAAGTTAATAAACACATCCACCTGACCAAGTTGCTTCTCCGGCACAGCATCTTGCTGTAACCATCGTACATAGGTAACACCTTCCCTTGATGCTTGCCTCTGTTTTCGTGTCAAAACCACCACGTCATGCCCTTGATTCAGTAAATAATCCGACAGTTCTCTACCAATAAAACCAGAACCACCAGCAATCACAATCCTCACTTAAATCGCTCCCCTTGAATGACATGCGCACAAAGGGGCATGTCCATTTATTTGAAGAAAAAAGACGGTCATAGCGGCCGTCTTATACATTTTGTATTTTTTTTAATATGTCTTGTGCATTGGTGGAGTTTGCTTTCGCTAATTTTTCTTTAAGTATTTGTTTGGTTGATTCATCACATTTTTCAAAAATCAAAAATGCTTTGACATCACTTGAGGTAACAAGTTTCCGGTAAAGTTTGGAGACACCTCTTTCGCTGGCACCCATTATCGAAGTAACTCCCTCCTTCATTATGTTGTTACAGTACATCCTATTCGATATGCGCCCAAAGTGTGCCTTCAAGTTCGGTACTAAACAGTTAAGAAAGAGGAGTTTAGATCGTTAAGGTTTGTTAAAATTCTTGATGTTTAGGCGTTTGATTGCCTTCTTCATTTACAACATCTACTTGCATCACTTGATTTGAATCTTGCTTATAGCTATAAAAATAGGTCACACTCGGCTCATCCGTAAATGTAACAACTGTTGCAGGTACATCTCGAGCTTCACCACCGACATCAACAACCGAGATATCGGCAATTTCAGAGTTTACCTCATAACCTTTTTCTGTTAAATAGGATAATGTATCATCTATTAACGCTTGATCTTGCTGCTTTTTTATGTAGATTTGACTTAATCCAACAAATAATAAAGCGATGATGGTTAAGATATACACAATCGTCCTTTTTTTCATTCTACTCGCCACTCCTACTAATCATTACGTCTCCTTCAATATAGGTTCGCATAAAGTGAATGTATAATCAATCCTTATCGAAACTGTTTTCTATTAAATACACGTCGGTCAAAGGATTACTCATTTAGAAATTCATGTATATACCCACATACTTGATTCCGAATTGGTTTTGATTCATTAAATAACGCATGTCTACCCTGTTCAATATATACAACTTTTGAATCAGGAAATTTCTTCGTTAAGAATGATACATTATATTTCCAATCAACTGTATCATCAGCAGTTCCTTGAATGATACAAGTTTTAGTTGCTACAGGGTGAAATGTTTGCATTGTTTTATTCCAAGCAATCAATGCTTTGGTCCAATCTAGAGGAATTTTTTCAGGTTGCAATGGATCGTTCCGTACCCAATCCAAATAGTCACGATTGGAAGAGTTTTGTCGAAATTGACGCTTTACTTTGCGAATAAATGGAAAAGCTTGAACCAGAAATACACCAAGCTTCGTTAACCACCAAAAATTGGACCGAACGACCGGGGCAACCAAGATCACTTTTTCAAAGGCATGGTTCGTATGTTTTAACACATAATTAGCTACAATCGCCCCACCTGTACTGTGTCCGATCGCATAAAGAGGACTTGGCATTTCCTGCTTTACTTTTTCCATCAAAAATTCCAATGTTGAGACATAGTCTGCAAACTGGTCAATCGAAGCAATTTCTCCTCCTGATAACCCGTGCCCTTGTAAATCATAGCTAACTACCGTATAGTGATGATCATTTAAATACCGAATAATATGTTTTAAGCTCCCAACATGATCTAAGTAGCCATGCAACAATATAACCGTTCCTTTACTCTGTTTGGGAGCAAATGTCTGAACGGTAATCTCCGTTTGATCCCTTTCTATTTTTCCAAAGTAAAGGTCGACTTGCTCATGATCCAACTCATAAAATTGCAAATAGCGTTGTAGATCTTCATCAATTGTAACCGGTGTTTGAAAATCTAGGTTTGGATTATTGCGAGCTAAACGATTGATCACGTTTTGCATTTTTTCTGATTGCACCATTGTTAAACGACTCCTTCTCATACTACATGATTATAAAGCGGCCGAATTATAATTTTTAGAAAATTTAATCTATTTCAAAAAATATGATATACTTATGCTATTAAAAAATCGATGAAAGAGATGATCATCATTACTGCAGAAACCACAAAGCGTTACCTTATTTTTTTGACTGGATTATTTTTTTATGGGGTTAGGGATTGCCTTAACCGTAAAGTCAGATTTAGGTACCTCTCCCATTTCTAGTTTACCCTATGTCGTCAGTTTATTAACACCACTTAGCTTTGAGCAACTCACTTGGATTAGCTATATTGTGGGTAGTCATACAAAACGCTTTGTTAAGAAAGGATTTTCGCCGATTTGATTATTTACAGATCATCGTCGGTTCTTTTTTCGGTCTGTCTACTGATTTAGGGATGTTTATTTTTGCTTTTGTCAAGATTCCTACCATTCTTACTATAATGAGTGGTATTATTACCGCTACGGAAATACACTACGCTTTCCATGGGTGGCTGATGAGCCTCGTTCGTCCCTCACTGCGGGGTCTCACCTAGGCCATTCCTCCCATAGGAGTCTCCGTGTTTTTCCTTCGCTGGCATTATGCTTTGAGAATTTTGGGAGATAATCAAATTTAAATATCGAATGTAAGTATTAAGATCCTCAAAAATAAAGCACACTTTTCTTCATGCGATGTATCGATGGCGAAGGGGTAGTCAAAGTCATTGCCCTGAAGTTAAGGAAAGAGTTTGGGATTGTTAAAATAGTCTTTGATTGGAGCTTAGTACTTAGTGCGGTCATCCTTTCAGTTATTGCCTTTCATACAGTGGAAGGTGTACGAGAAAGAACACTCCTTTCCGCATTTCTTGTCGGCTATATGGTCAAACAATTTAACCAATTATTTAGCAAACATATGAACATGGAAAAAGGCTTTACAGCGTAAAGATTTACTAAACAAGGCTACCTGTTTGGTAGCCTTGTTTTAATAAGATTACGATCATGATGAAGATTTCACAGCACGGCCCTTTGTTTGTGCCATCCATTGATACTGGCGTAAATTTAACTCAAACAATGTCAATGGATCACGATACAGCTCAGGACTTTCATGCATATTGGCTAACACTTCTTGATAATTTCCAATTGCTTCCTGCGATTCTTCTACCAATTGTTCTAACGAATCAAACGAATCAGCAAAAAATAAATGAATGTCACGTTCCAACCCATTTTCAAATAATTCAAACTGGTGCATAAACGAGTCCGCGACAGATTCTGCAATAGGGTGATAATCTTTTTTGTTAACATACTGCTTATATTTTTGTTTCAGCATGTTGGTATTCTGTTTAATCGAACCGGCTAGTTTTCCAACGCTTTGCAATAAAAATTGTGAAGGATTAAAATGCATGAGAACATTCACTTCCGGTAGTTGTACAGTCCCTAACGTTAATCGATCGACATCCCGATTCCAATCAGCAAACATTCGCTCATCACAGCGTAACAAGATGTTTTCATCTCCATATAATTGGTGGAAACTTTCACTCATTTCTTGTAAAAAGGTTTTGCTTTCCCCTAATGTCTGTCGGCTATCTTCAATCCAACGGTGCATACTGTTTCGGAAATTCGGTAATACCATTTCATTTATATACGTTGTTAGTCGATGATTCATCTCTTGATTTATCGAACGATTGATCGATGCAAAATCACTATCTTCCGTAATAATGTCGGCACTATCCCGTAAAACTTGTGGGATCGCTTCAAGTAATTCTTGTCTAACTTCTTCTTTCCTATCCATAAAGTCTTGCTTGATTTCTCTTGTTTTTTCCTCTTCAATGTCTCGAAGTTGGTAAATCGTTCCTTGCAACTTGGTCACCATCTCATCATTCCACTCAATCGTATCAATTAACGATTGTTCATATTCCACACGCTGTTCTAATAAGAAAGTAATCGATTCTTTTATATAATGAAGCATACTTGTTGTGCGCACTTGTTGTAAGTGTTCTCCATGAACGGATCTTAATAATGTTGCCAACTCCTCTAGAAGTTGATTGCTCTGATCATTCTTTGAGAAAGTAAATACTTTTGCATTTGGAAAATAGGAAGCAATTCGATCTGTCGTTTTGTCCACTAACTCAGTCGTCTCTTGGCTACTGGCAATTCGATCAACATTGCTTAATAAAAAGTGAATTGGAATAGATGGTGCTTGTTCCTTTATTTTCACTGCCATGTCTAGCTCTTTACCAGTAAGAATGGATTCAGCACTTAACACAAATAGCACGCCATCAGCTAGATATAGAGATTCAAACACATGTTGACTTTGACCGGCAAAGCCCGATGTTTCAATTAGTGCCAGTTGATTGTCTCTCAAAAAGGAAAATGGGTGTTGGCACCGAATCAAGCTTTTCTGGTTTTTCGCATAATCTTGAAATTCATGAAAATCATCAATTGGTAGACTTTCTTTATCCGTGACCACGTTCATATCTGTAGTTGAGCTATCCTTGAAAAGCACTGTTGCGGATGTTGGACCTTCTAAAAGTTCTTGATTTAGTAACGTGTTGACAAACGAAGATTTACTACTCGTCGCTGTTCCTGCAATCAGTAAATGATAATAATTTAAATCCATTAATTCATAAACCATCGCCTGCAAACGTTCACTAATTGGCACCCCGTTAGCCGTTGCCCACTTTTTAATTGACTCAAATAGTTTCAGTCCATCTTCCATAATCGTTGGATAAGAGATAGCGTCATCTAACATGTGCTCTGCTTCTTCTATTAACGATGCTTGAAGTTGTGATGGGAACATGTCGTTCCATGCCAAGATGGCTGTGGACACAATCGCTCGGTCCATTGTTGTTGCTAGTTGTAACCAATTAGCTAAAAGCTCCGGAATAATATAGGTAAAATCTTTAAGCAAATACCGACCATCAATTAAATGGAAATAAGCTTGTTTGTATTGGGAAGATAATTCCTTCCATGCATAAGCGTTTCCTTTCGGTAAATCAAAGGCATGCTGATTGATCTCTTCTAACCAGGAAAAATAAAAAGGCGTTGGTTGATAACTCTTCCACATAGCAACCGCTAATCTTTCAAATCGAGTCGGGTTCAATGTTTGTAATGTTGTAAGCACGTCTGTAAAAGCTCGTGGTTCCCATGTTGCGGTAATCCCCTGGTTGACATAGGATTCAAGCACTGCAAACCATTCTTTTTGTTCCGTACGAACTGCCTCTTTTACGGCCAATTCTATTGCATGGTCATCCGCTTGTATCTTTTCAAAAAAGGCACGAGCCATCTCTGTTACATCAGGATAATCAGGGTTTAATGCAACAGCTTGTTTAATCGACTCGATCGCTTGTTCCTGTCTGTCCATTTGTATGTATAATGAGAATTGTTGTAAAAGCACTTCTATTTGTAAAACATCGCCATCCATTTGTACTTGCTGGTATACTTGCTCTGCTTTGTCAAACTGTTTAAGTTCTAAATAGGCATCGGCTATATTTTTCTGTGCCCATGGTTTTAACTGACCAGTCACTTGCTCCCATTTAAACATAGCAGATTCATAGTCTTTGAATTGAAAATATACCTCACCTTGGGCAAAGCGAATGGTAGACAAGTCTCCCTCATCCCACTCTTTTTCCTCTATCAATTGTTGCGCTAATATTTCAATAGGATGCATGTTGTCGATCCCATTTGTATACAGTTCATAATATCCTTTATGAATTAATTGTTGTTCGATCGTCATCTTCATCCCCCACAGTCATTTTATACCATTTCAAAATAGTCATATCTATTATCTATTGTATCAAAATTTTGTTTTACATAATATTTCATTTTTCTATCAATTGTGGGACATGAGTCATATCCCTTCTTTTTTTCTATCATAATTATAGTACACGTAAATACTAGTCAAACTTATACGTCTTCGTTTACAAGGCTACAAATGGGAAAACTTCCCTGCTCAGAAAAAAATAGATTTCCCTCCATAAGTTTTCATAGTTTTTTCATATTCAACTAGATTAAGGCATACCTATTAGTTAGACATCACTGATCAACTAACTACATGATCGACATCGGATAAGTCCATGTCAGTTTATATTCAGGGAGGAATCGTAGAATGGTTTATGCATTTCCGAACACAGAAGGATCAAAGGTACAATTTAAACAACGTTATGGCAATTATATTAACGGCGAATGGAAAGCACCAATAAATGGTGAATATTTCGAGAACATCACTCCAGTTACGGGAAAAGTATTCTGTGAAGTCCCGCGTTCCACCAAGGAAGATATTGAACTTGCTCTTGATGCTGCCCATGCAGCAAAAGACGCTTGGGGCAAAACTTCTGTTGCAGATCGTGCAAACATTTTAAATAAAATCGCCGATCGAATCGAAGAAAACATAGAAACGTTAGCCGTTGCCGAAACTTGGGACAATGGGAAAGCTGTTCGTGAAACATTAAATGCCGACTTACCTCTAGCGATCGATCATTTTCGCTATTTTGCTGGGGCCATTCGCGCGCAAGAAGGCTCTATTGGAGAAGTGGATGAAGATACGATTGCATATCATTTCCATGAACCAATTGGTGTTGTGGGACAAATTATCCCGTGGAATTTCCCATTATTAATGGCAACGTGGAAATTAGCTCCAGCACTTGCAACTGGTAACTGTGTCGTCTTAAAACCAGCAGAACAAACACCGACTTCGATTTTACTATTCATGGAATTAATTGAAGATTTACTTCCACCAGGTGTTCTCAACATTGTGAATGGGTTTGGCTTAGAAGCCGGCAAACCGCTTGCCTCCAATCCTCGAATTGGAAAAATTGCCTTTACTGGGGAGACAACAACAGGTCGGATGATCATGCAGTATGCTTCTCAAAACATAATCCCGGTAACATTAGAATTAGGTGGTAAATCACCGAACATTTTCTTCAAAGATGTGATGGATGAAGACGATGATTTTCTCGATAAGGCAATTGAAGGACTTGTCATGTTTGCCTTAAATCAAGGCGAAGTATGTACATGTCCTTCAAGAGCATTAATTCACGAAGATATCTACGATGCTTTTATGGAACGTGTAATCGAGCGGGTAAAAGCCATTCAAACGGGGAATCCGTTAGACCCTAACTCGATGATGGGGGCCCAAGCATCCAGTGAGCAGTTAGAGAAAATTTTATCTTACTTAGATATCGGTAAACAAGAAGGTGCTGAATGCTTAATTGGTGGTGAGCAGAATAAACTCGGTGGCGACTATGCCGACGGGTATTACGTTCAGCCTACTATTTTTAAAGGAAACAACAAGATGCGAATTTTCCAAGAAGAAATCTTCGGTCCGGTATTATCTGTCACAACATTTAAAACAGACGAAGAAGCATTAGATATTGCTAATGACACCTTGTATGGCTTAGGTGCAGGTGTTTGGACGCGAAATATTAATAAAGCCTATCGGTTTGGTAGAGCAATTGAAGCTGGACGCGTATGGACAAATTGCTATCATGCTTATCCAGCACACGCAGCATTTGGTGGTTATAAAATGTCCGGTATTGGCCGTGAAAACCATAAAATGATGCTTGAGCACTACCAACAAACTAAAAATTTACTTGTTAGTTACAGCCCGCAAAAACTTGGCTTTTTCTAAAACAGATGCCTTAATTTGAAGTTGAAGGCCAACCATATCACTTAGTTTGTAAAAAGAGGTGATCGTGTTGACAGTCAAACGTGTCACCGCAACAAATGCTGCACTGGAATTAATCAAGTATTTACAAAACAAGCATGGAGACATACTCTTTCATCAATCAGGCGGTTGTTGTGACGGTAGTTCGCCAATGTGTTATCCAATAGATGATTTATTCATTGGGGAACAAGATATTCATCTTGGCGAAATTGGTGGTGCCCCATTTTATATACATGCGAACCAATATGAGTACTGGAAACATACCCAACTGATTATTGATGTCGTTGATGGTCGAGGTGGTATGTTTTCACTTGAAGGTGTTGAGGGAAAAAGGTTCTTAACTAGATCTCGCGCCTTTTCGGATGAGGAAATCCGGCAGTTGCGATCTAAGTAGCTAGGGTAAACTCCCATTCCAGTATATTCGTATAATATTACTAGAATGGGAGTTTTTAATTGATTACATACATCTAGTAATTGTAATAGAAGTCGTTGATGTATAAAAACTTATCCATGATGACGATTCTTTTACAACTACTAATGAATCATACTTGTGCTTTCCTATTTGAAAATTCGACTATTCGTTCATAAGCATCTTCTACCAATGTTGGATCCGGATCGACACCCTTTCGCTTGGGTACATTAAATTTTGATAAATCAAAATGATGGGTTGGTTCCACCTCATGTCTTGCTAATGAATGTTTACAACAAGACAATGGGCAACCATCAATGGCAATAATTTCACGGCCAGAAGTTGCCGTTCGAACGAGTGGTTTCACATCGCCCCCCACCCCTGCAATACAAGACATTTCGGCAATGTCTGCTCGGTCCATTTTGATCGCTACTTGATTTGCTGTTTGGGCAGCTGATGAACAGCCCGAACATGAATAAACGATAGGTAGGTCTTTTTTTCGCATCTGTTTTTTTCTCCTCTCCCTATTTAGCTTCCATTTACGAAGTAATACCACTATAGTTTATAAATTTAGAAAATTCAGTGATCAGGATCACTTCTGAAGCTTTTTATCCATATTCATAACATAACGAATGATCATTTTGCCTCCTGAGGTAAAACTTGCTACAATTAAGTGAAACTTCAATCAGTGGGATTTCCTTCCAACTCCCGTTGGTTGTTAGTACCGCAAGTAGAAACCCGCAGGCCTTGAATAAAATCGAACATTTACTGGCATCCCGCCCTCCACTTATCTTGTTTGGTTTCACGTAGATTGAAGTGAGGGAGACAAGCCGGTTACATGCGGGATAAATAGAAACACAAGACAGGAGTGTCTTTTTTGTCAAAAATCCGTAAATTCATTGGGATCATTTTTATTGTTGGGGTTTTTTGGCTCATTTATGGTAATACGTTTCAACAACAAGGTGCACGGGGAGTCGTGTCAGAAATTGGCGATGATGTCAATGCCATCAAGGAACATCCGAAAGTAGCCCAAGTGGCCAATTATCTCCACCATGAACTACAAGGCCTCCTATCCAAGTTGGACGAAACATTCGAAGACGAACAACAAACCGAACAAACGGAGCCCGAACAACCAACACTTGATGCTCCAAGTAACCAAGTTTTTTCTGTCTATAATATCGAACTTGGTGATGACAGGTCAGAGGTGGAACAATCGGTCGGTAGTCCCAATCGCTCTAGTTTGAATGAGTATGGCGTCAATTGGGTGAGCTATCACGAAGATTATCAAAATTTTTTCATGGTAGCGTATAATGAGCAAAACCAAGTGGCGGGAATGTACACCAATCAAGATCTGGTCACAGCCACAAACGAAATTGAATATGGTAGCTCAAAAGCATCCGTTCGTGATGCACTAGGAGAACCTTTAACTAGTATCCGTAAAGGGCTTGTTAACTATCAAATTGAAAACAATCAAGAACATGACACCTATCTCGTTGATGAAGATTATGTGACCATTTTTTATGATAAACACGAAAATAACACTGTAACAGCTCTGCAAATTATTAGTGGTGATCTCGAAACGCAAAAACCCGAATTCTTCGCTGAACCAAGTGAGAAATTGAAGGAAGGATTTGAACACCAACTATTCGATTTAACGAATGCGGCTAGAGTGAAACATGGATTATCGCCACTCACCTGGGAAACATCCGTGAGAACAACCGCTCGCAAGCATAGTTCAGATATGGCCCAGAATGGGTACTTCAGTCATACAAACTTAGAGGGACAATCCCCTTTTGAACGGATGAGTAATGATAATATTTCATTCCGTTCAGCTGGTGAAAATCTTGCCGCAGGACAACCAAGTAGTATTTTTGCCCATCAAGGATTAATGAACTCGCTTGGACACCGTGAGAATATATTAAAGGAACGATTTGAAAGCCTTGGGGTTGGGGTTGCATTTGATGAAGACGACCAACCATTTTATACGGAGAATTTCTTAACAAAGTAGCAACTTTGGCACTGTACAGTGCCAAAGTTGCTTTTTTAGATTGTTCGTTAAAAGATTGTCCCTGTGCAAAGAAATTCGTTTTCTTACATTATCAGTCTGTTTCTTCGATAGATAACGTATATTTTGGACCTCGGTTTATGTTGATCCTCTGTTGCTCGCACAAATTTTTTATACCTTTATAAACCTGTTCGTCGTTCCGCTATTTTTTAACGCAGATGAGATATAAATGGTACTACAAAAAGAGGCGACTACTATCTACACGACAGTAATCACCTCTTTACATCTTTATCGCCTTGTTAATCTTGATTAAACCAAAGCGGATCCTCATTATCCACATCACCATTGTAGTTGATAAAAATCTCCTGTCCTGCTTTTATATCTGTGTAAGCATAAAAGTCAAAGGTATGATTATCAAAATTAATCTCATACTCTGCATTTGGTTCATAAGAATGATTAAACAACATACCGTAGCCTAGAAGGATCGCAGAATGGTTGATCCCATACTCAAAAGCGTAATCAGCGAGTAAGGTTTTCTCTATATGTGGATGCTCGTCATTTGGATAAGAAATGACAGGTGCTTCATGAAAAAGCACGCCTTTTTTTATATCACATGTAGCAAACACACCTCTATTGAATTCTCCATCACTAACTTCAGATGTTTTGATCTCGATCATATTTTTCACCTACTCACTTTATAATTGTCCTACTTGATAATTGTAACATGAATTTAAGCTATACGTCATAAGTGATTAACTGCTAACAAAGCAACACTTTTGAAGAAAACAGTTTTTCCGCACAAACTTCCAACAGTATTTACACACATTGTTGTCAGAAAAACACTAATCGAACATGACTTTCTTAATCTTTAATCACTCCCCCACTCCTCTTCCTCACTTAACAAAGCGAATAGTCAAAACTGTTATAGACAATATATAACAATTTTGTTATAGTATGAGTAGAACAAAATTGTTATGCTATGTATATAACAGAAGAAATTAAGAATGGAGGCGTCTATAATGATCAGCCTAAACCCTGAATCAGAACTACCTTTATACAGACAATTAACCAACCAGATTATGGAGGCGATTGTCCGAGATGAGTTAGCAACGAACGATATGTTACCGTCTGTTCGTGCGTTTGCCAGTGACTTAGGTGTTAATATGCATACAGTCAACAAAAGCTATCATGAACTAGAGACAAAAGGCATTATCAAAATTGTTCCCAAAAAAGGTGCTATTATTATAGCTAATAAAAGGCAGCAAATTACTGCACACCAGCTCAATAAGTTAGGAGAAGCATTCCAACCACTTGTCGTAGAAGCTTTAGTAAACGGGATCAGTCAACAAGAGTTACAAGACCTCATCACGAAGGTCCTAGTAAAAATTAAGGAGGATTAACATATGGAGTTCATCATCTTATTTATTACCATATTATTTGTTAGCATCTTACAGATTACAATACCATTTCTTGTCAAACGCAATGTCGTTTTTGGTGTCACAATCCCATATGAACATGCGCAAGATCCCAAAATCATGCAGTATAAAAAGCGATATGCACTGATCACAGCAATTATTTCAGTTATCGTTTTAATTGGATTTCTTATTTGGAGTCAAGTAAATACATTGCAGCAACCTAAACTCGTCCTAACAGGGAGCATTCTTCCCTTTGTTATTCTCTTCACTAGTATGATCCTTTATTTTTTCTTTCACTACAAACTATCCAAACTTAAAAGAGAGGAAGATTGGTATAGCAATATTCGGCAGGTTCATGTTACCGATTTACGAGCACGAGCAAAGGATGAAATGCTCTCTTCCTTCGTGCACTTGATTCCAATGGTGATCACCGCTACGTTGATTCTATTATCTGCGAATTTATTTGAGCAATTGCCAAATCAAATCCCGATTCATTGGGGTGCAGACGGACAACCTGATGCATTTACGGACAAAAGTTGGATCTCTGTGTTGAACCTACCGTTCATTCTCTTGATCATGCAGGCGATGTTTCTTGCAATTAACATTTTTACTAAACGTTCAGGGATTAAAATACAAGCTGGAAACGTGACGTCCTCCACATTACGTCAATTACGGCTACGAAAATATTCAAGTTGGTTTTTATTTCTAACCAACATTTTAATCACAATATTGTTCTCTTTTTTACAATTGAATTTGCTCTACGACCAACTTTTCAGTGATAGATGGTTACTGTTTTTTCCATTTGGATTTTTATTCGTTATGTTGATTGGTGCGCTCGTACTAGCTGTTAAGGTTGGTTCGGTGGACTCTGATTTGGAAGGAAAAGGAATAACAGGACAAACGAACGAGCAAGAAAGCGTGGATGAGGATAAGTATTGGAAGGGTGGAATTTTCTACTTCAATCCGCATGATCCTTCTATTTTTGTGGAAAAACGATTTAGTATTGGCTGGACATTAAATTTTGCCAATCCAATTGGTTATGTTGTAGTATTCTTACCTGTTATTATCATATTAATCTTGTCCTTTACATTGTAAAAAATGCGATATTAAATGATAAGAAATAGAAAAGGGACAAGGTACTGTCCCCTTGTCCCTAATTTACGCCTTGAGCGATCATTGCATCTGCTACTTTTTTAAATCCGGCAATGTTAGCACCTGTTACTAAGTTTCCTGCCACACCGTATTCTTCAGATGCTTGCACACTGTCTTGATAAATGTTTTTCATAATTTGCTTAAGCTTACCGTCAACTTCTTCAACAGTCCATGCTAAACGTGCACTATTTTGCGCCATTTCTAACGCAGAAACTGCAACCCCACCTGCATTAGCTGCTTTAGCAGGAGCAAATAATACGTCGTTATCCATAAATGTATGAATTGCGTCTAGAGTTGTTGGCATATTTGCACCTTCACCGACTGCTTTCACACCATTCTCGATCAACATGTTCGCACTCTGTTCATCAAGTTCGTTTTGTGTTGCACATGGCAAGGCAATGTCACATGGTAGAGACCAAATCCCTGCACAACCTTCCATATACAATGCATTCGGATGATGGTCAAGATAATGGTAAATACGCTTGTTTTCAACCTCTTTTAGTTGTTTAATTGTTTCAAGGTCAATACCATTAGCATCATAGATATAACCACTAGAGTCACTACATGCAATAACTTTGGCACCTAATTCCGTTGCTTTTTCTATTGCATAGATAGACACATTCCCTGAACCTGATACAACAACTGTTTTATCTTTAAAGCTTAATCCATTATCTTTTAGCATTTCGTCAACAAAGTAGACAGTACCATAGCCTGTAGCTTCTTTACGCCCTAAGCTACCACCATAGCCAAGTCCTTTTCCAGTAAGTACACCAGCTTCATATGCACCACGAAGCTTCTTATATTGCCCAAACATATAACCAATCTCTCTTGCGCCAACACCAATGTCACCAGCTGGTACATCGACATCAGGTCCGATATGGTTTGCTAGTTCATTCATAAAGCTTTGACAGAAACGCATGATTTCTAAGTCTGATTTCCCTTTCGGATCAAAATCAGAACCACCTTTACCTCCGCCAATTGGCTGACCAGTTAAGGAATTTTTGAAAATTTGTTCAAAGCCTAAAAATTTAATAATACTTGCATTAACAGATGGATGGAATCTTAATCCACCTTTGTACGGTCCTATCGCATTATTAAATTGAACACGGAAACCACGATTCACCTTAACTCTTCCCTGATCATCAACCCATGGCACACGGAAAGTAAGCAAACGATCTGGTTCTACCATTCTTTCTACAATTGCATGGTCGATGTATTCTGGATGTTTCACTAAAACAGGCACTAACGAGTCTAATACTTCTTTTGCTGCTTGATGGAACTCCACTTCATTTGGATTACGCTTTTCAATAATCTTCATGATACGCTCTACATATGCTTGCACATTTTCTTGTTTTGTTTGTTGGACATCTTCCATCGTTTTCATATTTTCAGCTCCTATAAACGTTTTCCTTTTTTAAGTCGTATTTTCATTTTATAATTAAACAAATGATAGTTACAATATAAATAAACGATGAGATCAATGCGTTACTTGCATTATTGAACTTGCTAAAAATTTTGATTTAACAGATTAAAACTGAATGGAGTCATTTTAAGAAACAGAGTCTCCATATCCCTTACACAACCCACTATTGGGTTAGCACGTATTTTAATTTAGAAAAAAATACTCTGAATTATCTATTTATAATGAAAAAAAAACACCTTACGATAATAGTTTTATATGTATTAAAACGATAAAATCAATGCACAAAACGCATGAATTGAAATGGAGTGAATAAATTTGGAGATTAGGCAAATTGAGTATTTTATGGAAGTAGCAAAAAGAGAGCATGTAACTGAAGCTGCAGATGCCTTACATGTAGCACAGTCATCAGTTAGTAGGCAAATTTTTAATTTAGAGAATGAATTAGGCATCGATCTATTTTTTCGCGAAGGTAGAAGGGTAAAACTAACACCTTTGGGAAAACTTTTCTTAAAACGAATGAAACAGTCTATGAACTTAATGGAAGATGCGAAACGCGAGGTTAAAGAATATCTAGACCCTGAAAAAGGAACTGTACGAATTGCCTTTCCAATCAGCATGGCTGCACATATCTTACCGTCGATTATCTATTCCTTTCGCTTGCGCTATCCCGAAGCAAGATTTCAAATGAGTAATGCGCTCTATTATGATTTAATCGATGGGGTTGTGAATGGCGAATTTAACTTAGCCATGATTGCACCTATGCCAAAAAAAGAAAAAGCAGATAAATTCAACGGTACCACTTTATTTAGTGAAAATATTGTTGTATTACTGCCACTTCATCATCCCTTAGCACACCGTTCCTCTCTCTCCTTACGAGAGCTAAGAAACGATCCATTCATTGTGTTACCTGAGGGCTATGTGTTCCGTAATCAAGTTGTTAAATCATGTACAAAATCTGGTTTCTCACCACAAATTGCTTTTGAGGGCAAAGATATCGATGCATTAAAGGGATTGGTTTCTGCCGGTTTAGGCATCGCACTGATGCCAGAAATGACGTTGGTTGATAACACTCCTCGTTCAACTGTAAAAATACCTTTAGAAGACCCAAACCAAACGCGGTCCGTAGGTGTTATTTTTCCAACTTCTCGAAAATTATTACCAACAGAAGAATTATTCTATGAATTTTTATTAGAAACCTACGACCGCCTACATCATTTTAATAAATAATTAAAGCTTGTTACCCCGGTTAATATTACAAATTATTATATTTAACATAACAAAGAAAATAAAACCATCGCAGTTCTCATTTCGATTAGTGGAACTCGGTGGATTTTGTTTTTGTACTTTTGTTAAAAGGAAATACAATCAACATTTCTCTGCAAAAAATAAAGCGAATATCATATAGTTTATATATATTTTTTCACCTTACCTACGTGTCCAATCCTCACCTTGACTACCCACGACTTAGCTAAAGCTTGAAGTGGGGGATTCCTACGAACACCAGTGTAACCACCAGTTACCTGAGTAGGCTCTACCCGTAGTCCCTACGGTGAAAGCTTATATCTTGTACGTTGGACTCTCCGCACTCCCTACTCTGCTTGTTTTTCGCTACTTCGGTACGTGTGGCGCGATTGTATATTTTACGCAAGTGTTTTGCAAAAAGGCGATTCATCCCCCCACTTACTCATTGGGCTTTGCCCTTCACATTCCTTGAAGATGGGGGTTCTCGCCTACTTATTGATAAAATTACAGTCTTGTGTAAAGAGCTGCTTCATTTGTTTTATATTTCCATCTTTATTTTTTTAAAAACATGAAAAACTAAAAATAAAACAGAAAAGGAGTTTATATCATGCATAAAAAATGGACAATACTATTTATCAGTTTTCTAATGATACTTTTAGTAGCATGCAATACAAATGACCAAGCTTTAAACAATGAAAACAATGGAAATGACAACATTTCAAGTCTACAAACCGATTCCAACAGTGACAGTTATCCACACACGCAACCGGTCAGAGTTCAAGAAGCGAAGTATGAGTTTAAAGCAGTTGATGAGAAACAAGCGAAAAATCATGGTATTGTTGAACAACAACTACGCAACTTAGAACAAGCACAACAACACACAAAACAACAAGATACTCAACAAGAACAAAATACTCAACAAGAACAAAATACCCAACAGCAACAACAGCAGCAGCAACAAACACAACGTCAAGATCAGACACAGCAGCAACAAAATCAAGAGCAAGAGCAAGCAGACCAAGGAACACAACAGCAAGATAGTCCCACACAAGAAGGCGATACAGATGATTTTGTCTCATCTGTGATCGAATTAACGAATGCAGAAAGACAAAACCAAGGTTTACCTCCGTTACAAGCGGACAGTCAATTAAATAATGTCGCAAAAGCAAAAGCAGATGACATGCAAGAGAACAGCTATTTTTCACACACTAGTCCAACCTATGGTTCACCGTTTGATATGATGAGGGATTTCGGCGTCTCTTACCAATCTGCTGCCGAAAATATTGCACATGGACAACGTTCTCCAGAAGAAGTTGTCGACGCTTGGATGAACAGTGAAGGTCATCGCGCCAATATCCTAGACGAGAATATGACCCATATTGGTGTTGGCGTTGAAAGAACTGGTTATCACTGGGCACAAATGTTTATTAAAAAATAAAGTGTAGAAAGAAGTAAGCTCGGTTTAAACGCCGAGCTTTTTATTTATGGCTGTTTTTACTGTATAATGATCGAATCATACAGCTTTATTCTTGTTCTAATAACAATTAGATTGTTAAATTTAGGAATGATCATATTAACTTTGGTTCTTGTAAAGCCGCTCGTGTTCTTTCTTTTTCAGGAATTTTCACGTAACACAATTGACAGACAAACTCGTCTCGGAATTTAATAACTCTCGGCGTTAGCAGTTTGCATCTAGGACATTGATGTTTTTGCATGAAAATCCTCCTCGTCTATTCTTGGCTGTATTTACAATCACATTGTTTCATTACCCCTTATTCCTGTTTTTTAACCCTACAACTTTTCGTCAATTAACAACAATCCGTCCGAATAACACTATAACTTCTACTAATCGCAAACGATATAGCACATGCGCATTTTACATACGAAAGAAATTATCAATAAATAAGAGGAACGACCAATTTAGGAGTCGTTCCTCTAAAGCGTCCATATAATCTTAAGTTCCACAGTAAGTACGGTATGGAACATCTGTTGCCGGTGGCGGTGAACAGTATTCTCTTTGATCCGCTGAGTGAGCATATGGTCGAGATAAGACATCAAGAAGTTGTTTTAACACGCTATAGTCGTCGTTTTCAACCGCAGCCTCCAACGCTTCCTCCACTCGATGATTACGCGGGATTACTGCGGGATTACTGTTACGCATCAATTCGTGAATCGCTTGTTTTGATTGGGCTTGACGTTCGAGACGTGCTTGCCACTGTTTTTTCCAATCAGCGAATTCATTGGTGTTAAACAATGCCATCTCGTCATATTGATCAAAGGTCAAAGCACGGAATGTATTGGTATAGTCTGAACCACTATCTTCCATCAACTGCAGTAAATCTTCAATTAACCCTTCATCTTCTTCCTCTTGATTACTGATTCCTAATTTCGCTCGAATTCCTGTGAGCCAGTAGTTATGGTGTACCTGCAAATAGCGTGCAACTTCGTCCTGAGCTATCTCAACTGCTTGGTCTTGATTCTCGTGTAAAAGTGGTAATAATGCTTCAGCAAATCTTGCTAAATTCCATCCACCAATGCGAGGTTGATGGCCATAAGCGTAACGCCCTTGAGCATCAATCGAACTAAACACGGTATTAGGATCGTACGTATTCATAAAGGCACATGGACCATAATCAATTGTTTCTCCACTTATTGTCATATTGTCGGTATTCATTACTCCGTGGATGAAACCGACAAGTTGCCAATTCGCAATCAGTTTCGCTTGGCGGTCACTCACTTCCCTAAGAAATAACCGATAGCGCTCCACGTCTTTTACCAAATGAGGAAAATGACGCTCAATCGCATAGTCCGCCAATGCTTGCAATTGTTCTTTAGTTCCCCATTTTCGCGCATATTGGAATGTCCCAACACGTAAATGACTAGATGCCACCCGCGTTAGGATTGCCCCAGGTAATGCGGTCTCACGCATGACTGACTCCCCTGTTGTCACGACAGCTAGACTTCGATTCGTTGGAATACCAAGTGCATGCATGGCTTCACTAATAATGTATTCACGTAGCATTGGGCCTAGCGTTGCTCGTCCATCCCCACCGCGTGAAAATGGTGTTCTACCGGAACCTTTCAGTTGGATATCAATACGTTCCTCTTGTGGGGTGATTTGTTCTCCTAGCAGTACAGCCCGACCATCTCCTAACATCGTAAAATGACCAAATTGGTGTCCTGCATATGCTTGTGCAATTGGCATTGCCCCTTGAGGGATTTCATTACCAGCTAAAATAGACACACCCCCACCCTGTTGTAATGCTTGTCCATCGAGTCCAAGGGATGATGCTAACGTTTCATTAAATAGAACCAATTCAGGCTCACGAACTGGAGTTGGATTCGTGTTTGCAAAAAAAATGTCTGATAAACGAGCATAGCTGTTTTCAAAATTCCATCCTGTTTTTGCTTTATCCGTCATTCTATCTCCTTCTTCGCTTGATATTGTAGTTGATTGAATAAGTTAAGTTTTATTAAGAAAAACTTTATTCCTAGTGTCCACTGATCACGCCTATATTATCCCGCGTCAAAATAGTGTAAGATCTTCGCTTAAATCCTGTTAGAATGTTGAACAGAACCGAACATATACTGGCAGCTCACCCATTAATTTTTCACCTCGCAGTGTGAAGTGGAGGCTTCCTGCCAGTTACATGTGGATAAAGTCAAACACCATCTCTCGTCATCACCTACCACGTCCTTTCACGATTAATACCCCCTCGTTACATCGACTTTATTATGTAATACCCCGTTGTTTTCAATGGTATTTAGCGTATCTAAAAAGCATTCAGCAGCTTCCTCAACGGTAGTGACAGCTGATATATGTGGTGTGATCAACACGTTTTCATGGTTCCACAATCTATTTCCCTTTGGTAACGGCTCTTCTCTAAACACATCGAGAACTGCTAACCTTATTCTCCCATCATCCAACGCACGCAACAGTGCATCATCGACAATAGAAGAACCACGTCCAACATTAATGAAGACAGCATGCGTCAAGCGAGTAAAGAATTCCTCCCCAAAAAGTTGTTCCGTACTGTCTGTTAATGGAAGTGTGTTGATGACTAGATCAGCATCATGTAATTCTTCGGTTTCAGTGGATACGGCATACACATCACGAAAATAGTCTTTTTGTTTTCCACTTAACGAAACACCGACTACGTCCATGCCAATGGTGGAAAAGATTTTGGCAACTTCCTGTCCTATTTCACCAGTCCCATACACCATCACTTTTTGCCCGTTAATCAACTGCGGTTCCTTAGGTTGCCACTTTTTCTCGTTTTGATGCGCTCTGAAATAGTCATGTTCCTGCATATCTTTAAGGTAATAACTTAAACAATATTGACTAATACGACTACCAAAGGAACAAACTGTACGGGTTAATAACACATCTTGTTTCCATTCCCTGTTATACACATATGGATTCACCCCTGCTCCAAACGAATGGACCCATTTTAGATTATAAAAATCAAAATTCGCAGTCGGTTCAAACGATACATAGGCATCCGCCCACTGCAGGTCATCGACTGTTACTTCTGGTGCTGGCTTAAAACGAAACTCCTGTCGATAGGCATCCGCGTTAATTTGTTCTTTCATAGCATTTGCAAGCTTACCCGCTATTAAAATGTTTTGGATCTCCACAAAATCTCCCCCTAAATCCCTTAATTTATATACATCCATCATACCTTATACTTTTTGTGATTGCAGTAGTAAGCATTATGCCCTGTAAATAATTATTACAAAATCTTGCCATTCTCCCCCTTCTTGCTAGCACAGAACTCACTTATGCATACCTTATAAGAATAAATAATTATTTGGCATTAGTCTTTAACCTTTTTCTCAAACAAAAAGTAAATAGTATACATATAAAAATAAAGAAAAGTACAACCAACGCAAAAAATGAATTAGGACTTTCTGTTGCAAATGCCCAAGCAGGTGGGGATTCTGTCTCCCATTGCGTGGGGCGATTAAGGTCATATTGACTTTCTCTATAAACAATAGCCCATGTTTGATAAACCTTTGCAACAATAAACCCAAGAACATAGCCGATAAAGATTGCTAATAAGTAGTCAACTATAGTAGCAAACATCTTCTTTCCTTCATTTGTGACCCGATCATTTTCTTCCTTTTCCAAACGCTCATCCCCCTCTTTATCTCCTACACACGTTTAGGTACTATTCATCGCAAATCTATATTTATATTATCATATCTCCCCATTTAATCGGTTGGGCGATCTTCTTTTAGACCTTATGTAAAAATAATGTATTGGTGTTTTCATCTAATAACATACGTGTATTATTTCATGATCAGGTATATCTTAATAAAAACTTATAAACTGGGACAGAAAACCTGTCCCCTTGTCCCAGTTGTGTTAAAATAAGAAAATGCGTCTTCATACATATAATATCATTTAGGAGTGGGGAGCTTTATGAACAAGAAGGACATAGCAGATATTCGAAAACAATTTAAAGTCAATAATGATTTACTGAAAATCACAGAGATATTTAATGTTTATATTATGAAGGAATCGAGTGATATTTACCATTATCAGAGCCAACCATTTGAAATGTTAGAACCTGATCAACAAGAATTGTTCATGGCTAATTTTAAAAAACTTCTAACTGGTCAGCTCGATCAAAAGTTATTTGAATTAAAATTCCAGAGCGGTGTCGAGGACAGTAGTCAACTAATTTTACATCAAGGATTATTAAGTGAAGATACAGAAAGCTGGAATGAGCAAATGCTTCGTATCGTTGCAAAAATGTTGGAAGATCGCCAATATGACATGGATATTGTTGTCACATTCATTCGCGGAGAGTACTTAAAGCCGATGAAGCGTCGTAGTGAAGAATCAGAAGAAAGCGAACGGGATACTGTCTATTCCAACCCTTTTGTGCTATGTAGTATTAATAAAACGCAAGATCCAAAAAAAGAATTGCTGTTTGACTATGTGGAAAAAGAATTCAAATACAATGTTGTGGTGGATCCAATCATCAATCTAACCGCACCAATCGGTGGATTTCTTTTCCCTTGTTTCACCGATCACGCTGCCGATGTCAACCGTATTCTATACGCTGCCAGTAAAGCCTATGAACCTGATTACCGGTTTATCGAAGATGTGTTGAATGGTGAGGATATTATGACAGCTCAAGAAGATAAAGTCGTGTTTGAAGAAATAGTCAAAGACGTGACAGGAGACCAACTCAATACGTCCACTCTCTCCAATGTCTATGAAGAAATCAATCGCGTGATTGAAGATAATGAAGAAGACGAGGCACCTACATTAGACTACAAAGATGTTGGACGAGTATTGAAAATGAGCGGTGTAGAAGATGTCGATGACGACAAAGTCGAGTCAGCTTTCAAAAAAGTAATCGACGACCACAGTTATGAGCTCAAGGCCCAAAATGTCGTACCAAAGTATCAATCAAAATCGATTAAAATTGAAACAAAAGTCGCCAATGTTTCGATAAGCCCACAAGATCTAAGCTATGTTAGGCGGGTTAACTTTAATGGAAAACGGTATTTAATGATTGAAGTGGAAGAGGATACGATGATCGAAGGATTTACCATGATCCCTGAAGCATTTGGCAAGAATGCAGAAGATGAAGAACCACCAAGTGAAGAATAACAAAATAAACCATCTGTATGATGAATGGATCATGCAGATGGTTTTCAGCTATTTTCGCTTATGAAGAAGAAACAAAAAACCATTTCTCCCCCATTGGAACAATTTCTTTGAAGTCACCGCCAAAATCTCTTCTATCTGGCTCCTCGCCATTTTCACTATAAACAAAGCCAGAAAAATTATCTAACACCCCGCGGGAAGTAAAAAACAAAACAGACAAACGATCGCTTTGTTTTTCTAAAACCACATCCCCACCACTCGATAATGATCGATATTTTGTTGGTAGCTCGATCAATGTATCATTATGTGATACATTTGGCTCGAGCGTTTGGTTATCAATTTGTTCAATCACTTCCAGTCGTTTCTGTTTATTCCAATAAAAATCCGTTTGAATCGCAAGCTGATGAAATGGAATTAAAAACACGAGCAGTGTCGTTACGGCAATAACCGTTACAGGCTTCCAATCTTTTTTTCTGACCCACTGGACAATCGATAAAACCCCTGCAACAATAAAAAATCCATAAAACACCAACCAAATAACAGGCAAAAAAAACACTGTAAAAAGTCCAACAAGTTGCCATTCAAAAAATTTAAACACTAATAACAAAACGCTTGCAAAAATCGCAAGCCAGAACATAACACTTCGTTTCATTCTCAATACCACCTATCGAATGGATGTTATATATAGAATTTCTATGTATATTTACAGTGTACTAACTCTGTTGATATTGTCAAATGTTTCAAATAATACAAAAACTAGAACTATATATATGGATAGTTCTAGTTTCTTCACTAATTATATCTATTTCGTTTGTCATGATTAGATGCCGCAACATTCATCGCCCCAATTAATAGAATGACCGTGAATACTAATAACATAAAATAAAAAAATAATTTACCTTCAATAAACAAAAATATAGTAAATAAGCATAACTGAAAACATCCTAGCACTAGTTTTAAGAAGTTGGCACGGCTATCCGCTTGTTCCTTACGCGTTACTAAATTCGTGACCCCCATCCATAACAAACAAGCACAAGAAACAATATACATACTTAAAGGGACAAAAACATCATGAACAAGACTTAAATGCTCATTATCCTTTATATAACTATAACCATCCTTAATAAAATTTATGATCGACATGTTCGCAATTTCGCCTGATAATTTTTTGGCAACAATCGCCAATCCTAAACTAACAATAATGGTTATTAATTGCGTCATGTTATCCTGAAAAATCTCTTTCCCGTAATTTATCATTACCTGCACCTCCCATTTCTACTCTATGAAGCGAAGTAGAAAAATAGGACAAGTCTTTTAAATATTTTGATAGTGATAAAATAGGAAAAGACTACTCCGTGCACTTACATTGATAGTCTACGAAATGATAGTCACGATATAATTGAACGTCTTTAAAATCTCGATTAACAGATTGATAAACTTTTACTAGAGGAGCAACATCCTGTTTAGCAAATTCAGCAACTTGTTTCTCTATACTTGTCTTATTATTTAAAAGATATTGATTCATATCCTCAACAAGGTCGTTATGTTCACAAACATCGTAAGTTACTGCAATATAATAGTTCTCCATTAGATCACTCCTCACTCATGTTATACATTTTAACCAACATTTCCTCATTTAGATTTGTGATTTTCGTTTGATTATACGCTCTGTAATAAACCCTGCAAGTGCTCCCAATTGCAATTGGAAGTAATGAAATTTCGGTATATGACAATGAAATACAAGCAATTCCAAATTCGTTAAAAAACCGATGAAATAAAGTACTACCATTGTTCCGAATGAAACAATCAGTGGAATCCACAGCTCTTTTTTCACGACATACACCTTCTTTTTACTATCTAATATAGGTTGCACCATCTATCACGGAACTGTTGAACTTTCTTTACTTATTCGATTTGTGTATACAAACTATTTATGTGTTCTTTCATTTAAAATAAGCAGCCTTGTTCTATAACGCTTTTCCCTATGCTTGGAGAGACATGATAACAAAAGTAGTTCGTTTCAGAGCGTTTATAAAGCTTCACTCCAAAACAGAACTACTTACTTTTGATTACTGTATATTATTTAATCATCAAATACCACGCGCGTATCACCAATCATGTCATGAATCCCTTGTTTTTGGGATGAAAATGCAACAGCCAAATATAAAAGACCGGCGATAAAAAAGACACGGTGGATAAATCTACCCACTATTTCTCGAAAGACAAGATCACTCCACTTAAGGTCTTCGGCATCTTGTCTGACAACTTTTAAACCAAAGATCATCTTTCCTAAAGTTTGTTGAAAATATTTCGTCATCATCAAAAAATACAGATAAAATACAATCGAACCAACAATCCCTGCAACAGGCCATATACCAATATCTAGACCAGCTCCATCGTTGATAAATCGAAATGGAAGCAAAAGGATGCCGTTAATACTAAATACGATCACTAAATCAGCTAAATAGGCCCAGAATCGCATCCAAAACCCTGCATACCTACGATCCGACTCAGTAGTGGACGTATATTCCAATTGTTCTTCACTCACAGACGACACCCTCCTTTATTTTGAATATAAGTACATCGCACGCGGGGCATTGCTTTCACGTACTAGTTCTTTTATGTCGAATACATCATTGTTCATCCCAAATACGCTTTGCATCGATCCTGCTAGAAATTGATTCATACCAAATCCTTGTTCATATTCGACAACTCTTGCATTGTCTAATTCTTGGTCTTCCTTCATGATGTCAATGGTATCTTGCAAGGATCCAAGTTCATCCACAAGACCGACTTCTTTCGCTTGCGAACCTGTATAAACGCGTCCATCTCCTAATTCACGCACCCGCTCTTCTGACATATCACGACCATCTACAATAACTTGCACAAAATCCGCATACATATCATCAATCATCGCTTGTAAGATTGCTCGTTCGTCATCTGTCATTTCACGAGACATCGACATGATATCTTTGTATTCTCCACTCTTAATCGTATTGAAATCAATACCATGTTCTTCAGCAAATTCAGCAAAATTAAAGCTTTCCATAATCACACCAATCGAACCAGTTAGGGTTGCATTATGGGCAACAATTTTATCCGTAGGTGCGGAGACATAATACCCACCAGATGCAGCTGTATTCCCCATCGATGCATAAATTGGCTTGTCGTATTCCTCTTGAATTTCAGTGATTTTATCATGAATTTCTGCACTTTCAACTACACCACCACCAGGTGTATTCACCCGTAGGATGATACCATTAACAGAACGGTCTTCGGCAGCCTGCTCCAACATGTCTAAAAATCGCTTATGATTATAGGAACTCGTATTAAACATCGTACTCGCTGTCGTATCTTGAATTACACCATTTAAATGTAGGACAGCAATTTTATTAGTTCCTGTACCATCTTCGATTACTTTCTCGCTATAACCCTTATTTAAATCTTGCATATCAAACATTGATTCAAAATCAGCCGTAACCAAACTTGTTAAAAATTGAAACCCGACTGACGCGAAAAACAGCCCCGCTGCAATCACTAGGGCAATCCAGCGTTTTTTACTCATCATCTATTCCTCCAATTTCTATTTGATGGGACACGGGGACAGGTTTGTTGTCCCAGATTTAAAAAAATACCCATATCCACCAATTATATTGTTTTTTCTGTTAAACTTCCAATATTTCTAAAAACGTGCATTCTCTATTGTATGTAACGAACCTAGATCGAGGAAAGTTTCGATTTTTTGAAAAGAATTTGAGATTAATTTTATAAAGCTCTATAAATGTATATTTACACTTCTTCTATGGTTAAAACATATAAAACGAGTGCCATATTACAATGACACTCGTCCTTAGTTCAGTGGGACATGGGGACAGGTTTGTTGTCCCACCACTCACTGGGACAAGTGCCCTGTCCCCATGTCCCAACTTTATCCGCTCATTTTGCCGTCTTGGTTTTCTCGCATCCAGTGTCGGTGTTGGGCAAGGGCATCGACATATTCATGGTGAAATGCAGTTAGATCAGTGGTGTTTCGAACTGTTACTACTCCCATATCTGTATATATTTGTGCTTGTGATTGTGGCTCAGCAAGGACAACGTTTTTTACATCTGCTACTTGTAATAAGTCTACCCCTTCATTTGTTGCTCCAAGAGGTTTGGCGTGTGCAAATGTATCATTCACAAAATCCTTTGCTTCTTTATGTGTCATCAGTTGATCAACAGCGGTTTTTCCACCAGGGATAAATAAGCCATCATACATCACCGCGGTAGTCGTTGCATAACTCTTATTTGCTTCTAATTGCTGATTATCAGAACTTGTGATCATACCTAAGTTCTTACTAACAATATCTGCATGTACCCCAGCAGAAGTTAGTGCTGTCATGAACTGTGATACATCGTTATAATTAAAACCTTGTTCAATTAAAATCGCTACTTTTCTCGTTTTCGCACTTCGAATCGTATTTTCTTGACTTACAGCTGGTGATGAATCTGTGACATTAGTTCCTCCAGGGTTTGTTGGTGGATTCACACCCAGTCCTTGAGCGATTTGGGTTGCTAAATTTCCATCGACATTATTGAACATGTCCACCACACGTTGTTTGATTTGTTTATCTTTTACTTTTCCAACTTCAAAATGGAATGCCTTCACAATATGCATCTTTTCCGCCTGGGACATACTATTCCAAAACAATGTCGCTTGACGATAATGATCTTGAAAGCTTGCACTTCGCTTTCTTACCTTCTGTCCTTCTACCTTTTCTGCATAATGTGTAAACCCACCTTCTTGGTCTGTTGCGGGCTCTGGTGAATTATACCGCATTGCATTCGGTGAGTAGGACACCGCTCCACGATCAATTGTCATTCGGTGGAAGCCATCGCGCTGGTTATTGTTCACTGGAGCAATCGGTCGATTGATTGGAATCTCATGGAAGTTCGGCCCACCAAGGCGGAGCAATTGTGTATCCGTATAAGAAAACAATCTCCCTTGCAATAATGGATCATTACTAAAGTCGATGCCTGGAACAACATGACCTGGGTGAAAGGCTGCTTGTTCTGTTTCAGCAAAGAAATTATCCTGATTCTTGTTTAAAGTCATCTTTCCAATCATTTTGACTGGTACTTGCTCTTCTGGCCAAAACTTGGTTGGATCCAATATATCAAAGTCAAAATTGAATTCTTGATCTTCATCAATCATTTGCACACCAAGTTCAAACTCTGGATATTCTCCCATATCAATCGCTTCCCATAAATCGCGGCGGAGATAATCAGGATCTTTTCCCGCAAGTTTCTGAGCTTCATCCCATACGAGCGAATGCGTACCAAGAACGGGTTTCCAATGAAATTTCACAAACCGAGCTTTCCCTTGCTCGTTTACAAAGCGGAACGTATTCACACCAAATCCTTCCATCATTCGGAAACTTCTAGGTATCCCGCGATCAGATAACAACCACATAATCATATGGGCTGTTTCCGTATGACTTGTTACAAAATCCCAAAATGTGTCATGAGCTGCTGAAGCTTGTGGTATCTCATTATGTGGCTCCGGTTTAATCGCATGCACCATATCAGGAAATTTGATCGCATCCTGAATGAAGAATATCGGCATATTATTGGCGACTAAATCATAATTCCCTTCTTCAGTGTAAAACTTCGTTGCAAATCCACGAACATCACGTACAGTATCTGCTGAACCACGCGAACCAACAACTGTGGAAAAGCGCACAAATACCGGCGTTTTCACCGAAGGGTCTTGTAGAAATTTAGCCTTGGTAAATTCTTTCATTGGTTCATACACTTGAAAATATCCATGTGCGCCAAACCCACGAGCATGTACGACACGTTCAGGAATTCGTTCATGGTCAAAGTGGGTCATCTTTTCACGAAAATGAAAATCTTCCATTAAAGTCGGTCCACGTTCGCCCGCTTTTAAGGAATCATCGGTATTAGTCACACGAACCGCTTGATTCGTCGTAAGTTTGTCCCCTTGATGATCGACCCGGTTTTGCTCCAATTGCTCGTCTTTTTTATTTTCATAATTTGTGGAATTGCTTTGTTGGTTTTCATCCATATGTAAGCCTCCTAAACTGAACAAATTGCATATAATGAAACTTCACCTAGTCGTTTTTTGCTTTCCCCCACTGAATGTTCGTACCACAAGGCGTGACTCGCAAGCCTTTGAACCATTCGGGGTGAAAGCGAAGGTTAACTCCCCCTTTAAATCACCATTTTATCTGATGTTTTGAAGCGGAGTCTAACGGACAGATGCACCAAGATAATCCCTACTGGAATTTTTAACTATGGTTAGTTTACCTATCCTATCCTTTTGTTATACAACAAAAGTGCTACTTATGCCTTCTAACATAAGCAGCACCGAAAATCTAAGAGTCATCTTTATTATTCCGATCATTTTTCCGTTTCACATCAACAACGGATACCTGGCGTGGTTGTGTTTTGCGTTGTTCTCTTGTTTGACGTAGACGTTCACGGATTTTGCGATGATCTAACACAATTGTTTTTGGTTCATATTTATTGGAGGCTTGGATATCTTCTGTAGAAGCTCGCATAAATGACCAACCAAGCATCGTCATAATGAAAATCAACGGAAAACCACCAACAATACTTGCCGTCTGTAACGTATTTAACCCTCCAAGATACATTAAAGTTAGTGGCATGATACAAAGTGCAAACGCCCAAAATAGTCGATTCCATCGAATTGGTTCTTCTCCAACTTCTTTCTGTGTAACAGAAGCTAAAATATAGGAACTAGAATCAAACGTTGTTGCCAAAAAGATGATCGCTAACACGGTAAAGATTAACACAATTAATTTGGCAAATGGTAGTTGGTTAATGATTGCAATGATTGCAACCGGAGCCCCGTAAGTATTCAACACACTTAAGACATCAAATTCTCCTGACAGTTGCAACCATAGGCCAAAATTCCCCATAATACCGAAGAACAAGATACAACCAAACGTACCATATAATAAGGTCCCAAAGATCATTTGGCGGATTGTGCGTCCTCTAGAAATGCGAGCAATAAATAAGCCAACAAACGGCGCATACACAAGCCACCATGCCCAATAAAATACTGTCCACCCTTCAGGAAATCCTGTATCAACGAATCCATTAATATCTCCGAACGGCTCTGTCCATGTACTCATATGAAAAAAGTTATCAAGAATAAGCCCGATACTATTCGTTGTCGTATTAAATAAAAAGACGGTTGGGCCAAAGATGAGCACAAACGCTAGTAAAAAGATCGATAGCCATAAGTTTAAATCACTTAAAACTTTGATCCCTCGCTTCAGACCAGAGTATGCACTAATAGCAAATATCGTTGTACACAATACCAAAATAACAGTTCGCATCATCATGGTATCGTCTAACCCTGTTAGATCAGAGACACCACTTGCAATCATTGGTGTACCAAGGGCTAATGTGGTCCCTGCACCACCCATCAAACCGAACATAAATAACACATCAATAATCGTACCAAGCGGACTATCTGCTAGATGTCCGATTAACGGACGACATGCCTCACTGATTTTAAGTATAGGTTTTTTTCTCACATAATAAAAGTAAGCAATAGGAAGAGCCGGCAGTGTATAAATCGCCCAAGCAATCGGCCCCCAGTGAAAAATACCGTAAGTCGATGCCCATTGAATTGCTTCTACCTGTTGCGCCTCTGGATCTATTCCGAATGGCGGCCCTTGATAATAGAAGGCCCATTCGATCGTGCCCCAATATAATATACTCGAACCAATACCGGCACAAAACAACATGGCCGCCCAAGAAAAGGTATTAAATTCAGGCTTTTCCCCGTGTTCTCCTAATTTGACATGCCCATTTTTTGAAAAACCGACATATAGTAAGAAAAAGAAGATACCTAATCCCAAAATTAAATATAAAAAACCGACATTTTGTGTGATGAGACTGTTCAAGTTATTAACGAATTCTTTTCCTGCGTCTTGAATTAAAACTAACGGAATCACAACAGCTAATAGTAAGATTAACGCCCTGATAAACGTAGGCCAATCAATCAGTTTGCGATCGTTGTTGGTCATCATAACTCTCCCCTACTTCATAATTTAAATACGTATGTCTGACAGTTTTATTGTGGTCTTATCGTTACCTAATGTGCATTCATTATTCGGGGGAGAAAAGAACGATGAATGATCAAAAGTTTTTAACTCCATATACTACAGAGTGCTCTTCTTCTATGGACTTTCTTCCATCCAAGTATAGTAAAATAGAAACCCTAATCGACACAGTATAAAAGGTGCTAGTTTGTTTACATTTTGACTTCACTACTGTTCTTCCAATTACAGCAAGCGGTAACTTTGTTGAGCGCAGATATAACGTTTAGCTCATTACGAATTTGTAAAACGACCATATTCCTTCAAAAAGGTCAATTCCACAGTACCTGTTGGCCCATTCCGCTGCTTGGACAAAATAACTTCAATAACATCCTTACTGTTCGAACCTTTATTGTAATAGTCATCACGATAAAGAAAGGCAATCACATCAGCATCTTGCTCAATATTGCCCGATTCTCGTAAATCGGACATTAAAGGGCGTTTATCTTTTCGTTGTTCGACACCACGGGATAATTGGGAGAGTAAAATAATTGGGATATTAAATTCGATTGCCAACAATTTCAACTCTCTCGTCATTTCACCCACTTCCAAATCTCGTCGTTCACGCTTACCTGTTGGTGTGATCAGCTGTAAATAATCAATTACAGCCATATGCTTGGCATCTGGATTTGTATCAACGGCCTTTCGTAAACTAGCACGAATGTCACTGAGTGTCCGTTTCTTTTCATAAAGATTTAACTGCCATTTTGATAATTGCCCCACAACATTTGTAGCTCGATCAAAATCTTCTGCTTCAAATGCATAACTACGCCACTTTTGGCTAACAATCTGTGCTTCTGAAGAAATAATCCGCTGCAACAAAGGTCTAATCCCCATCTCTAAACTAAAAAACGAACAAGTTCCACCTTGATTACAATGTGCTGCTGCAATATTTAACGCAAAAGCTGTTTTCCCTACTGATGGCCTGGCAGCAACAATAATTAAATCACCACGTTGAAAACCACCCGTCATCTCATCTAGATCGGTATAAGTCGTTTCAAAACCTGCAAGTTCAGCTGGAGGCGAACTCATCGATTCAGTGATTTCCAATAAGTGATCATATATTTGCTTTTCTTGTTTGCTATCACTAAAGTCATCAATTGTTTGCAAGTTACCAATTAATTGTTGTAATCCGTCTGCACTAGGTTGCTCCGAATAACGTAACACAAGCTCGCGTGACTTTCTGTTTCTATAGGCATCAAAAATCAATTGTTGGTGATGAGGCAAACTTGAAGTGGTTGCGACTGACTCTGTCATTTCCATTAAATAACTGATTCCACCAACTTGTTCTATTGATTCACCTAGGTGTGTCGTTACCGTTACCAAATCAATTGATAATCCTTGGTCATTGGCATGTTTCATCGCATGAAAAATCCGTTTATGACGATGATCATAAAAATGCTCTTCCGTTACCTCGAGCTCTTTAAACAACCCACCTTCTACCAAGACAGCTCCCAATACAGCTACTTCAGCATGGTAGTTAGTCACGTTCATGTTTTGAAACCTCCTTAATCAATTGTTGCATTTGTAGTTGAAAGTTCCGCTTTGTCTCCTCTGGGACTCTTCGTGTTTGTTTGCGTAAATTTTTCATCTGATGCAAATAATGATTTTCTTTTGGTGGATAGACAGCAATATCAGCAAGTGTTGGCGCAAATGGATTCTGGCCTACATACGTAGATAGCTTGGCTAACACCCCTTGGTAATCCATTTGCTTTAGTTGAGGAATAAGGATGCGGACTTTTCTCTCACTAATAGTAAAGTTTGGATACACTTCATGGATTGTTTCTAAAATTTCTACTGCTTCCTCGTAAGTCATTACATTCCCTCCTGTCGTAATTTATTAAATAACCCTTGATGATCACCTTTTTTTGATTGGTAAAACGATATGGATTTTTGTTTATTACTCTTCTTTTTGAGCTCATGCGTTCGAACTTGCTCAATCGTTTCTAATTTGGCGTTCGCCCATTCCTTCAAAATCTGTTCTATATAACTATAGGTCATGCCGCCTTTTTGTACTGCTAGCTTGATTGCTGCAATCACAATTTCATCTCCCAGATCCTCACACCACGCCAAAAAAGATTCTCGTATAATTGGTCGAAGCACACCAAAATTTTGTTCATAAATGATAATAGGATTTTGTTCGCGCACCCTTCTTCTTCTTTCTTCTTCTTCTCTTTCTTTAAGTAAGGTCGGCTCAGTTGACAAAGACATGTCCACTGACTGGACCTGGTCAACTGAGCAGACATGATCACTGTCCACTGATTTGACTTTGTCGTTTGAGTTGATATTATCCTTGTCCGTTGAGTTGACATTGTCATTTGGGTTGACACTGTGACCACACAACGACAGCATTTGATAAACAGGTGCTTTTCCTATCCGACCTTTCTGATATCGAATTAACCCTTTCTCTACCAGTATTGTTCGTGCATCAGTTATTCCTTGCCTCGATAGCCCTGTCAATATCTCCACTTCCCCATTTGGTACACTAAATACTTGCTTTTGCCCCGAGCTATTATGCAACAACATTAACGAGTGCCATAAAATAATGGCACTCGTCGGTAATTCATGTGTTCTAATCCATTGCTTAAACGCATGCAACTCCTTCAAATAATTCATAACAAACACTCCCCTTTTTTGGACTGGACCTTGCCCCAATTAATTTGCTTGTTGTTCATAAATCCAGTTATCGATAGCAACTTGTGAAAATAAAATTTTTGAACGAATTCTAAAGTGTGGGATCTCGTTTTCACGTACCAGTGCATAAATGGTATCTGTGTGCACATTTAAATAGTTCGCAACTGCTTTTACAGTCAGAAATTGATGTTCCATGATAAAACCTCCTTTATATTTCTTTTCATAACTATAATCGTTTACTTTTGGGTATTTGGTGTCTATCTTGATTCATAAAAAAACACTACTTAAAGAAATTATCTTTAAATAGTGTCAGAGTTAAACGAGATATAGAACGAGGTTTGAATGCACTTAGAACCCAAAATCTTCTAACTGGTATATTTGGTTATAAAACACCTTATTTAATAATAAAAAAAGAGTTGTTTACATACCAACAACTCTTTTTTCATATAGCTAAGTGATTATTGAAATGTCGCGCTAAAATCAAATCACAGGGTGCTAAAACATTGTGCTAAAACACAATCGCTGTATTTGCTTCCTATTTAGCAGTCTCATTAATACCTAAAATCACAGGGTGCTAAAACTCGGTACTTCAACAGGGGTAACAATGTTATGTCTCATTAATACCTAAAATCACAGGGTGCTAAAACCGATGAAATAACTAAGTTGACCGCCATTTGGTCTCATTAATACCTAAAATCACAGGGTGCTAAAACCACCTCGTTCAACCGCCTTTTCATCCCATAGTCTCATTAATACCTAAAATCACAGGGTGCTAAAACCATATGAAGCAACAACAACGAAACTTCTACGTCTCATTAATACCTAAAATCACAGGGTGCTAAAACCCGCGCCGAACTGGGAAGAAGTTGCAGCGAGTCTCATTAATACCTAAAATCACAGGGTGCTAAAACTTTGAGATGGAGAGTTAGAATCATTTTTAAGTCTCATTAATACCTAAAATCACAGGGTGCTAAAACCTAATAACTGACCATCTTGATTAATTACTTTGTCTCATTAATACCTAAAATCACAGGGTGCTAAAACCCGGACTTCCTGCACGATCTTCCTCATACGGTCTCATTAATACCTAAAATCACAGGGTGCTAAAACGAGTTTTCGGCCGGTAATCTCGCCCATCTGGTCTCATTAATACCTAAAATCACAGGGTGCTAAAACACCATATAGAATCCTTTTCACGATACGTAAGTCTCATTAATACCTAAAATCACAGGGTGCTAAAACTAGTATAAACAATTTGGACAAGTTTTAGAAGTCTCATTAATACCTAAAATCACAGGGTGCTAAAACAATCTTCCAGGGGTACTTTGTAATGCCCTGGTCTCATTAATACCTAAAATCACAGGGTGCTAAAACAATCTTCCAGGGGTACTTTGTAATGCCCTGGTCTCATTAATACCTAAAATCACAGGGTGCTAAAACGTTGCGAACAAGTCGAATCATGTCGTTAAGTCTCATTAATACCTAAAATCACAGGGTGCTAAAACCCGCGACGACATTCACTCTTGTACGAGTTTGTCTCATTAATACCTAAAATCACAGGGTGCTAAAACCTCTAATGAAAATATATCATATTTTTTCATAAACATCCATGGCATAGTCATACACTGGCTTATCGATACTTTCTGGGTTTATATCTATCTCATAGCAAAATTTCAATCGATTCATCATGAAAGTAAATACATAAAGATCAATCGACTTAAATATGATCACATCTGCATAATTGCAATTTGAAACAGTCGGATTTAATTCTAACTTATCTATATATTTTTTGATTATAAATAATAAACTTTTAGAAAGATCTTCACTAGTATATGGTAGAGGACTTTCCCACTCCAAATCATTCATAAACTCATCCGTAAACAACTGTTGATCATGAACGAAATAATTATGACTGTCCAAATCATCTGATAAAAAATATTTGGATTGTGTGATGACTAGTACTTGTATGCCAGTACTAATATTCATTAAAAGTTGCTTCATCGTCTTTTGTTCCTTTGGACTTAGAGATTCCTCTGGAAACATAAAAAATAATAGAACAGAACTACTATAATTATCTTTCAAGAACTTTTTAATCATCGGAAGCAGCAATTTGTTTTGATACATAGTCGAATTTGTTTCCAATTCATGTTCAATGAGTTTCATATCTAATTCGATATGTTTTATTAGTGCTTCAATTGTAAATGGTTTTGTATTAACAGGCAGGTTGTCCAAGGACACAGCTATCAAATCCTCAATTAATGTATTTATCGTTAACATATAGCCGTCCGTTTCCACATTATTAAGTAACTCTTGTTTTACTTGCGATTTTAACAGTGTTTTAGCTCCCAATAAGGTTTCATTTTTTAGAATTTGATTGGATAGTTCAACTGTTATAAAGGAATGATGACTTATTTCTTCATATTCTTGTAAAAGGTCCTTCACTACTACATCGTTTTTTAATTTACCCTTCGGCTGAAAATAATTTACTATTGGATCGATAAGCGATTTTGTATTTATTGTATGGTTGATAAATAACGAACTATAGGAGGATAAATTTATTTGGTACCTTCTACCCTCTTTGCTAATTAACCATTTCATTTGCATCGTTAGCATCACCCTTAAAATTCGATTGTTCTATTTTCACCTAGCATTTCAAGATTACGATTTTCTCCGCCAACTAAAATCGTCATTTGCTCAAATTGTTTCTCTGTTATGATCATGGAACGAACATGTCCATCATTTGGCAGAAAACGTCTCACATTATTAACAGATCCTTGTGCTGCCTCTTTATTCAAGCATGATTTAATATAAATCGAGTATTGCATCATTAAAAAACCATGCCGAATAAGCTCTTTCCGAAATCTGTTGTATGTCCTTATCTGTGCCTTTGTTTCTACTGGTAAATCAAACATAATCATAACGCGCATGAATCTATAACTCATATAACTTTAATTTTTCTATATTGGGTAGCTTTAGTTTTTCTGATTTACCAGTTTCAAAGAATTCAAATATAGAATCAAGAAAAATTTCAATAGCACGCATAACGGTTTGTAACTTATTTGCAATAAGGACTTTACTGTGTAACAAATTGATTAACTTTACTCGATATTCTTTAGTTAAATAGCCATCAGGTGGTGGAGTATTTACAACAACATAATCTACGATCGGGCGAAATGGTTCAATAATATCCGATGCAAGGTTATGTGGATTACGATCCCCTTTATGATGGATACCAATCCCTGGTATTAACCCCTTCGCAACAACAGTTCTCGCAATAGCTGAATGTAATATGGCATATCCATAATTTAATGCTGCGTTTTCTATATAGTCTTGATTGCTACGTGTATATCCTTCGTCAAAGAAGCTATTAAAATAAATTCTTGCCGCCTGGCCTTCAACATTCGATTTGTCACCTGGCTCAATATAACTGTAGAAATCAGCCATTTTTTCTATCCGTTGAGCTTCCACTTGATTTCTTTTCATGACTACCAATTGATTAATTACTTTTCGTTTAATGATTTGTTGCCATAATAATTGCTTACTTGTATCCGACCATTTTAATTGTTTACTCATTTGTCGATGCTGTCCAAAATGGCCGGATACAGGATGGATCACGCATTCAGGTAAATATTGTTGATTACAAAGAAGGACCAAAACACTATTCTTTGATAATTCAATCATTAATCTACTAGTTAATTTACATGTTAAGTCTTCTATTACTAATGCAAAAATATCCTTTAATGGTATTTTCACATCTACATCTCCTTGCACAACTCTTAAATTATTTTGTTGCAAAGAAAGTTGGTTGACATCACTTACATGGATGACGCGCCATCCCATTTACTCACCCCCGCTTTACAGTTGTTTTCGATAATATAATTTTAACTTCTCATTTCGATTCATGTATCTATTCCCTAAAACATCTGTAGAAATTTTATTAAGAGAATAGGTGTTTTTGCTAATAGTTTTATATAATCTGTTGGTTTTAATATCGTTTTTTTTGCAATATTCTTTATAATCATTATTAATGTTATTTAATTCAATTCGATTACCTGTATCATGATTAACACCTATTAAACGATACTCTTCCCCATTTAGTTCCAATAGATCATTCTTATAAAGACTGAACATAAAATTCTCAATATTCATTATATCTTTCGCCTTTAACTTTTCCGCATATAGCTGCTGATCAAGTACAAAACCATCCTTCTTCTCAACCAAATCATTGTAACGAACGGTTACAAATTTATACAAACCATCATCATTAAAGACATCCATTCGGAATGGTTTCAATGACAAATTAACCACCCGTTTGTTTTTTGGTGCGAACTTATGAGAAATATCTTTATGTTCTTTTAACAATGAACCATAATATTTTACTGATTTTATGATAGGTCCATTACCTTTTTTACTATACTTACGTAAATACTCTCCTTGTTCCATTAAATATTGGTGTAAAGGATTTTTTGCATCACTATATTGTTTAAAGAGTTGTTCTAATTTTTCATATGTTTTTTTATCAAAATGATACATAAGTAATTTTTTCGGATCTTTTTTCATTAACTTAGCCAATTTATCATTATCTTTATCATATAAATTTTTGATCTTCTCAATCACATATTCTTTGTCCTCTTTTTCACGAGTAGAATATAAAGTATCATTCATTAATTGTCGGTTAGGCTTCATATCAATTTTATGTGAGTATTTGTAAGCTTTATAGTTTTTTATTGCTTGAACTTTGTGATATTTATCTGAAAAAGTGGCATCAAACCTGTTTTCATCTAAAATCTCACCAGTCTCTTTATCTGTAACCCTGTTTTCCGTTAATATAATATTCTGATTAGCCAACTCCGTTTTGTATTCAAATATAGCGTTTGCCATCGCAACAATAAGTGCGTCTTCCGCATGATGTTTAAAATCTACCCCTCTGTCTTTCCTGAACTTCCATAATTTACGTAGATAATCAGTAAAAGATCCATTTAATGACTTCACTTTTACATCATGATTGTTCTCTTTAAAAAATGTTGTTAATAATGATAGTATTTCTCGTGTTGCATATCGTGTATCCACTAAATTTCTATTGATAAACTCTTTTTGGACATCATATTTATGGATATCTCTTTCTTCTAATAAGTAATGCAATTTTTTCTTTGGAACTTTTTCTTTTGATTTAGCTAGTTGCAAGATATGTGCTTTAAACTTTTCATAAGAAATAGTTGATTTGCCACTATTAAAATACTGAAACGGTGTCATATTGCCTTTCTTCTGGTTTTCTTCTTTCTTTACAAGAACTTTATTACTTTGAGAATCATCAAAAGAAACAGAGCGCGGTATGATATGATCGATTTCATATTTAAATGGGTTTTCTAGCAAATCTTCAATAGGGATTGACGTTAAGGAATAAAGACAAACACCATCCTGTAAGTGCCATAAACGTACCATACTAAATAACCCTTTTGATCCAGAAATATCCTTAGCGTCTAACTTTTCCTTCACCTGCCTATTCAATGCGGCATTCTTTTTATTTAGATCACTAATAAACTTCTTCTTATCCTGACTGTTTTTTTCACGTGCTAGTTCTATAACAATTTCTTTTGGCATCCCATACTGTTTCATCAATTGATTCACAACACGAATCGATTGTTTAAAAGATCGTTTCACAACAGGGGACAAGATCCAATCATCAATATGGTGATATGGGATATATTTTTTACCATCTAGTTGAACCTTCTTCGGTTTAATTCCCATTTCAGTTAATAATTGCATTTGATTTTTAGATGTAGCCCATAAATCCGGCAATACTTGTTTAATCAGTTTTAAACTTAAAGCATGTGTCTGTGTATAATTCAATTCACTTAACGCCTTTAATTCCTCTTTAGTTAGTGGAAGATCTAGTTCTGATAATTCTTCTTGAACATCTTCAGGGGTTTGATAAATCGTGGTGATTTCAGCTATTTGATCCAATACATCTTGATTAAGAATACGATCTTTATCGGTAACTTTCCTCACATCATGATAAATAGTTAATGGCGTGAAGATAGATTTGCCGGATGGATTAATTCGATAACCTTTAATTTCATAGTCTTTAACCCCTAAAAATTTAGCAATTCTATTAAGCGTAACGTTTCTATATTTTTTAAATAGGGTTTCTACAATATCTTCTTTTTCGTATTGTGTTAACTTATCATTCTCCGACCTAGATATAACTAGATTATTTAAATCATTAAGTAGATTAAATAATTGCGCTGAATACGCTTCCTTTACAGATCGTAATTCCTCTGGATAGTAACTACACTTTCCCATCATTTGTTCGTACCACTTTTTGATATCTTGGTCCCAACCATACTCACTACCAAAACCTGGGCCTTCATAATATTCACGACGGGATTGAATTAAGTCTATATATTTATCGATAAAATTATTATTTATTTCAGAATGATGTTTAGCTTGTGTAGCCAATAATTGTTTCGCTTCTATTACATAGTCAGATGTTTTAAACCGATTCTCATGTCCTCTAACTTGTCCATTAGTATTCAACCTTTCTAATTGCAGCTCACAAACAAAACGATTCTCTAGATTTTTTTCATTGCGAACAATTTGATCTTTCGTAGATAATTCATTACCTTTGTCTTCATCGGTTGCATCCACATTATGTATACCTCGACGTTTCCCAATATGAGTGAGTGCAATGGCAATTTCATTTTTCATTAATTTTTCATTTAATCCCTTTACTCGAATGTGATATGGCGTATTAAGCTTTTCATAGGATAGATTATGATCACTTTCGATAATATCAAACTCTTTAAGCAGATTTTTAATTCGCTGAACTCTATGGCTTCTTCTTCTAAGTAAGCGTCTTGTACCACGATAGGTTCTTCTTCCATCATTATTCGAAACATCCGCTTCTGGAAATAACCTGGTACCAGCATCAATTATATCTTGGTTTTCATCAATAATTCCCCAACCAACAGATCCAATTCCAATATCTAACCCAAGTGTATACCGACCATCATATTTCATTGAAAAAACCTCCTTCACGATCACTACATCAATTGTATCGAATAATTCTTGTTATTCCTATAAAAAAAAGAGCTTGTCATCGAAATGACAAGCTCTTTTCAGATCCGAATGGATCAAATCCGGCACATAAGCCTTATTTTAGCAGATCCATATGACCTTAGGTATTAAAGTAATCCGTCGATTACTTTTGAGACAATTTTAGTATACTAATTCACACCAATTATGTCAAACTCTTTTTACCTAAAAGATTAAAATCTTGTCATTTTTCTGATATTAAATTCGCTTTTAAAAACTAGAAACACTCAAATACCTACCCATATAAATCACTCAAACGCAATCTCTTCATACTCCCCACCAGACCAGCCAAATCCGCTAGAAACTTGCATCACACCACTAAATTCATTATGAACTTCAAACGCTACCTTACCTCTCATATCCATTTTTGGATTAACTTCTTCTAAGAAAAAGCCGATATCACCATCATTAATATACATATCTGCATCAGATGTGGGGCTGTATTCTGTACCGTCATCCTCAATTAGACGAAACATTTCACTGTCAATAAATCTAGCTTCCGAATCATTATTCATTACTGATAGATCAATGATGACAAATTTTCCATTAGTCGTTAAATCATCCATGAACTCGTTACCTGATCCGATCGTATCTGTTGTTTCCACACCGTGCACAATATAGGCTAAATCACCTACCGAAACCTCATCCCCTACATGAAAGGTAGATGCTTCAGCACTTGTTTCTGCACTTTCCTCTTCTTGGTCCGCTGTATCCTCATCAGAAGATGTTGATTCTGTTTCTACATCAGCCGCTACTTCCTCCTCCGCATTCGGTTGATTGTCTGTAGTTGCTGCCGGTTCCTCCTCACCAATACTAGCGATGATACCAATTACAATAAATGCTGCGAATACAATTCCAATCCATTTCAATAATTTTTTCATACAAATACCCCCAGTATATAAACTTTGGCGTTACCTATAACAACTGTTGTCACTCATAAAGTAGTCATGCAACAACGCCTTTGGTTCATTGTAATGCGTATACTGGAAATATTACTGTCAGATTATTTTTTGTCATATTTTTCTACAATTTTTTGCATCGTTTCCTTAAGCTCATCTCTTAACCATTGCGGATGGATCACTTCTACATTAACTCCCATTCCAAATATCCACTTTTTAACGGATTCTTTTCCATTCATTTCTGCTCGAAATAGAATACTACCGTCATGTTGTTCAGTAATATGTTGATGCTCTCCCCACACAGATTCCTTCACTGTATACGAATATGGAGATTGAATATGTAATTCGACAAAAAAGGAATCTTTAATTAATCCTAATTGGGGTAATTCATTCCGAATATCAAACGACCGTGGGATCATGTAGTTGTCTGGCAAAATTTCTACTTGCTCAATCCTTACTAATTTAAAATTACGTAATTCCTCTCTTAACTCACACCAGCCAACACAATAAAGAAATTCATCATAGTAAACAAACGCATATGGCTGAATCACTCGTTCGGTTTGTTGATTACTAGAAGCTGCCTTATAGGTGATTTTTGCTTTATTCCGCTTGGCAAACGCTTCATATAATGTCGTATAACGATAGGATTCGTTGGCAGCCATCTCGCTATTAACCAAAAATGAATTCGTAAAATAAATATGACGTTGCCTATTTTCCCAATGTTGATGCGCTGCACGCACCTTATCTAAGGCATATTGGAGCTTTTCAAGGTGTTGATCGTGCTTTTTGGCAAATACACTGTTCACAGCCATTTCAATGGATTCCAATTCTTCCGCAGTGAAATTCAAAACGGGAAATAGATGTTTACGCTCAATATAATATCCACCATGTGGGCCACGTTCACTATCCACAAAAACTTGCGCTTTCTCCAATTCATCCCGATAAAAGCGAATCATTCGCTCATCAACCTCTAACTCTTCCGCAAGCTCGCTGATTTTCATTTTTCCTCTAGCCATTAAAAGTTCAATCATCCGCAAACAATTACTAACCTTACTCATATGCACCCTTCTTTCATCCTAGAAAACTATTACACTTTCTAGTTGAGTCTTTAGTATTAATTCTATATCTTCACATAGTTTTCCTGTCGAACTGGGACATGGGGACAGGTTTGTTGTCCCGGCCCTCACTGGGACAAGTGCCCTGTCCCCATGTCCCACTTGATCAAAGAGCGCAAACACTATATAGTCGACTTAAGATACTGTTAAGGAGGGATACTATGGGGAAATGTAATATCGATCATTCGTTAGAAGATGTGAGGCAAAAATTAAATGATCAACAAGCCTTTCTTCCACAAAATTTATATCAAGAAGGAAAAGAGTTTCTAGGAACCAAACCATCACAAGAAGTGTTAAACACCTTCTTTCATTTACTGAAAAAATATGATTTAGTAACAGATGAGGAACGACATCAGCGCGATCAAGAAATCGCTGTTCTTGTTCGTTAGAAATACGAATTATCTCGCACATTGAAAAAGGACAAGTCGTAAAGACCTGCCCTTTTCTATCTATAGATGGGACATGGGGACAGGTTTGTTGTCCCGCACTCACGGGGACAAGTGCCCTGTCCCCGTGTCCCATTTCCTTTTTTCGATCATGGTTTTTACTGTTTGTGGGTTGGTTCCGCCTGTTACTTTTCTTCTTTCTATAAAAACGGCAGGGTCGATAATGGCTTGCCAGTCTTCGCTTTTTAGTTCAACGTCTCCCAACCATTGATTGACAGTTGTGAGCGGCAATTCATACAATTGTTTCTGTGCGCTATCTGCCTTTTTAGCTATGACACTCGCTTTCTTATGTGCCTTTCTAAAAGAAATATTATAGTCACGGGCGAGTACATCCGCTAATTCCGTAATCGTAATCATATGTTCCCTCGCTTGCTTGAATGCACGCTCACGATTAAAATCCATTGTTAGAATCACGGCATGCATTAATCGCAACACTCGAATTGCTTTCCGGTAGCCAGAATAAAGATGTGGTTGTAAGTCATCTTCGGTATCATTTATATCTCCATAAGGGGTGTTATGAATCATGTGAACGACCGCCATCCCTTCAGCTGCAGCGCTACTCGCAATCGCACGGGAATGTTCAATTGAAACAGGATTTCTTTTTTGCGGCATGATACTGCTAATTTGTACATAGGCATCCGAGACTTTGATTAACCCTACTTCTTTAGAAGCCATTCGTAACAGTTCCTGCAACCAACGACCGATATTAGTCATTGTACTCACCAAGGCTTGTGCAGCCTCAATCAGATAATCACCAGTAGCAATGGCATCATAAGAATTTTCAATCAGTCCATCAAATCCGAGTAATTCAACCATTCGCTCCCGATTGATTGGAAACCCAGTTGTCGTGATGGCTGCAGCTCCCATTGGTGATTGATTGACCGTTCGATATGCCTGTTTTAATCTCTCCATATCACGCGCAAGATTATCATGGACCGCTACTAAATAATGTCCAAATGTAGTCGGCTGTGCTGGTTGTGTATGGGTATGTGCTGGCATAACAGAATGTAAATGGTTTTCCGCTTGCGTGAGAATTACTTCATTTAATCGTTCTGCTTCAAGAATCGCCTGTGATATATAGTCTCTAATTACTATTCGGTACATCGCCTCCCCCATATCATTTCTACTTTTGGCGATGTGCATTTTTCCTGCTAGCTCTTCCCCTATTCGCTCACTTATTTTAGATTCGACCAAGAAAAAAAGGTCCTCATATTCAGGGGAATAATGGATCTTGCTTTGGTCCATCTTTTCTACATGGCTAATCCCTTCCGTTATTTTTTTATATTCGTTTTCCGTAATAATTCTTTGCTCCATTAACATGGTCGAATGTGCTTTATGAATGTTGAACATTGCGTCGAATAAGTGTTCTTTTTGGTCATTGAATACCGGTTTTAAAAGTTCCTCCACATAGGTTTTGCCGGGAAATGCGGTACCATCTTGAGCTTGAAACTGCTTTTTAAACCCATCCATTAATAAACACCCCAATGCATTCATATAATCAACTAATTCGTTAATTAGCTTTACTTACCAACATTGTATAGAATGAAACTCACTGTTGTAAAGTTATTTTTAAGAAAATTCATAATATTCTAATTAATTGTTGACGTCCGATAGTTCCCATAGTATTCTAAAATTAAATCAAGTTAGTTAAGTTTACTAACCATGCTTTCATACTAATTCATAAAGGAGTGAAATACTATTACAAGCAGACGCGATTTCCAAATAGATTCCACTTCCATCAAATCCATCAACAAGAAAAAAGTATTAACATACATTCAACATCACCCCGGACACTCTCGTTCAGATATCGCCAAGTCATTAGCAATTAGCAAACCGACTGTTTCAACGCTCATTGATGAACTAATCGAACAAGAATGGATCCATGAACAAGAGAGTCCTAGAGCAAGTCCATCTGGTGGAAGGAAACCATTTCTTCTTTATTTTAATGAGCAAGCTTATTACTTAATTGGAATCGATATCGGTGGGACCACAACAGAAATCGGCATTATGAACTTAGCTGGTACAATCATCGATCAAACAACACTTGCTACCCAAACACACACACATCTTATCGACTCGATCGCCACAACGACCAAAAACTTATTAGAGAACAACAACCTGGATTTCAAGAAGATTTACGGTATAGGGGTTGGTGTGCCAGGGATTACCGATTTTCATAAGGGGATTGTAATCGATGCCCCAAGCCTTGGTTGGAGAAACAAACCGATCAAGGAAGAGCTAGAACAGTTACTCCCCTGCCCTGTTTACCTCGACAATGATGTCAATGTCGCGGCCCTTGGCGAACAATGGAAAGGGACTGGTAAAACGAAACAGAACTTTGTCATGATCACCCTAGGAACCGGAATCGGTTGTGGACTTATTATTAATGGGAATCTTTATCGAGGATTCGCCTATGCCGCCGGTGAAATCGGCTATATGATTACGAATATGGATACTGCCAAAAAGAACTATACGCAAGCTTTTCATGGTTATGGTTTTTTAGACAGCCATGTCGGTGGTCCCTCCATTTCGAGTCGAATGGCAGATATCAATCCTAATGAAGAGCCATTATCCGCCAAAGAAATCTTTCAACTAGCTAATAAAGGGAATCCAAACGCTAAACACGTCGTCAACGAAACGATCTCACACCTCTCTTTTGCCTTAATTAATCTAATTTCCATCCTAAACCCAGCACACATTGTACTTGGCGGAGGAATTTCCAAATCGATGCACCCATATTTACCTTCCATCACTACTACCATACAAAAACATCTACCGATCCAAACAACAATCTCCATTACCAATGTCGAACATGTATCTTTACTAGGTGCCGCTTACTTAGTATTAAGGGAACATAAATCCGTTTTAATCGTTTAAACATGGTTTAAAGTGACATTTTGTCCTTTAAAATAATTTTTATAGGGGGAGTTTTCATGAACAGAAAATGGTATCTCGCATTTCTAGGAGGAATGCTGCTAGTATTTTTGTTAGCAGCATGTAGTGGTAACAGTGACAATTCTGAAAGTGAGACAGATCCGTCAGATGTTGGAGAAGACACAGAGAATACAGAACAATCCAATGATGATGAGGATCAAATCACTTTAGAGTATTGGCAATATTCGTTTGATTCAAAGGTAGATTTAATGGATGAGTTAATTGAAGAATTTGAAGCAGAAAACCCTGGAATTAAGGTGGAACAAACGAATTTTCCATATGATCAATACAATGAACAAGTTGCTGCACAAGTACCCGCTGGTCGAGGTCCAGACGTCATTAATTTATTCTATGGTTGGGTACCAACGTATGTAGATGCTGGCTATCTACAACCATTACCACAAGATGCGTTTCCACATGATCAAATAGAAGACGAATTTTTCCCATTAGTGGAAGCAACGAAAATGGATGGGGAATATTGGACAATTCCAACAGCCGTTCGTACACTTGCTCTATTCTACAATAAAGACCTATTTGAAGAAGCTGGACTTGATCCAAATTCTCCACCAGAGACATGGGATGAATTACAAGATTACGCGGTTGAATTAACGAAGTCGAACAATGGTCGCCTAGAACAATCTGGAATGGCTTGGGAACCTGCACAACAAGGGCATCACTGGCTTCGTGATGGGTTGACACTTCAAGCTGGTGGTCAAGTACTAGGCGATGACCGTAAAGATGTTGTTTGGGGAGATGATCCTGCAGGGTTAGAAGCATTTAAGTATTGGTTAAGTTTCCCAACTGAATTGGAAACATCTGAACAAGGTTTCTACACGGATGACGTTACTGCCTTTGTAACGGAAAAAGCTGCCATGAATGTGGATGGGTCATTCCGTGTTGGTACATTACAATCCGATGCCCCTGACTTAAATTATGCGATTGCACCACTCCCAGGAAAAGATGATCAATCCACAAATGCATCGTTCTGGACAAATGGTATTACGTCACGTGTGGAAGGAGAAAAACTTGAAGCGGCTACAGAGTTTCTTAACTTCTTGACGTCCGAGGATGTTATGGAGAGATGGTTAGACGCTACTGGTGAATTACCTGCAAAAGAAGCGGTAGCGATGCAAGACAAATTTGTTGATGACGACATTTACGGTCCGTTTATCGAATCATTGCCATTTGCGAATGCACACTTCTTCGTTGATGAAACGAGAGAACGTGATCTAGTAATTGATGCAGCTAACCGTGTACTACAAGAAGGCGCTGACCCAGAAGAAGCCTTTAACGAGTTAGTAGAATCGACACAAGAACTATATGACGAATACTGGAGTAGTAAGTAACTCAGTTGCATGGGATCAAGGGGATTCCCTTTGATCCCACTTTCGACAAGGAGGTGCACGATGAAAACCCATCATAACCCATCCAATCAGACAGAAACGAATCAATCTACTACAACAAACAAACCATCCTTGATGACAAAACTTAAAGGAAGTCAAAAACGGCAAAAATATATATTTGTTTACACCTGTTTATTGCTACCCATTCTATTTTATCTTGGCATTCGAATTTTACCAACATTGTTCACCTTTAATGTTGGATTTAGAGACTGGAATTTGCTTTCAAGTGATGCAGCACCATTCGTAGGGATGGATAATTATGTTGCCCTATTTCAAGATGAAGTTTTTATCCGCTCCATTTTTAATACGATTCTATATATCGCCTTAGGGGTAACTGGTCAATTAATGTTTGGGATTATTGTTGCTTTATTATTGCATAAAATTAATCGGTTTGTTGGTCTATTTCGTGTGATTTATTTTATCCCTTATGTGACTAGTATTGTGGCGATCAGTTGGGTGTTTCAATGGATTTTAATGGGAAATGGGATTATCAATGATTTATTCGTAAAAATCGGAATTCCACCACAGCCATTCTTAAATTCACCTGATCAAGCGATTTACGTCATTATTGCGGCGATGATTTGGCAATCGATTGGCTTTCAAATGGTGTTATTTTTGGCAGGTCTTGAAAATATCCCTGAAATGTTATATGAGGCTGCCGATATTGATGGGGCTACCCCATGGCAAAAGTTTTGGCGTGTTACGGTACCATTGCTCAATCCAACCATTGTCTTCTCTGCTGTGATTGGTACGATCAATTTTATTCAGATTTCATTTACTCAAGTCGTAAATATGAGTGTCGATGGATCTGGTGGCCCATTAAATTCAACCCTATCAATTGTTGTCTATATTTATCAATTAGCCTTCCGACAATTTGATATGGGATTAGCTTCCGCTGCAACCGTCATTTTATTTTTATTTATCTTGGGATTAACACTCTTCCAAATGAAAGTGCTAACAAAGAAATTCGATTATTAGTAAAAAGGGGGGACAGTGGTTGAAACGATCAAAATTATGGCCATACTTACTATTGATCATTGGTGCCGTCGTCATGGTATTTCCATTTGTTTGGATGCTCTCTACTTCATTAAAAGCACCAATGGATATTTTTAATTTAAATATTATACCTGAGTCACCAACCTTAGAAAATTACAAACATATATTTGAAGAAAGCTTGTTTTTAAGATGGTTTTTAAACAGTATTATCATCGCTATTATTACGACGATTAGTGTGTTATTTTTTGATACGCTTGTTGGTTACATTATTGCCAAGTTTTCCTTTGTTGGTCGTACTGTGCTATTTATCATGATTTTAAGTACATTAATGGTTCCAACTGAAATGCTTATTATCCCTTGGTACATGATGAGTTCTGACTTCGGTTGGACAGATACGTATTGGGGCATTTTATTTCCAGGATTGATGACTGGTTTTGGTGTGTTTTTAATGCGTCAATTTATGGAAAAAATTCCTGATGACCTAATAAACGCGGCTCGAATTGATGGAATGAATGAATTTGCTATTTTCTTTAAAGTAGCCATTCCACAAGTATGGCCTGCCATTTCTGCTTTAGGGATCTTCACGTTTTTAAGTAACTGGAATGCATTTCTATGGCCATTAATCGTGATAGAATCATCGGGTCTAAGAACACTACCTGTTGGTCTATCCTTCTTTTCCTCTGGTGAAGCCGAATCCAAATGGCATTTAATTATGACAGGGGCAACCATTTCCGTCATCCCGTTAATTCTTGTTTTCATTCTATTACAGCGTCATATTATTAAAGGGATTACGTTGACGGGTATGAAATAAATAGTCATCAGTAAAATGTTTCTTTTAGGAGGTGATTCATGAAAGAACCCAACAGTATAAGTTACTCCTAGCTTCTGATGTTTAACAACTTTGAAAGGAGATTTTCCATAGTGACAAAACGTTTAAAAATCTTTATGGTTGCAATGTTGATCCTTCCATTGCTCCTCCCTTCTGTTACGTTTGGCCAAGAAAGTAAGGAAGAAAACGGACATAATGAAGAACTTTGGAGTGCTGTGAAACCTTTAAGTACCATAACAAGTTTTCTTAATACTGGGGCACATCCTGATGATGAGCGTAGTCACCTATTAGCCTACTTATCAAGAGGATTAGGTGTGCATACTGCTAGTTTAATTGCCAATCGTGGCGAAGGTGGCCAAAATGAGATTGGAGAGGAATTAGGAAATGCACTAGGCATTATTCGGTCACGTGAAATGATTGAGGCTTCAGAAGTCACAGGTGTGGAAGCTTTTCATTTAAGTGAAACCACTAGTGATCCAATTTATGACTTTGGTTTTTCTAAATCACCTGATGATACACTAAATATTTGGGGTGAAGACGTTACCTATGAACGTTTCATCAGACTTATTCGCCAATTTAAGCCTGATATCGTCATGCCAGCTTTTCTTGATGTAGAAAGTCAGCACGGACACCACCGCGCCATTACTCAGCTTAGTCTCAAAGCTTTCGAGGATGCTGCAGATCCAGATGTATTCCCTCAACACTCAGAAATTGGTCTTGATCCATGGCAAATCAAAAAGATCTATCTACCGGTTGACGAAGAAGAGGCAACGATCGGTTTTGAAATCGGTGATTATGATCCCGTTTATGACATGACCTATCCACAACTTGGTGAAGAATCCCGCTACCTTCACAAAAGTCAAGGGATGGGAAATGATATCGAACCAGGCTCCCAAATGCAATACCTGCAACTAGCGGAATCTGTTGTTGGGGATCAAACAGATGAACAATCGATCTTTCAAGGGTTACACTATGACTTTTATCAATATGCAGCAGATCTTTCCAAATCCGATAATAAAATAAAAGGACACTTGCAAAATCTCCAGAAACAACTTAATCAGGTCATTAAAGCATATCCAGATTCTGATACTGTTCTAGAAGAGGCGCATCAGGCGCTAAAACAAGTACGAAAAACAAAGGAAAGAGTAGAATCCTTTACATTTGATGAAGTTGATAAAAATGATTTACTTCATCGATTGGATATAAAAGAAGAGCAATTAACGGAGGTAAGCCAGGTTGCCTCACAATTGGATGTGACAACGACAGTAGCTAAACCGACGTTAACACAAGGGGATCAGACATCCGTAACAGTAGAATTAGAAAATCATGGCCAAACCGACTTAACTGATGTCTCAGTAGATTTAAATGCTCCAAGAGATTGGGACGTTTCAAATGCTACTAACGTAGATACGTTGGATTCAGGTGCAACAACTTCCGTGGAGTTTGATGTCGGTGTAGCTGATGCTGCTGACTTTTACGATCCATATGCAGAAGATACCATTTCCGCACAAGTCACCTACCAGGTTGATAACGAATCCATCACGTTTGTTGATACAACTGAAGAAACGACCGCTGTCCTTCCTGAAGTCGGTTTAAAGGCGAATCCAGGGTCACTAGCAATTAATACTGCTAAAGACCAAGAAGAGATTGAAATCGATGTTGAAGTGACGAATAATACCAACGATAATTTAACTACTGATATTGGTCTACAAGTTCCTGACGGGTGGGAAAATGTAGACAGTAAAACAGTGAGCTTAGGCACGGAAGATGGAGAGACAACTGTTACATTTAACCTCACCCCACCTGAAGGCATCGATCATAACAGTTCCTTAAACATTACACCAGTCGCTACTGTAGATGAAAAACAATTATCTACTAGTATTCAAGTGATTTCCTATGACCATATCGGTACCTTTTATTATTTAACAGATGCAAGTATTGACGTATCCGCCTTTGATCTTCAATTTGATGACGACCTACGAGTTGGCTATGTCGAATCGGGGTTTGATACCGTTGCCGACAGTCTTACAGAAGTAGGAATGGATGTCACAAAGATTGAAGACTTTGGTAGTGCAGACCTTTCTAATTACGATACAGTTGTCGTCGGTATTCGTGCCTATTTATCAAGAGAAGATTTACTAGAGCATAATGATCGACTATTAGAATTTGCTGAAAATGGTGGGAACGTTGTTGTACAATATCATAAACCTTGGGACAATTGGGATTCTGAAACAACGGCTCCATACCCACTAACATTAGGTGAACCATCGATCGAATGGCGGGTTACCGATGAAGATTCTGACTACGAAATCTTACAACCTGAACATCCATTGTTCAATCAACCAAATGAAATAACAGAAAATGACTGGTCGGGTTGGATTCAAGATCGTGGCCTTTATTACCCAATGGAGTGGGATAACCAATACGAAACACTCTTAACTATGACAGACCTTGATGGGGATACGTTTGAATCTGGTATTCTAGTAACAGATTATGGTGAAGGCTCGTACATTTATTCGAACCTTGTTTGGTATCGTCAAATACAAGGGCTTGTTCCAGGTGGATACCGCACCTTCACAAACCTCATTAGTTATGATGGATCACAAGAATAGCCATCTATATCAAAAAACGCCTTATCCATCAAATGGATAAGGCGTTTTTCTGGGACATGGGGACAGGTTTGTTGTCCCACACTTCACTGGGACAAGTGCCCTGTCCCCATGTCCCATTTCAAATGATTTCGGGTAACGCATTAAATTGATCAATCACGTAGTCATACTGTTTTACTTCCCCAAATCCATATTTTGCATAAACAAATGGAATTCCGGCAAATGTTGCTGCTTTTTGATCACCATCCGTGTCCCCAACATAGATAGGATTGGTTAATTGATTTCGGTCGATCACGAGTTGAATATTCTCTCCTTTTGAAAGCCCTGTTCTACCTGGATGCTCGTAATCGATGAAGTAGCTCCCAAGTTGATGATAAGCAAAGAACGCCTCAATATACCCGTCCTGACAATTACTTACGATAAAGAGCTTATATTTTTCCGACAAGGTCTCAAGCACCTTCTCTACTTGTGGGTAGAGCTTACCACCTTGTTTCCTTAAATAACCATTTTCCAATTCACCGCATTTCTCTAGAATTTGTTCCCGCTTCTGTTGGTCTATATTAGGTAACAGTTTCATTGCTACTTCATCAAATGGCAACCCCATTGTTTTTTGTAAATCATCCACTGAAATTTGTTTATTGATTTGTTTTTGCTTGAGGACATGGTTCCACGCATCTGCTACCGCTTGTCTTGAATCCCATAACGTTCCATCTAAATCAAATATAACACTGTCCATACAAACGCTCCTTGTTCAACATATACTCCCTTAACAATACCACATTTTGTAAAACAGTTGGAAATTCTGGTTACTTAAACATTCTGATAGTATATAATAGTAGACAGTTACAACAATGGAGGAGAAATTATGCAAAATCAAGATCTAATCGAGTTAACAAAAGAACTAGTAAATGGACTATTTTCTGTTCAAGTAGCTTGTATCGAGTGGAATCAAAGCAGTTTTCAATCCCATTACAAACAACAATTACCTCCTTTTCTAACGACGCAACAAAAAGACAAGATGGCAGAAAGAATCACTACTCTTCCACCTAATTTATCGGTTGGCCATTATAAAGATTCTTTGTCAATGAACTATGTTACTTTTTCCTGTGATCAGGACCAGTTGGTTGTACTTGGTCCGTACAAAGTGCAGCGAGTCAGCCAAGAGACGGTACAAGACAGTCAGTCCCTGCCCTCTCATTCCTTGCCAATTTATACGTACTTAGAAACAATCCCAATCTGTCAGACAACCGATTTAATCTTTTTTGCGCAAACAATTATTCGTAAAGTAGCGAAGACTGAAACAGATTATCCCGTTGTTTACTATCATTTAGAAAATATAATGGATATACCCAAAGATGACCGACAACAAGATGAGATCGAGTCACTTATACCTCTTTTGGAACAACGATATGATTTAAATAATAGATTATTACTAGAAGTACAGTATGGTAACGTGGTCAAAGCAAAACAACACTTTCAATTACTAAGAGAACAACTCAAAGTCATTAAGCGCAACAAAAGTCCGATTCGGAATAAAAAGAATCTAGCATTCGTATTCAATACCTTGTTGCGATTATCTGTGGAACAAGCGAGTGTACATCCATACTATATTGACAAAATTTCTTCCCACTTCGCAACACGGATTGAATCTTCAACAAGTGTGCAAGCCATAGAGGAATTAGAATTTAAAATGGTAGATGACTATTGTCGCCTCGTTCAGCAATATAGTTTAAAAGACTACGCCCCCATTATTCGTAAAGTCATAAACTACATACAAATCCATTTGAGTGATGAACTTACACTTGAGCAATTAGCGGAATATGCGAATGTTAGCACCTCACACTTATCACGATTATTTAATAAAGAAGTACATGAATCGATTCCAAACTATATCAATCGACTACGCGCTATTAAAGCCGCTGAACTTCTTCAATTTAGTCAACAACCGATCCAAGAGGTTGGCGAATATGTCGGATTTTATGATATCAATTACTTTACTAAAATATTTAAAAAGTATTATCATGTTCCACCTGTTCAATACAGAAAAGAACATTCGTATCAATAATTAAAATGTTGTTTTAAATTAGTAGATTGTGTGTTGCCTGCCTTGCTAAAGATTTAAGTAATTATTCCATTCTGGTGAAGAGCAACGAACAACGCAATGAGTTAGTGATATAAAGACTTTAGTAAACCGAAAAAAACGCAGAGGATTTGCCTCTGCGTTTTTTCGGTTTTTTTGACTAGCATGAAACAAATGACGTTGATATATACCCTAAATTTCCTATTTAAAAACCGAACGAGTTATAACTAATATCCTTTTACCAACTTCTATCTTTTTTTCGTTTGTATAACAAAGACCGTCCCCCACGGTCCCCCCATATTGTCCGAGGACATAAATATTTGTACAAAAATGACAAAAAAGTATGTACATTCATCTTTTTAGTAATGAATGCGACAAAAAAGTATGTACAAATGAATCTTTCTGGATGTGATATATCACAATTTCCATCGACATTTCGCCTATATTCTCCATGCCGAACTTTTCAACTAATGAATATTACTTTTATTGAACTACAATGACAATTTGTTACAATTACTGAAAATTATTTATGTAAAAATGCAAGAACATCCATCTTTTTCATAAGTCGAACAATATGGTAAGCATTAGATTCACGCTTACCATATTGATTAAAGTGTATGGAACTTTTTAATAATAAAGTTAATGCATAGATTATCGTGTATGATACATTACAAAGTGTAATTAATTTCCTAACGTTGAATTTCAATCTTTTCAAGAAGATAGTATCCATTAATATCTGGTGGATCACCAAATGTAATTTTCACTTTTTCCCCTCTATCTAATTCTTTAATTTTTCCCCATTCCTCAGAAGTGGTTTGTAATTTAATAATTTCTCCATTTACTTTTACTTCAAATCTAAAAATATTATTATCAATTATTCCAACATATTCGCCAACTTCGGTATTAATAGTTACTTTTCCTATGTCCGTATTATTTTTATCTTCGCTACAACCAAATAAAACGAATGCTAGTAGAAGTAATGATAGGACTAAACTACTTTTTTTCATTGTTAACTCCCCTCTCCATTAATCGTATTGTCAAGGCTTTATATAAAAAATTGGTTATTAAATCCTATATTAGAGGGCTGTATAAGCAATAAAATACCACCTCTAAATTCTATAGATTATTGAGGATACCTCAACACCCAACAACCAAGAAAGGAAGTGACGTTTGGTACCCTCTAATTATTACATATTTTGTTACATTGGATTTTTTGTATCACTCGTATATAAGCTTAAACCATACTTATCTCTTACCTCCACCCATGGGGTAAAATATGATTCACTTGAATGGTAAATAGGATCACCACTCGAAGTTTTACCTACATAAATATCTTTTGAACCACCTTGATGGATTCCAACAAGTCGGAAAGGCAGACTTTGTGTATGCCAGGCTCCTCCACTATCTCCACCCCCAGATAAAATAGATCCGTCTCCACTTACGACCGAAGTGACAATCCCAGTGTTAAATAAACCTGCTTGTCTTCTAGCAACAGTAACCTCCCCACATGTTCGGTTTGTGGTAATACCAACTTTACAAACTCTTAGACCTTCTTTTTGTACAAAAGAACCTTCTAATATACTATCGTAACCTGTTGAAGTATCTCCAGTATTAGAATACAATCCATTGGAAGCATACCGAGATATTGGTGAACCACTGACATCTATTAATAAGAAGTCATAATCACTTTCCGTGGCATCTAAATGTGTAGTTCCTAGCTGTTTGTTCCATTGATGAAATGTGTTTCCGTGATTATTACAGTGTCCTGCTGTTATTACCCATAATTTTGTATCTTTTTGAGCTACACCAGCAGTAGAACAAGTATAGTAAGATCCATCATTTTGATTTATCCTTAATCCAATTCCAGCACCTTGTGAATTCCAATCTTCTGTTCTATCTTTATAAACTTCCTCCTTTCCTTTATATTTTTGTACAATATTTTCATCTATGGTAATCGATAATTTATTACCGAAGGTCTCCTTTATTATTTGTTTGTTTTCTGAAGAAATTGTATCAACAATTAGGTTTAAACTATTTTTTGACGAGACCAAGTCTAATACATAGTTTTCTATATTTAATGAATCTGCGAGTTGAGCAAATTCATTTTGCATCTCAACTAATTCATCAAAAGAATGAGTAATTTCTTCTGCTTCATATTCATTCGGATAAGATTTATTTAATTTGTCAACTATCTTTTCAAGTTTTTCCAATCTTTTTTGATCTTTACTAGATAAGTCCAATTGAAGGACCATTTCTCCACCATTAATCCTAGCATATTTGCTAACGATTCAGAAATGTTTAAAAAAAGACACGATATATTTAATCATCTTGCCGTTTTTATTTAAAAAGGGATCTTATCTAAAACTAGTTTGCCCTAGACGATCTCCTACCATACAATTTCTGTTTTCTTACCATTTCGCTAACTTGTCCCTCCATATTAAAAACGCCTTATTCCACTCCTACAAGGAATAAGGCGTTTATTCATGTTGTTTTCAATAAGTAATCCTAATTGATCTGTCAGTTCTTCCAGAAATGATGAACTTGTTTAGGCAGGGTAAATCAAACGCAGACTTGTCATGGGCAACTCGTGTCTGTGCCCTCGCCCTCACTGACACAATTTATTGTACGAGCATCATCCTGTTCTTACATATCGATGATTGATCGTACATTATCTTTTGGCAAACGAACTTCAATCAATTGCTCCGATGCTTGAGCCTGTTCGTGATAATAGAAAACAGCGTCATCCTCATCAAAATACATTGCGATCTCATCCTTTGGCAATGGGGCTAATTCTCGCTGTTCTACTTGTTCGTTTAACAAAGATAGCAAATCTTGATTATCGGTTAGATCAACTACCGTCACCGATTCACCTGTATCTTGATTAATTGTTAAACTTTGTTGTTCGAAAACCTCTCCTTGTTCTTCTGTATGTGTATTGCCCTTCCAAACAATACTAAAATAGTTGTCATCAACTTGGGAGAGTTGATAATCCATATCCAGGTGTGAATAAGCATCTTTCGTTGTAAATTCTGTTACGTGTTGCTCAATCGCTCTATTGATGGTCTGTTCTAGTTCTTGATCCTCCATGTCATTAACTTGTGGGTAAGCGATTTGTGTATATCCTTGATCCGTACTTAGTTGTTTCGTTTCTCGTTCCCACGAGTCCTCCCAAATTTCATCAACCATATCTTCACTCAACAAATCTTCTAATTGTTTTAATGGTATCGAGAATGTTGGTTCACCTGCAGCCCCTGCGTCAATCTCATATTTTCCAAACGCAAGTACTAAGTTGCCATGTTCGATATAGAAAGACTGATCGTCTGAAATTTTGATTGACTCCGTATCAAAATAGCTATTGCTTTGTTCTTCCGCTTGTTTCTGAATGTTTTCGTTTACTACTTGCTCATAGTCAACTTCTTGTTTGAATAGATCCTCTAATGTTAATATCGATGCGGATGGTATATGTATATTATAATAATCCGTATAGGACATACTTCCAGCCCCACCAGTAAAGGAGAACGTTTCAAGCGCAACCGATACGATCTGTTCGTTTTTTGTAACTTGATAATCGGTATTAAGTTCCATTTGTGGCGGATCCCAATCTGTTTCCGTTGCAGTACGCCATGCGTCTTGCGCTTGTTCTAAGAATTGACTTCGCCGTTCTGTGACATCATCTTGGATTGTCTCATTTATTTGTTTCCAAGTTTGCGTGCCATCTAGCATATTGATCACTGGGATGCGAACATCCATTTTTACATTTTCCGTTTCAAGTTGATTCACTTCTGGGTCTATTTGAAGTTGTTCAGTCTCTGTTACATCATCAACAGGATCTAATGCAATCACTTTGTTCGGAGTTGTTTGAGCTGGTATGCTTCTCGTTGACCTATCATAAAACACCATTAATTCCTTTTCTTGCAAGTCCGCTTTTTCTAGCTGTTCTTGTTGTGGATTCTCAAGGATTGTTGATTCCTCAACGTGTAATTGTAATTCGCCATCCAAACTTAACAAATCTTGATCAAATGGCGCAACCTTTACTTGTGTTTGCTTTGCTTCATCGTGTACGACAATCATTTCTGGTGGAATAACTGCTGGGTAAATCATTGGAATTGGCTTGTGTCGATCATAAAAAACATCAACTTGTTGTCCTATTTGTAAATCTTCTTTCATTAATGATTGGTCCCCCTCACTATCAAGCAGTAAAAAGTCACCACCAATATTGAAGTATGTTTCTGTTTCCTCTTCCAAACCTTCTACCACAATCGACGGCGAAAACGATCCATCTTTTTTTACCTCTGTGATTTCACCTGTCATATGTACATAGTTTGACGCTTCCTCTTCTTCTTGGCTGACTTGCTGCTCATTATCTACTTCTACCTTTTCAGTTCCTATACTGATCGTAGGGATACTGAAACAGCCAACAGTAAGTAATCCAGCCATTGTAACTTGCTTGATTTTTTTCACTTTTCTTCACTCCCCTGTTTCATCTGTTCAACTAATCAGACGATACAAAAGGAAAAAAGTTACAAAAAAACGTCTTATTCCATTCATTAACCGGAATAAGACGTTTTTAGAGAAGCTATGGTTGCACATTATCATTTCCTGCTTCTAAATTATTGACGACTCTTTGGATTTGGTGCTGTGTTTCTTCAACACGTAATTGTGCTTCGAATAGCGGCTCTGTTGATGTGCCACTACCATTAATTGCTTTTCCACGAGCATCTTGGATTTTATGTTGCACATCTTGTAATTCTTGTTGAAGGATTTGCGCTTGCTCGAGGTCCGCATTGTTTTGTGCATGGCGAGCAGCTTCTTCTAAACGTTGCGATACTTCAACAAGTTGTTGAATTTCATGTTCATTTTGGATTGGCATCACGAATTCCTCCCTATCTTTTTTCATCACTATTATTGACAGGAAACCGTGGAAATACTCTTCAAAATAAATTTTATTGACCTTCACCTATGTGAATCGTACGATACTTTTCATGGATTAACTTTCTACTACAACTTTACTTTCATGATGAGGTGACGCTTTTTTCTTCGTTAAAGTAAAAAACGCAATCGAGCCAATAAGAGAAGTAGTAAATAACGCTGCACCCATCGGTATAGCTGATGATTCATTGAGCCCCACTAATGGTGCAAGAATGGAACCAACTACTAACGGTAGCATGCCCAAGAAGGCACTTGCACTTCCGGCGCGATGTGCTTGATGTTTCATTGCCAATGTGAATGTACTTGTTAGAATAATTCCTATTGTAAATAAATGGATAAAAATCGGCAGCACAATCATGGCAAGTGGCCCTTCGATTATGGTCATGGTCAACAATAAGCTATTAGCGGTTAAAGACACGATTACACCTGTACGAAGCAATGTTCGCTCATTTATCATGCCACTCAACCGTCCAACAAGAAAGCTCCCTAAAATAATTCCCAGACCATTAATTCCAAACAAAATACTAAATACTTGTGGCGAAACATTGTAAATCTCTTGATAAACGAATGGCGTACCAGCAACATAAGCAAATGTACCACCTTGTACAAATCCAACGACAAGTGCGTAGCCAATAAAGGAACGATCTACCACAAGCGAGACCATTGTTCGTAACGAATTGCCAATCGAACTTGGCTGTCTTTTCTCTTCTGGTAAGGTTTCTTTTAATTTGAAAATAATTGTAAGTACAATCGCAATCCCTAATAAAAATAAGAAAATAAAGATCGTCTGCCAGTTTGCAAATGGCAACAGTAAAACGGCTCCACCAGAAACTGGTGCAATAATTGGTGCCGTTGCATTGATCACCATTAACAACGCAAAAAATTTCGTTAATGCTTTTCCTGTAAACACATCACGAACAACGGCTCGCGATAACACAATACCTGCAGAGGCCGTAAATCCTTGCAAGAAGCGCGCAAAAATAAGAACCGTAATCGTTGGCGCTAGTGCACAAAGCAAAGAAGCTAGCGCAAATAAACTAATCGAAATGACTAATGGTTTCTTCCTACCTTTGGCATCACTAATCGAACCAACCACCATTTGACCGACTGCAAGCCCAATCAAACATGCAGTTAAACTAAGTTGAACAAGCGATGCGCGAGCACCAAAGTCATTTGCAATTTCAGGAAAACTCGGTAAGTACATATCAATATTAAAAGGTCCCAACATACTTAACATCGCCAGCAAAAACGCCAATCCGATCCGCTGTTTTCCAGTTGGATTATGTAACGTATGATGTTGTTTCTCTTGATGAATCACAAACACCTCCATTTTTATTTTTATTCAAAAAATCCCACTATAGACCAACAATTTAAATGACTAATTCCACAGCTTTTTCAAAATACTAGGAACGTAACTTTATCATGGGGAGCTGAATGGAATGACATGGCAAAAACAACTGTTGAGTATTATTACGAAAGCAAAAGATGAAAATATTGCAGTGGCTGTTGATACGTCTACAGATGAATACCCAATCGACACCATTAAAAACATTATCACGTTATTTAATCAAGTCAAGCAAAAAACACCAATGTTGGTTGCCGATTATAAAATTCGTGAGGTAACTGACACGGAACATGCCGACGATCTTACCTTTAAAACACACGGTAAAGCTTCCTATACTGAGACCTTAGAATGGGCCGAAGAAAACAACATTGACAAGCTCTTTTATATCACAGATGTTACTGGTTATTTTTGGGAAGAGTTAACCATTGATTATGATGTGTTTTGGTTAATTCCAGACAAATTCAAACCACAAGTGCCCTTTGGCAAACGGGTTAACTTAGCATAACTGAACAAAGCTGTGCAGGCATTTAACTTTAGGATTCGCTATACTATATGAAAAAGCCCCCTTCCAAATCATGTTAGGGGGCTACCTGTTACGATAAGGATCCTTATATGTCTGTTAAAACTAGTTACTGTGCTAATTTATAAATTTGATGAACATCTTCAGCATGTAGTTTAACAAAGTTACCTAGTGGACCATTTTCCGTCGCTTTTTTCGCCATTTCTTCGAAGTGTTTGTCATCAATGTTTGCTTCACGTAGAGTTGTTGGCATACCGATTGACTGGAAAAATTGCTCTAATTTCTCAATTCCAGCTAGGGCTGTCTTCTCCAAATTATTTAAGTCAATTTCTACACCCCATACACGATTAGCAAACTGTGCAAACCGGTTCACATCTTGCTGGTAAACGTACTTCATCCATGCTGGGAAAATGATCGCTAATCCGGCACCATGTGTGATATCATAAATACCGCTCAACTCATGCTCAATATCATGACTTCCCCAATCCCCGAGTCTTCCTGTATCAAGTAAGTCATTATGTGCAAGTGTACCCGCCCACATGATCTCTGCTCGCGCATCATAGTTGCTGGGCTCTTCTAACACAACCGGTGCATTATGAATAATTGTTCGTAAGGTAGCCTCGGACAGCCGATCGGTCAACTCAACATTTTGTTCGTTTGTAAAATATCTTTCAAATATATGTGACATCATATCTGTTACACCAGCTGCTGTTTGATAGGCAGGTAATGTATAGGTAAGCTCTGGATTTAAAATAGCAAATTGTGGCCTTAAGGAGATGTGTCCAGTAGCTCGCTTATACAACCCATCTTCATTGGTAATGACTGTACCTGCACTTGATTCACTTCCAGCTGCAGGGATCGTTAACACAACGCCAGTCGGTAAGCTTTCTGAAATCGAAGCTTTGCCTGTGTAAAAGTCCCATACATCACCATCATATTTGACGCCAGCAGCTATTGCTTTCGCTGAATCAATGACACTACCGCCACCAACAGATAAAATAAAATCAATATCATGTTCCTTGCAAAGGCTTACACCTTCACGAACAAGACTAACTCTTGGATTCGGTTTTACTCCTCCTAATTCAAACACTTCAATTCCTTGGGCTTTCAATGATTCGATTACCTTATCGTATAAGCCCGTTTCCTTAATACTTCCACCACCATAATGTAGAAGTAGCTTTTTCCCATAAGGAGCAACTTCTTTTCCTACTACTTGTTCTTGGTCCTTACCGAAAATAATCTTTGTTTTATTATCAAATACAAAATTTCTCATAATTGACTTCCCTCCCGCTCCTATCTTAATCTATTTTTTTACCAAAAAGCAACTAAATACTAGTTTGAAAATGTGTCATTTAATTGACCAGCATATTTTCTCGTTTGCTTCTTCATCATCATGTTAGAAATCGCTGCCAATTCGATTAGGTTTACTCATTGATAACTTTTACTTGCTTAGCAATGATGTCATCTGAATTTTCCATTAAGTTTGTCGGTGAAACCAACGTCACTTCTACTTTGACATAGCCTTTCGTTTTTTCTAAATCTTGCACAGTTATTGGTTGTTGATCATGGTCTACTAGGGATGTTTCGCTAGTTAGTTGTACAGGGCAATCATATCCCCAATCATCCTGTGTATGATTCACTTCATCAGAACAGTCAACAGTGAGTAGTTGATCTTGTATTTTATAGACATTACCTGTAAAAGTCTTTGTGTTTGAACACCCCACCAATAATACCGTTAGCACAACGATTAAGATCGTTTCACGCATGATGCAACACCTCGTTTTCTCAATAGGGATAAGTGTGATTTCCAGTAATTGCTAAATCCCCTTGTTGTCATACCAAGCACACCGAAGTCATGCCTCCTGTTTGACGTTGGTAACGACCTGTTAGACATTTGTAGTTGTCGATTGATGATCAAGTTTCATACTTGTAAGGTTCATAATGAGGATATAAATCGGATAAACAATCAATCCTCCCATTGCCAGAAGACCTGTAACCGGATTAGGATCATCCCCTCGATAAGTTATTGGAAATAAAGATGCGAAAAGATAAACAAAAATTACGAAATAAGGTATCCAAAGAATGACCGACCAAAAGTTAGCCTTTCTCCCATCTAGCCAGTTTTTGTTTAAGAAAAAGAGTAGTACTGTACCAACTACACATTCAATTATGACTATTGCGCCAGTCAGAATATTAACCGTCCCAATTTCCCAGTTTGTGAGTCTGCTAATTCTGTACACATTTATCATAAGTTCTAAGGGAAGAAATGCCATAAAACCGTATAACATACTAACCACTTGTAACTTCAAGAAATAATTCATTCACTATTTCCCCCACCAATAAAATTTAACAGTAAATCACGTTGTCCGTATGTCCGGAAAAATTGAAACAAAATAGTTGTAGAAAAAATACTTTTACCTGTGCTTCATTTTCAAGATCAGTTTACCAGTATTTTTATCGTTTCACAATAAATTGTTATCATTTTTCAAACTAATATTATTCTTTCTAAAATAATACTGGTATGGAGACATTGAAAAATTATAGGGTGTACCAGTTACGATAACTATCCTGATGGTTGCGCTAGGATAAAATAAAGCGCCAAACCTTTCTATCTAAAAGTTAGGCGCCAAAAATTTTTGAGAGCATTCTTATCTAACCTATTCCTCCCACTCTAACAGTTCGATTCTATTTCCAAATGGATCATAGACATAGATTCTATTCGCACCTGGGAGATTATGATCGACAATAAACTCCACTTCATTAGTTGTTAAATGCTGCTTTAATGCCTCCAAATTTTCTACCTCAAAGGCGGGATGGGCTTTTTTTGCTGGTGTAAATGGATCTTCAATACCAATGTGTAATTGGTTAGACCCAAATGTAAACCATACCCCTCCTCGTCTCCTTAACACATCAGGTTTTTCAACTTCCTTAAAACCTAAAATATCAGAATAAAACTTTCTCGCAGTATTTTCAGAATCCTTTGGTGCTGCTAATTGCACATGGTCAATTTTTTTAAAAGAAAAAACCATAGGTATCCCCCCCAAATATAATTGAGTAACTTGCACTGTTACGATGAACATACCGTTAAGAAAAGTTAGTAAAAAGTTCTTTTACAACAACAGAACAAGAAATCAGTGCTGCAACTATATAGATAGATCCTAGCACTCTCTTTTTGTCTTTCATATAGTCTAATGCCCCAAACAAAAATAGGATGGTTAATAACGCAGAAAATATCATTTCTGGAAAATAAAATTGATCAATAAAGAAGTGATAAAACACAATTCCAATCGTTGCTACACCTGTTATTATACGTATAAAATTCACATTCATTTCCTCCAATCAATGGCGATGACCATTCGTTATTTCATTGAAGTAACCGGGATTTGAAAGAGTATTAATAAACTAATGGCAATGATGATAGATAAATAGTACGCTAATAATGATTTTTTGTAATGGAGGCGTACCATTGTGAAAAGCGCAAAATTAAATAATAAACTATGTACAATATTCCAACTAGCAAAATGTTTAAACTCTCCTAATTGTATACTGATCCACTCGAATAGCGTCCAGAAGATAGCCCAAAAACAGACCCAAACCATTTGATCTTGCACCTTTGATGGATACCTTCCCAAATAGACAAGCAACACACTTGGGTAGGCAACCAACATCACTACAAAGTTCATTATCGTGTGGTTTTGCACAAGCAGTGTTGGGCTATGTTCCCATAATGGCCTATGATAAGTTAGAAAATTATAAGCTAAATCACAAGAAATTAAATATAAAATTGAGGATTCATACTTCTTCCAATTCGTCCAATCTCCCCATTTCCATGCAAGCAAAACATCTATAACTAACACCGTAAGCGCAAACACTAGAAACACCTTTTTTCCTTTTTTTTTACTTAGTCTCACCAGTAAACCATGCATCATACTTTACTTAGGCATATAATAAGTGTTCTAGTGAAGTGTGAAGAACAATAATGTACACTATTCGATTGGTTTAAGAATCGTACGCTGCATCGGTACACCACCCATACTTATATTTCTTTCTAGCATCAAATATCTTTTGCCATCAATAATAAACCGACTATACCCTTCATAACTGACGGTATGCCCATCCCTTTCCAACTTTTCCTGAATCGCTAGCATATAGGCACGATGATCAAAATAGCGATCATCAAGATCGAGGACAATATGCCCTTTACGATATCCCATTAACCAATTAAACAAGAAAAAAAGTAATCCTATTAATAATAACGGTAGTATGTAAAAAAATAGATCCATATGCCCCCACGCCTTCATATCGTAATAATATACAAACATTATTTGCTCATTTACAGTTTACACGAAGATCGCTCTGTACGAAATAACCAAACACTTCTGGGCAAGTCCATCGTTCCTATACCTCCCCTTTTTGCATAGGCTAATGAAAAAGCAGGAGGTATGTATATGTATCATTATTTTTATTATGTTCCTCAAACCTATTATCCACACTATGTTCCGATAAACAACTATTATACCCAAGCCTATGTAGATCTGCGTCAGCAACCAAATGTACAGCAAATCTTCCAAACGATTCGCACGCAACATAGTAACCTATATACACAGTTACAACAAGCTGGAATGAATCAACAACTTGTCGACTATATTTTCTATATTCTAATTGACTTTACCATGAGGCAAGCAACTAGCAATCTCACAGCAAACCAAATTTATAATCAGTTCCAGCAACAAGTTCCATGGTTAAATCTTATCTTTAGACAGTTCAATATTGACCAAAGCACTGCAAATCGCGTTTTAACACGAGTGATTCAAATTGTATTATCGATCATCCGAGATGGAGACACTCAACCTGATCAAGGTCGCTGGGAAAACTTAGGTGGCACCTTAACATCAGCTCCAGCTGTTGCTTCTTGGCAACGAAATCGTCTTGACGTTTTCGCGCGCGGGACGAACCAAAGCCTATACCATAAATGGTGGGATGGTCGTCGCTGGAGTGATTGGGAAAACCTAGGCGGAACGTTAACTTCTCCACCTGCTGCTGTTTCTTGGGGACCGAATCGAATTGATGTGTTTGGAAGAGGAACCGACCAAAATTTATATCATAAGTGGTGGGATGGATCCCGTTGGAGTGATTGGGAAAACCTTGGTGGCACGCTAACGAGTGGTCCAGCTGTATCGAGCCGCCGAACTAATCACCTTGATGTTTTTGTACGCGGAACGAATAATCGTCTATATAAAAAAACGTGGAACGGATCGAGCTGGAGCGATTGGGAAAATCTTGGGGGGTCTCTAAACTCAGAGCCTGCAGCAGTCTCTTGGGGACCGAATCGGATTGATGTTTTTGCAAGGGGGCAAAACCGAGATTTAATTCATAAATGGTGGAATGGCCGGACTTGGAGTGATTGGGAAAGCCTTGGCGGTACCTTAACAAGCGCTCCTGCCGTTTCTTCGCGCCGGTCCAATCAGTTGGATGTATTTGTTAGAGGAACAAACAATCGATTGTATAAACGAACATGGAATGGTTCGCGCTGGCAAGACTGGGAAAATCTAGGTGGAACACTGACCTCAGCACCTGCGGCGGTTTCTTGGGGACCAAATCGAGTCGATGTATTTGCAAGAGGCCAGAACCAAAACCTTATCCATTATTTTCTATAACAACGGTAACAAAATGTTCAAGGGGACGATCCAATGTCCCCCTTTCCTTTACATAAAATCAAAAAAGTACCTGATAATGTGAAAAAAAATCGGTGACGTATAGGTTAAACTATCAATCCGACTTAAATAACGCCCTTTAAGCAACTCCCGCTTTTCCACATCGGCAATTAATAAATCACGTTTTAGAACCGAAATAGTTAAGCCTCCCACAAATCCCGCAACACTTATGATGACACCTGATAAGATCCCAAATATTAGATCAAATGGCGTAAGAAAAGGATATAACAGAAAAGATGACACCATCGTCAATAGCAATGCTATAACGAATCCTTCCCACGTCATATACGGATTTGCTGATGGAATGATTTTCCTTTTGCCTATGTACAGTGAAATCAAATAGTGGTATACATCATTTAATTGTGTCAAAACAATGAGAAACAACACTAGGTTCGGACCATATGTCGGCGTAGCAATTTGGTAATAGGCTAAATGACTAAGCCCGAACACCATTAACATTAATCCCCACTGCGTAAAACTCACCGAACGAAGAAATCCTATTGTTCCTTTTCCAATAATACGTGGTAAAGGGAGAAATAAAAACACATAAATCGGTATAAATACAATAAACATCCCATACCAGCCAATTAGTATCCAGTAAAACTGCAATGGAATCATCAAGTAAGACCAAAGGAACAACCGTCGATCCGATTTCCTAGTTTTCATCATCGAGAAATATTCTCTTAAAGCGAAAAAACTGAGCACCATGATAGATAATAGTGAAATCATCGGATTAAATAACGTAGCGAAACAGAAAACAACAAACATTCCCCACCATGTTTTCACCCGCATTTGAATAGTAGAGAAATCTTTGTTCGTTTGATTTTTTTGAGTTAAATAAAATACGACTGTCGCACCTAATAAAGCGAAAAATATAATTGCTAATGTCGATAATGTTTGAACCATATACTCACCCACTTCACGAAAAAACTGCACACAACTTACAGCCTATCATATATAATAAAAAGATGAGACAAAACGAGTAAAAAAGGAATGTTATTAATGAGCCAACCTCACTATGTCTACATAATGCTATCTGACACAGGCACGATGTTTACAAGCATTATTAAGAAATATACGAAAGCACCATATAATCATGCCTCCATTTCATTTGATCCTGAACTTAAGGAAATGTACAGCTTTGGACGAAAAAACCCAAAAAATCCATTACATGGTGGATTTGTTAAAGAAGATATTTTCACAGGAACATATAGTAGATACAAAGAAACAACTTGTGTCATCTATAAACTTCAAGTGACAAACCGAGAAAAACAAAAAATGAAACGAATTTTAGATATTTTCATAAAAAATGATACTAAATTTTTATACAATATACTAGGTGTCATTGGTGTATCATTCAAAGAACCTATTGAGTTTAGTAATGCTTACTTTTGTTCGCAATTTGTTGCTGAAATCTTGCGTCGCTCAGGCATTCAATTATGGGATAAACTTTCCGTGATGGTCACACCTGATGATTTCCGTCAAAATGAACGATTACAATTAATCTATGAAGGGAAACTGTTTAACTTTGGGCCGATTAAAAATCCAAAAAAATAAGGGGGAATTCCTTGTTGCATGGTTTAAACTGGCACCCGTGTCAAGGACACTATGAAAAAAGAGATTAAGCTACTTGAAGATGATTCCTATATTGGATAGGGGTCATCTTTTTTAAGTTCCATTGATATCGATAATTGTTATAGTAAACCAT
>NZ_SZNM01000039.1 GCF_005870085.1 Aquibacillus sediminis | reverse complement strand
CCTGTGCTCTTCCGGTCCCGCGTATCTGCCCTGGACTTGCGCGCATCTACACTGGACTTGCGCGCATCTACCTTGAACTTGCGCGTATCTCCCTTGAACTTGCGCGCATCTACCTCGGACTTGCGCGCATCTACCTTGGACTTGCGCGCATCTACCTTGGACTTGCGCGTATCTCTCTTGAACTTGCGCGCATCTACACTGGACTTGCGCGCATCCACCCTGGACTTGCGCGCATCCACCCTGAACTTGCGCGTATCTACCTTGGACTTGCGCGCATCTACACTGAACTTGCGCGCATCCACCCTGAACTTGCGCGCATCTACCTTGAACTTGCGCGCATCTACCTTGGACTTGCGCGCATCCGCTCAGAACTTACCCGCATCCAGCTAAAACTTACGCGTATGCCTAGCCAGCAAGCAAAACACCGTTTCAGCTCCATACAAAAAGCCTGGATTGCTCCAGGCTTGGGTTACTTTTTATTGATATAACGGAAAACGATCCGTTAATGCTTTCACGCGATCTTTTGCTTGTTGTAATTTTGCTTCGTCTTCGTGATTTTTCAGGGTGAAGGCAATAATTGATGCCACTTCTTCCATTTCTTCTGGGCCAAAGCCACGAGTCGTTACAGCAGCAGTACCGACACGGATTCCGCTTGTGACAAATGGACTTTCTGTATCAAATGGAATCGTATTTTTGTTGGTTGTGATGCCAATGTCATCCAATGCTTTTTCGGCAACTTTTCCTGTTAGGCCAAGCGCGCTAACATCTAGTAATAATAAGTGGTTTTCTGTTCCACCTGACACAAGACGAACACCTTCTGATTGCAGTGCCTCACCAAAGCGTTTGGCATTGGCGATGATGTTTTCGCCGTATACTTTAAAATCATCACTAAGTGCTTCTTTGAATGCCATCGCTTTTGATGCAATCACATGCATTAATGGACCACCTTGCATGCCCGGGAATACCGATTTGTCGATCTTTTTGGCGAATTCTCCTTGGCACAAAATCATACCACCACGCGGGCCGCGCAATGTTTTATGCGTTGTGGTCGTGACAAAGTGGGCATGTGGAACCGGATCAGGATGTAGCCCTTTTGCAACCAATCCAGCAATATGCGCCATGTCAACCATTAAATAGGCGCCAACCTCGTCGGCAATCTCACGGAATTTTTTAAAGTCAATTGAACGAGGATAGGCACTTGCACCAGCAACAATTAGTTTCGGTTTTACTTGTTTCGCTTTTTCCAACACTGCATCATAATCCAGTTGTTCTGTTTCTTGATCAACGCCATATTCTTCAAAATTGTAAAGCGTCCCACTGAAGTTAACTGGGCTACCATGGGTTAAGTGACCACCATGGTTCAAATTCATACCAAGCACCGTGTCACCAGGTTCTAGCACGGTAAAATAAACAGCCATGTTTGCTTGGGCACCAGAGTGTGGTTGGACGTTGGCATGATCTGCCCCAAACAATTGCTTGGCACGATCGCGCGCAAGATTTTCTGCCACATCGACATATTCACAACCACCGTAGTAACGGCGACCAGGATAGCCTTCCGCATATTTATTCGTCAATACAGACCCTTGCGCCTCCATCACCGCTTCAGACACAAAGTTTTCCGATGCAATTAATTCGATTTTGTCATTTTGACGTTTGCGCTCATCTTCCATTGCTTGAAAAAGTTCTACATCTTTCTGTTTCACATGTTCCATTGTTTTGCCCCCCTGTGAATTTTAACTTATACCAATTTAAACCAACATCATTGTACCACATTTTTACGAACATTACACTTTAATAAACACATTTCGTTCGGAATTAGCAACCATCCATTTGCGGTTTAATCACATGCCGGCCCAGGCATTTTATCTCGTGTATAGACTGCACGTTGGCCGCCAATTAGTTTTGGACGGGTGCGAGCAGCATTGACACGCGCATGTCCAGCATAACGCTGTCGCAATCTCACCGGAACGGCTACGTGTTTAAGATGCATACCAATCATTGTCTCGCCGATATCGATGCCCGCATCTGCTTGAATCGATTCAACCACGACTGGATCGGCAAACTGTTTATAGGCAAAACTCGCCATCGAGCCGCCTGCTTTCGGAACCGGAATAACCGATACTTGTTCTAAGCGGTACCGCTCCATTGTTTGTTTTTCCACGACAAGGGCGCGGTTAAGGTGCTCACAACATTGAAACGCGAGCTGCACATCGGTTTTTAGTTGCAATTTTTTCATTTGATCAAATAGAATGGCAGCAATTTCTTCACTACCTGACGTACCAATACGTTCACCAGCTATTTCACTTGTTGAACATCCAACCACAAAAAGATTTCCCTCGGTTAAATATCCAGCCTCCACCCATTCGTCGGTTATGGCTGACAGTTGTTGTTTTAGCTGCTCCACACTACCATCTCCTATTTGTTCTCGTATTCTGACACTTTGCCGATACGGTTAGCATGACGGCCACCTTGGAATTCTTCGCCTAACCATGCTTTCACAATTTCTGTTGCAAGTCCTGGTCCAATCACACGTTCTCCCATTGTAATCATGTTCGAGTCATTGTGTTGTCTTGTTGCAATCGCGCTAAACACGTCATGCACAAGCGCTGCACGAATACCTTTTACTTTGTTTGCGGCAATCGACATCCCAATACCTGTTCCACAAATTAAAATACCACGGTCAAATTCGCCGCTTGCCACACGCTCTGCCGCTGGAATTCCAAAATCCGGATAATCAACAGAATCCTCACAATCACAGCCAGCATCCTCAAATTCAATATTCATCTCTTTTAATACATTGGCAATCTCCGTACGAAGATTCACTCCACCATGATCCGACGCTAAAATAACCTTCATTACACTATCTCCCTCATTATGAATTATAGTGGGACATGGGGACAGGGCACTTGTCCCAGCCCCCAGTCCATGCGTTGACGGCGGGCGGGACACGGGACCTGTCCCTCTGTCCCAGATAAAGTGGGACACTGGACCTGTCCCCTTGTCCCACCGAAACTCTTGTTCCACTTTAGTTAAATTGTTTGATTTGTTTGTTTAGTGTTTGGGCTTGTTCTTGTAGGACGGTTGCTAGTTGTTCTAGTTCGTCTGTTAGTGCTGTTTGTTCTTGGACGGTGGCACTTACTTGTTGGGTGCCTGCAGATGTTTGTTGGGCGACGCCTGCTACTTCTTGTGATTGCGTTAAGGTTGCTTCCATCTCTTTTGTCTGTTTTTGGACAAGGTCTGAGATGGATTGGATGGTAGCGGCGACTTGTTCACTGGAGGAAGCCATATTTTCCATTGCCCGGCTTGCTTCCTTGCCTGTGTTTGCCTCTGACCGAACGACTTCCACTTGTTCTGACATGTTTTCCACCACTTTGCGGACGTCTTGTTGCATCGTATGGACTAAATCGGCAATTCCTTGTACTGCCTCTGAACTTTGATCCGCTAATTTCCGAACTTCATCGGCAACAACAGCAAAGCCTTTGCCATGTTCACCAGCCCGTGCCGCTTCAATCGATGCATTCAAAGCAAGTAAGTTCGTTTGCTCGGAAATATCGCCAACCATCGAAATAATCTTTTCCACCTGCTTGGCATTGTTTTCTAATTGGTTCACATCTTTTAACGCATGTTCTTGGTCCTTTGCAACAGCTTCGATCCCTGTGATCAACTTATGTATAACCTGTTTGCTATTTTCTAATTCAAGGATCATATCTTGCGCTTTTTGCTGTGAGGTTGATGCTTCTTGTTGTACTTGCCCTGCAATCGTTGTTGCTTGGTCGACCGATTCTGCGGTTTGTTGGATGGCAGATGCTGAGCTCTCTGCACCTGCAGCAATCTGTTGAACCGTTTCCCCAATCATATTCGTTTGTGTTGCCGTTTGCGAGGCGACTTGTTTTAGCTTTTGCACCGATTGGTCGGTTTGCTCAAAATTTTGTTCAATATTGCCTACCATGTCGCGTAAATTGGTTACCATCGCCTCGATCGCTACTGATAACGAGCGAATTTCATCGTTAGATTTTGGGATTTCCACTTGCTGTTGCAGATGCCCCTTCGCTACATTACTCGCCACTTTTTCTAATTTAATTAATGGTTTCGTAATAAATTGCGCAGCAAAAAATGCCAGTATTCCTGTCCAGATGACCCCTAATAATAAGGTGACAATCGTAAATACCATCTCCGAAATCGGCCAAAAATCTTGAACATAATCATAAATCACATAAATAAACAAGGCACTGGTCGAATACGTCACAATCGCTAATAGCGTTGTAAATACGACCAGCTTCATGCGTAAATTAAAGCGCCTCTTCCCCATTTCGTTTCCTCCCTAGGGTTTAACACCTCACCCAAAAGCGGGGGTGGCTTCCCTTTTTATCAATAATTAGGCGAGAATCCCCCACTTCCAGCTTTAGCTAAGTGGTGGGTAGCTCAACTATCTTTATTGTCTATCTTTTTTGCTAGTAGTTCAATATACTTTTTCATTTCTTTCATTGTTTTTTCATAAACGGAAAGGTTTCCTCCAAATGGGTCCGAGATATCATAATTTGGCAAGCGCGCTTCCAGTACTTGGATCTCACTAATTTCCTTGCTTAAATAATCATATAACGCACGGTCCATTTCATTTGGTTCTAGTTCTTTTCCCCGTTCTTTGATAAAGGCAGCTCGCTTTTCTTCCAATTCGGCATACGCTGTTTTCAATTGTTGCCACACTTCATTATCTTCCATTAAAACGTATTCCTTTAATGTAAATAATTTATCATTGTAGGTTGGGTATTGAAGGGCAAGGGCTTGCTTATGCTGCGTCGTCATCGTTAACACTAAATCAGCCCACTCGATTAATGCTGGCGATACCGGCTGGGAGCTATGATTCACTTGGATGCCATCCTGTCGCAGTGCATCAACCGTCCCTTGTGAAGCACCAGATCCTTTTCCAGCATAAATACCGGCGGACTTCACTTCCACACTTGGTGCACGTTCTTTCAATAATGCTTCCGCCATCGGACTTCTGCATGTGTTCCCCGTACAAACAAATAAAACCTTCATCCGTGAACCTCCATTTTAATCTCTTTGTCAAAACTATACCACACTGGCGCTTTTCTTCAAAAGAAGAAAGTACGTTTTCAGCTTGTCCGAATTGCGCTCACTGAACTGGCGTTAGGCACTGTTTAAGTTATTCCGCTAAAATTAGTATATAATCCGCAACTTTGCGAATTTATCCGAAAAAAAATAGACTCGTAATCCCTGCCACACAACAAAAAAGCACTCTACCAAATCAGAGTGCTTTTTTCCATTCATTCTCTATCCAAAAATAATATTTAATCCGAAAGCGCAGAGGATGCTTCCTCCTAGCAGTTCACTGTAGACACCAAGGAACCCTCGGGCTTTTCGTCCAACGAGCAGCCCTGTCCATGTTAAAACCATACTCGCTACTCCAAACATGATTAAGGCTAGGGCCGTTTTGACACCTGACATCCCAAGGCTTAGTCCGACTGAAAAACTATCTAAACTTACACTTAATGAAAATAAAATAAGTCCGATACCAATTGGGCTCATCACTGTTTTGTCTTCTCTATTAAAGGAATTTAGTACCATTTGCACACCTAAGGCAAATAGAAGTAAACCGCCACCCAAGACAGCTAGTCCCTCTAATTTTGTGGATATAAAACGACCTAATGCGATCCCAATGAACGGCATCGCGATGTGGAAAAAACCAACCGTCAAGCCGATGAAAAAAATTCGCTTTAAACGCAATGCCCGCATTCCCATACCCAATCCAACGGAAAATGCATCCATTCCTAAAGCAATTGCCATAAATAAAAGTGAAACGACTTCTCCTAGATCTACGAACGACATCCCGCCAACCCCTCTCTGGACATGCTATTCCACTATATGCATGGCCAGGAGGGATTATGAACGTTTAGGGGTGTTTACGGAATTCTAGTTGGTTTTACGGGATTATCACTTTTTTTACGGAATTCATTACTTTTTTACGGGATTAGCCTGTTTTTGATGGAATTCCGTATTATTTCACGGAATCGCAACATGATTAACAATCCGCACCCGCCAATCACACACTAGTTTCGAACAATCCTCGACGATGCTTTCGTCAATCGGTTCATCACTGCTTGGCCAACTCCTTGTTCAGGAAAACTTTCGCACAAAATGATATCCACATCTGATATTTTAAAAGCACGTAAAGTATCATACAACTGCACAGCCACTTGGGTAAGATCGGCCTGTGATCCACAGACTTTAATCGTTTCCGCTTGTAATTGCGTCGCCAATTCCTTGCTTACCATTACGCCGACTTTATAGCCTTGCTCCCGGTACTGATCAATTTTTGCTTGGAAAAAGGCCGCATCTCCTTTTACCAACCACAATGGTGCCTCAGGCTCGTAATGGGTGTATTTCATCCCTGGTGCTCTTGGCTTGTCGCCAGTTTTTGCTAGCGCAGGATCAAGCATCACAGTTCCAAGCACTTCTTCCAATTCTTCTTTTGTAATGCCACCAGGTCTGAGGATAACGGGGATATCCTGTGTACAATCTAGTACCGTTGATTCCACACCCACTCCTGTTGGGCCTCCATCCACAATTCCAGCAACACGGCCATTTAAATCGTCATACACATGTTTGGCTGTTGTTGGGCTTGGTTTTCCTGACTGGTTGGCACTTGGTGCAGCTAATGGCAAGCCCGAAACCTCAATTAGCCGTCTGGCAACAGGGTGATCAGGCATGCGAATCCCTACTGTGGATAACCCTGCCGTTACATTTTTAGCGATTGTTCCGTTATGTTCTAAAATAACTGTTAAAGGCCCCGGCATGAATGCTTCGATTAATTTTTCCGCGTGAGCCGGAATCGATGTCACATATTCCTTAATTTGCTCTCGGTTGGCAATATGAACAATTAACGGATTATCTGCAGGTCTCCCTTTGGCCTGAAAAATTTTATCCACAGCCTGTTTGCTTGTTGCATCCGCCCCGAGGCCATAAACTGTCTCCGTCGGAAACGCGACCACTTGTTGCTGTTGCAAAAGCGCCGCTGCTTGTTCAATTGCTTGACTTTGCCCGACTTGTTGTTGATCGATTTGCCAATAGTTCGTTTCTATCATCACGATTTTCTCCTTTATCCGGTCTTCACATCCCGCAAAACTTTTCCTCAACCGTCAGGGGAAGAGGTAAAGCGGATGGATAAGCTATACACGATTGTAGCACAGTTACCCACAATCATGCGCTAATTGCTATCAAAAATTATCTCAGTAGTGCCCAATCATGTAAAGTCCACATGGTTTTCCACAATTATCCACTGTATCCACAGATTCATCCACACCACTGTGCATAACTTTACTCTCCTATAATTCGACAAAAACCTATTCAATCCAAGCTTTCACAACAAAAAAATCTTTACCAAACACATTTAATGGTAAAGACTTTTTTCTAATTTCCTATTTATTAACACCCTGTACACAACTGTTTACAACTTAACCACATGCTATCCACTATTATCCACATAGTTATGCACAACCTGTAGATAACTGTGTGAATATTCTCGCTTTTAAAAAAGGTTTTGCAGAAATGCCACACCCTAAGCGCTATATGCTACGGTTATTCATTTGCTGCTTGCTCGGATGGGATCGTAATTTTCCACCATGTCCCTTCTTTTGTTGGTGCTTGATCTGCAAAGCTTGGTTGTTCTTGTGTCTCAAATTGTAGCATGGTTAACAACGTATCCAATGATTGTTGATGACTAAATACATACATGTCATCTGCTTGCTTTTGTTTGGTAATGGCTGTCGCCGTTTCAATTATCGTTAGCGGTAATGCCGCCGGAACCCCTTGTTTCAAATAAAGACTTTTCAGCCAATAGGCATTGTCGGTTACTGGCGTGAGCGCGAAGTACCCTTTATAATCCCCATTATATTCAATAAAATACCCGTTTTTTACTAATTGATCACGATCCTCTAGTTCATCCCACTTATCTTCAAAAAATGCTTCGACCACTTTCGGATCCAATTCTGCCGTGCTAACAAATTTCACTTGTCATCCACTCCCCTATCATTTTTAGACGTTGCGTTTGATCACGTTTCTAGTAATAGTCTATGAATGATAGGGATAAATATGATAGATTTAGCTAAACCAATTGGAAAACCAGTCTAATACGAAAAATTTAACGTCTACTTGTTCCTCATCTTGTTCATTGTCTTCTTCATCCTGTTGCTCTGTTTGCTGGTGATCTTCTTCCGCCACACTTGTGCCATTGGAGAAATCTAAGAAACATAGTGGCGGAAATAGGACGCACCACCAGTTCGCACCTTTTCCTTCGCCAAGTGTTACTAAAATCGCTTCATACTCTCCGGCTGGATAAATAAAATCACCATATACTTTTGTTGGAAATTCAATGTTTTTGCCATAATCAACTTCATAAGACTGTTCTGAACCATACTGTTCCAATGTTTGCGCCACAATTTCTTCTATAATATCTAATCTTTCGCGAATCAGTTGTCTAGCATCTTCTATACTTGCAAGTTCTTCAACCCACTTCGTTATCTCTTGATTGACTTGATCACGAATCGTACGTTTCAATTGTTGATCCTGCATTCCATCACTGTTGGCTAAAATTCGTAACCGAATCGCCTCATCAGGAATGACTTGAAACTCAGACTCTTCTATGTTTGCACCGTCGTTTTGACTTCCAGTATAACTTGGTAAAGAAGTGAAAAATATAAGAAAAATAATAGCAAATAAAATTGTTTTTTGAATCATGATTTCCTGCCCCCTTAATGACTGTTATCCAAAGTATGGGCAGGATTGAATTCTTTTAAACTTATAATCTAGTATTTTTTTAATTTCCTCAAATTTTTCTATCGTTGTTGGTTGTAATTGCGTAATTGCTGTATTATGCGACATAACTTCCAACTTCCTCTAAAGGATGAGTGCTAATAGGGCGCTACGGAAATACACTCCGCTTTCCACGGGCGGCTGATGAGCCTCCTCGCTCGTCCCTCGCTGCGGGGTCTCACCTAGGCCTTCCCTCCCGTAGGAGTCTCCGTGTATTTCCTTCGCTGTTTCCTGTACTCCGAAGTTTTATAGTGCATTGCTTAATAAAAATTATATAAAATACCTTTAATAATAATTGCCATGCTGCAATTCAAGCTTACAGGAAATTCGTTATTTTGAATTTATAGAGTATTGCATCATCACTAATCAGAAAACCTAATTTAGTGGAGGCAGAATACGGAGACTCCTCGAAAATAAAAATCAATTTTCTTCGTGCGATGTAACGCTGACGTAGCATTCCTTGTCCTATGGGAACAGCACGAGCTGAAGATCCACTTGGTAAAGTCGTTTTCTTTACCAAGTTAGCTGAAGCCGGGCCCATGGAAAGCGTAGTATTCTGCTGGAACGATATATTCGCACTTATTTCAATCAGAATGCTAGAAAGTATATTCTAGTATAGTTACTGCACATAATACAGCTTATGCGCAATAACAATCTTTTAGAAAAGGGCGAAAATTTTGAATTGGGTGAGACTGGAGGGGAGGAGGTTTTCTAAGACTTTGCCGGGCCAGCTTACTGATCATTAATAAAGTGAACCCTCATAATGAGGATCCACCTTTAATTTATCTTAGCAAACACCATACGATCTTTTCCGTTGATGTCTTTGCGAACTTCAATTTTGCTTTGTGGATATGCGGCTTTGATTAAATCACGAACTTGTTCGCCTTGTTGATAACCTATCTCAAATGCTAACAACGCTTGTTTATCCACAATTTCCGTGGATTGTTGGACTATTTTTTTATAAGCGGCAAGGCCATTGTCGTCTGCAAACAACGCCATATCAGGGTCAAAATTTTTCACTGTATCCGCTAACAGATCGCGCTCTGACTCGGCAATATATGGTGGATTGGAAACGATCACTTGGAACTTTTCCCCCTGGTCAACGAATGGTTCTAATAAATCCCCTTGTTGAAAAGTCACATCCGCCCCTAAGCTGTCGGCATTTTTTTGTGCCACCTGTAGGGCCTTTGTGGACAAGTCACTTGCGGATACATCGAGATGTGGACGTTCTATCTTCAAGCTGATTGCGATAATTCCACTTCCCGTCCCGATATCCACAACCTGGACAGGTTCCTGTTCCTGAATCGAATCAAGATACTGTAGCACACCATGGACTAACTCTTCTGTTTCTGGCCTCGGAATAAGCACATCGTTATTCACATAAAAATCTCTGCCATAAAACGATTCCTTGCCAATTAAATGCTGAACAGGTACACCAGTTGTCGCGTGCAGACGAATATCGTGCTGGAATTTTTGATAGATATCCACAGGAACAGGATCACGCAGCGCCGCTAAAAATTGCGTGCGGCCGATTCCTAGGTGATGCATCAATACGATTTCTGCCACTGGTTGTTCACGGTTATGCTCTTGTAAAAAAAGAGAAGCCCAGCTTAGGGCTTCATGGACACGTACATTTTTCATATTATTCACCAATTTGCTCCATTTTCTTGGCTTGCTCTTCAAGGATTAACGCTTCGACCACTTCAGAAAGCTTTCCTTCTAAAATTTGATCAAGTTTTTGAATCGTTAAGCCGATGCGGTGATCTGTCACACGGTTTTGCGGGAAATTATAGGTACGAATTCGTTCGGAACGATCTCCTGAACCAACTGCAGATTTTCTTGCCTCATCATGCTCTGCTTGTGCTTCTCGTTGGAACTTATCATAAATACGGGCACGTAAAATTTTCATTGCTTTTTCTTTATTTTTGATTTGTGATTTTTCGTCCTGCATCGAAACGACAATCCCTGTTGGTTCGTGCGTTAGACGCACTGCTGACATGGTAGTGTTAACACTTTGCCCACCAGGACCGCTGGATGCAAACGTATCAACACGGATATCTTTTTCATGGATATCCACTTCTACCTCTTCCGCTTCCGGCATAACGACGACGGTAGCTGTTGATGTATGAATACGGCCACCAGATTCGGTTTCCGGTACACGTTGCACACGGTGAGCGCCATTTTCAAATTTTAATTTTGAATAAGCACCTTGGCCTTTAATCATAAAGATGATTTCTTTGTATCCACCGACACCAGTAGAGGCAGCGTCCATTACATCGATTTTCCAGCCCTCTGCTTCGGCATAACGAGAATACATACGATAAAGGTCGCCAGCAAATAGTGCAGCTTCGTCCCCACCTGCAGCACCGCGAATTTCCATAATAACGTCTTTATCATCATTCGGGTCTTTCGGTAATAACAAGATACGGAGTCTTTCTTCCAACTCTTCTTGTTGTTCCGAAAGCTCACCGATTTCCATTTTCACCATCTCATACATGTCATCATCCAATTTATCTTCCATCATCACTTTGGCATCGTCCAGTTGGGATGTAACATCTTTATATTCTCGGTATGCTTGGATAACATCTTCCAGGTCTGATTGTTCTTTTGAATATTCTCTTAACTTCTTCGGATCCCCAATCACTTCTGGGTCACTTAACAATTCATTTAGTTTATCATAGCGTGCTTCCAATGACTGTAATCTGTCTAACACGTACTCCACCTCTTTCTCCTTAACAGTCTAATTATAGTATAGGAGAATGCCTCCGTCAAAAAATGGTAATAGTTTCATCCAGCACCACCATTGTTCAGTGTCAGCAGCGAAAGTTGTTACCGAATGTTGACACTTATTTGGTACTTCTGGATATTTGCTTCAATTGTGGTTTGGATCGTTTCTTTCCACGTTTTCTTTTCATTTTCATTTAATGTTTCATCGACCTTCACTGTGACCAAGGCGTCCACACCATCGAACTCTACCGAATCTACTTCCACATTTGGTACTTGTTCGGCAGCTTCGATGATCGTTCGGCTATCTGACGCGGCATTGCGTTCTTCCCCTGTTTCATCATAGACTACTGGATTTTGTTGATTGATTTGCTCGTATTCTATATCAGTCGATTCGACCTGTTGATTCTGGCTTAATGGCTGTTGATTACAAGCAGCAAGTACCATGCTAAAAGTAAACACGATAACAAAACCTAGTTTGTGCACGTTTTCCACCTCATTGTTAGGAATTTACTTTTAGCATTTCCAGTATTGTGTAAATTACCCATTAAATATGAGAGGTTCTTTATAATATTTCACTCGTGTTTGGGGCGTTATTCGACGGGTCATGACATTAGGCGGTCCCTTTTTTCATGCTGTATTTGCGATTTACGGGATCCGCTTGCTGGCGGTCCCACGTTCCGCTATCCAATCGAAATTCACTCTTTTTGGCGGCCAACCGGGCTCTCATTCCGTTATTTTCCTTTTCACCATTGATTTTAGGGTGTTTTCGGGCGAATAGCGGAATCTCGATCCGCCTGGCCCCTTATTTCATTCCGCATTTGCGATTTAGCGGAATGAGGATCCGCTTGGTGCTTGCTGATGGTCCCTCGTTTCGTTATTTGTGTCTAACTACTGCCAAATCGACCTATGTAAAAAAAGAAGAAAAACGTCTTTATCGGACTGTTTCCCTTCTTTCTTGCTTGCTTTCTTACTTGGTTGCACTAGATGCGCGTAGATTTATTTGTTGCCTGGGGCGATTTGGAACCTCATGATGATGACGACATCTTGGTTCATAGGACTCGGACGCGCCTACCAAAATGATTGGATCGTCATATGATGCGGGGTTGCCATCGATTAAACGTTGGGTTCGACTCGCGGGAGAACCACAAACAGGACAGATAGCATTCAATTTTGTCACCGACTCGCTTAACGCCATCAAGCTTGGCATCGGTCCAAACGGCTCGCCACGAAAATCCGTATCCAAACCTGCCACAATTACGCGATGGCCTAGGTTGGCCAATTCATCAACAACCTCTATTATTTTTTCATCAAAAAACTGTACTTCATCAATGCCGACAACATCAATGTCTTCATCCATATTAGCTACAATATCTTGGGCACTATCCACAGGTCTCGCTAAAATCGATGCACCATTATGCGAAACAACAGATTCTTCCGCGTACCTGCTATCGATTGCCGGCTTGAAAACACGTACAGAAAGGTTTCCGTATGTAGCTCGACGAACACGACGGATTAACTCTTCTGACTTTCCCGAAAACATACTGCCACAGATGAGTTCGACCCATCCACTATGTTTCATTATATGCACCCGCAGGTCTCTCCCTTCATTGCTTACAAGCTTCATTTATTCATTAGTATAATCATTTATATAAAATCTATTTTAATAGTTATTTACTCCCGATTCACAACATGGTGGCTCTTTCCTCACCATGATTAGCCACTTTAAAAAGTAAAAAAACAGGCAAAAGATAGACAATTTGCCTGTTTTTCATCGATACATTTTAGGCCCACTGATGGGCATACGAATGTTACGAAACCTTATCATATTCCAGCTTCGGCTCCTAGGCCCTCGCTGCTATAAGCAATCCCTCTCCAAGGCTGAAAAAACACAGCCTTTACGCGGTTTGACTTATCCAGTCGGACCTAACCGGTCGCCTCCACCTTATCATATTAGCTAAGGTTGTATTTTTTCTTAAAGCGATCCACACGGCCGCCGACTTTGTCAGCTTTTTGTTTACCAGTGTAGAATGGGTGTGAAGCTGAACTGATTTCGACACGGATTAATGGGTATGTGTTCCCGTCTTCCCACTCAATTGTTTCGTCAGAAGATGTAGTAGATCCGCTCAAGAATTTGTAATCAGAACTAGTATCTAAGAATACTACTTTTCTGTATTCTGGATGAATTCCTTGTTTCATGTCTTTCCACTCCTTTTGCCCTGAATCCCTCGGATACAGAGTTATTGTAAGAGCTACCCTTGAAGTAGCAAGGTTTTCCTCATAAGACTCATACAGAAAGATTATAACAGTGTCAAATCTTGTTTGCAAGAGCTTGTTCATTTAAAATCGCTTATCGTGAATGCGAAGATATTTCCATCGCTAGTTAAACTCGTCGGCCCATGCCTTTTCGTTTCATTTCTTCTTCTAAATTTTGGAAGAACTCCAGATTGTTTTTGGATGCGCGTAATTTTTTCAAGAAACGTTCTAAGAAGTCAGGTGAATCCTGCATTTTCTTACGTAATAGCCACATTGTTTCTAAATGGTTTTTATCCAACAACAACTCTTCTTTTCGTGTGCTGGAACGAACAATATCAATGGCAGGGAAGATTCTACGGTTGGCTAAGTGACGATCCAGATGTAATTCCATGTTCCCTGTTCCTTTGAACTCTTCATAAATTACTTCATCCATACGTGATCCAGTATCGACAAGTGCCGTTGCTAAAATCGTGAAGCTTCCACCCTCTTCAATGTTACGGGCTGCACCAAAGAAGCGTTTTGGACGGTGGAATGCTGCCGGGTCGATACCACCTGATAACGTACGACCACTTGGTGGAATCACAAGGTTGTAGGCTCTTGCTAGTCTTGTGATACTATCCATTAATACAACGACATCTTTTTTATGTTCAACCAAACGCATCGCACGTTCTAGCACAAGCTCTGACACTTTAATATGATTTTCCGGTACTTCATCAAACGTAGAACTAACCACATCAACATCAGGGTGTACTGACCGTTCAATGTCGGTTACTTCCTCTGGACGCTCGTCGACGAGCAGGATAATCAATTTAGTATCTGGATGGTTCTTGGAAATGCTATTGGCAATCTGCTTTAGAAGCATGGTTTTCCCTGCTTTTGGTGGCGCCACAATCAAACCACGTTGACCAAAACCTACCGGGGTAATCATATCCATAATACGGGTTGAAATTTTCTTTGTTTCCGTTTCTAGTTGCATGTGACGATCCGGGTAAAGCGGTGTTAACGCAGGAAAATACACACGTTCTTTGGCTGCTTCTGGATTTTCCCCATTTACGGCATCCACGTGTAACAAGCCATAATAACGTTCATTTTCTTTCGGTGGACGTACTTTACCGGAAACTTTATCACCATTGCGTAAGTCGAAACGACGGATTTGCGAAGCGGAAATGTAGATATCTTCGGAACTTGGTGAGTAATTGATTGGACGTAGGAACCCAAAGCCTTCAGACGGGATGATTTCTAGTACACCATCCATAAACAAGTAGCCGCCTTTTTCAGCCTGAGCTTTCAAGATAGAAAATATAAGTTCTCGTTTGGTAAGTTTTGAATAATAGGATACTTTAAAGTCTTTTGCCTTTGCATAAAGGTCTTTCAGAGTCATCGACTCCAACTGAGATATTGATACTTCAGTCATAACAAATTTTCACCACACCTATTTGAATTTTCGAACAGTTTTTGGAATAGTTTTGTTTACCTTGCTGTTTGAATCTACCGACATTCTATTAAATACAAGTCTTTTTTGCTACGTTAACATGGACTTTCTAGTAACCATAGAATTTGTATTATAGTAGTTGTAGGTTCTATCATTCTTACTAAACATCTTTTCATTAACTAAAATATTGGGTAAATGCAATTCCTGATTATGAAGACTTTTGGAAGATGCCGTAACTTTCCAAGAATGAAGCATGTCATCTTGAGGAAATTTTCTTTTATTCTTAAAAAGTTTCGTGTTTGATAAGGGCTTCCAAGAAGTATTTTGAAGGAAAGCATAAAGCTAGAATGGAAGTTTACACACTTGGATCTATCATTGTATAGGTTTGCCACTATTCACTTTTCTTAAACCTCTTCAATAGTACCGCTTTCGTTGCGATTAATCAACACTATTTATGAAAAAAATACAATAAATTACACAATGAAAAAAAGGGAACCATCAATGATGGATAACGGCTCCCTTGCATTGTGTCACTTAATCTGAAAAGGAGATTGTATTTTATGTTGATTATCTGCTACGAATTTTGAAATTGTTCAATTTCCTCTTCTGTCATTTCTTCGCGCCATATATCTGCACCAAGGTTGGTCACTTTTTCGACCAGATGCTCATAGCCACGATCAATGTGCTCAAGACCTGTTATTTCGGTCACACCATCTGCCATTAACCCAGCAATGATCAATGCAGCACCGGCACGTAGGTCGCTAGCCTTCACTTTGGCACCTTCTAATTGGACAGGGCCAGATACAATCGCCGAACCACCTTCGACTTTAATTTGAGCATTCATGCGACGCAATTCATCGACGTGTTTAAAGCGCGCTTGATAAATCGTGTCAGAAACAACTCCTGTACCGCTCGCTTTGGTTAATAACGATGTGAATGGTTGTTGCAAGTCGGTTGGAAAACCAGGGTGAACAAGTGTTTTAATATCGACACTAGAAAGTTTCTTTCCTGGTTGAATTAAAAGTTGCTCTTCCCCTTCTTCAATCGACACACCCATTTCACGTAGTTTGGCAAGCACGGACTCTAAGTGTTGTGGAATCACATTATCAATCAACACTTTTTCACCCTGCGCTGCTGCCATAATCGTATAGGTACCGGCTTCGATTCGGTCAGGAATGATCGTATGCAGACAACCTGTTAGTTCGTCTACCCCTTCGATCCGAATCACATCTGTTCCTGCCCCTTTAATTTTCGCCCCCATACTAGTAAGTAAGGTGGCAACATCAATGATTTCAGGCTCTTTGGCCGCATTTTCAATAACGGTCTTTCCTTTAGCTCGAACAGCTGCCAGCATAATATTAATCGTTGCGCCAACACTAACCACATCTAAATAAATGCGGGCACCACGTAACTCATCGGCACGTAGGTAGATTGCTCCTTGTTCATTGGTAACCTTTGCGCCTAATGCTTCGAACCCTTTAATATGTTGGTCAATTGGGCGCGGACCTATATGGCATCCACCAGGTAAGCCAATCACCGCTTTTTTAAATCGGCCTAACATTGCTCCCATAAAATAATAGGAAGCACGTAATTTTTTCACTTTTCCGTTCGGTAACGGCATTGCCGTCATATTTTCCGGGTCAATATGGATGGTTTGTCCTTTCCACTCCACATCGCCTCCGATTTCTTCTAACAAATTGCCTAATGTATCAACGTCTGATATTTGTGGCAATCCTTCGATGATAACTTTAGAATCAGCTAAGATCGCCGCTGGCAGTAACGCCACCGCACTATTTTTTGCTCCGCTAATTCTAACTTTTCCGTTTAAAGGATTGCCCCCTTGTACGAGAATTTTTTGCATGGGTTGGAACTCCTCACTTTTAAAGGTAAATCCTGAACAACCTTAGTTTATACAATTTTTCCAAATCAATACAATTTTATTTACTATTATGCACTATAAGTTGTAGATTTTATGTACTCTTTTCCCATTATTATATATTTTCGCAACTTATACAAGGCGCACTTGCACTTTGTTTATAAAATTTAATAAAAAGGAGCTGCGTATTGGAAAATCATGGAGCTTTTTGCCACTTATTCGTGCATATATTTCGTGTATCCGATTAACTATTGCAAGTTGATTGCACAAATGTTTCGTTATGTCATAAAGCAGTTAATGCACTTTACCCAATTCATACGAAAGTTAATCATCTTTTTTTGGGGGGATTAGTATAGAAAATGGATAAATGTATGTTTTTGGGATGGTTTTTGATGGTTTTCTATGGGGTTAAAGGGTTTTCGTGGATGTTTGGGGCGATTTTCTAACTAAATATGCACGTTTATTCCCGAATCGTCTATATTTGAGGTGAATTCTGCTATAAATGTGCAAACACTCATACAAAAACAGCGTCCTAACAAAAAAGAGACACAAACCATCTCTGATTTGTATCTCTTTTATATATGTTAGCTAATCTCCTTGAGGAGGACTTATGCTTTACCTGAAGAACCAAATTCGCGCATTTTGCTAATAACTGTTTCTTTAATAGCGTCGCGTCCAGGTCCTAAGTATTTACGTGGGTCAATCATGTCTGGGTTGTCATTTAACACTTCACGTACTACTTTAGTTTGCTGGATTTGGTTTTCAGTGTTTACGTTAATTTTTGATGTACCAAATGAAATTGCTTTTTGGATATCTTCTACAGGAATACCAGTTCCACCGTGAAGTACTAGTGGTACACCAGCAACTGTATTGATTTCTTCCATTTCTTTGAAGCCTAGGTTTGGTTCGCCTTCGTACGTACCGTGTACAGAACCTAGAGCTGGAGCAAGACAATCAACGCCAGTACGATCTACTAGTTCTTTACATTCGTTCGTATCAGCGTACATGATACCACCAGTAACACCGTCTTCTGTACCGCCAACAGTTCCAAGTTCTGCTTCAACAGAAACGCCGTGGAAGTGTGCTAGTTCTACTACTTTAGAAGTTGTCGCAACGTTTTCTTCAAATGGATCATGAGAAGCGTCGATCATAACAGAAGTGAAGCCAGCATGGATTGCTTTTGCACAAGATTCAAAGGTTTGACCGTGGTCTAAATGGATTGCAACTGGTACTGTTGTTCCTTGTGAATCCATTGTTGCTTTAACCATTGCAACTACAACATTGAAGCCACCCATATATTTTCCAGCGCCTTCAGATACCCCAAGAATTACTGGAGATTTTTCTTCTTCAGCAGCTTGTAGGATCGCTTGTACGTACTCCAAGTTGTTAAGGTTAAATTGCCCAACTGCATAACGCTTTGCATTTGCAGTTTCTAGCATTTCTTTCATTGATACTAATGGCATTATATTTCCTCCTCTTGAAAATCATTATAAATATAAGTACTATAGCCAGTCATCTGAATGGATACAGTAATAGAATACCAACAACTACCAAATGGTGCAACTTACATTTTTCAAAAAACGACAATTTTTTTGCTATTGACGCCAATATATATGGCATAGTATGTGGCCCTTCCCACACATTTATGTATAAAAAACAGTATTAAAAAGGGTTTTTGTTCACTTTTGAGCATACCCAAACTTAAAAACAAAAAAATTTTTTATGGATTTTTTGTGAAGACTTGTCACCCTATTAACTTGTTAATCGTAACACGAGCCTCTTCAATGTCAAACGGTTTTGCAAACACTTCTTTGACCATGTCGAATGCTTCCATTTTTTTTGCCGCTTCTTCCGACAGGCCACTCATCACGATCGTCGGGATTTGAATATTCTGCTGCTCAACCTGTTGCACAACAGCATAACCATCCATGATCGGTAGTTTAAAATCAATGATTAATAAATCTGGTAATTGGTTTATGATTTTATCTAATGCTTCTTTTCCATTTTCTGCAACTTCAACTTGATATCCTTCGCTTTTCACTACTTCTTCAAGTAGCAAACGGATACCAATTTGATCATCCACGATCATTACTGTTTTCCCCATTCTGTCCATCCCTCCGCACTGTTGTTTAATTCCCCAATAATTATGTAATCTAAATACACCTTCTAGATGAATGTCCATTTTCCTGCTAAAAACTAAAAAAAGATTACAATTTTGTAACAATTTTTAGTTTTTAGTTTAATTATTTTTTTGTCACAATAAACATAAACTCCGACGTAACTTTATGTCTGTTTCTCAATTTCCAGATTTCAGTTGAGTGCTATACCATCGCTTCGGTAGAATACTTCGCTTTCCATGGGCACGGCCTCAGCTAACTTGGTAAAGAAACCCACTTTACCAAGTTAGCTGAGGCTCGCGCTGTTCCCATAGGACAAGGAAGGCTTCGGCAGCGATACATCGCACGAAGAAAATTGGTTTGTATTTTCGAGGAGTCTACGTATTCTACCTACGCTATTAGTGGTGTTCTGATTAACTTCAGATAAAATACCTAAACCACCAATAGCTGAATCTGAGT
>NZ_SZNM01000038.1 GCF_005870085.1 Aquibacillus sediminis | reverse complement strand
CTGTTTCTTGCTTAAACTGCTCACTATATCTTTGCCTATGTTCACCCATGGAAACCCTCCTAGTTATTATCATCATATCCAAATATGACTTTCGTTAACGGGGTATCCACTTTTTATTCTAGCTTCAAGATGTCCGCTTATGCACTAAAACTGTACTTTTTTTAAAAAATAGCGCACTCAATGTCCGCTTTGAATGCGACAACTGCCTTGTTCTATTTAAATTAACTAATGTCCGGTTCAATACGACATCTCCCCTGCTCTACTAGAACATGATCCTTTCGATCAAAAAAACACCGCTTGGATACTTACTTAGTATCCAAGCGGTGTTTTTTGTCAATCAATTTCACCCTCTTACATATTCCTTCTGCTCATCATGATCAAGTTCTTGTACTTGATACAAGTTGTAATAGCCACCTTTTTTCTTCATCAATTCAGTGTGCGTTCCTTGTTCTTTCACTTCCCCATTTTCAATTAACACAATTCTGTCCGCATGTGTGATCGTAGACAATCGATGGGCGACAATAAAGGTTGTTCGCTCTGATGCTAATTTTTCCAATGCTTCTTGAATCAAGTGTTCACTTTCCAGGTCAAGGGCAGAAGTTGCTTCGTCAAGAATTAATAATGGCGGATTTTTTAAGAAAATACGTGCAATTGCGACTCTCTGTTTTTGACCACCTGAAAGTTTCACACCCCGCTCACCAACCATGGTTTCATACCCATCTGAAAGACCTGTTATAAACTCATGGGCATTGGCCGCTTTAGCTGCCTCGATTACTTCTTCATCAGTTGCATCAGGATTCCCCATCCGGATGTTCATGGCAATCGACTCACTAAATAAAATATTATCTTGTAACACCATTCCAATATTATCTCTTAACGAACGAGCTTCCACATCACGGATATCGACACCATCAATTTTGATGCTTCCATCGGTGACATCATAAAAACGTGGAATCAAACTGATAATGGTAGATTTTCCACCACCACTCATCCCTACAAGGGCAATCGTCTCCCCTTGTTTGACATGGAGGGAAATATCGTTAAGCACAAGCTCTTCCTCATCTTCATATCGAAACGACACATGATCAAATTCCACATCCCCATCGACACTGTTTAGATGTTTGGCATCGGCTTTATCTTTAATATCATATTTTTCATCGATCAATTCAAACACACGATCCATCGATGCAATCGACTGAACAAGCACAGTGGACGAGCTAATTAAACGACGTAATGGACTATAGACACGATCCATAAACCCAACAAAAGCTGCCATCGTACCGACCGTTAATCCTGTTGTAATCGCTAAGTAACCAGCTACCGCAATCACCAACAATGGGGCTAAATCAGTAATTGTGTTCATCACGGCAAATGTCTTGGCATTCCAAGACGTATGTGCAATTGCTTTATCCCAAAAGTTTTTATTTTGTTGATCGAATTGTCCTTGTTCATAATCTTCAAGCGCAAAACTCTTCGTCACCGGCATCCCTTGGACCCGCTCATGTAAGTGTCCTTGCACTTGGGCTAATGCTTGTGAACGATGTCGAGTTAATTCTCTGAGTCGCCCATAAAATAGACGGACAGATAATCCATAGAGCGGGAATAAGATAATGGCTACGATGGTTAACCATACATTCAATGTCAACATGATTGCTATGGCGATCAAAATGGTGATCATATCTAACCAAATATTCATTAATCCGGTCATAACAAAGTTTTTCGTCTGTTCCACATCGTGGATAACACGCGAAATAATTTCCCCTGTTTTGGTTCGGGAATAATAGCGTAAACTTAACCGCTGCAGGTGTTCAAATAACTTTTCTCTGATGTCAAATAAGATTCTATTCCCTACCCACTGGCCAAAGTATTGTCGATAATACTCAATTGGAGGACGTAAAACAAGAAAAATAACAAATGCTCCTCCCATGACCCATAACAGATTGGAAATTTTGTCTGCGTTACTTAGTGCTTCAGCTCCGAGAATATCATCAATGACATATTTGACGATTAATGGCATGAGTAACGGAATTGAAAATTTTAAAATCCCTATTAAAACGGTTAACAAAATTTTCCATTTATAGGGCATAACAAACTGTAAATATCGTTTTATACTCCCCAAGCATTTCACCTCTTCCTATGCTGTTAGACCTGTTGCTGCCATCCAACGCGCAAAAACCTTGCCACGGAGAAGAGACAAGGATTTCTTATCTAGTTATTTTCTTTCTATATCAACGGTAAGTTAAATAACGCTCATACCATTGGTCAACAAAATCTGGTGCAAACGGCCCTTTACGTTGCCTGACCCATTGAATAAGGTAATCCACATTATTTTTTAATATTCGATCTAACACTTCTGGATAATTCATTTGCTTCCGATGCACTTCATACTCATCTTCATCCAATAACGTAAAAGTCATGTCTGGATAGACCTTTACATCTAAGTCATAATCAATATACTTAATGGCATCTTGTTCAAATACAAATGGCGAACCAATATTACAATAGTAATAAATACCATCATTTCGTATCATACCTATGATGTTAAACCAATATTTAGAATGAAAATAGCAAATAGCTGGTTCCCTTGTAATCCAAGTTCTACCGTCACTCTCACTTACTAGTGTTTTGTCATTCGCAACAATAACAACATTGCTATTCCCCTTCAAGATCAAGCTATTTTGCCATACACGATGTAGCTGACCATTATGTTTATAGCTATGTATTTGTATTGTTGAACCCGGTTCTAGGCCAGCCATCTAATCTTCCTTTCTAATTATTCTATTCTTCATTATAACGAGAAAGAAGGTTAAAGAGCAACAAAAGCGTATTTTTTGTCTTGATCGGTGAGCCTTTAGCTTTTGTACAGGTTTTTTATCTAGAAAATGATGCACAGCCAATCATGAACTAATCAAACTAGTAAAGTACAGTGATTTATCAAAATATACATGATCAAGGGGAAAACTGCTTGGATCATGTAAGTAAAAGCTGTATATGTGCGTTATCAAGCGGAAACCCGCTCCGATTATATAAGTAAAAGCTGTAAATATATGTTATCGGGCGACAAAACAATCGCTAAGTAGAATATCCACATATAAAAAGGAGCTCTCTACGTCTAAGAGAGCTCCTTTTCACTAATATTCGGGGGGAGAAGAATGATTTACTTCTTATTTTGTTGAGACTTTTGGTTTTGTTGTCTTACTTGTTGTGCGTCAGTCTCAGAAGCAAATTCAGTGCCAAATTGACCTTGACCTTGTTGTGCTTGTTGGTTCTGTTGCTTTACCTTTTGTACGTTAGTACCTGCAACAGTTTCATTTGGCTGTTGTTGATTTTGTTTTTTAGCCATGTTTATCACCTCCGCACCCCTTACTTTGTCCATAGTGGCGGAAGTTATCCAACGAATCTGTTGTGAAAATTTTCCAAACTCACTTGCGCGTATTTGTTAAGGAGTTGCGCGCTACTCTTCCTCACTTGCGCGTATCCTATCTTCACTTACGCGCTACTCTTCTTTACTTGCGCGTAACTCTTCTCTACTTGCGCGTATCCTCGCTCTACTTACGCGTAACTCTTCCTTACTTGCGCGTATCCTCGCTTCACTTGCGCGTAACTCTTACCTTACTTGCGCGCATCCTATCTTCACTTACGCGCTACTCTTCCTCACTTGCGCGCATCCTCGCTTCACTTACGCGCTACTCTTCCTTACTTGCGCGTATCCTCGCTTCACTTACGCGCAACTCTTCCTTACTTGCGCGCATCCTCTCCTCACTTACGCGCTACTCTTCCTTACTTGCGCGCAACCCTTCTCTACTTACGCGCAACTAAACTAACTTCTCACAACAATCCCATATGCTTAATAATCTTCTGATGCGGAACTGGAAACGGATAGGCAGCTAATTCATCATCTGTAACAAATAAACCTTGTTTAGCTGTTGCTTCTGTGTCAACTTGTGCAACAAAGACATCGATCTCCCAAATCACATGGGAAAAGACATGCTTAATTTGTGTTTGCTGTTCGCCAAGCACAACAGGAAGGCCATACATTTGTTCAATCCAGGCGGCGGCAAATTCAATATCAATGTCTGTTTTTTCAACCATAGGGAATTGCCACATATTAGCAAGTAAGCCGTCTTCGGGTCTTTTTTCAATTAAAACTTTTCCATCTGCATCCTTTGCATCCTTTATTACAAATGTAAAATAAGGGATCTTCTTTTGTTTTTTCTTTTTCGATTTTATCGGCAATTGCTCTTGCACACCTTCAGCAAAGGCACGACAATGCTGTTGAACTGGACATAATAAACAGGAAGGTGCTTTCGGCGTGCAAATTAATGCCCCTAATTCCATCAATCCTTGATTGAAACTAGAAGGATCTTGTTTTGAGATTAGTTCATGCAAATGTGTTTCAAATACCCGGCGTGCTTTTGGTTTGGCGATATCCTCCTCAATCCGCAGCACCCTCGATAGCACACGCATGACATTGCCATCTACTGCTGGTTCCGGTATACCGTATGCAATGCTAAGAATCGCCCCAGTTGTGTATGGACCGACCCCTTTTAAACTGGCTAATTCCTTGCGATCATCCGGAACCTTGCTATTATACGTTTCGACTACTTCCTTTACGGCTGTTTGTAAATTACGAGCGCGAGAGTAGTATCCTAACCCTTCCCACTCTTTTAGCACCTCTTGTTCATCCGCTTCTGCTAGGTGCTTTAAGGTGGGGAATTTTTCCATAAAACGATTAAAGTAAGGAATGACGGTATCTACTTTCGTTTGTTGTAACATTATTTCTGATACCCATACTTTATATGGATCTTGATCCTTACGCCATGGCAGATCTCTCTTTTCATCCAAAAACCAATCGATCAAGTCCGATTGGAATGCCTTTATGTTAAAGTTTTTCAACTGATTTGCCTTTTGATCATTCATAAACTTTCATCCTTCGTGTTACAATAATAGATAGTAAAATATGTGCGAACTTTTAAAAAGGAGGACCAATGGGATGGACACTGCAACCCATATTACGATGGGCATCGCACTAGGTGGTATCGCCACATTAGATCCCGTTGTACAAAATGATCCTGCTTTATTTCAAGCAGTTATGGTTGGTACGATTATCGGTTCCCAAGCACCGGATTCCGATACCATTCTAAAGCTAAAGAATAATGCTGCCTATTTACGGAATCACCGGGGCATTACACATTCCATGCCCGCAGTTGTCTTGTGGGGAATTGTGATTGCCAACATTATCCACACATTCGTCCCAGAGGTCAGTCTGTTACATTTGTGGCTGTGGACATTTATTGCGGTCATCCTCCACGTCTTTGTCGATGTATTTAATGCCTATGGCACCCAAGCTTACCGGCCTTTCACCAAAAGATGGGTCGCCTACGGATTTATTAATACGTTTGATCCTTATATTTTCACCCTGCACCTGGCTGGCATTGGAGCATGGTTACTAGGCGCTCATCCTGGTTATACATGGCTAATCATTTATTTTATCATTACCCTTTATTATGTGAAGCGCTATTTAGATAAAAAAGCACTAGTAAAAGTGATCCAGAATCATTTTTCCGACGTAGAGGAAGTTGCTACTTCGCCAACGATCAAGCAGAATGAATGGCGCATTGCGATTACAACTCCTAGCCATTATTATGTCGGACGGGCAGAAAATGGGCACATTGAGATTATTGATCAGTTTGAAAAAGTCCCATTACCCAACCATCAACTAATTGATGTTGCCAAGACGGATAAAAATATTGCAGCATTTTTATCATTCTCGCCAGTGTACCGTTGGGAAATAAATTTATATGATGATTTTTCTGAAGTCCGATTTATTGATCTACGGTATCGAACAAAAGAACATCATTATCCATTTGTTGCAGTTGTCCAAATCGATGACAATATGCGGATCATGGGCTCCTACACAGGGTGGATTTTTTCTGAGCAGAAGCTACAACAAAAACTCGTCGTGGACCCACTCTAAAATGGTGAGGGCTGTCGCATAGGTAGCGGCAGCCCTTTTCATCTGTTAGTTGTTATTGTAGAGGTCTTTTATTATCAAACATTTTTTGATATTTTGGATGTCGTTTTAAAAATTCATGAAGATTTGGACCATATTGGTCGATCCAACGAAGGACGATTTGCTCTGTTACTTGTTTGCCTTGATACTCTCGACCTGCTTTAGCACGAGTCGTATCGAAGTCTTCCCACAACAATTCCACCCATGTTTTTGCTTCATCAATCGTTAATGATCCATTTTTATTATAAAGGCGTTCTGCTAAACGCTCAAATCGATCTTGCATTAGTTTTCCATCCCTTCCCTGTTCAAATCTCTCTTCATTTCCAAATGTTAAAAGGTTATTGTACCACATATATTAGGCGAGTTCGTACAAATTAAATAATGTACCATCAAGGTACAGTTTTGCTGGGAGGTTTTACGAATGGTACGCAATAAGAAAAAGGATTTCCCGATCGTAACGAATATGGATGGTGAACCAAGAGCTAAAGCTAAATATAGCCCTCAACGAGCGAATGGGACAACCAATACACGTCCACGCGAGCGAATGCAACAATCATCGAATCGCTAATAGAGGAGGAAGCTACCATGGCAAAAGGCCAACACAAACCATTCTATAAGAACCTTTATCAAGATCCATTTCAATCACCTCGAGCAAACCCAAAACATGCTAGTCACCAAGTAAATGGTGAGACGAAAAAAAGCCAATCAGAGATTATTACCGAGGTTCAAGCGAACAAACGGATGTAGTCTCACTTCACAACTAAAATAGGAATGTAGCCTAGGCTACATTCCTATTTCGTTTCAACTAATACGGAAATGGGTAATGCTTCTTCCTGTTCATGCTTTTCCCCTAACAAGTTGATTCGGTACCCCCAAGCAAATACACCGTTCAAATAAGTAATCGTAAAACGTTGGCCAGGGTCCCCTTCAATTTCGTATATTTCCCCAGGCTTAAATTCTTCTGGATTTAGCGTATATGCCAGTGCCATTTGAATTTTTCGTTCATACACAGCAAATTCACTTACATTGCCGAATTGTGCCGCTTTTTGTGCTTTTTCTTGCAAATGAGCTACTTCATCCCGTAATTGTTCAACCGTGTATTCACTATATCTCTGATCCATCGTATCCCCTCATTTTTAACAAAATTTAATATTCTGCCTCTATTTTACCATACTATAACCGCAACGTTTACATACAAGTATTTTTCCCAATCACCTTAGAAACCAAGTAGCGGAAATAGAACTTCAAACAATCAACGTGTATAATCGAAGCATATTGATAAAAAAAGGAGTACTGCAAGATGATTAAATTATTCGCAACAGATTTAGATGGCACCCTTCTGAAACATGGTGATAACGAAACGATTTATATTTTAGATGAAGATAAACAAGCCATTCAAACAGTGAAAGATCATGGTGTTGAGTTTGGCATCGCCACAGGGAGATCAGAAAAGGATATTGTTGAAATCTTGAAAACGATCAATCAAACAGGCCACCGCATCAGTCAAAATGGTGCCTTCGTATACGATATCGGTGACAGGCTGATTCATGAAGAAATCTTTTCAAAACAATTAAGTAAAGAAATATACGAGAAGGTCGCACAGGAGACAGACTATCACTTTGTCACTACGGCAGATGAAATTCATGTTACAGCCAAATCGCATGCAACCGAGCGACTTGAAAGGTTATCGTATTTTAAAGTAACCGAAACACCTAACCTTCGTGATACGTTCGGTGAGACGGTGTTTGCTTCCAAATTTTCCATGCACGGCGAAACAGAGGATTTGTTACAAATTAAACAACGACTGGATCAACAGTTTAACGATAACATTGAAAGTTACTTATCTGATAGGCATTGTGTGGATATTCAGCCAAAAGGGGTTAGCAAAGCACTAGGCTTGAAATATTTAATGGAAACCTTACAACTCAAACCTGAAGAGATTGCCGTTATCGGCGATTCTTATAACGATGTATCGATGTTTGAATTAACGCCACATAGTTATGCAATCGACACTGCTGATCCCGAAGTACAACAACAGGCAAATAAAGTGGTTAAGCATGTACATAACGCAGTAGCAGACCTGAAGGAGCGCGGGTTGATTTAATAGGAGTTTGATTAGGAAACAATTGATGGTATCAACGCGTTAATGCAGCGTTTACCATGCAGTCTTTCATAATATAACGGAATGAGAAACCACTTCGTAATTGAGGTGGCTCCTCATTCCGTTATTTCTTGAAATGATCTTTTGACGGGAGTAGAGCGGACATTTAGTACGCTATTTCCTAAATTTAAGCCTTTTTATTGTCCGTTAACTTCTTCAAACGGGCTGAATGTAGCACTCACACCCAACCAGTCCACTCATTCGACTATTCTCTCACATACTCATCCAAAAACTGTTCAATTAGATCAAAGTTAAATCCCTTGCGATACAGCCCCGCTTTTATCTTGTGTTTCAGTTCAAAGCCCTCCACCTTACGCTCATGTTTCCGTAGCAACTTTTCCCCTTGGTAGACCAAGGCTTCCCATTCCGCATCATGACTCGTTTCTTGTTCTATTTCATTGGTAACTTCTTGTATGACATCCTGGGTAAATCCTTTTTGCATTAAAGTTTGTTGCAACGCTTGTATTTGTTGTTTAAATGATTTTTTCGTACCATTGCTCAATTTTTTCGATACCCATTTATGTGCCTTATCATACTGATCTTGATACGCATACACCTTAATGGCGGAAGCAGCTATAGAAGCTGCGACCCCTTTATCCATCAATTCACGCTTTACTAGTAATGGGCCTTTACTCGATGTGTGAATTCGAGTTCGAACGAAGGCATCGGCAAATTGCCTATCATTCAACAACTTTTCATTCAAAAGACGATCAATGATCAAATCGACTTGTTCTGCTTGAAATTCCTTTCCTATTAAATAATCTCGCATCTCTTTTATCGAGCGCATCCGATAACTTAAATAATTGATTGCAAGCGTGTAAATTTTATGGGTCTCATCTTTTTCAATTAACATTTGCGCCATCGCTTCATCAATTTCTTGTCCTTTATGTAAATGAAACTCAATTAATATATCCTCATCAACGCTAAATCCATACACCTCGCCATTACCGTGATCAAGAAAAATATTATAGCGGTTCTTTTTCTTCTTTTGCGTGGTAATTCGTGTAACCTTAGCCATTCTATTCACCTCTTTTTTCTAGTTTAGCATAAGAAATCTGCCTGCCAAAAAGTATATATCTTATGAAATAGGAAACGATAGAAGCAACCGAATACTGAGCATCCCCCTTAGTAGCGGAAATCTATTGTGACGGGATTGATAGCAATGAGAGGCAAATCACAGGAATACAAACAGAACAGGACTGGATTATCCAAAACACAAGAAGTTTTGTACCAAAAAGAATTTAAAGCTGCAAACCGCTTGTATGATTCGACAAAAAAACGCGTTTAGCCCCCATTAAAAGAAGGGAAATTGTTAATAACTTTCGAAAAATTCACAGTTATCAACAGATTTTATACACATTTATGTGGATAATGTGCATAACTAATAACAAACCCTTCCACTTCAATAGTGGATAATGTGGATAAAATGTTAACAATTTTTCCGTTCTACTTGTGGAGAATGTTGATATTTTTTATGAAAACTGTGTATAAAACCTTTTGATTGTGGATAATACTGTTGATAAGTGATTGTCTTTCAATGTATTCATGTTAACCCGATTCCTCCCCTTTTCGGTATAGATGTTGACAATCATTTAAAAAAGGCTACCAAATTTGGTAGCCTTTTTACTATAGTACCTATTAGCTTTACTAGGTCCAACATTATTTAACCTTACAACAGTTCTATCCACAACCTACTCATCACAAAAAAACATCATATTGCCACTATTTGCAAACACAACCACATTTATGGTAAATTAGTTTGACATGATCGTTTGATTGATATTTTAGTTTTTATTGTTTCACAGGTTGATCTTTCGACTCTTTTGCTTGTGGTTGTTGCTTGGATTCTGTCACAACATATTTACAACTATTCTGCCCTTTAGCAATACACGATACTCGTTCCACATTATCTGTACCTAATACGCTTTTAAATAAGGATAGTTCCGCATCGCACGGTTTACTATATTTATTGGCAATGGCAGCAATTGGACAATTATACTGGGAAAAAGTAACTTGATCATCACTAATTTCATCATATTCGGTCATATAACCACTTTCACTTTGTACATCAACTAACTGACTAACGCGTTCTTTCAAATTATCCTCGGAAAAGATTCGCCTACTATACTTTTTTCTCATACGTTTCTCTCTGTTTTCGAATAATTGATCGATCGCATCTGTCCCCAAGCTTTCTTCGATATCACATAAAATTTCCATCGCAAGGCTATCATAGTTGGTAGGAAATAATTTTTCACCAGCGCTGGTTAGGGAATAATAGATGACAGGACGACCCATCGGTTGGCGTACTGGTTTAGAGGAAACTAAATTTTCCCCTTCCATTTTGATTAAATGTTTTCGTACGGCCATTTCCGTAATATTCAAAAAGTCTTTTAATTGACTAACAGAAAGATTTTGATGTTTTTTCAATAATTCTAATATAGCATCTCGAGTTGACAATTGCTGTATCATTTACAACACCTACCTTACTTCTTATTCTAATCCATAAAGTTTGTGAAGTAAATAACAAACTTTATTATTACGAATTTATTCACATTTAAAGTTGACAAAGTTAAATAATCCTTGTACATTTCCATGATGAACGAATAATAGCTAGAAGGTGATCACAATCGGTATCGTCGTAATAGATGTGTGTGATGCAAATTTAATGAACACTCTTGATCTTGAAGGGATTTTAGAATCGGAGTATCCCGAAGTATCTGTTTTAACAAGTGACTGTCTTAGTTTTTGTGGGTTATGCAGGTTAAAACCATACGTCCTTGTCAATGGAAAAAGGATACACGGTAAAACTCCTGAAGAATGTTTAGACAAAATTAGAAAAGCCATTGAAGAAGAGTTGGCTTTTTATCAATAAAAATAAAACGTCAATCAGGGAGGGAGGACTTTCCCCGCTGATTGATGTTTCCCTTCCCTTAGACTAGGTGAATTCATTTATTTTTTTGTTGTCTAATCCTAGTAGTTTATTCATAGACCCTCCCCGTTTATCCATACTATTACATATCAAATAGCAATAGGTAGGCTTTTGCGAGTTATCTAAAGCTTCCCTCCCGCTCCATATCAAACAAGTTGTAATCAGGTACTAGTTTAAGGATTGACGAAAGAGTATACTTGTGTTATTTTTTATTAATAATAACATGCCGATATAAAAAAACTCTTATCCAGAGTGGCGGAGGGACAGACCCTATGAAGCCCAGCAACCTTCAAGTTCACTTGAAAAGGTGCTAATTTCTGCAGATTTATTTCTGGAAGATAAGAGGAGGATTGAAATAGCTATGACCTCTTCTTATTTATTGTAGAAGAGGTTTTTTTGTGTTTGCAATACGAACGTTTAAATATTGGGGAGATGATGATATGAAGGATGCAATTTATAGAGAGAGTTCATTAGCATTAGATACGTTAGTAGATCCAATTCAATCTGAAGTATCTGGTTCTAGAAAAACTAACACTCATGGCAATAAAAAGGAATCAAAAGTTGAAAATCATAGTGAAAACAACTTTTGTAGTATTTATGTCAGTCAGTATAGAATCAATAAAGAAGTTGGAATTAGCAGTAAGTTGCTTCAGATCCTGGAAGATTGTCAACTTTATTATAGACATAAACCATCGGACGGAAATGCTCTTACTCTTCATTCACCTGAAAGTCAATTAGGGAATATAAAGGATAATGAACTAATACAACGGATTAGTTCGGAAGTTACGGAACTCTTGGCAGAAAATATAACGATTAATCACGATATTGCCTTAATTATGCTTATCGGGGAAAAAATGCACCATAATGTCAATAGCATTGAACGAGCAGCTAGGGTTCTAGCAGAAAAAGAAATTAATATTGAAATAATACATATGAATCAACAATCATCTCAAATAAGTTTAGTATTTGGTGTAAAGGCTTATGAAGAAAAAACAGCTATTGAAGCACTTTATAACGAATTTTTTGCTAGTGTGCCAGTTTGAAATATTATTAACTTTGAACAGATAAGAGCAGCTTATTAACCAATGCTGGACGTTTCCATTAGGAATAAATTTAGTCATGTGGTTCCTCCAAAAAACTTGCTTACATAGGAACGGATTAATTTTAAAATAACCCATATATGGTAAAATAAAACTCTAGCGACTAAAATTACTGTTAGGTTTAAAATACATGTAGCCTGGGAGGATCGGTCTTGGAAACTAAAAAAGCGTTACCCATTCTATTTGCAGTTATGTTTCTAGTCATGGTTGGTTTTGGAATTATTATTCCTGTACTTCCCTTTTACGCGGAAGAAATGGGAGCTTCTCCTACAGAACTTGGATTGTTAATGGCTGTTTATTCGTTAACACAACTTATTTTCGCTCCAATGTGGGGACGAATTTCTGATCGAATCGGTCGTAAACCTGTGATTATGATTGGAATCTTTGGACTTTCTCTATCGTTTTGGTTAATGGCGATCGCTTCTTCATTATTGATGTTATTTGCCGCACGAATTATTGGTGGAACATTGTCCGCTGCCAATATGCCTACCGTAATGGCCTACGCTTCTGATATTACGAGCGAAGAAGATCGTGGGAAAGGGATGGGGATTATTGGTGCATCGATTGGCCTTGGATTTATCTTTGGTCCCGCGATCGGTGGTGTGTTCTCCGATATAAGTCTACAATTACCATTTATCGTTGCTGGTGCTTCATCATTACTCACCTTTTTAATCGTAATGGTCTTTTTAAAAGAATCATTATCACTGGACGGACAGGATGAGCAAACAACGAGCAAAGCATCTTTACGCCAAACGTTACAAGGGCCAATTTCTATCTTATTTTTCTTGCAATTATTTGTATCGTTATCATTAAGTGGATTGGAAGCCACCTTTGCTTATTTTGCCGCCGAAAAAGCCGGCTTAGGAACAGTAGAACTCGGCTATATCTTTATGATCATGGGACTAGCTGGTGCGATTGTCCAAGGTGGATTGGTTGGGAGATTAACCAAGCGCTTTGGTGAAGGAGCAGTCATTCAAATTGGAATCCTAGTCTCCGCAATTGGCTTTTTACTCATTTTATTCGTCGATAACTTTGCTACTGCAGCGATCTTCTTAACGGTATTTGGGATTGGAAATGGTGTAATTCGTCCAAGTGTATCATCCTTACTCACGAAACGCTCCAAAACGGGCTATGGAAGTACAACAGGATTTCTATCATCATTCGATTCACTTGGTAGAATTATTGGTCCTCCATTAGGCGGGTGGCTCTTTTCCGTTATGATTGGTTTACCATACATATCAGGTATTTTATTATCGGTCATTGCTTTTATCTTGTATCGAGTTTATGTTAGTTACCAAACGAAAGAGCATACCACAAAAGAGGTTTTACATGACTAGAAAAAACTCCGCTACGATCCTAGTAGGATAACGCAGCGGAGTTTTTTGTTGAGTCCAAGTAGGTTTGGACATTTATTCCGTTATTCTTGAAAAAAGCGTTGTTTTAATAGATTCAATGGACATCTGTTCCGTTATTTTGCAAAAAAGGAAGCAAATCACTGCCATTTTCAGCAAATAAAGAACGAAATGTCCGCGCCCCCTTAAAAGAGCCGTTTTTCCTGCAAATAAGGCACTAAATGTCCGCCAAATTCTAAAACGCCCCGTAATTAGCGTTCTACCAGCATCGAAATACCGATTCCCCCACCAACACATAAGGAGGCAATACCAGTACGTGAATCGCGTCGTTTCATTTCATGCAACAAGGTCACTAAAATCCGTGCTCCTGACGCCCCAATTGGATGTCCCAACGCAATCGCACCACCGTTTACATTGACTTTGTCTGCATCAATCTGTAAATCTCTCATCACTGCTACACTTTGAGACGCAAAAGCTTCATTTAGTTCGTATAAATCAACCTCATCTAAACGGACATCTAACTTATCTGCTAGTTTTTTCGTAGCATAGTATGGAGCATATCCCATTATTTTCGGGTCGACGCCAACTTCGGCATTTCCTTTAATTGTTGCTAAATAAGGAATATTTCTAGCTTCCGCAACCGATTTTTTCATCAGTACGAGCGTTGCTGCACAATCATTGATCCCTGATGCATTCCCAGCTGTAACTGTACCGTTTTCAGTAAAAGCTGGTTTTAACTTTTGAAAATCTTCAATCGTCTGATTGTAGCGAATATATTCATCGTCAGAAAATAGCATGTCCTCGCCATTTTCATTTTTGATGGTTACTGGCACGATTTCTTCATTAAATTTACCTTGCTCTTGAGCTGTTTGTGCTTTTCCCTGCGATTGTAAGGCAAATTGATCTTGTTCCTCACGTGAAACATGATACTTATCTGCTACATATTCAGCCGTGAGCCCCATATGGTCTTTACTAAATGCATCGGTTAGTCCATCATGAATCATACTATCGAGCATCTTTGTTTCCCCAATTGGATCATCCCAACGATTATTGGATGCAAGTTTTGGAGCCTGGGTCATGTTCTCTGTCCCACCAACAACCACTACATCTGCTTCACCCAACTGGATCGCCTGACTACCTAGAATTACAGACTTTAAACCGGAGCCACAAACTTCATTAATGGTCATGGCTGGTACTTCAACAGGGATTCCCGCATGTACCGCGATTTGTCGTGCTGGATTTTGTCCGCGGCCAGCTTGTAAGACATTACCGAAAATAACTGAATCGACGTCTGACGGTGAAATCTGCGCGCGACGGATCGCTTCTTTGACTGCGAACTCTCCTAATTTTTCAGCTGATATATTTTTTAAGCTCCCCTTAAACTTACCTATCGGGGTGCGAACTGCACTCGTAATTACCACTTCTTCCATTCGTCACAACACTCCTTCAACAAAATATATAGAATAAAATGCATGCAAACGATCACAAAATCATGTTATTCTACAATAAGTTTAGTAAATAAATACATTATAGCACTAGTCATAAGACTTAGGTATTCATACAAATCAATTTACAACAATTGGATTTATAGTATGATGAGATTATATTTTATAATAGAATATAATTTCTATATAATAAAGTAAGAAATATAATATTGATTTTTAAAAAAAGGTGTGAATAATCGTGAATATTGGAATAGATAAAATTGGATTTTATACTCCACACCTGTATGTGGAAACGAAAGAATTAGCTGTCGCACGAAACATCGATCCTGGAAAGTTTACGGTCGGAATTGGACAAGAAAAAATGTCTGTCCCTCCGATTACACAAGATGCCGTGTCTCTAGCAGCTAATGCAGCACACGAAATTTTGACAGAAGAAGATAAACAGCAGATTGATTTTGTTATATTTGCTACGGAATCTGGAATTGATCATTCAAAAGCTGGGGCGGTTTATGTGCATGAGCTGTTAGGAATCAATTCTAACGCACGTTCCATTGAGGTAAAAGAAGCCTGCTACGGTGCTACAGCTGGAATTCAAATTGCTAAAGGCCATATTGCCTTAAATCCTGACAGCAAAGTACTTATCTTGGGGTCTGACATTGCTCGTTATGGGTTAAACACTGGCGGGGAAGTTACCCAAGGTGCGGGTGCCGTTGCGATCGTTATGAGCACGGATCCAAGCATTATGACATTAGAAAGCCCAAGTACTTACCAAACAGAGGATATTATGGATTTCTGGCGTCCGATTTTCTCAGACAAAGCGTTTGTTGACGGAAAACAATCGGTTGATAAGTATCTATCGTTTTTCCAAGATATTTGGAAAGTGCATAAGCAAAAAACAGAACTAGAGTTAAAAGACTTTGAAGCGATTTGCTTCCACTTACCATACACAAAGATGGGGCAAAAAGCATTAAAAGCAGTCATTCCTGAAGGCACAGAAGCTGATCAAGAACGACTACTCGCCAACTTTGAAACAAGCAAACAGTATAATAAAATCGTAGGAAATATTTATACAGGTTCCTTATACTTAAGCTTGCTTTCGTTACTAGAGTTAAATACAAACATTGAAGCTGGTGCTAGAATTGGATTATTTAGTTATGGTTCAGGGGCTGTTGGTGAATTTTTCTCTGGTATTTTACAGCCAAATTATAAAGATGCGTTGCACACTGCACAACATGAAACATTGCTAGCTGAAAGAAAAGAAATTAGTGTTGCCGAGTATGAGGAAGTTTTCGAAGACATCGTCCCTGCTGGGGAGCCAACCATTGAATTGCCAGTCGAAAATGATCCTGCACCAATTTGTTTCTCTGGTGTAAAAGACCATATGCGCCAGTATGTGCGTAAGGATGGGTAAACTCTGCGGATATCTGATTTGTTATTACTTCTAGATACAACTACAAAAACGCTTGGATAAAGTGAAACTTCAATCAGTGGGGGTTTTTGCCCTTCCCCCACTGATTGTTAGTACCACAAGGGTATGACCTAAAGGCCCTTGAACGAATCGGGGTGAAAGCGAAAGTTTACTCCCACTTAAACATCTTCAGTTTCCTTCATGTTTCGAAGTGGGAGTCTTACGGACGGTTGCACCGGGATTAAAATCTAAACCGTTCTGTTTCGGAGTCCAAAATTACAAGTAGTAGGTTAAACGCAATATATTTGGCAACCGAAACAACAATGACAATTACATTATAATTGGCACTAAAAAAACGCTCAGATTCTAATCTCTGAGCGTTTCCTTTTATTGTCTTATTCAACTAAACTTCCCTATAGTTTAATAGGGCTTTATTGATTTTTTTCTTGTAACCATTCTTTGTATTCAGGTAAAGTGTATTCGTCAGTTTTTACTACGGTCCATTGATTATCATTCTGTTTTAAGAAGACCTTCATTAAATATTCCCCGCCAGATTCGTCGAAGTCATCTCTCAAATAAACAATGCTTCCGTGAACCAGAACTGTTACTTCGTTATCATTTATTGCGTTCACTTTAATTCGTTCATAACTTTCAATATTGTAATTGGCATCCACCAAGTCAAAACCTTGATTTAAGGATTCAACCTCATTTTTTTCTACATTAACTCCTTTTTCACTATCAATATTCTCTTTTAATTCTGGATACCTTTCCCAAAGAATGTTTATATCATTATTTATTACTGCTTGAGTTCTATGATACATATACTCTCTTACAGGCTTTGTATATTTCACCCAATCTGATGGTTCAGGTTCAAAAAAACCTTCTAAATCATTTTTTGAATTAAGGTCGTCTGACAATACTGAATTTTCCTGACACCCTAATAATGACAATAATAAAATGACGATTAAACTCCAAAAATGAAATGTCTTCATATTATCGTCCCCCTTTAACTATAAGACGAACTTTACTTTGCATATGTTTCAAAATGGCAACAAGAATCATACATCTTATTCCACTAAACTTCTTCTGTTCTGACATAAAAACAAAACGATCAGCCCTTGAACTGATCGTAAACTCTTGTTGTGCATTCGCAACCCTATAGTTTAAGTAAGTCATTTCACAAACTCTACTTTTATTTTAACATAAAATAACGATTATCCTTTTGGTACTAAAAATCAACATCTCAAATAATAACCTTCAAATTCACATAGGAAATAGCATAATGACAATAGCTGTCATTATGCTATTTGGGTTACGATTTCGTATGATAATTTAAGTCTTAAAACCTAAAAATCGTTGAATTACAAGGAAGAAGGAACAGACCAAACCATGCGCCATTTGGTCTACTAATTGGTATGTTATTTCGTATTTTGTACTCGAAAACCGAACTCGTTATGAATCATTCAGCGTTGCCTTTTTTCTTTTGTCCCGCTAATTTAAGTGTATTGCTTCACAAAGTAACGATTTAGAACAAAAGGATCGGGGCACCCGGTCAGCGACGAACGAACTTGCCTGCATATCCAAGGAGGTTGGTGTTGCCGCGCAAAGCGGCGAACTTAATCGAACAATCCTTCCGTAGGGAATAAAGGAAACTGTTTGGGAGCCGAGTAAATAGCACTTTTTACAAAGAGTCCCCTAAAATGTATTCACGCGTCAGTTGAAGCATATCCTCTTGCATTTTCTCATTATTCTTTTCTTTATCGATTAAATATCCTATATGATAAATGTATCCATTGTAATAAGCATACATTTCATTAGCAGCCGTAGCAACGGTAGCTATTCTATTTTCTGTTTCATCATAGTCATAATAACTATATACTAATGCACTATTTGTCGTAATGACTTGCTGGTAAATAGGGATATCTTCTGTTAAAATTTCTTTTTTCAATTTGTTACCTACTGAATCATATTCATTTGAAATATCATTTTCTTCAAGTGGGGTTTGTTCGGCTTCTGTCACTGTAATGATCAAAAAGTCATCTACTCTGTCATAGTCTGACTTACTGAGATAACTTAACTGTATCTGATTCCTTGCTGTTCCATCTTCGTTTTTGGAGGTTACATGATACGCCTTTTCCTCTTCCACTTTGAACGGTAAACTTTCCGAATCGATCTTGTTCACAGTCTTTTTAATTTGTCCTTGAAGAGATGATTCTATCTCATCAATCGGTAACGGCTTATAATATGTCATGTTTTCCCTTTCATCAAGCCGATCATATGGCTTAAAATATTCACTATAAGTTAAACCATCACCTTCTACTTCCTCCAAATTGGTATGCTTGTTGGAGCACCCCAACAGTAATAAACTTATAACAAACAAAAGGAACATTAACTTTAATAACTGTTTAGTTCCGATTTCTAACTCCCCCCTATATCCCCTTTTATTTAATCTAGTTAATATAGCTGCTATGTAGTAATAGGCATATTTTCTCATTGGAGATACCTGCCACATTTAGTAATGTGTATCGTTCAGTGTATGCATATATCACTTCAATTCCTGTGAAGATAATAATTGAGGTTATTTCATTTAGATTGAAATATTGAACGCGATCCTTTGAAAAACTCATTCCAAAAATAACTTTTCCAAACAAATAACCAACTGCTGACTAAACAGTATTAACTACCAGCTTATTACAAAAAATTTCTATGTAACATTATAATTCCGAATACTAAAAATCCCCTGCCACCGTTTAAACCCTCTCACCACTTAACGACCTTATGATCTGTTTGAAGTGGGAGATTCCTAAGAACACCAACCTAAAAGTCAGTTTTAATTAGGCTACCCCCGTAGGACCTACGGTTAGAAGTCTTATTTCTTCATCATTAATATTTTCACTTGCGTTAAGATCCCTGTCGTGATGTGTACCACATGATGGGCAATCCCACTTACGCAGCTTGATTCCGGTTAGGATAGATTCTGTATTTATAAGCCCTATGGCCAAGCAAAACAGTCACCTCCCTTTTCTTTATATTATACACGATGACTCAACAAAAAACAAACGTTTGTTCGCATTAGGGGGGGAGAGTTGAAAAATGCTTTAGAACCTTAGACTAGTTAGTCGGACAATTGAGATAGCTAAAGCTATCCCTTATCCGAAGGCGATTCATCTCCACCCTACTCATTGGGCCAACGCCCTTCTCATTCCTTGAGGATGGAGTCTTCTCGCCTGGAATGATAAATTATCGCTTAACTAACGCCGATAATTCCCCTTCAAATACCTTCTCATCTTTCTCATTGTAACTGGATAACAACAGCGTAAGGATCCCCGTTTCACTTTTGTTCGCTTTCTTATTAAGCACTTTAACAACAGCATACAATGAATCACCCGGATACACAGGTTTTAAGAATTTCACATGGTTCAATTCCGTACCAGCAATAATATCCTCACCATGTTTTCCTTCTTCAATCCAAAGTTTAAAAGATATGGCTAACGTATGGATTCCGGAAGCAATGATTCCATTAAATCTACCTTGTTTTGCTCTTTCTTCATCTACATGCATATATTGAGGATCATATTCTTCAGCAAATTTCATAATAGTTTCTTTCGTTAATTCTATTGATTTTGTTTTGAATTCCTGTCCAATCGTAAACTCATTTAATTTCATTCCTAGTACCCCATTTATTAATATTTCCGTACACTTTTATTAAGTAAAAGTTATCGCGTATTATACAGGTTACAATAACATTTTACCATACGATGATCCGTGTAGTTCGATGTAAAAATCGATAACTTTTCGTAAAAAAACAGTTCAATGAAGGAGTTTCCCCCCAAAACTGAACTGTTTCATGTTTCTGAACGATACTAGTTCGGTAACTGTTCTAAAATTTCTTTAGCAGTCGCCAAATTCATATTTTTACTTTGCTTAAGTTTCTCTGTCACGACGTCAACTTGTTCCCCTTTAGCACCAGCACTTATCGCAAGCGATTTAGCATGAAGTCCCATATGTCCTTTTTGAATACCTTCTGTTACTAGTGCTTTAATTGCGGAAAAGTTTTGTCCTAATCCAACGGAAACGATAATGGATTCTAGTTCTTTTGCTGATGGATTGCCTAACAGCTTGTGGCTAAATTTAGCACCAGGGTGAATCGAAATCGATCCCCCAACCGTTCCAATTGCAAGTGGAATCGTTAAGGTTCCAACTAGATCGCCATTTTCTGCTTTCGTCCAATTTGTGAGTGAACGATATTGGCCGGACCTGGCTGCATAAGCATGCGCGCCAGCCTCAATACTCCTGAAATCATTACCGGTTGCTAGCACAACAGCATCAATTCCATTCATGATCCCTTTGTTGTGTGTCGTCGCCCGATATGGATCAACGATAGCAATTTGGCATGCCTCAATAATTCGATCGCGTACTTCTTCCCCTGAGTAGTCTGCTCTTGCTAATAAAGAAACAGGAATTTGACATCTTGCTGTTGCTAAACATTCCGTTGCATAATTGGATAAAATCCCCATCAATGCTGCTCCATTAGTTAAACTCTCTAAATAAGGTTTGATTGCTTCTGCCATCGTATCAATGATGTTTGCTCCCATCGCTTCGAGGGTTTCAATGTGAAGATGCACAACCAAAAAGTCAGGCGTCTGCACTTGGTCATCGGCAGCAATTGGGCGGGCCTCCACTGCTTTTGCACCACCACCTCGTTTGACGATCGATGGGTGTGCTTCATTTGCTTTTTGTAAAATGTCTTCAGTATGATCCAATACAACTTGTTTTGCTGCTTCTAAATCTGGCACATCTTTTAACACAATCTGGCCAATCATTGTCCGCTCTTGAATCGTCGTTTCAAACCCACCCGCTTGACTAATAATCTTCGCAGCAGAACTTGCCGCAGCGATTACCGATGGTTCTTCCATCGCCATTGGCACCGCATATTCTTTGCCATCAATTAAAAAGTTTAACCCCACCCCATATGGTAGTTGGTAGGTAGCAATTTGGTTTTCGATCATGTGATTGGCTGTCTCTTCGGGTAAGGCTAAATGATCGGTTAATGCTAGTTTGTCTTCTTCGGATATAATATTCGCAGCAGCTAAGGCCTCGATTCTTTCCGTTCGGTTTTTTTGATAGAATTTATGTAAGTGTTGTTTTTCCATGTTGGATTCCTCCTAATGTACGTTAGTGTTGAATTGACGCGAGATCAATGTTAGAGATCCGGGGATGCCGGTGCGGACATTTGATCACTTATTTTTGCATTTTGGACTCAATTTCAAGGGGTAGTGGACATTTATTCCGCTATTCGCTCTAAATAGGCTGGTTTTCGTTACATTTCATCTAAATAACGCATCAAATGTCCGCCCTAGTAAACGCTTCTGCTCTTTCAACTTCCATTCTGTCCTAACTATATCATAATTATAGTACAGTCACCCATTAATCGTTGCAAATATACCTTCCATGAGATACTATACAAGTATAATAGATTCCCCACCCACTAGCTTTCTTTATGACCTCACTTTTTTTAATTCCATTGCTTTTTATTAAAAAATAATATAAAAGGATGTGCTAACCTTGCAACCATTTGAACAAGCGTTAGAGGATTGGCTTCAGGAAAATATTGCTGAAGAGAAAAATCACAGGAGACGTGAAATTTTGAAAAAAGGATTAGGACACGGCACCGTTGAATTCCTACGTCGCGTATGGTACCCAGCCGTTGGAAATTTTGATCACTTATATCCTGAATGGGAAGTGCGAGATTTCAACAATGGCTACCGTTACCTTGATCTTGCTTATATGCCTGGTGGTGCTAAAGGGGGAATAGAAATTCAAGGATATGGTCCCCATGCAAGAGACTTAGATACAAGAAGATTTAGAGACCTCTGTTGGCGCCACTCCTTGCTGGCCTTAGACGGTTGGACATTTCTCCCCATTGCTTATCTATCCGCTAAAGAGGAACCAAAGAAATAAACTGGCACCCGTGTCAAGGACACTATGAAAAAAGAGATTAAGCTACTTGAAGATGATTCCTATATTGGATAGGGGTCATCTTTTTTAAGTTCCATTGATATCGATAATTGTTATAGTAAACCA
>NZ_SZNM01000037.1 GCF_005870085.1 Aquibacillus sediminis | reverse complement strand
CTCAGGGTGGATGCGCGCAAGTCCAGGGTGGATGCGCGCAAGTCCAGTGTAGATGCGCGCAAGTTCAAGAGAGATACGCGCAAGTCCAAGGTAGATGCGCGCAAGTCCAAGGTAGATGCGCGCAAGTCCGAGGTAGATGCGCGCAAGTTCAAGGGAGATACGCGCAAGTTCAAGGTAGATGCGCGCAAGTCCAGTGTAGATGCGCGCAAGTCCAGGTCAGATACGCGCAAGTTCAGGGTGGATGCGCGCAAGTTCAGGGTGGATGCGCGCAAGTCCAGGTTAGATGCGCGCAAGTCCAAGGTAGATACGCGCAAGTCCAGTGTAGATGCGCGCAAGTTCAAGGTAGATACGCGCAAGTCCAGGTCAGATGCGCGCAAGTTCAAGCCAAAAGCACCCACCCTAGTTAGAATAGTAAAAGCAAAGATTGGGAAAATAAATGCGAACCATTTTTTGACAAAAGCAAAAATATCGACAAAATATGATAACATTGCTTGAAAGAGCATCTATTTTTCTGTACACTTTTGAGGATATGAAAAATTTTAAGGAGTGATCGGATCGTGGGAAATGTTTATGTACTGGATCATCCATTAATTCAACACAAGTTAACTTACATAAGAAGTAAAAATACAGGTACAAAAGAATTTCGCGAGTTAGTTGATGAAGTTTCAGGACTAATGGCATTTGAAATAACAAGAGATTTGCCACTTGCGGAAACAACAACTGAAACGCCTGTTACATCGGCGACAACTAAGACGTTAAGCGGTAAAAAACTAGGCATCGTACCAATTTTACGTGCGGGACTTGGAATGGTCGATGGGATTATCAACCTGATTCCAGCGGCAAAAGTAGGGCATGTTGGACTTTACCGTGACCCTGAAACATTAAAGCCTCATGAATACTACATCAAGTTACCATCTGACATTGAAGAGCGTGAATTGATTGTGGTGGACCCAATGTTAGCAACTGGTGGATCGGCAAATGACGCGATCCATTCATTGAAAAAACGCGGTGCAACCAATATCAAATTAATGTGCCTTGTTGGTGCCCCTGAAGGTGTGGAGTTAGTGAAAAAAGAACACCCTGATGTGGACATTTATTTAGCAGCATTAGATGAAAAATTAAATGATCACGGCTATATCGTGCCAGGTCTTGGGGATGCTGGTGACCGTCTGTTCGGTACAAAATAAAGCGAAAACTATGCATGTTCAAAAGGACCGAGAAGTTCGAGGCGGCGTAGCACCTGAGGAACGGAGCGTATGCACGTGAGGCCTCAGAATGCTAGCCGAATTAAAACACCGACGTGTCAATTTTACCGGACTTTTTGACCGTCCTTTGAAAAGGCTATCGCTAATGCCTGTGGGGGGTTGGTGCTAGCCTATTTCTATAGATGGAGTGATAAACGTGGGCAAACCGATTAAAGTAATGACGATTTTTGGTACAAGGCCAGAAGCAATCAAAATGGCGCCATTAGTATTAGAGTTGAAAAAGCGTCCAGAACAATTTGAACCAATCGTAACCGTAACTGCGCAGCACAGAGAAATGTTGGACCAAGTGCTCGAGCGATTTGGCATTACCCCTGATCATGATTTAAATATCATGAAATCACGTCAAACTCTGACCCAAATCACGACAAGAGCGATGGAAGGGTTAGATGAGGTGATGAAAGAAACGAAGCCAGACATGGTACTCGTGCATGGGGATACAACCACAACGTTTGCTGCATCGATGGCCGCTTATTACAATCAAATTGCAGTCGGACACGTCGAAGCAGGCTTACGTACATGGAACAAATACTCTCCATACCCAGAAGAAATGAATCGCCAGTTGACCGGTGTCATGGCTGATTTGCATTTTTCACCAACAGATCAATCGAAGCAAAATCTATTAACAGAAAATAAACCAGATGAACGAATTGTCGTAACTGGAAATACAGCAATTGATGCATTAAAAACAACCGTGAATGATAACTACTCAAGCCCTGTCTTGGAGGGGATTGGTGACAAGCGTCTTGTGTTAATGACCGCCCATCGCCGCGAAAATTTAGGACAAAACATGCAACAAATGTTCCGAGCAATCAAACGCTTGGTGGAAACACATGATGACATCCATGTCGTGTATCCAGTCCATTTAAACCCAGTTGTCCGCGAAACAGCCAACGACATTCTGGGCGACGATGATCGTATTCAATTAATCGAACCGCTTGGCGTGGTCGATTTTCACAATTTCGCCTCCCGTGCACATTTAATTTTAACCGACTCTGGTGGTGTCCAAGAAGAAGCACCATCCTTAGGTGTGCCGGTGCTAGTGTTGCGCGATACAACCGAACGCCCAGAAGGTATTGCGGCAGGGACATTAAAATTAGCAGGCACTGAAGAGGATACGATCTTCAACCTAGCCAATGAGCTTCTATCTGACGCCGAAGCTCATCAAAAAATGGCCCAAGCATCCAACCCATACGGTGATGGCAAAGCATCCGAGCGAATCGCCGATGCAATTGTTGACTATTTTAATGATTAGAGCGCTACTTTGGGTAGTGCTCTTTTTTATAAATAAGATTGCGCGCAAGTCCGGGTCAGATACGCGTAAGTTTATGGTAGATACGCGCAAGTTCATGTCAGATGCGCGCAAGTCCGGGTAGGATACGCACAAGTTCATGTTAGATGCGCGTAAGTCCGGGCAGGATACGCGCAAATTCATGGTAGATGCGCGCAAGTTCGGGCAGGATACGCGCAAGTTCATGTCAGATGCGCGCAAGTTCGGGTAGGATACGCGCAAGTCCCGGTAGGATACGCGCAAGTTCATGTCAGATACGCGCAATTCCGGCTAGGATACGCGCAAGTTCATATCAGATACGCGCAAGTCAATTATGATTCATGTATCTTCTTATTTTGGTTGACCCTTCACTGTGAAGATTCATGGAAGATAATAGATGGTAAGCGGTATCGCGACTAGAGATGTGGAGGAATTCTCTGCATTGGGTGTTGCTGATCGTGGAGTTAAGAATGAGCAAAAAATCATGAATTGCTTGTTTGTGGGCATGTCTATCAACATTAGAACATGATGGACATTTCCAACTACCATAGGCCCGTTCCATGGGAATGAATTGGCATGCAGGGCATTGGACTCCTGTCGATATATCATTTTTATTTAACTTATAATAAGAAAGAATATCTAGTTGCTCCGGTGTGTGATTTTCCAAAATCTCTTTTCCTAATTCCTCAAACTGACTGTGAGAATTACTAATAATGGGGTACCTCTTTTCAAGGGCTGCGATATGTTCAAGTAGGTTTTCTGCATGAACAACTGTTTGATAGATGGTAGGGTCATTAGCATTGGACTTTATAATTGTTGATGGATTGCTAATACCTACAAAGTTATGAATAGGAAGAGCGGGTAAATTGTTACTAATCAACCATTGCTTTAATTGTTGCTTTTGGTATGTGATCTGGCTTAATGGATTTCTGAATCCTGTCTCCACATCATTATTATTACTACGAATCATTTGATCAAAGTTTTTATCAAAGAAAAGTGTCCCGTTTATATTCTTAGATTCAATATTGATGAGAAAACGAGGGTGAATTACAAGGAAATCAATTTGAAAGAAAGAATCACCTTGTTTTAAACGAAGGTTATGGAGAATAAGAAATTTCTCATCTTCCAGTCGTTTTAGATGGCGGAAAATTTCCTTTTCACCTCGATATCCAGTCGACAGCTTTGCATAATCTTCTTCAATTAATTGTCGTTGTTTATGATTAGTGGAGAGTCTTGGTAACAATGCGCCTATTTTCTTAAGTCGAATTGGCCGTTCCAAATCTTTTAAAATCAATCATAACACCTCCAAACTTTGTTGCTCTAAGCATAGCTAAACTATTCTATAAAGTAAAATCGTAATAAATATAAAATAATAATCGTCAATGGGATAGAATATAAAAAATGTCTAATGAAAAATTAATTATAATGATCAAACACAGTTGCATAACACAAAAAAGCAAGTATAGGTGAAAATATATAAATTTAATGCAACACTAATTCGGATACGCGCAAGTCCCAGCAGGATACGCGCAAGTTTACGTCAGATGCGCGCAAGTCCGAGTAGGATACGCGCAAGTTTATGTCAGATGCGCGCAAGTCCTGGTAGGATGCGCGCAAGTTTACGACAGATGCGCGCAACCCCCGGCAGGATACGCGCAAGTTTATGGCAGATACGCGCAAGTCCGAGTAGGATACGCGCAAGTATACGACAGATGTGCGCAACCCCCGGTAGGATACGCGCAAGTTTACGTCAGATACGCGCAACCCCCGGCAGGATACGCGCAACCCCAGCAAAAAACAACCCCCCCCATGCATAAAATCTCACCCCCCACCACATACTAAGCAGAAAAAATGGGGGACATGTGCTATGAAACTGCAACATATACTCATTACCGCGCTACTTATATACATAAACATACCATGGGCCACCGCCGCGCAGGCCGCCAGCACACCACATTCGCACACTCAAGACAAGCAGTCAATTATCATCGAAGTGGAGGGGGATCCAGAGCACCACAAAACCTATATTGAAAATTACCATCCATTTGTAGAGGTAGTGCATGTTTATGACACGATTTTTAATGGACTGGCATTACAGGCGAAGCCATCGCAGTTAGCTGATTTGGAAAAATCGGATTTTGTTAAACAAACCTATCCAGTCCGTGTCTATGAAACGACAGCCACCACCCAAGAGCCCCCTATTAATCAGAGTGTCCCGTTTTTGAAAAATAATCAAAATGGGATTGAGGAATCGCCATATACTGGAGAGGGCGTAAAGGTGGGGGTAATTGATACGGGAGTCGATTATAGTCATCCCGACTTAAAATTGAATTATCAAGGTGGGTATGATCTTGTTGATTTGGATGATGATCCAATGGAAACCAAACCAGAACAAGGAATGCCGACGATTCATGGTACCCATGTGTCAGGAATTATTGCTGGAAATGGAAGGATGGCTGGTGTCGCGCCTGAAGCAGAATTATACGGTTACCGTGCCTTAGGTCCTGGTGGAAGAGGGACGTCGGTGCAAGTGATTGCCGCGATTGAAAAAGCAGTGAAAGATGGCATGGATATTATTAACATGTCACTTGGAAATACGGTTAATGGTCCGGATTGGCCGACAAGTATCGCTGTCAATAAAGCGACAGAGCTCGGGGTTGCGGTTGTGATTGCCAATGGTAACGCTGGTCCAGATCGTTGGACGGTCGGTTCGCCGGCAACGTCAACGGATGCGATATCGGTCGGTGCCTCGACACCGCCGTTAAAAATGCCTTACTTATATGAATCTTTCCAGGATAAAAAAATCGTATTAGCACCATTGATGGGATCGACTGATTGGGATTTGGAAAAAGATTATGCGATTGTCGATGGTGGGCTTGGTGAAGAAAAGCCAACAAATGCAACGGATAAAATTGTCCTGTTTCAACGCGGTGAAATCCCATTTGCAGAAAAAGCAAGGCTGGCTGAACAGGCCGGGGCACGCGCGGTGCTCATTTATAATAATGAAGAAGGGGATTTTCCAGGATCAGTGACAGATGGAGGAGAACCAATTGAAATTCCGGTCGCTTCTATTTCAAAAAAAGATGGTGAATGGCTGAAGGAACATGTGATTGAGCGTCAAAGTTGGGTAGACACCAAGTATGAAAGAACGCAAGATGATATTGCTTCGTTTAGTTCGCGTGGACCTGTTACCGCCAATTGGCACATTAAGCCAGAGATTGTAGCCCCGGGTGCAGCGATTAATAGTACGGTGCCTGATGATGGTTACGAGGAATTGCAAGGTACTAGCATGGCCGCTCCCCACGTTGCCGGAGGCTTGGCATTGGTAAAACAAGCGCATCCTGACTGGAGTCCGGCCCAACTGAAAGGCGTATTATTAACTACCGCGCACCCATTATCAAATGGCGAAACATTCTATGATCCAATCGAACAAGGGATGGGGCGAATGCAACCAGATCAAGCCATCCAAACATCAACGATTATCCATAACCCGATGCTTGCGTTTGGCAAGATAGATACAATGAAGGAAAATCGTGAAGTTACACTGGAAATTGAAAATGTGTCGGAAGAAGCGCAAACATACTCTTTCAATGTGCCGAAGCAGCAAAGAGGCATGCGCTGGCATCTTCCAACAAGTTTTACAGTTGAAGCAGGGCAAGCAAAGACCGTGACCATTCAGTTGGATGTCACCAGTTCATTGCTTGAAGAAGGTTTACATCAGGGTTGGCTGCAATTAAAGCAAGCGGATCAGACGTTTCATTTACCGTATCTTTTTCTTAATAAAGATGGGGATTATCCAAAAGCAATGGGGATGGAATTTACTTTACAAACCTTCTCGTCTGACGAGTATCAATATCGCGTTTATTTACCAGAAGGTGCAAAGAAAATTGAGGTCGATTTATATGACCCGATCACCTTTAAATTTGACCGTACATTGTTAGAATTGCACGAACAACCACAAGGGATGATCGAAGGAACAATGTTGGAAAGGGAAATTGGCGACAGTGGCTACTACCTTGCCAATATTACGATCGAGACGTATGAAGGGGAAACGCATAGTTATCCAACTGAGTTGGAAATTGAATAGATGTTGATGGGAGTGCAACTACTGCAGCTGCACTGGATACCATTATAGCGGAATGAGGCACCGTCACGCGCCGCCAAAGGCACAAAGCGGATCGCCATTCCGCTAAATGACAAAAAAGCTATGATTATACGAATACGCGCAAGTTTTGATTGGTTGCGCGTAAGTCCAAGGAAGATACGCGCAAGTCCTGATCAGATGCGCGTAAGTCCAAGGAAGATACGCGCAAGTCCTGACCAGATGCGCGTAAGTTTAAGGAAGATACGCGCAAGTCCTGATCAGATGCGCGTAAGTTTAAGGAAGCGGTTCGATGTTCCGCTAAACATCCAAAATGAACGCAAACTAGGATGAAATTAGCAAATAGCGGAATGAGGAACCGCATAAACGTCAAAAGCAGGCGAAAAAAAACAAGGCATGCACTAAACTCATATGAACACGAGAAACAAACCGGACCCTCAAACCGCTAAAACAAGCAAAATCAAAAAAATCATACACTTTGTAAATTTGTTCACAAAATTGTATGTTTCCATGAAGATTAGATTCAAGTATAATTGGTATTAAATCTCTTGCAAATGCATGCATATAAAAGCGAAAAGAGGTTTGAATTTATGTAGAAATTTGTCGAATCGCTTCGAGTTTTGTTTTGTAACTCAAACCGATTGACATTAGATTACCCCTATTGTATGCTAACTTAGTGAATGATAAGGTTTACAATGTGACAAAAATCACTGTGATTCGCGCTCAATTATGATAGGAGCGGTGAATGTGGCCAATAACAACTTTCCATTTCGTAAAATGGCGTTAACTAGTGCTATTTTGGCGCAACTTGTTGGCGTACCTTTAATTGGTATTTTCATAGGGAATTGGTTAGATCGTGTGTGCAACACGAAGCCATTGTTTTTTATGCTCTTCTTTCTAATTGGAATTGGGGCAGGTACATATGGGACCGTGCAAGTAGTGAAAGAGTTTACGGGGGACGATTAACAGATGGTGGACATGGAACAGCAAGACCTCAAAAAGTACGACAGAATGGTAATACGCCAACGGAAGTGGATGCTTTATACTCTATCCATCATGGTAATTGGGGCAGGATTCACACCATATCCCCGCATTTTTCTTGGCCTTCTAATTGGAACGGCTTTGAGTTTTTATAATTTATGGTTGTTACAACGAAAAATTAAAAAACTTGGACAAGCAATTATCGAGGATCGTAGGATGTTGGGAATTGGGTCATTGACAAGGTTTGCGTCTGCAGCGCTTGCCGTTGTGGTTGGCCTACGTTTTGAAGAATATGTAGATATTATTGCTATTATAATTGGATTAATGACATTTTATATTGTCATAATCATAGATTTTGCATTATTTAACACAAAAGACTAGCACAGGGAAGAGAGGTGAATAAATTGGATCACGGAGCACCGTTATTAGAGGATGTTTGGGGTATACCATGGCTCGATTTTAATCTATCGACTGTCTTGATGACGTTTATCTCATCAGTCATTGTATTCGTCATTTGTGTACTAGCAAGTCGAAATCTCCAAATGAAACCAACAGGGTTCCAAAATTTTATGGAATGGGTAATAGATTTCGTAAAAGGGATTATTGGAGATACCATGGATTGGAGAACTGGTAAAACCTTTCTACCTTTGGCCCTAACGTTGATCTCCTTCATATTTATCAGTAATATTCTAGGGGTTATTACGATGGGGGTATACGACCACGATTTGTGGTGGAAGTCACCGACCTCTGATGCTGGAATTACGTTATCATTGGCGGGTATGATGGTTATATTGACTAACTTTTATGGGATTAAGCTAAAAGGTTTTAAAGAGTATGGGAAAGAGTTCTTACGCCCAGTACCATTTATGCTCCCATTAAAGATCATTGAAGAATTTACCAATACACTAACGTTAGGTTTTCGTTTGTTTGGTAATATCTTCGCCGGTGAGATTCTATTATCGTTAATTACAAAATTAGCTTTTGCCTTCGGTGCCGCATCATTTATAGGTGCATTAATTCCGATGATGGCATGGCAAGGATTCAGTCTCTTTATCGGGGCAATCCAAGCATTTATTTTCACGATGTTAAGCATGGTTTATATGTCTCACAAAGTGAGCGAAGACCATTAAAAAATTAAAATAAATTTATTGTTATAATTTAAAGGAGGATATTTATAATGGAAGCATTAGCAGCAGCAATAGCAGTAGGTTTGGCAGCACTTGGTGCCAGTTTAGGTAACGGGATGATCGTAAGTCGTACAGTAGATGGGATTGCACGTCAACCAGAACTTCGTGGTGCCCTACAAACAACAATGTTAATCGGTATCGCACTAGTAGAGGCGATTCCTATTTTCGCCGTTGTTATCGCATTTATGGTTATGTAATAAAACTTATATAATAATAGAAATGGCGAAGTTCGTCTTCAACAGAACCTCGCCATTGCTTTATTATTCTCTTTTCAGACATGGGAAATATACGTGATTTAATATGGATAGATCTCTTTGACAAGTAGGTAGTGGAAAGGAGTGAACACTGTGCAATCTTATAGTAGTTGGATGATAATTGGGGCTGATGTTGGTGGTCTCCAAGTTGGAGATATCGGTTTCGCGCTTCTAAGTTTCCTGATTCTTTTAGCACTTTTAAAGAAATTTGCTTGGGGACCAATGTTAGACAAAATGGAAGAACGTGAAAACCATATCGCTAATGAAATCGATGTAGCAGAGAAAAATCGCACGGAAGCAGAGAAAGCGTCCCGCGAAGCTGCTGAACAGTTGAAACAGACCCGTCAGGAAGCACAAGCCATCATTGAAGAGGCAAAACGTGCTGGACAGGACCAAGAAAAAGAGATTATTGAAGCTGCAAATCAAGCTGCAGAGCGTATTAAACAATCTGCACGTGAAGATATTGAACAAGAAAAAGAAAGTGCAATCAAGGCACTACAAGACCAAGTTGCGACTTTATCTGTTCAAATTGCTAGCAAAGTAATTGAGAAAGAAATTAGTGCACAAGATCAAGAGAAATTGATCAGTGAATACATTAAAGAGGTAGGAGAAGAGCGATGAGTAATGGAGTACTTACCAGACGCTATGCAGAGGCTCTTTTTCAACTGGGACAAGAAAAATCTATAATCGACCAATTAGAAGCCCAGCTTCTAATTGTTAAAGAAGTATTTGAACAAAACGAAGACTTTCGTTCATTTTTAGAACATCCGCGTGTGAATAGCGATAAGAAGAATCAACTGATCGACAAAGCTTTCGATGGTTTTCTACCAACTGTAGTGAACACGTTGAAAGTGCTTGTAGAGCGACATAATGAAGAGATTGTTGCTGAGATTGTGGATCACTTTATCGAATTAAGCAATCATGCCAAAGGTGTGGCGGAAGCGAAAGTTTATTCCACACGTGAATTAACGGATGAAGAAAAAAACCAATTATCAACTGTCTTTTCGAAAAAACTCGACTTGAAATCTTTGAAAATTACCAATATCGTCGACCCTACCATTCTCGGTGGTGTGAAACTGAAGATTGGCAACCGTATTTATGACGGCACACTTCAAAGAAAGCTCGAGCAAATCGAACGCAATATCGTATCCGCAAACTAAGATGATAGGGGTGAAATGGCATGAGCATAAAAGCTGAAGAAATCAGTGCGCTGATTAAACAGCAAATAGAAAATTATGAATCAGACATTGAAGTCAATGATGTCGGTACAGTTATTGAAATCGGTGACGGTATCGCTCGTGCTCATGGGCTAGATGATGTTATGTCTGGTGAGCTCGTTGAATTTTCTAACGGTGTCATGGGTATGGCACAAAACTTAGAAGAAAGCAACGTTGGTATCGTTATTCTTGGACCATATACAGATATCCGTGAAGGCGATGAAGTTCGTCGTACTGGACGTATCATGGAAGTGCCAGTAGGGGAGGAACTACTAGGACGTGTCGTGAATCCATTAGGTCAAGCCGTTGATGGAAAAGGACCAATTGAAACAACGAAAAACCGTCCAATCGAATCTCCAGCACCTGGTGTTATGGATCGTAAATCGGTTGATGAACCACTACAAACAGGGATCAAAGCGATCGACGCCCTTGTACCAATTGGTCGTGGGCAACGTGAGTTAATCATTGGTGACCGTCAAACAGGTAAAACAACGGTTGCAGTCGATACGATTTTGAACCAAAAAGATCAAGATATGATCTGTATTTATGTTGCAATCGGTCAAAAAGACTCAACAGTACGTGGAACTGTCGAAACATTCCGCCGTTACGGTGCACTTGATTACACAATCGTGGTAAATGCCGGTGCATCTGAACCAGCACCACTTCAGTACCTAGCACCATATGCAGGGGTATCGATGGGTGAAGATTTCATGTACAACGGAAAACACGTATTAGTTGTGTATGATGATCTTTCCAAACAAGCGACAGCTTATCGTGAACTGTCCTTGCTATTAAAACGTCCACCAGGCCGTGAAGCATTCCCAGGGGATGTATTCTACTTACACTCTCGCTTACTCGAGCGTGCAGCGAAATTAAGTGATGCAAAAGGTGGAGGTTCTTTAACAGCACTTCCATTCGTTGAAACACAAGCAGGTGACATCGCCGCTTATATTCCAACCAACGTTATTTCGATTACAGATGGTCAAATCTTCTTACAATCGGATCTATTCTTCTCAGGTGTACGTCCTGCGATTAATGCCGGTTTATCTGTATCACGTGTTGGTGGTTCCGCACAAATCAAAGCGATGAAAAAAGTTGCTGGTACACTACGTCTTGACCTTGCATCTTTCCGTGAGCTAGAATCATTTGCTCAGTTCGGTTCAGACTTAGATAAAGCAACCCAGGCGAAACTAAATCGTGGTGCACGTACGGTTGAAGTGCTAAAACAAGGCCTACATAAGCCACTTGACGTTGAGAAACAAGTTATGATCATTTATGCCTTAACAAAAGGCCACTTAGATGATATTCCTGTGGAGGAAGTGACACGTTTCGAAAGTGAATTCCATACTTGGTTAGATAATAATCAAGCAGACCTACTGAAAGAAATTCGTGAAACAGGCGCACTTCCTGATGCAGACAAGATGGACGGTGCGGTAGAAGCATTCAAGAAACAATTCGTTGTTTCTGAATAAGCCAACTAAACCGTAACGAAATACGAGTAACTCCATGTAAAAGGAAAAAGGGTCGAACAAGATCAGGTGTGTCTTCTCGACCTTTTAACCATCACCTTTCAGAAAGGGCGGTGAAAACAACGTGGCATCCCTTAGAGACATAAAGAATCGGATCAATTCAACACAAAAAACGAAACAGATTACAAATGCGATGCACATGGTTTCTGCTTCGAAAATGAACAAAGCAGAATCAGGTGCCAAGTCTTTTGTCCCTTACAGTGAGAAAATCCAAGAAGTAGTCTCAGAAATTGCTGCAAGTGGGGAAGACCTAGAGCACCCAATGTTGCAAGAACGTGAAGTGAAAAAGACAGCCTATTTCGTGATTACGTCTGATCGAGGTCTTGCTGGTGCGTTTAACAGTAACGTTTTACGTGCTGCATATCGTACCATACAAGAGCGACACAACTCGAAAGATGAATACACGGTCATCGTTGCTGGTCGAATTGGTCGTGATTTCTTTAAAAAACGTAATATACCAATTGCCAATGAAATTGTTGGCTTGAACGATCAACCAAACTTTAGTGAAATTAAAGATTTAACAGCCGAAACGGTGCAAATGTTCATTGATGAAGAAGTCGATGAAATCAATCTTTTCTATAATCACTTCATTAGTGCGATTTCACAAGAGGTAACTTCGAAAAAAGTGTTACCACTAACAGATTTAAGTGATAGCAATAAGAAAGTAACGAGTGAATATGAGTATGAACCAAATCAACATCAAATCTTAGATGTTCTATTGCCACAATACGCAGAAAGTTTAATCTATGGTGCCCTACTTGACAGTAAAGCTAGTGAGCATGCTTCACGTATGACGGCAATGCGAAGTGCAACAGACAATGCAAACGAACTAATTGATGATCTGTCATTACAATACAACCGAGCACGCCAAGCTTCAATCACACAAGAAATCACCGAAATTGTCGGTGGCGCAGCTGCCCAAGAGTAAGTCTTGGTTGATGAAGGAAGTAGTTAGGAGGGAAATCGATGAACAAAGGTAGCGTTACACAGGTTATGGGACCGGTTGTCGACGTTAAGTTCGAAACAGGACAACTCCCAGAAGTTTATAACGCATTACAAATCCCATCTCAAGATGGCAAAGGCGAAAGTCTGACATTAGAAGTTGCCTTGCATCTTGGTGATGATAGTGTACGTACGATTGCTATGTCATCTACAGATGGTGTAAAACGTGGCCAAGAAGTCATTGATACTGGTGCAGCAATCTCCGTTCCAGTTGGTGACGTGACATTAGGTCGTGTATTTAACGTATTAGGTGATAAAATTGATCTTGATGAAGAGTTAGAAGAAGGGATCCGCCGTGACCCAATTCATCGTCAATCACCAAAATTTGAAGAGCTAGCAACAGAAACAGAAATCCTAGAAACAGGTATTAAAGTTGTTGACTTACTTGCTCCATACATTAAGGGTGGTAAGATCGGTCTATTCGGTGGTGCGGGTGTAGGTAAAACCGTACTGATCCAGGAATTGATCAACAACATCGCACAAGAGCACGGTGGTCTTTCCGTATTCGCTGGTGTAGGGGAACGTACTCGTGAAGGGAACGACCTTTACTACGAAATGAAAGACTCCGGTGTTATCTCAAAAACAGCCATGGTGTTCGGACAGATGAACGAACCACCTGGTGCACGTATGCGTGTTGCACTAACTGGTCTTACGATGGCGGAATACTTCCGTGATGAACAAGGCCAAGACGTGCTATTGTTTATCGATAACATTTTCCGTTTCACGCAAGCAGGTTCAGAGGTATCTGCCCTACTAGGTCGTATGCCATCTGCCGTTGGTTACCAACCAACACTTGCAACAGAAATGGGTCAATTACAAGAACGTATCACATCAACTGGTACAGGTTCTGTAACATCGATCCAGGCCGTATACGTACCTGCCGATGACTACACAGACCCGGCGCCAGCAACAGTTTTCGCACACTTAGATGCGACAACAAACTTGGATCGTAAACTTTCCGAGCAAGGGATCTACCCAGCGGTGGACCCACTTGCATCAACATCTCGTGCACTTGACCCTGAAGTTGTTGGGGAAGATCACTACAATGTGGCACGTGAAGTACAACAAACGATTCAAAAGTATAAAGAACTACAAGATATCATCGCCATCCTAGGTATGGACGAGCTATCTGACGAAGATAAATTAACGGTTTCCCGTGCACGCCGTATTCAATTCTTCCTGTCACAGAATTTCCACGTTGCCGAGCAGTTTACAGGTCAACCTGGTTCCTACGTTCCAGTTGAAGAAACGGTAAAAGGCTTCCGCGAAATTCTTGACGGCAAATACGACGACCTTCCAGAAGATGCCTTCCGCCTAGTCGGCCGCATCGAAGAAGTAGTAGAAAAAGCAAAAGAAATGGCGTAATAGGAAGCTGAACGGGCTTGGTCAGGCGCGAAACTCATAAGTAGTGCGCCGCAAGTGACCTGAACTATGGTCACTGGAGGTGAACTGCTTATGACGCGAGCGGCTAGCCCGTGAAGCTAGACTGATAAGTGGGACACGGGGACAGGTTTACTGTCCCAGAATGAAATGGGACACGGGGACAGGTCCCTTGTCCCAAAACGAAGCAATTGATTAACCAAAGTGGGGGCACATGGGATAGGACATGGTTCCTTTCCCCTTGCCTTTTCTTATTCCAGCCCAAGGAGGGGTTCGTTTGAAAACACTAACTGTGAGTGTTGTCACTCCTGATGGCCCTGTTCTGGAAGATTCATTTGAAATGGTTAGTTGTAAGGCGGAGAATGGGGAACTCGGTATTTTACCAGGTCACATTCCACTCGTTGCGCCACTAACAATTAGCGCTGTACGTTTGAAAGGCGAAAGTGACACGGAGCGTGTTGCTGTAAGTGGTGGTTTCTTAGAGGTTCGCCCTGAAAAAGTAACCATTCTTGCCCAATCTGCTGAGAAACCTTCCGAGATTGACGTGGAACGTGCTCGTAAAGCAAAAGAACGTGCAGAACGACGCCTGAAGGCTAAACAAGATGATGTTGATTTCAGAAGGGCAGAATATGCACTAAAACGTGCAATTAATCGTCTGAAAGTTGTGAATGACTAATAGTTGTAAAAGACTTTAAACCTATTGAATGGTTTAGAGTCTTTTTTTATGAGCGAGTAGGTGTGTGGATTGCGCGTAAGTGAGGAGGAGTTGCGCGTAAGTGAGGAGAGGATACGCGCAAGTGAGTTGAGGATACGCGCAAGTAAGGGGAGGATGCGCGTAAGTAAGGGGAGGATGCGCGCAAGTGAGGCGAGGATACGCGCAAGTGAGGTGGAGTTGCGCGCAAGAAAGGAGAGGATGCGCGCAAGTAAGGCGAGGATACGCGCAAGTGAGGTGGAGTTGCGCGCAAGTAAGGATAGGATGCGCGCAAGTAAGGCGAGGATACGCGCAAGTAAGGCGAGGATACGCGCAAATAAGGAAAAGATACGCGCAACACCGCCGAACAATACATACAATTCCCAATCATCGACAACAAATGCCGTAATCATCTATAATAAAACAAGTAACCAAAACGAACGACGAATAGTGACAAATTAATTTGTCATCATTTCCCAGGAAATAGGGAAAGGCCATGATTGGTTGAATGTTTTGTTAAAAACCGTCATACCGCACAGGTCATAATACATCTATGTAAAGGAGGAATAAAATAATGATGCAACAAATCGGTCAACAAGCACTCCTAAGTATGATTTCCCATTTAATTTTCATCATCATTACTTGGCAAGTACTTCAGTCACTACGAATCGATCCCATTTTTAAAAAAGGACGCACATTTGAAGCAAAAGTGCTGATGATTTTTATTACCATTGCGATTGGAACAACGGTAAGCAAATTCTTTATCGACTTTTTACAATGGTCGCAGCAGTTGATCTTACTGTTTTAGATACTGACCTAGCCTTCATAAAAGGTTAGCATAATGCTTTTCTTTACAATTGTGGAGGTAACGCTATGCTTTATAATTTTGGAATATTTATCTGTAGTCTTGTCGCAACTGTAATAGGCATAGAACTATTTTATCCATTGTATAGGCAGAGGTTTGGGATAGAAAGTTATGTAGTGATAGTTTTACTATTTACGGTCATCTTGTTACTGATCAACTATGCTTGGGCAAATCCATCTGACAATAGGAAAAAGAATGAATATAGAAGATCAGAAAGGAAACAGTAGAATATTTAATCGAAATCGATCGATTGTCTACTATCTGAAAGCGGCGCATGTTTTTTGTCATCGAACCTGTACTAGTCCCCCCTAGCAATAAAACTTTCATCGCAACTCGCCTTGTCCAACTTTGACGAAAAACAATACGTATAGGAAAAAATCTCCTGACCATACTTATGATTAGAATTAAAAAATCAATCATATGGTGGAGGAGATTTTTTATGTATCCAAGATTTTTACTTGTTATTGCACTTATTCCAGCTTTATTATTATCTTTTCGTCCAGATGCAGATGCAAGTGCCTCAACACTAAGTGACCTTGAGTCTTTAGTAGATCTAGTAGAACAGGAAGATCTTTCGATAGATTCATGGGAAGTGATGGTCAAAGAAAAAATAGATTCAGAGAATCTTGCAAACATTACCGAGAAAGTCACGCAATATATGGGTGATGAAACAACTGTTCATAAAGAAGATACAGATGTGATGACCAAGCAAGTGTATCAAACAACTAAACAGGACGGTATTACGGAAACATTTACAATACTTGAAGCGAGCCATCAAATAGAAGTGATTTATACAATTAAAGGAGAAAATGACTACAAAACTGAAGATCTAGCCAACATAGCGCATTCTCATCTTGATATTTTTACCAAAAATGCGACAATTTTCACTTGTATTTCTACTCAAGTCAATGATACTATTGATAATGTTTATGTGTTCGATACTTTATTAAGCAATTTACAAGTGGAAACACTCGATCATATACAGGAAGAAGATTTTCAGGTCGTTTCTGGTTATAGCCCTCGATTTGAAACTGCCATCCCGCACTCGGACAGGGCGATGAATGTACAAATGGCAGCACGAGAAGGATTGGGCGGTAAGACAACCATCACAATAGGAACACCTATCCTAACGATTGAATACTAATAATTAGTGAAACTGGACTAAGAGGAGAATGCGCCTTGGAAAAAATCATCGTCCGTGGTGGGAGGCAGCTCAATGGCACGGTAAAAGTTGAGGGTGCTAAAAATGCCGTACTGCCTGTCATCGCAGCAAGTATCATTGCAAGTGAAGGGAAAAGTGTGATTCATGATGTTCCAGCCCTTGCGGATGTTTATACGATTAAAGAAGTTTTAAGTAATATGAATGCCAATATAAATATTGTAGACAACACGGTAACGGTCGATGCATCGAAGCGACTAACAACGGAAGCACCATTCGAATATGTACGAAAAATGCGCGCGTCTGTTCTTGTCTTAGGTCCTCTACTTGCTCGCTATGGTCATGCCAAAGTAGCGATGCCTGGTGGATGTGCAATTGGTTCCCGCCCGATCGACCTTCATTTAAAAGGATTCGAGGCAATGGGAGCGAAAGTCCATGTTGGCAACGGATTTGTAGAGGTGTTTGCTAATGGCCGCTTACAAGGTGCAAAAATTTACTTGGATGTTCCAAGTGTTGGTGCCACTGAAAACATTATGATGGCGGCGGCATTGGCTGAAGGCAAGACAATCATCGAAAACAGTGCCAAAGAACCAGAAATCGTTGACTTAGCAAACTTCTTAAACAAAATGGGAGCGAAAGTCATCGGTGCTGGTACAGAAACAATTAAGATTGAAGGCGTTGAAAGTCTGCGTGGTGTAGAGCACCATATTATTCCAGACCGAATCGAAGCAGGCACTTTTATGGTCGCATCTGCCATCACTGGCGGTAATGTGCTCGTGAAAGGTGCTGAAATCGAACATGTACGCTCGCTTGTATCGAAGTTGGAAGAGATGGGGGTCATCATCGAGGAAGAAAAAGATGGGGTACGTGTGATTGGTCCTGAAGTATTAAAACCAACCGATATCAAAACTTTACCACACCCAGGCTTTCCAACTGATATGCAATCGCAAATGATGGCACTGATGTTAAACGCGCAAGGTACTAGTGTAATCACAGAAACGGTGTTTGAAAATCGATTTATGCATGTAGAAGAATTCAGAAGAATGAATGCAAAATTAAAAATCGAAGGACGTAGCGTGATTGTAGAAGGTCCAGTAACATTACAAGGAGCTGAAGTCGCAGCAACAGACCTCCGAGCAGGGGCTGCATTGATTTTAGCCGGTTTGACAGCAGAAGGTTATACACGTGTGACAGAGTTAAAACATCTTGATCGTGGTTATGTCGACCTAACCGAAAAGTTTGCCCAGTTAGGTGCTGACATTGAACGCGTCAATGATGGAGATGTCATTATTAAACCAAACAATCAAGAATCATCAGCATCCTAAACCTCTAACTTGCAAAAAGACTGCTAGCGTATTGTTCGCTTGGCAGTCTTTTTTTGTTGCATAGGAAACTGTGGATCATGCTTCTTGTGGAATAGTATGATTTTGGGCGTACGAAATGGGTGTTGGTTACGAAGCAAATGTAATTGAACGCGTGACTTACTCTGAATTTTTAGTTTTCCAATAACCATATGTATGTCAAAACGGTTTTAAAATGATAGGTAATTTGAAAAATGTGTTTGTATCCTATAGAACACGAACCGGTTCATTTTCGAGGCGGTCCCCAATCTGCTATCTATCTCTTCCGATAAAATGACTCCATTCCGATTCGTAGAAATGAAGCATAAACAGATTCCCCAACTTAGCCCATATCATGACAGAGACTCCCACCACATGTGACGCCCCACAATATTTCCGTCATGAATCCAAACTTTGCTCATATACATGATTTGTAATCACTATTCAAAAAGCAAAAATTGTAGTTCTATTAAATGAAGCCATGAATAGATTAGTAATAGAGAGATGTCCAAAGGTAGATATTGATCCGTCGATGTAGGTTGAATAAGCATAATAGGAAAACTAGAAAAGGAGGTCACCTATGAAAAAGTGGAAACGACTAGCAACGAATCCCCAATGGAAGAAACCATTGATGATCATAATCGCGGGAGTACTCACCTTAATTTTAATTGTACCGACCTTAATTGTCGTTCCTTTTATCGGAACATCCGATGAGGAGAAAGAGCCTGTGGAGACGGAGAATGCTGAAGTAGAGCAACCTGTTGCAATAAAAGCAAGTGATTCTCCTTTTTCTGTTAAAGTGTTTCGAACGGAAACAGAGGAAACAGAAATGGTTCCACTAGAAGAATATGTTGCCAGGGTGGTGGCATCAGAAATGCCTGCTGAGTTTGAGTTAGAGGCATTAAAAGCACAATCACTTGCAGCGCGAACTTATATCGTCAATCACTTGGTCCATCAAGAAGAAAGTTCCTTGCCGGAAAATTCAGACGTCACCGATACCGTTGAACATCAAGTTTATAAAAGTGATAAAGAACTGCTTGCCCAATGGGGAACAGATTACAATTGGAAGATGAATAAAATTAATCAAGCCGTCACATCAACGATTGGGGAAATCATTACTTATGAAGATCAACCGATTACACCGGCATTCTTTTCCACAAGCAACGGGTTTACCGAGGACTCTGAAAATTATTGGGAAAATGAACTTCCTTATTTAAGAAGTGTTGAAAGTCCATGGGATAAAGATTCACCAAAATATTTGGATCAAAAAATAGTAACAGAGCAGCAAGTCGAGGAAATTCTCGGAATACAAGTCGATACCAATTCCGATCAGCCATTTGAAATTTCACGGACAGATAGCAACCGTGTAGCAGAAATGACTGTTGGTGGAGAATCCTTTACTGGTCGAGAAATACGCGAAAGTTTGGACTTGCGATCCAGTGACTTCGAAGTAGAACACAAGAATGATCACTTTATTTTCACGACCAAAGGTTATGGCCACGGCATTGGTATGAGCCAATACGGCGCCGATGGCATGGCAAAGGAAGGGAAAAGTTATAAAGAAATTGTCACATATTATTATAAAGGTGCAGAAGTTGCCCAAGTCAATAACACCGCACCAAAATTAGCATCGACACAACAAGCAGCAAATGAATAAAAGCTGGATCGGCTGGTACCGGTTCAGATTTGAAAATGAAAATGTTTTGATAGCAATTGAACACTAAAAGGTTCAGATTAATTCTGAGCCTTTTTTGACGTTGACGTTGTTTACTCCATCCGATTTTTTCACGAGTTGTAGTACATTATTTGCGCACTAAACTGCTTAGCGCGGAATTTAATGAAGTGATTTAGTAGGAAAATGACAACTCCGAATCCTTCGCTCACCCCCCTTTTTACTTGTGTTGCACGCTGATAGAGGCGCTGCTATAAACTTCCATGTATAATAAGTGAATTTTGTCGAAAAATAAGTAGTAAAATTTTTTGGGTTTTTATGTATATATTTTCCTGTAAGTGATCAGAATGATTGCTGAGGTGATGACATATGACAGAGGAAAACAAGAACGTTTCAAAAAATGGATGGAAACGTATCTTCGGGAAAAAATGGTTTTTTCCAGCAGTTTATCTAACGGTTGCTGCGTTACTATTAACGGGAGTCTTGTGGTATCAAAATTTAGATAACCAAGTTCCGGAAGCAACAGAAGACACAGAGACAGATATTTCAGACGAGGATTTGATTGGTGGTAATCAGCCAACAGATGAATTCGATCAAGATTCACAACCTGTGATGGATCAGCAAGAAGTGGTCAAAATGCCAGTAGCAGAAGAAGTTCAAACAGAAATCGTTACGAAGTTCTATGACTATGAAGCAGATAGTGAAGATCAAGAAAAAGCACTTGTTCAATACGACAATAGCTACTATCAAAGCGATGGCCTTGACCTTGTATCGTCAGATGGCGAAACATTTGATGTAACAGCATCATTAAGCGGTACGGTAACGGATGTAAAAGAAACTCCATTACTAGGTGAGGTCGTAGAAATTACACACGAAAACGGGTTGACCACACACTATGCAGCATTAGCAGACATTCTAGTAGAAAATGGTGCAGAAGTAGAACAAGGCGATGTGATTGCTTCTGCAGGACAAAACGCACTAGGTCAAGCTAATGGCATCCACGTACATTTCCAATTACGCAAGGATGGTGAACCAGTCAACCCTGAGTCTTATTTTAACGAACCAACTAGCGAAGTTCAAGCACCTGCAGACGATGAGGAAGCACCAGAAGAGGACGAGTCTTCTAGTGAAGAAGATGGAACAGAAGAAGATTCCATTGAAGAAGATGTAATCGAAGAAGACTCTCTAATTGGTGACGATGAAGCTGATGAAGGTGCTGACGAGGAAGAAGATACTGAGGAAGATACAGAAGATGAAGATGCTGACGCAGATGAAGATGCTGACAATGCAGGCTCAACAGAATCCTCAGCTTCTATGGCAAACGCATAAACTATAATAGAACATGAACTATAACCTTGGGTGAGAACCTGAGGTTATTTTTTTAGGGTGAAAATGTATTTAATACTGCCAATTTCAACACTAATTAGTTTGGCAAATGCATCACACCAATACAAGAAGTCTACTATGGCTAGTAAGCCGAGTAATTTCAGTCTAAACACTTACTAATGAAGCGTTGCATAAGCGGATCCACAGGGATTTCCCAGGTAAAACCGTCGGTAATACTCCCACTTCAAAACGTTAAGTGGGAGTATACTTTCGCATTTACCATCGAATCGTCCAGGTGGGAGGAGCGCCACCGCCGCTTAATGTCGACTAAACTTTACGAAGCTAATTTTTTTGATATAACTTTTTCGATTTCCACAATAACAAACACGACACTTCCTAATATAATAGGGATGAGCCATTGTTCTAGCGTCATCGGTGCGGTGCCAAGGGCGATATTTAAAACTGGAAGATAGGTAACACCAAGTTGGAATAAAATAAGTAGACCAGAAACTGCAAAGGCCACTTTGTTAGAGAAAAAGTCATTGTTAAAAGCAGGCTCTTTCTCGCTTCTTGCATTAAATAGATAAAACATTTCCGAAAACACAATCGCATTTAGAATAATCGTATTGACAACGGCATGTCCGTAACCTTGATTGATCATATCAATAAAGATATACAAACACGCTAAGCCAACAATTAACGATACATAGGTAATTCTAAACAGGTAGTAACCGTTTAATAAGTGTGTTTTCTTCGGCCTTGGTGGTCGCTGCATTGATCCAGGTTCTAATTTTTCAAAAGCCAATGCAAGGGCAACCGTAACAGCGGTGATCATATTAACCCAAAGGATTTGCACGGGTGTTAATGGCATCGAGACCCCAAGTAAGATCGCACCGGCAACAAGAAGCGCCTCGGCACCATTGGTTGGTAAAATAAACAAGATGGTCTTTTTTAAGTTATCATATACTCTTCTACCTTCTTCAACTGCATTGACAATCGTTTTAAAGTTGTCATCTACTAGAATCATTTTCGAGGCGTCTTTGGCTACCTCCGTTCCTTTGATTCCCATGGCTACACCAATGTCAGCCTTTTTCAAGGAAGGGGCATCATTGACACCGTCTCCTGTCATTGAAGTGATCTCCCCATTTTTCTGTAATGCATTGACTAATTGCAACTTATTATGCGGACTAGTTCTTGCAAATATATCATACTTTTTCACAGCTTCCGCTAATGCATCCTTTGACATGCCATCAATATCTTTTCCTTCTAGGGCTCCATGCCCGTTGCCAATTCCTAATTGCTTCCCAATAGCATAGGCTGTTTCTGGATGATCTCCAGTTATCATCTTGACCGTAATACCCGCTTGTCTAGATTCTTCAACTGCTTGGATTGCTTCCTCCCTAGGTGGGTCAATAATGCCAGCCATACCAAGGAATACAATATTTCCTTTTAAATCATCATGGTCAAGTGTATCCTTTTCATTTGGTACCTTTTTGAAAGCAGCACCAATAATTCGCTCGCCTTTTTTTGCTAAATAAAGCATTCTCTCTTCCCAAGCAGCTTTGTCAAATGGAATCGTATCGGGAGAATGAGGCTCCATTTCTAGGTCTGCCATATCAAATAATCGGTCTGGTGCCCCTTTTATTAAAATATATTTTTGGTCGTTAATCGTTGTTAATACGGCCATATACTTATATTCAGAATCAAATGGGATTTTTGCTTCGATATTTAAATCGTCCAACGGCTTGTTCGCTTTTTCCGTTAACGTAATTAAGGATCCATCAGTTGGTTCGCCATTGATGGTCCAGCGCTCCTGTTTATCACGGGTTAATGTAGCATCATTGACCGTTTTAAACGTAAGTAACAGCCTTTTTAATTGTTCATCTTCGGCAAGGTCTGCTTCCGTTCCGCTCTTTAAAATCTGTCCTTTTGGCGCATAGCCCAATCCAGTTACTTCAAAACTATTATTTTTTGTAATAATAGAACGAACAGTCATCTCGTTTTTGGTTAAAGTACCTGTTTTATCGGAGCAAATAACCGAAACAGCCCCAAGCGTTTCAACGGAAGGTAGATTTCGGACAATCGCTCGACGGTTGGCCATGTTTTGAACGCCGATTGCTAGTATGATCGACATAATCGCTGGTAACCCTTCAGGAATTGCGGCAACAATCATCGCGATAATAGCTAACATAAGCTCGCCAATCTGGTAATCTCGAATCATCATTGCAAAAACAAACATGACAATACCAATCGTGACGATGGCTACCGAAATTTGCTTTCCGAATTTTTCTGTTTGCTGTAACAAGGGGGTTTTAATTTCTTGGACATTATCAATCGATTGATTGATTTTTCCTAATTCGGTGTCATCTCCAGTGGCTACGACAATACCGATACCAGTACCTGAGGAAATGGACGTCCCGGAAAAAGCCATATTAATCCGGTCGCCAAGCATGGTATCTTCTTGTAAGGGGTATGTCTTTTTTTCTACGGAAAGAGACTCACCGGTCAAGGCGGACTCTTCAACGGTTAAATTATGACATTCAATTAAGCGGAGGTCAGCAGGAATCTTGTCTCCAGCATTCAGTAGTACAATATCGCCTTGGACGACATTCTCTGCGTTGACTTTTGAGCGCTTGCCATCGCGAATCACGTTCGCATGCAACGACAACATCCCTTTGATTGCATCAAGTGCCTTCTCTGCCTTATTTTCTTGTATATACCCAATAAAGGCATTGATGATGACAACTAATGCAATCACAGCAGTATCTATATACTGTTCCAATAGAATCGTAACTAAGGCAGCTGTAAGCAGTACATAGATCAACGTATCATGAAATTGTTTGAAAAACTTTTGAAGATTGGATTCCTTTTTTGATTCGGTTAGTTTATTTTTTCCGTGTTGTTCTAATCGATTGGTTACTTCTTGTGAGGATAGCCCATCTGTAGAATTAGTTTCCAGGTCGTTTAGTACATGTGTAGCATCAACACTATACCATTTTCTTTCTTTCTCTCTATTCTCCATCTAAAAACCATCCTTTACCTCGTATTGGTAACGACTGCACAAAAAAATACAGCTAATAACCAACCCACACCATTCCGTTATGAACTTGGTAAGTATTGCCAAGGCCCCTCATGGTGTCAGATGACTATTGCTGTATCTATTTCAATTTTATCATAAGCCATTTTTTAAGGGCGGCGATTCATGCAAATGTCAAATAAATTTCTGAAATTTGTTAACAAATTGGACAAAGATTTGGGGCAGTAAGGGGAGATCGCGAAGGGGTGGAGGGAAATAACGGAACGAGAGCCCGCCTTGTGGACGGAAGCGGATCCTGATTCCGCTAATCGCATCAAAAACGGCTAAGAGGAGGATGAAGCGGTCATAGGATCCGCTATTATGCCAAAAACAGTCCAAAAAGACCTCAGAAAAGGTGAATAACGGAACGAGGAACCGCCACCCCCGTAAAAAAAGCTCGAAAAAGGGAAATAACGGAACGAGGGCCCGCCTTATAGTCGGAAGCGGATTCTGATTCCGCTAAATGCGTCAAAAGCTACCAAAAGGAGGATGAAGCGGTCTTAGGATCCGCTATTGTGCCAAAAACAGCCCAAAAAGACCTCATAAAAGGTGAATAACGGAACGAGTGAAGCTAGAATAAAAAGTGGATACCCCGTTAACGAAAGTCATATTTGGATATGATGATAATAACTAGGAGGGTTTCCATGGGTGAACATAGGCAAAGATATAGTGAGCAGTTTAAGCAAGAAA
>NZ_SZNM01000036.1 GCF_005870085.1 Aquibacillus sediminis | reverse complement strand
TCTAGTTGAAAATGTTATTTTACTCATGTTGTCCTCTTTTCCCCATATCTTGAAACTTAAGTATATAAAAAAATACCTGTAGTTTAAACACTCTTTTTCAAGTGTCCTAACTACAGGTACCATTTTAGTTGCTGGGGCTCTTTTTTTGTGTTTTGTGGGGAGTTGGTAGGTGGAGATGATGAACCGGCTCCTTCATCTTGCCGGTTCCTTATTCCGCTAAAGAGCAGAAAAAGGAAGTTTTTGGGCGTGAGGCGGTCCGTGGTTCCGTTAATTAGGCCAATCCGAGTTTAAAAGTCAAGAAAATCACTAAATAACGGAACGAGGAACCGGCAAACGAACGGAAATTGCAGTTTTAGGGCAAATAGCGGAATGACGATCCGCCACGACGTGCATTATTTTGAACTTTTAACACTATTATAAAAATGTTCACAATTTCCGATATTTTTAAAAGAACTGGTGAATTGAATTTAATAAGCTATATTCTACTCGTATTTTTGTCGTACGCAGTAGAATAATGGGAAAATAAGCCTATTTGGTACAATCGTTTCTTTGAAATGGCAAGTGGCGCGATCGTTTTATCCGTGCTATAACAGAATCAACAACAAAAAACGGAGGTGCCCATCGTGCAACGTTCTTGTTCAGATTGTAGTTTTATGAATGAAAAACTAAAACAACATGAACAAACGATCACACAATTATTGGCAATGGTTGCAGTAACAAATAGAAAATTGAATGAGCTGACAAGGAAGCAAGAACAGTTAGAACAGGTCCAATTGCAATCGCCCCGGATCAAAGTTGCCCCAACTCAGCCTCAATAATCCGCATGTTGCCCCAACGAGATGAGTAGCTCAGCCCCGAGCTACTCATTTTTCTATGGATATTGTTGCTTTTGACATCATAAATATAAACACTGTCGCAGTAGGACAGGTTAAATCATTTGAGCGGATACTCTGTTTATAAAGGTAATGACTTATACAAAATATTTTTATAAAAAGCTCTCTTGTAAGATTGTTGGTGCACAGTAACTACATATTGTGCAATAAATATTTCAAAACAGTTTACATGATCAATCTGATTTTTGCTCTCGCTAACGTATATTTAAGGCTTTTTCGTACGTAATCGAGCTAATTTTCCCCTCTCTAACGTATATTTAGGGCTTTTTCGTACGTAATCAAGCTATTTTTTGTCCTTATCACGTATGGTTCACTATACCAAATTACTTATTGCGTATTATATAGCAACCACACATTCAAAACCAACAACGATTTACAAAAAGAAGGTTACATAAATCAGCAAACTTCGTAGGGGAATGACACAATAGCATTCTTGTCATCGGTTAGGCCTAGTGTTATTATTAAGTTTGGACTATACTATACTCAATTAAAATGTACAAACGAATAAAGGATACAAGCAGTGGACATAGATCAAGTAATGATCCACAAATGAATCCAACCATAAATCATTTAACATGACTGTTTAGAGGAGCGTTAGTATGCGTGGATTATTAAAGAAAGTGTTTGGTGATGGCAATCAACGCCAATTAAATCGACTACAAAAAGTAGTGGATGAAGTGGAAGCGATGGAACCAGACATCGAAAAATTGTCAGACGAAGCATTAAGTGCAAAAACGGAAGAATTCAAGAAGCGATACCAAGATGGAGAATCGCTTGATGATATGATGGTAGAAGCTTATGCTGTTGTGCGCGAGGGAGCTAAGCGTGTCTTGAATATGCGTCCGTTTCCAGTGCAAATTTTAGGTGCGGTTGCCTTACATGAAGGAAACATTGCCGAGATGAAAACAGGGGAAGGGAAAACATTAGCTTCCACCATGCCAGCTTATTTGAATGCAATCACTGGTAAAGGTGTACATATTATCACCGTGAACGAATACTTAGCAGACCGTGACGCCAAAGAAATGGGACAACTTTATGAATTTCTAGGCTTAACGGTTGGTATGAATGGTAACAGCATGACAAAAGAAGAAAAACGTGCCGCCTATTTGGCAGACATTACGTATGGTACAAACAATGAATATGGATTCGATTACCTACGTGATAACATGGTGCTATATAAAGAGCAAATGGTACAGCGCCCACTTCATTTTGCCATTATTGATGAGGTCGACTCGATTTTAATTGATGAAGCGAGAACACCATTAATTATCTCTGGTTCAGCACAAAAGTCGGCAACAATGTACCATCAAGCCAATGCTTTTGTTCGAACATTGAAAAATGAAGAAGATTATACGTATGATGAAAAATCAAAGGGTGTGCAATTGACCGAGGAAGGGATGAACAAGGCAGAGCGGTTTTTCTCGATTGAAAACTTGTTTGACCTAAACCATGTGACATTGATGCACCATATTAATCAAGCGTTAAAAGCACACGTATCGATGCATCGTGATATGGACTATGTGGTGGAAGAGGATCAAGTCGTCATCGTTGACCAATTTACTGGACGTCTCATGAAAGGTCGACGCTATAGCGATGGCTTGCACCAAGCAATAGAAGCAAAAGAAGGATTGCAAATTCAAAATGAAAGCATGACACTTGCGTCGATTACGTTCCAGAACTTTTTCCGTATGTATGAAAAACTAGCAGGGATGACTGGTACAGCTAAGACGGAAGAAGAGGAATTCCGTAACATCTATAACATGGATGTTATTGCAATCCCAACGAATAAACCAATCGTTCGTGATGACAAAGCTGATTTAATTTACAAATCAACGGAAGGAAAATATAAAGCTGTTGTGGAGGAAATTAAAGAACGTCATCAAAAAGGACAACCAGTACTTGTTGGTACGGTAGCTGTTGAGACATCAGAGATTATTTCTAAGTTGTTGAAACGTGCTGGTGTCAAACACAATGTATTAAATGCGAAAAACCACTATCGTGAAGCAGAAATCATTGAAGATGCAGGACAACCAGGTGCGGTGACAATTGCGACTAACATGGCTGGTCGTGGTACAGATATCAAGCTTGGTGAAGGTGTCAAAGAGCTTGGCGGACTTGCCGTTATTGGTACAGAGCGACACGAATCACGCCGAATTGATAATCAGTTACGTGGTCGTTCTGGTCGTCAAGGAGACCCAGGTGTTACTCAATTTTATCTATCGATGGAAGATGAATTAATGCGCCGCTTTGGTTCCGATAATATGAAAAATATGATGGAAAAACTGGGGATGGATGACACGCAACCAATTGAAAGTAAAATGGTTTCCCGTGCAGTCGAATCCGCACAAAAACGTGTGGAAGGGAACAACTTTGATGCTCGTAAGACAGTTCTTTCATACGACGATGTGTTACGTGAACAACGTGAGATTATTTACAAACAACGTTTTGACGTGATTGAATCGGAGAACTTACGAGAAATTATTGAGCCGATGATTCGTTCGACCGTGGAAAATCTAATCCATCGCCATACCCAAGATGACGCGGAAGAAAACTGGAACACATCGGCAATTATTGAATATCTCCATGCCAACTTGTTAGAGCCTGATTTAATTGTTGAACAGGACTTAAAAGGAAAAGAACCTGAAGAAATGATCGAGCTGGTCATGGAAAAAATCAATGCTAAGTATGACCAAAAAGAACAAGAACTCACTCCAGAACAAATGAGAGAGTTTGAAAAAGTCATCGTGCTACGTACGGTTGATACTAAATGGATGGACCATATCGACCAAATGGATCAGTTACGTCAAGGAATCCATTTGCGTGCATATGGCCAAAATGATCCATTGCGCGAATACCAAATGGAAGGTTTCTCCATGTTTGAGGCAATGGTGGAATCGATCAATGAAGAAGTTGCCCGCTACATTATGAAGGCACAAATTAGGGAAAACTTACAACGAGAAGAAGTTGTAAAAGATGCTAAACCCGTGTCAGGTGGCGAAGACAAGAAACAAAAAGTCAAGCGCCCGTATGTAAAAGGAGAAAGCATCGGTCGAAATGACCCATGCCCATGTGGAAGCGGCAAAAAGTATAAACAATGTCATGGTAAATAATAGAGAATGAATAAAGGGAGGCACTCTTTTCGGAGGGTGTTTCCTTCTATCATGTATGAGGTGAATTTTAAATGGAATTAGTAGAAATTAAACAAGAACTTGAAAAAATGGCTAATCGTTTAGCGGACTTTAGGGGGTCTCTTTGACTTAGAACAAAAGAGGGCTCGTATTGCAGAACTGGAAGAAATCATGACGGATCCTAGCTTTTGGGATGACCAGCAAAATGCACAAAAAGTCATTAGTGAGGTAAATGGCCTAAAAGATTTGGTTCATACATTTGATCGTCATGTTGAATCCCATGAAAATCTGGAAGTTTCCTATGAATTAGTCAAAGAAGAAAACGATCAAGACTTGCGCGAAGAATTGGAAAATGAAGTAAGCGAACTAACAGAAGCATTGAACAGCTTTGAATTATACATGCTGTTAAGTGAACCTTACGACAAAAACAATGCCATTCTTGAATTACACCCTGGTGCTGGTGGAACCGAATCACAGGACTGGGCTAGCATGTTGCTTCGTATGTATACACGTTGGGCAGAAGCGAAAGATTTCAAAGTGGAAACATTGGATTACTTACCAGGTGAAGAAGCAGGTGTTAAAAGTGTGACACTGTTAATTAAAGGCCACAACGCCTATGGCTATTTAAAAGCAGAAAAAGGTGTCCACCGCTTAGTGCGAATTTCACCATTTGATTCGTCTGGTCGCCGCCATACATCGTTTGTATCTTGTGAAGTAATGCCAGAACTCGATGATGATATTGATATTGACGTAAAAACAGAAGATCTGAAAATAGATACGTATCGTTCCAGTGGTGCAGGTGGCCAGCACGTGAACACGACCGATTCTGCTGTTCGAATTACCCACTTGCCAACGAATACAGTAGTAACTTGTCAGTCAGAGCGTTCGCAAATTAAAAACCGTGAACAAGCAATGAAAATGTTAAAAGCAAAATTATATCAACTAGAAATCGAAAAACAGCAACAACAATTAGATGACATTCGTGGTGAGCAAAAAGAAATCGGTTGGGGAAGCCAAATCCGTTCTTACGTATTCCACCCATATTCGATGATTAAAGATCACCGCACCAACTATGAGGTCGGAAACACACAAGCAGTCATGGATGGTAATCTCGATCCGTTTATTGATGCCTATTTACGTTCAAGAATGAATTAATTTTGTTTATGATAGTGAAGCCTTGGTTAGAGGGGTTTCACTATTTTTTTGTTGAACAATGTGAAATTTGTAGCCAAGTTCAGTTCCAGCGCTACGTTATAACACCCCTTATGATTTATTGTCCCAAAACGAGAGAGCATAACAGGTTTTGGTACAAAAAAAGATTTACTGTCCCAAAATGAGAAAGCATAACAGGTTTTGGTACAAAAAAATGATTTACTGTCCCGAAAGAAGAAAGCATAACAGATTTTGGTACAGAAAAACGATTTACTGTCCCGAAAGAAGAAAGCATAACAGATTTTGGTACAGAAAAACGATTTACTGTCCCGAAAGAAGAAAGCATAACAGATTTTGGGCCAGAAAAATGGTTTACTGTCCCGAAATGAGAAAGCATAACAGGTTTTGGTACAGAAAAACGATTTACTGTCCCGAACTCCAGCCACCACCCCCATCAAAACACTCTACCGCTTTACCACTATACAGTGCTTGATTGTATTGAGAACGGGGGTTGGGGATGTTATACTTCGAAGGTTGGGTGGAGGCATAGAAGAGGCGCAGCAAATACATCTGAAATTGAACTAAAATCCTTCTTCTAATGGAAAAAAGAGTAATAATAGTGAATAAATGCCGCAATTATAACACACCATGCCATACCAACCATGAAGATAGTTAAGCTCGACACGCCAAACAGCATGACACAATATCTATTCAAACAACAACAATAAACAGCGAGGTGTTTCATATGATTGCAAAATATAGAAGAGAACCAGCACCAAGGGCTCTTGTTACTATACTGGAATATACACTTGTCCTTATAGGATCCTTTTTTGTTGCATTAGCATTTAATGTCTTTTTATTACCACATGAAATTGCATCTGGTGGTGTTTCTGGAATTAGTACCATTACTAAGCATGTCTTTGACTGGGAGCCGTCGATTGTTCAATGGGCATTAAATGTTCCGTTATTTTTCGCCGGGGTATGGATCCTTGGGAAGAACTTTGGGCTTAAAACATTGGTAGGAACGGTAATCTTGCCATTTTTCGTCTTTTTAACAAGAGAATGGCCGGTGGCAACAGCTGACCCATTTTTAGGGGCTATTTTTGGTGGTATGGGAGTTGGCCTTGGTATTGGTATTGTGTTTCGCGGAAAAGCATCCACTGGTGGAGTTGATCTCGCTGCACAGATGTTTCACAAATTTATCCCGCTGCCATTAGGTATATGTGTGGCCATTTTTGATGGAATGATCGTAATAACTGCTGCATTCGTATTCTCGATTGAACAAGGGTTGTATGCTTTAATTAGTTTGTTCATCACAAGTCGTACGATTGATTTTGTCCAAGTTGGGCTCAATACATCCAAGAATGTTATGATTATCACGAATCAAGTGGAGGAAGTTCGACAAGTTCTGCTTAACGATGTCGATCGTGGGGTTACGGTATTAAATGGCGCCGGTGGATACACGAATGAAGATCGCAAAGTGTTGATGTGTGTAATTGCGCAAAATGAATTTAGCAAAGTCACCCAAACCGTCAAAAGGATTGATCCTGAAGCATTTCTTGTGGCGATGAATGCAACCGAAGTATTAGGAGAAGGTTTTAAAACAACTTAACATTTCAACAAGACAACGTAAAATTTCCTAATCAATTATACCTATAATAATCCGTTTAAATGTCGAAAAAAGTTGAAAATAGGCTGTTTTTTCGGTACAATTATTCAATGACAACTGAATAATTGGGAAAGAAAAGGCAAACTATTCGAAAGGATACGACGCAAAGCTCAGGGTCTAAAGTAGGGGAAGTATAACTTCTACCATGATCGCCTAGCTACCACAAAATTTGATGATAAATCTAACTAAGTTGGCTACCTACAAATCGTTGGTAGCCTTTTTATTTAGCAAGCAATAAAGGGGATGGAAAATTGTTAAACACAACAGAGCAAAGAAGTAAAACGGTTACCGATCTATTAAATGGGACCATTTCATCTGTTAAAAATGTTATACCAATCAATCATAATACCGAAGCACCACACTTATTAGAAAGTTCTTTAAAGCTAACCTTTGGTGTTCTGATAGGCATTACAGGGGATATAAAAGGAAAGCTAGTGTTGGCAGGTGAATCTACTGTGTTTGGCACGATTGGAGAAAAAATGTTTGGCATGCCACTAGAAGGGGAGATGCTTTCTTCCTTTAGTGGAGAATTAGGAAATATGATTGCGGGTGGACTTTCGACCAATATGAACGTAGATGGAACGCGTATGGATATCACAGCCCCAACCATGTTACAAGGGGATACAACGTTAACAGGCTATGAAAAAGCAGTGAAATTACCAATAGTTTTGGAAGACACTGGGACGATTTTTATTTATATGTTGCTAGATTAATAGTAGGAGGGAAGAGCTAAATGGATACGAATCAATATGTCGAAGTTTTTCTTGATGAAAGTCGTGACCATCTACAAGCAGTGAATGATCATTTGCTCAAATTAGAAAAACAACCGCAAGAAATGAGTTTAGTTGCTGAAATTTTTCGTTCTGCCCATACGTTAAAAGGGATGGCAGCAACAATGGGGTATGAAGAAATAGCTTCCTTAACCCATAAGATGGAAAATGTTTTAGACCTGATCAGAAATAACGAATTACAAGTTACGACGGAAGTAATTGATGTAACATTTGAAGCCGTTGAAGCATTAGAAGAGATGGTTGCTTCGATTGCAGAAGGTGGGGATGGGAAAAAGGATGTCTCCCATTTACTTGCCCATTTACAAAAAATTGAAACAGGAGAAACGGTAGCAGAGGAGTCATCAGAAAATAATCAGTCTCAAACAACAGAGATGGAATTGGATGACTACCAATCAACTGTTATTTCCCAAGCCAAAGAGCAAGGCTATCAAGCTTATAACATAACCATACGTCTAACTGCTGATTGTATGCTAAAGGCTGCACGTGTTTTCATGGTGTTTGAAGGTTTAGAAGAATTTGGGGAAGTGATCCAGTCCGTACCTGCCGCTGAAGAATTGGAAGAAGAGAAATTTGATCAGGAATTCACCGTCCTATTACTTTCTAAACATAACGAAACGGCGATTCAAGAACGCCTTCATAAAGTGTCAGAGTTAGAATCTGTAAACATATCTGTGTTGGCTGATTTGGATAATTCTGCATCACCAAGTCCAAACGAAACCGAATCCAAAGAATCCAAGCAACAAGATGAAAAAATAGAAAAAGAAGATAATACGGCGGCTGAAACGAAACAAACTACTGCCCCTACTCAAGAGAAAAAGCCTTCAACATCAAAAACGATTCGCGTAAATATTGAACGAATTGACAGCATGATGAATTTATTTGAAGAAATGGTGATTGACCGTGGTCGACTGGAAGATTTATCGAAACAATTAGGCAATCATGAACTAATCGAAACGGTGGAACATATGTCAAGAGTTTCCCAAGACATGCAAAGCATGATGTTGACGATGCGTATGGTGCCGATTGAACAAGTATTTAATCGCTTCCCGCGAATGGTACGAGGCCTAGCTAAAGATCTAGAAAAAGATTTGGAACTACATATTAGTGGTGCCGATACCGAATTAGACCGGACTGTTATTGATGAGATTGGGGATCCGCTTGTCCATTTGATCCGTAACTCGATTGACCATGGGATTGAAAGCCCTGAAAAGCGGAAGCAACAAGGCAAACCTGTTAAAGGTACATTGCAATTACGTGCATTCCATAGTGGCAATCATGTCATGATCGAGATGGAAGATGATGGTGCCGGGATTAATCGTGAAAAAGTCATCGAAAAGGCAATTGCCAATGGAATATTGAGTGAAGATCGTGCAGAAAAGCTATCCGATGAAGATGTATATGATTTAATTTTAACATCAGGTTTCAGTACTGCTGACAAAGTCTCCGATATCTCTGGACGTGGTGTTGGGCTAGACGTGGTACGAAATAAAATTGAATCACTTGGTGGACATATTTTTGTTGAATCAGAACCAGGACATGGAAGTAAATTTTCGATTCAACTACCATTAACCTTGTCGATTTTATCAACCTTACTTGTAACTGTTTCAGACGAAACCTATGCGATTCCATTGTCATCGATTGAGGAAACTGTTGCATTAACAAATGATCAAATCATGAATGTACAACAGAAACCTGTGATGGATTTTAGAGGAAAAGTGATCCCGATTGTTTCATTAGCAGATGTGTTTGAAGTGCCTCAAGAGGAACGTACCGAAAAAACAGACATCTCTGTCGTTGTTGTCAAAAAAGGCGAGAAAATGACAGGCTTAATTGTTGACTCTTTCATCGGACAAAAAGAAGTCGTGTTAAAGTCATTAGGAAACTATTTGAAAGATGTTTATGCAATCTCAGGCGCAACGATTTTAGGGGATGGCCATGTTTCGCTAATCATTGATCCAAATGCATTAATAAAATAGGTAGAGGAGTTTTCACAATGGAGGAAATATCCAAAGTTATTGTGTTTCAATTAGCAGACGAGCATTATGCTGCAGATATCAAACAAGTCAGTTCGATTGAAAAGCTTGAGCATGTTACGACAGTACCTCGTACCGCCGACTTTATTAAAGGCGTCATCAATCTACGTGGGAACATAACGCCAATTATTGACTTAAAGGAACGGTTACATATCGGAAAGGCGGAATACACCGATAATACGAGAGTTGTAATCATCACGATTGAGGATATACAGGTAGGGTTAATCGTGGACTCGGCGACAGATGTAGTTGACATTGATCCGGAAACGATCGATGATCCACCGCAAATGATTGGAAGTGTAACAGAAGAATATATCACAGGTGTTGTAAAACGAGACGATCAATTAATTATTTTATTAGACTTAGATCGTGTACTTAATGTTGATGAAATAAATGCTGTCGAAGATACAATTACAGATTAAGGAAGGGGATTCAAAATGGCAAAAATTTTAGTTACAGATGATGCTGCATTCATGCGCATGCAGTTAAAAGATATTTTAGGAAAACTAGGTCACGAGGTAGTTGGAGAGGCTGAAAATGGTCAAGACGCGATTGAGAAATATGCCGAATTGCAACCAGATTTAGTGACGATGGATATTACCATGCCTGAATTAGATGGCGTCGAAGCGTTGAAAGCAATAAAACAAAAGGATGCAGGTGCAACGGTGATTATGTGTTCTGCCATGGGACAACAAGATCGCGTTGTCGAAGCGATCCAAGCCGGAGCAAAAGACTTCATCGTCAAACCATTCACACCAGATCGAATTGAAGAAGCATTAAACAAAGTATTATAAACAGAGGCTCATTTTTAGTAGATTAATATTGTACAAAAGCTATATAATGCGCAGTAAGCTTCGTAATTTTGCTTTCTTTGATTGAAATAAGTATTAATGCCTTCGCTGGTATAAGTTTTCTGATTTATAATAGTGTACATCGGTGAAGGCAATATCGTATACAACGATATAAGCGCATCATTAGCATTAAAGCAATTAAGCCACTTTCTATAAAAATTCATTGCTCACGAACAGCGGAGGAAATACACGGAGACTCCCGAGGCCCGGCAAGGGTTATGCAGGCGTTGTCCGACAAGGACGGTTTTAGCCTGTGATCCTTAATTTATCATCGGTGAGACCCCGCAGTGAGGTACGAACGAGGAGGCTCACCAGCCCCCCACAGGAAAGCGTAGTGTATTTCCGCAGCGATCTATTAGCACTCATCTTATAAAGGGTAGTGGTGGTTATTGCACAGTATATAGCCACTCCGCAAAAAACAGAGAAAAGGCAAAAAGAAAAAGTTGAGTTGACATTTTGGGGGTCAAGGGAATGAAAGGGAAGAAAGCAATTAAAGGGAAGCTAAACGTAAAATTTTTAAGAAATTTAAATATAGGATGGAAGTATGGCGTTGTTTTAATCACGGTTTTACTATTGTTTGGTATCTCCACAGCTGTAGTGGGCTTTTTTATCAACGGAATTGGCAAGGATATCGATGCACTTGAACGAAGAGGAGACCGTGCAGTCGAAGTGACGGAGATGGGGTCTTTAATACGTTCGAAAGGGATTCGAGTTGTTAGCTATGTTCGAGAACGTAATCAGAGTTACATTCATGAATACGACGAGCGATCCGAGCAGTTTGAGACTTTAGAGGCAACCATTGAAGAAAAAATGGACACACCAGAACAACAACAACTATTTGATCAAATATCAGCAAATGATGATGAAATGAATCAAATAGTTGAAGACAGCATTATACCAGCAATCAATCGGGGAACCATCTCTACTGCAGATAAATATGTACGTCAGGTAAATGATCTTCGTTCGGATACAGTAGATTTATTAGAAGAATTACGCACGATCGTCAATGATGAGCGAGACACAGCGGTAAGTCAAGCACATCTTAATCAACAATTAACACTTAATGTGTTAATAATAGCAATGCTATTAACGATTATTATTGGTAGTTTGCTCGTATACTTCATTAGTCGTATGGTATCGAGAAATATCAATGAAGTTGTAGAAGTCAGTGATCAAATCGCTGGTGGAAATCTTAGTTTTTCATCGATTACATATGATGCAAATGATGAAATTGGCCGTCTAGCACAATCCGTTAATCGCATGGGTGCAAGTTTAAAAGGGATGGTACATCAAATTTCCGAGATTTCAGAAACGGTAAGTAGTCAAAGTGAAGAACTAAGTCAATCTGCCAACGAAGTAAAACAAGGCTCCGAGCAGATTGCTTCTACGATGCAGGAATTAGCATCTGGTTCTGAATCACAGGCGAATCATGCGGGGGACCTTTCTTCAGCAATGGAGTCGTTTACGGCTAAGATGCAAGAAGCTAATGCAAATGGTGATCATATTTATCAATCTTCCAATCAAGTACTTGATATGACGAATCAAGGTGCCAAATTAATGGAAAAATCTGCCGATCAGATGGCGACCATTGACAATATTGTCAAAGAAGCGGTTGATAAGGTAAAAGGCTTGGACACACAATCACAGGAAATTTCCAAGCTCGTGTCGGTTATTAAAGATATTGCCGATCAAACCAATTTATTAGCATTAAATGCTGCGATTGAAGCAGCACGTGCAGGTGAGCACGGGAAAGGATTTGCGGTCGTTGCGGATGAAGTGCGCAAACTTGCAGAACAAGTTGGTGACTCGGTGACAGACATAACGGGAATTGTGACTAGCATTCAAACGGAATCGAATACGGTAACTAATTCACTAATGTCCGGCTATCAAGAAGTGGAAAAAGGAACAAGTCAAATGAAGACGACAGGAGAAACATTCACTAAAATTGATGATGCCGTGAAAGAAATGGTGACAAACATTGAATCTGTAACAGCGAATCTAGCAACAATGTCTACAAGTAGTCAAGAAATGAATCAGTCGATTGAAGAAATTGCTTCTGTTTCTGAACAAGCGGCAGCAGGTGTTGAACAAACTTCTGCATCTGCACAACAAACGTCAAGTTCGATGGAAGAAATTGTTTCAAGTTCTGATCAGTTAGCAACATTAGCAGAAGATCTTAATGGATTGATTCGCCAATTCAAACTTTAACTTTGTAGAATAAAAGGGATCACCAGTAATGATTGGTGGTCCTTTTTATTTGATAGCTTCACAGGCGTAAAAGGGAAGCGAATCAACTAAGAGAAGGGCAGTCATGGTAGATTCAGTCGGAAAAAGTACAGTGTATTACCCCGTACAAGCCCTATTCCGATAGATGGAACTGGCTTTTACAAGAACCATAATCGTGAACCGACAATCTTTCCCAACATTTACCTGAATATGCGCAGCTTTCGAGGTAATCCAAACAAAAACTACATAAAAACTCTTTCATTCACAAAAAAAATTTCTATGAAATATAAATGTAATAATATTTTGTCTAAAAAAATAGAATTTAGATGTTATAATAGGAGATGACTTATTTGTTTCGACACTTTAATAGTGTAAAGAGACAGAAAAACAGACATCACGACAAACATTCTTACTAGATAAAGGTGATCTTAAAATGATAGAAATGCAAGGTGTATATAAAACGTATTCAAATGGTGTAACCGCATTAAATGGCATTGATGTCATGATTGAACAAGGTGATTTTGCTTATATAGTGGGACCGAGTGGTGCTGGAAAATCAACATTTATAAAGTTAATGTTTCGAGAAGAGCAGCCTACCAAAGGGTCTATTATTATAAATAACAAAGATATAACAAACATGAAATGGAAACAAGTACCTTATTTACGACGAGATATTGGTGTTGTTTATCAAGACTTTAAATTACTTCCTAAACTATCAGTCTATGAGAATATTGCGTTTGCTTTAGAGGTAATTGAAGAATCACCAAAAAATATACGTCGTCGAGTGATGCAAGTACTCGATTTAGTAGGGTTGAAAAATAAAGCGAGATTCATTCCTGATGAATTGTCAGGTGGGGAACAACAACGTGTCGCAATTGCGAGGGCGATTGTTAACCATCCAAAATTATTAATCGCGGATGAGCCTACCGGTAACCTAGATCCAGATACTTCATGGGACATCATGCAAATTTTAGAAGAGATTAATGACGGTGGGACAACGATTATCATGGCTACACACAGCAAAGACATTGTTAATACGATTAAAAAACGTGTGATTGCAATCGAGAGTGGCTTAATCGTACGTGACGAGCACAGAGGTGAATACGGCTATGAAGCTTAATACAATGAAAAGACACTTTCGTGAAGGCTCGAAAAATATTTGGCGGAACGGTTGGATGACGGTTGCATCGGTTGGAGCGGTTACGACAACGCTCGTATTGGTTGGTGCTTTTCTAGCATTGATGATGAATTTAAATCACATTGCAACCAACTTAGAAAAAGATGTTGAGATTAAAGTGTTAGTAGAATTAACCGCAGATGAACAACAAATTGAAGCAATAGGGGATGAAATAAGAAAAATTCCTGAAGTCGCTTCTGTCAATTTTTCTTCCAAGGAAGAGGAATTGGACAGTTTAATTAGCAGTATGGGTGATGAAGGTGACATTTGGCAGTTGTATGAACAGGACAACCCTTTGAACCACGCCTATGTGGTAAAAACGGAAGATCCAACAGATACGATGAAAATCGCTCCCCAAATTGGCAGGATTGATAATGTCAATGACGTAGTGTATGGACAAGAAGCTGTGCAAAATCTATTTCGTTTTAATGATTATGCAAGAAATATTGGACTAGTGTTAATTATCGGTCTCGTATTTACGGCGATCTTTTTAATCTCTAATACGATAAAAATAACAATCTTAGCACGAAAAAAAGAAATTGGTATTATGAAACTCGTTGGGGCAACAAACGGTTTTATACGTTGGCCATTTTTCGTTGAAGGCCTATTGTTAGGAGTGTTCGGTAGCATTCTACCGATTGCCGTTATCGTGTCAGGGTATTATTTCTTAGAGCAAAATGTAGCTTTAAAACAATTTAGTTTTGTCGAGCTTTTACCATTTAACCCATTTGTCTGGCAGTTATCCTTGATCATTTTAGCGATAGGAGCAGGTATTGGTGTTTGGGGAAGCTTGATGAGTATACGAAAATTCTTGAAAGTTTAATAGATAAACAACTAACGCAATGGCGAATGACATGTATGTAGCAGAGGAGGGGATTGGTTCATGAAGCGGAGGCTTTCTTATTTTGCCATATTGGCAGTGACACTCGGAATATTTTTTCCGAGTTCTGTACAAGTTTTAGCGAATGAATCAGATTTGAATGACCAAATTAATGACCTTAAAAGGGAAAAAGAATCGGTCAGTAATCAAGGACAAGACATTGAAAATAAACAACAATCTACAGAGGCGAAAATTGCTGAAAATGAATCAGAACAGCAAAGAGTGCTAAACGAAATTGAGCAGCTTAGTCAAGAACTAGAAGAAACCCAAGTACAATTAACGAAAAAAGAAGATGAAATTACAGAAACAAATAACGAAATTGAACAAACACGACAAGATATTGAAGAATTGGAAGAAGAAATAGAAGCATTAATCGAACGTATTGAAAGAAGAGAAGAATTATTAAAAAATCGCTTGCGAGCACTCCAACAGAATGGTGGTAATATTAGTTACTTAGAAGTTCTAATGGGAGCGCAAAGTTTTGGTGATTTTATTAATCGGGCAACAGCCGTTGTTAAAATAATGGACCAAGATAAAAAAATAATGGACACACATAAATCTGAAAAAGAAGAGCTTGATCAAAAACAAGAAGAATTAGAAACAAAACAGGATAATCTTGAACAAAAGAAACAAGATTTACAAGATCAAAAACAAGAATTAGAACAATTAAAAACACAACTTAGCCAACAAAAAGAAGAAGGCGAACAATTAAAAAGACAATTAGAAATCGAGAAAGAAGAGTTACATCAGTATCAGTTAACTTTAGAAGAAGAGGAACAATTGATTCGTAATGAGGAAGCAGCTTTAGAAAAGGCAATTCAACAAGCACAAAATGAGAAACAAAGACTAGAGCAATTATCAAAAGAAGGTGGCTCAGCTTCTAATCCGCCAAAAAGCGGTGGTGACTTGTTTGGTTGGCCAGCAGGTGCTACATATGTTAGCTCAGAGTTTAATCCAAATCGTATGCATCCCATTTTAAACATCGTTCGACCGCATACAGGTATGGATATTGCTGCATCCGGAGAGGTTCCAATTTATGCGTCTGCTGCCGGTGTTGTTTCATCTGTCTTTTATGATTATCCAGGTAGTGAAATAGGGAATGCTATTTTTATTACCCATTACTTAGATGGTCAACAATATACAACCGTATATTATCACTTGCGAAATGGATCCATAACTGTATCTGAAGGAGATACCGTTAGCCGTGGTCAAAAAATAGGGTTAATGGGATCTACTGGGAATTCTACTGGACAACATTTACATTTTGAAATTAGAAAAGGCAGCGCCACAAGAGGCGATGCTGTTGATCCAAGACCATATTTATTTCAGTAACTAATTCGCGACAAAGAAACGCAGCAAGTGGTAACGGTTGGTACAATCGAAAATAATAGACATGAATAAACCAGTTATCGCATAAGCTAAACCATAAAAAAACATTGCACAACATAGTGTGATGTTTTTTTATAGATAGACAAGCACTATCGTAACGTGCATACTTAATAGTTGGGTGAAGGGAACATCAAAACCATTGTGACATGGTGAGAACCAACAAAATGAATCAAGATATAGAGGTGAAATCATTGAATTTGAAAAAAAGTTACATAATTGGATTGCTAGTTGCTGCTTTACTATTAGGAGCAGTTGGTTCGTTTGTTGGTGTCCAATTAGCTCAGCAAACAACTGAAAGTAATAGTACTGCATCATCAGAAGGGCAGCGTTTTTCCGATTTGCCCACAGAACAACAGCAAGAATTTTTGAATAGTTTACAAGGTTCTACTGACTCAGAGGATTTGGAAAAAGTAAGCCAGGCGATTGATCTAATTCAAAACCAGTATTTAGAACAGGTAGATAAAGATCAGTTATTAGAAGGTGCAATCCAAGGGATGTTGAAAACCTTGGAAGATCCATATAGTGTGTATATGGATAAGGAGACCGTAGAAGAGTTCAATCATCAGATTGAATCATCGTTTGAAGGAATTGGTGCGGAAGTAAGTATGGTGGAAGGCAAAGTGACCATTGTCGCTCCAATTAAAGATTCTCCAGCAGAGAAAGCAGGTTTGAAACCAAACGATCAAATTCTTAAAGTGGATGATCAAAGTGTGGAAGGGTACGAATTATATGAAGCTGTTTCCCTCATCCGTGGAGAAGAAGGGACAAAAGTTACAATAGAAGTGGAGCGTCCAGGTGTGGATGAACCATTTGATGTTGAGTTGACAAGAGATGACATTCCATTAGAGACTGTTTATTCGGAGATTCAAGAAATAGATGGTCAAAAGGCTGGTATCATCGAAATCACTTCATTCTCAGAAGATACAGAGAGTCGTTTTAAAGAGGAATTAACTCGTTTAGAACAAGAAGAGAATATTGATGGCTTGGTGATCGATGTCCGTGGAAATCCAGGTGGGTTATTACCGTCGATTCAAGAAATCTTAAAGAATTTTATTACCAAGGACCAACCTTACATGCAAATAGCTGATGGAGATGACCAAACATCACGATACTTCTCAGAGTTGGATCAGCCAAAGGATTATCCAATCAGTGTGCTAATTGATGAAGGAAGTGCTTCAGCATCTGAGATTTTGGCTGTATCAATGAAAGAAGCTGGCGGTTACGACATTGTCGGTACCCCTAGTTTCGGTAAAGGTACGGTACAACAAACGATTCCAATGGGAGATGGCAGTACAATTAAGTTAACGATGTTCAAATGGTTGTCACCTGAAGGAAATTGGATTCATGAAGAAGGGGTTCAGCCAACACATGAAGTGAAACAACCTGATTATTTTTACGCTAATCCAATTCAAATTGAGGAACCTTTAACACTTAATGAAAACAATGATAAAATTGAAAATGCACAAATTATGTTAAAAGGACTTGGATATGACGCCGGTCGTGAGGATGGTTATTATGATGAACAAACGGAAGAAGTAGTAAGCAAATTCCAACAAGATAATGACCTAACCGTTACAGGTGAAATTAACACTGACACGGCAGAATTACTGCAAACCAAGATCGTAGAAATTATCCAAGCAGGCGAAAATGATGTACAAAAACAACGCGCAGTGGAAGTGCTATTTGAATAAAGCATTAGATTTTAAAGGGAACATCCGCGGGGAAACTTGCGGATGTTTTTTGGTTTACGTACCCTGGCCAAGGCTGAAGCACACAATTCTCTAGACGAAAGGTCTTTTTCAATTAATATGTGCATTAACTTTTATAATAGTTCTTTTTATTTGAGTACTTTTCTTTAGATCCTGCGTGATTATGGCTTTTTCATACATCATCTAGCGTTTTTTCCAAAGATCCTGCGTGATTACGGCCTTTTCATACATCATCCAGCGCTTTTTACTTAAGATCCTGCGTGATTACGGCCTTTTCGTACATCATCTAGCGTTTTTTCCAAAGATCCTGCGTGATTATGGATTTTTCGTACATCATCTAGCGTTTTATCCAAAGATCCTGCGTGATTACGGCCTTTTCGTACATCATCTAGCGTTTTTTCCAAAGATCCTGCCTGATTATGGATTTTTCGAACATCATCCAGCGATTTTTCCAAAGATCCTGCGTGATTACGGCTTTTACATACATCATCTAGCGATTTATCCAAAGATCCTGCGTGATTACGGCCTTTTCATACATCATCTAGCGTTTTTCCCAGGATCCTGCGTGATTACGGCTTTTTCACACATCATCCAGCGATTTTTCCAAAGATCCTGCGTAATTACGGCTTTTTCATACATCATCTAGCGTTTTTTCCAAAGATCCTGCGTGATTACGGCTTTTTTATACATCATCTAGCACTTTTTTCGTTGTTTCCGTGTGCTTTTTAAATTCACTGTACTTCACTAGCATAATTCAGCTTATGTTCATCAACCAAAAACTGAAATCTTCCCCCTTGATAAAAAGGCAACCCTCTTAATAGGAGTCAGGAGTCGATCCTCGATCACTTTCCCATCACAATTTGCAACTTCATGCAGGAAAATGAGCGATGTTATCGAATTTGTTTATACTATAGCATTTATTTTTGTATCGGCGTATAATCAGATTAGAATCGTCCTATATATAAATTTTTACATAGAGAGCTCGATGGGAAGGGGAGTATTTATGGAGGGTTGGTTTTTAGAGGTTGCAAAAGGGATAGGGAAAGTCTTTCTTCATCCACTGCTGTATTGGTTTATTTTATTAACGATACTAACCTCCTTAACTAGAATTAAACAGGAACGAAAACAGTTTGGTACAAAAGTGTTTGATGTTTTTTCTGAATGGCATCGAACCTGGTCCGTTTCCATTTTAAGTGGTTTAGTCCTTTCTGTTATTACGATTGGGATTGGATTTATGCTTGATCCTGCTGTCATTTTATTATTAGCAGTCATTACATTCCTTCTAACGTTAACGAAAAGATTCACCTGGCTATCCGCAGCGTACACGTTTGGGTTTACCTATTTACTACTGTTATCTGTTCTACCTTACATCGATGAGAGTTTTGATGTTCAATGGTTAGAACCGTGGAAACAAGGATTATTTAATTTTCACTTTGTTAGTTTCGCAATTCTATTAGGATTATTTGTTATTATAGAGGCTATTTTGTTATTCAGAGTTACACGACAAGAATCCTTCCCTGAACTGGTAAAAGGAAATCGTGGTAAATGGATTGGACAACACCGCGTTAAAAAGTTAGCAATGATTCCTTTTTTTACATTAGTACCAGGTGGTGCCATTTTACCAATTGCCGATTGGTGGCCAGTGTTTCAAATTGATGGACAGTCCTATGGGTTAATCGTATTACCTATTGTGATTGGTTTTGAACATGTATTTAGGGGTGCCTTACCAACTAAATTTTCCCGACATTTAGGTCAGTCGGTATTATTACTCGGATTACTGACATTAGCGCTAGCAATCGCAGGCATGTATGTACCAATTTTAGCGACGGTGGCCGTGATTGTTGCATTAGTCGGCAGGGAATTTATTTCTTATCGACACCGAATCATTGATCAACAGAAAAAGCCATTTTTTAGCCCTGATCCAACTGGTTTGTTTATTTTAGGTGTGATTCCAGGTGGGCCTGCTGATATTTTAGGGTTGTTACCAGGCGAAAAAATCAACAAGGTTAATGGACAAACTGTTCATAATGAAGAGCAGTTTTATGAAGCCTTACAGTTAAACAGCGCTTTTTGTAAACTTGATATTATTGATGATCGTGGTGAAGTACGTTTCGTCCAGCGGGCAATGTATCAAGGCGAACATCACGAACTAGGTTTATTATTTGTAAAAGATCAGTATCGGCAAGAAGTGGAAAATAGAAAATTAGATTAAAAACATAGCAAAAACCTCCCGCGGTGTTCGGGAGGTTTTTTGGATTCAAGGATTCTCATATATATGGACATTTAGTACCTTATTTGATGGAAATTGCGCTATTGGCTACTTTTTTAGTAAATAACGGAACAGATGTCCATAAAACCAGGAAATTACCCTTTTTCACCTCAAATAACGGAACAAATGTCCGTCCCAATGTTCCGTTGTCCGAGGTTTACTCACTTTATATTACCCTTTCATCTCCAACAGCTCTCGTATTTCTTGTTCCGACAGTTTCGATAGCATCGTTTCACCTGGTTGGATGATTTGATCGACTAATTCTCGTTTTTTCTGTTGCAACTCGTAAATTTTTTCTTCGATCGTGCCTTCTGTAATCATTCGGATCACTTGGACTACCTTCTTTTGTCCAATTCGATGGGCTCTACCTGCCGCTTGTTCTTCGATTGCTGGGTTCCACCATAAATCAAAGAGAATGACGGTATCAGCACCGGTTAAATTTAACCCAGTTCCCCCTGCTTTTAAGGAAATAAGGAAAATCGATTTTTCTCCTTCATTGAATTGATCGACCATGTCCATCCGCTCCTGTGCTGGGGTGGAACCATCTAAATAAAAGGTATCAATGTTTTCTTGTTGTAAGGTTGTATTGATCATCGACAACATACTGGAAAACTGAGAAAAAATTAATGCGCGCTTCCCGTTAGCCTGTAATTCATCGACCAATTCTCTTAGTTGCTCTAGTTTGCCTGACTGCCCCGTATAATTATCCAAAAATAAACTAGGGTGGCAGCATACTTGGCGCAGGCGGGTTAATCCAGCTAATATTTCTAACTTCCCTTTTTCAAATCCCTTTTCTTGAACGGTTTGATCGAGTTGTTGTTGCATCCGTTCTACATAAGCGAGATAGACTTCTTTTTGATTTTTCGTCAATTCGGAATACTGAACGGTTTCTAACTTATCTGGGAGTTCATGTAATACATCTTTTTTGATTCGACGTAAAATGAATGGCCGAGTAATTTTAGCGATATAGTTAGGATCAAATGATAGAAATGTCTGTTTGTTACCAAATAATCCCGGTGAGATCGTTTGGAAAATCGACCATAGTTCTTCCAAGGAATTTTCAATTGGTGTTCCACTTAATGCAAAACGATTTCCCGCTTGAATCGATCTTGCTGCTTTAGCTGTTAATGTTAAATGATTTTTAATCGCTTGGGCTTCATCTAAAATCAAGGCATCAAAATAAGTGTGTTCATATAAATCAATATCTTTTCGTAATAAAGGATACGACGTAATATAAATGTCGACTGATTCATCAGCAGTCATGGCCCGTCGGCGTTGCTGTTTTGAGCCTGAAACAACTTTGGTCGTCATTGTTGGTGCAAATTTTTCAAATTCCTTTTTCCAATTGTAGACAAGCGAAGCAGGGGCGACGATAAGTGCCCGATAGGCTTGGCTGCTTGCTTCTTTCTCAGACAGCAAGTAGCTAATCGTTTGTACCGTTTTTCCCAATCCCATGTCATCAGCAAGGATTCCCCCAAGGTGATAATGGGATAAAGTCTTCATCCACTGAAAACCAGTATGCTGATAATCCCGTAACTCAGCTTCAAGCTGTTTAGGGAGGGGGAAGTTTAATTCCGTCGGATGTTTTAATTGTGTTAGCAAGTTTTCGAATGCTTCACTGTATTGGAAATAACTTGGTTGTAAGGCATCTTCCACCTGAAAACTTCGAGCGGCAGAAACTTGTAATTGTCCATCCTGTAGCTGGTTTTTCTTCAGTTGTAGATTTTGAGCTAGTTCGCGAAAGGAATCAAACCCTTCTCCTTCAAGGGATAGTAGCGCACCGTTTGGGATACGGTAATAGCGTTTCTTTTCCATTAACGCTTCCAAGACATGTTGAACTTCGCTGTCAGTGATACCTTCCATATCAAAGCGAATATCCAGCATCCCACTGTTCTCTTGTAAATCTATCGATGATGACAAATCAATCTCACTTTGTGCCATCATTGCCTGAACTTGTTCAGAAATATAGATGTCAGCCTGTTGATGAAGGACGGGCAAGACATCATGTAAAAAGCTAAAAATCAGTTCATATTTAAATAGTTGAAATTTTTGATTCAAGTAATAAAAACCAGCGTATTCGATTTGTTTGATTAGCTCAAGTTCTTTTGTCGTGTCGCGCTTGATGGCTTCTGCATCTAGAGGTAAATCTTGATAAGGTTTCACCACTTTATCGCCATAATGAAACTCAACTTCAGCTGTTAAACTATTATTGTTTTCATCTAAATAAATTTTTGGTTTGACATTTGTAATCGTAATTTTTTTCTTGGAATTCTTCGTGTATTGTACATTACCGACTTTTTCCAACATCGGTACAACCTTATTAATGAAGGCATTTATCTTATCACCAACAATTGGATGGGATTGTTCCGTTCGATAAGGCAGTACCGTATAAAGTTGCTCCATTACTGCTTGTTGTTCAGGTGTTAGGCGGTAAAAGTTGCCAGAATCAAATAAATAGCCATAACTTTCCAAGTACGTGTATGTGGCAAGTTCCGAAACATCAATTGTAAAGGTTTGTTCGTCAAACGTGTCAAGCTTGAAGTTAAATGGATCAATCTCCTCATTAAACCGAATTCCTAATGACAGGCCGCCATCATAATCTTTGTAGTAACACTCTTGATTGCTAAGTTTTGTTAGCAGTTTATCCGCTAAACCAGGTGGTATCACGATTGAGCGTTTTTCATGAAGTGGATTTGAAAAAGAGTTTTCAAAGATTGTTTCGTTCTCATAGGCTTGGATTAAGTCTGCTAGGATGTGCTGGTCTTCCTCGGTGAAGACATGATGTTCTGGCTGATAGGTGAATGTTGGTGTGATTTTGTAGTCCTTCTGTTTCTTGATGTGTACCAGCAACTCACGAATATTTTTAATGACGTAAGGTTTTTCCACTCCTAGTTTTACTTCCATTTCCAAAAAGGATTTGGAATTATGTGGATTAATTCGAATTCCGATAATGTATTCCATGTTGACAATTTCTCGTTTACTTGTTTTTACTGGTTGGTCTGTGGTAAAGGCTTCAATCATTTTTGTTGAAAACAAATCATTTGGAACGGTTGAAGGATGCTCAATCATTGGATCGTAATCCTGTTGTTCCTGATCGAGTTGTTTCCAAGAATGTTGCCCAATTTCTAACAAAACAGCTGCAATATGTTTGCACGTATAGTGGGTTTCATACGCTGGACAGTCGCAACTAGCCTCCAAATCATCATTTTCAAAAAAGAAAATTCGAACATTGTATGTTTCTGCCCCACGTACATGACCACGCCAAGAATTAATGGAAGGATTGTATGATAATCCATAGACGCGTCCTTTTTTAAAATAATCATATCCTCTTTTATAAAAGCGTTCACCAGTATTTCGAACGATATCTTGTTTATCTAAGAAAAAGCTTCGCAACGTTTATCCCTCCCTTTGCTGTTGGTTGCTATAAATGTAATTTTATGACAGGCTGTTTTAGTGCATAAAAAGCTGTATTAATGCACTAATTGCGCTCTTATTTACTTTCTTGCATTCTGATTGAAATAAGTGCATAACAATCGTTCTGGCAGAATATTACGCTTTCTATGGGCACGGCCTCTGGCTCCATTATGATAAGTTCTGATTTATGATAAGTTTATGCAGCTATTAAGGATGAAAAAAGTCATCAAAATATTACTGCACATAATATAGCATTTGTGATTATTAGTGGTAGGTGTCTACCTAAGATTCAAAAATGTTTTGTTTTATTATTAGGCTATCCACTATAAAACTTCAGAGTACACAAATTAGCGAAGGAAATACACGGAGACTCCCGTGGGACTAGTGGCATCGGTGAGACCCCGCAGTGAGGTACGAACGAGGAGGCTCACCAGCCCCCGCGGAAAGCGTAGGTGTATTTCCGTAGCGATTTATTAGCACTCATCTTATAGAGATGGTACTAGAATCTTAACATTGTGTATTTTCTAAGTTAGCATTTATAAACTATGATCATAAAATAATCAAGTATAAAATTACAATCTTCTACCCTTTCATTCACATGCATCCTACTATTATATCATGTTTAGGCAAGGGGAACGTAATTGAAAAGCATGGCAATAATTGACTTTACGGGTGTGTTCATGCTATATTTTTCAATTGGATAAGAGAAATTATATGACGAAGGAGCATTATACCGATGTAAAAAATCCCTTACTAAAGCAAATAACTTACAGTATCAATAGTAAATTTAAATTTGAATAGATTGGAAGGGATTTTTATGAGTATAAAAGACGAAGCATCGAAACGAAAAACTTTTGCGATTATTTCACACCCTGACGCAGGGAAAACGACATTGACGGAAAAACTACTACTGTTTGGGAATTTAATCCGATCTGCTGGTACGGTGAAAGGAAAAAAATCTGGTAAGTTTGCTACATCGGATTGGATGGAAATCGAAAAACAACGTGGTATTTCGGTTACATCAAGTGTGATGAATTTTCCATATAAAGATTATCAAGTAAATATCTTAGATACGCCTGGACACGAAGACTTTAGTGAGGATACGTATCGGACATTAACAGCGGTTGACAGTGTTGTCATGATTATTGATGCAACCAAAGGGATCGAAGCACAGACAATTAAACTGTTTAAAGTTTGTCGTATGCGTGGGATTCCAATCTTTACGTTTATTAATAAGATGGACCGTGAAAGTAGAGAACCACTTGAGTTGTTAGAAGAAATTGAAGAAGTCTTGAACATTGAAACCTATCCAATGAATTGGCCAGTTGGAATGGGGAAAAGATTCTTGGGAATTTTTGACCGATACAATCAACAATTTGTTAAATATAACGGAAATGAACAGGAATCGTTCATTCCATACTCTGAATTAGATCAGCCGGAACACGAGGCATTAGTTACAGATCCGACTTACCAAGAGACAGAAGGCGAGTTGGAGTTACTAGATGAAGCAGGTGACCAGTACTCCTTAGACGCAATTATGAAAGGGGAACAAACTCCAGTCTTCTTTGGTAGTGCGCTTGCGCCATTCGGGGTACAAACGTTTTTTGATACGTTTATTTCAATGGCACCAAATCCAACACCGAGAAAAACAACAGAAGGATTAGTAAGTCCTGACAAAGAGGATTTCTCTGGGTTTATTTTCAAAATCCAAGCGAATATGAACCCGGCACACCGAGACCGTGTGGCATTTTTGCGCGTCTGTTCAGGTAAATTCGAACGTGGCATGAATGTGAAGTTAGCTCGTACCGGTAAAGACTTTAAATTGTCACAGATTCAGCAATTTGTTGCATCATCAAGGGATACCGTCGAGGAAGCTTATCCAGGTGATATTATTGGCATTTATGACCCAAACGTGTATCGGATTGGCGATACCTTGCTAGAAGGAAAGGGTAATTTTGAATATGATGAATTGCCACAGTTCCCACCAGAACTATTTAAAAAAGTAACGGCCAAAAACGTGATGAAAGCAAAGCAATTTAAAAAAGGTTTGGAGCAGCTCGTCCAAGAAGGGGCAATCCAATTATTTAAAGGCCATCCAATGGAATCTTATATCATAGGAGCTGTTGGGGAACTGCAATATGAAGTGTTCGAATACCGCATGAAAAATGAGTACAATGTTGAAGTAATGCTTGAATCGGTTGGCGAACGAATTCCACGTTGGTTAAAAGAAGAGCAAGTTGATACATCTTTATTTGATGAACGGAACTTGTTAGTTAAAGACCGTGAAGGCAATTTCCTAGTTTTATTTAAAAATGACTTTGCATTGCGCTGGTTTAAAGATAAAAATCCTGATGTGGAGCTAATTGACTTGTTTGAAGTCAATCAATATGACCAAAGCTATAATTAATAAAAAACCTGCACCCTAGTTGGTTTGCCACAACTGGTTGTGCAGGTTTTTAGTGTCATTTAATATCCAGGTCGAGCGAAAAAGGATCCAATCCCAATAACAACAACCGCAATTTTACTCCGCATCCACATCCCCAACGGTAATCTCAGCAATCGGCATGGTGTGCATGTCACGAGCTTGAACGTGAGACTGAACGGAATAGACACCAGGTTCATCAAAGCTATGATTAAAATCATAGACGCCATCCCCTTGATATTCTGAGTCAAATGTTTCACTTGCATCTTTATCGTCATCCAACCATACTTCAAATTCCACATAATCCGCGTCATCAACAGGTTCGCCATCCTGTGTGACAACTGCTTCAATAGTGGTTGACTCCCCAATATCTAAAGCTGATGGTGCTTGTAAATCGACCTCAATCGGTTGAATACTTACATCATTGTCTGTTTGAGTCTGCTGCTCATCTGTTTGTCCACATGCAGCAAGCAAGCCAACCATGACAATAGAAAAGACTAATTTTTTCACTACAATCTTCCTTCCTTATATAATTACATCATGTTGATTTTAATTATAAAGAATAACTTTTTAAACAACAATGAATAGTAACTATACTTATAACCATAAATGAATCAACGCATCGATATCCGATGTAATCATATTTCTAGAAAAATTCACAGTTCGTGTTAGGCTAAAAAATGAGGAGAATTCCCAATAGGCGAATACTTGTTCGTAATTTTAGGCGAAATGTAGTTTAATATGGTAAACTATTGATAAAGTGAAATGACCATCAGAATGGTGTTCATACTCAACTGAACAGGCAGCTGACTCCCGCTTAGGATCTCTTACATATTAAGATGGAGAGCTTCCTGCTTGTTAAGTTGTGAAAGTAAATAAAAGCTAGGCATCTTAGCTTCTGATTTGGCTAAGATCGCTCCCTATATCATTTATAAAATGGAGGTTCGATCGTGGAAAATCAATTTGAATTAGTTTCAAACTATCAACCACAAGGTGATCAACCGCAGGCAATTGCCGAATTAGTCCAAGGCATTGAATCTGGACAAAGAAACCAGACATTGTTAGGCGCAACAGGTACCGGGAAAACATTCACGATGTCAAATGTGATCAAAGAAGTAAATAAACCAACCTTGGTGATTGCGCATAACAAAACACTTGCAGGACAGTTATACAGTGAGTTTAAGGAGTTTTTCCCTAATAATGCGGTGGAATACTTCGTTAGTTATTATGACTACTACCAGCCTGAAGCGTATGTTCCATCGACAGATACGTTTATTGAAAAAGATGCGAGTATCAATGATGAAATTGATAAATTACGTCACTCCGCTACATCGTCATTGTTTGAACGCGATGATGTGTTAATTGTATCGAGTGTATCCTGTATTTATGGTCTAGGTTCTCCGGAAGAATATCGGAATCAAGTATTATCGATTCGTAATGGTATGGAAAAAGATCGTGATGAATTGCTTCGTAATCTTGTCGATATTCAGTATGCGAGAAACGACATTGATTTTCAGCGTGGTACGTTTCGGGTTCGCGGTGACTCGGTTGAAATTATTCCTGCTTCACGAGAGGAACATTGTGTTAGAGTGGAATTTTTTGGTGATGAGATTGACCGTATTCGTGAAGTTGACGCCTTAACTGGAGAAATTATTGGCGACCGCGAACATATTGCGATTTTCCCTGCATCACACTTCGTAACCGGGGAAGAAAAGTTGAAAAAAGCAATCAAAAATATCGAACAAGAACTACAAGAACGCTTAAAAGAATTACGTGATCAAAATAAATTATTAGAAGCGCAACGACTTGAACAACGTACCAACTATGATTTAGAAATGATGAATGAGATGGGATTTTGTTCAGGGATTGAAAACTATTCAAGACACTTGACATTGCGTGAGGCAGGTTCTACACCGTATACATTATTAGATTTCTTCCCTGACGATTTCATGATTGTCGTTGATGAGTCACATGTTACCTTACCGCAAGTTCGAGGTATGTATAACGGGGACCAAGCGCGAAAACAAGTACTTGTTGATCATGGTTTTCGACTGCCATCAGCAATGGATAACCGCCCACTAACTTTCCAAGAATTTGAGAAAAAAGCAAATCAAATGGTGTTCGTTTCCGCAACACCTGGTCCATATGAGTTAGAACATACGCCGAAAATGACGGAACAAATCATTCGTCCAACAGGGCTATTGGATCCAGAAGTGAATGTTCGACCGATTGAAGGGCAAATCGATGACTTAATCGGTGAAATTAACAAGCGATCCGAACGAAATGAACGGGTACTTGTCACCACATTAACGAAGAAAATGTCTGAAGATCTTACCGATTACTTAAAAGAGGTCGGCATAAAAGTAGCGTACCTACACTCAGAAATTAAGACATTGGAACGAATTGAGATCATTCGTGATTTGCGTGTTGGTAAATATGATGTATTAGTTGGGATTAACTTACTTCGTGAGGGATTGGATATTCCTGAAGTATCGCTAGTAGCCATTTTAGATGCGGATAAAGAAGGGTTCCTACGTTCGGAACGGTCTCTCATTCAAACGATGGGACGAGCGGCGCGTAATGAAAAAGGTTTAGTTGTCATGTATGCAGATAAGATTACGGACTCGATGCAAACAGCGATTGACGAAACCTATCGTCGTCGTGAAAAACAACAAGCCTATAATGAAAAGCATGGGATTACGCCAACAACCATTAAGAAAGAAGTTCGTGACGTGATCCGCGCAACAGTTGCTGCAGAAGACACAGCTGAATACAAGCAAGATACGCCTCAAGTTTCTCACTTAACGAAGAAAGAAAAAGAGAAAATGATCGAACAAATGGAAAAAGAAATGAAACAAGCTGCAAGAGAGTTAAACTTTGAAAAAGCCGCCGAACTACGTGACTTAGTGTTAGAACTGAAAGCGGAAGGATAGAAATATGAAAAGCGGAAGTTTAATGTGGAAGGATGACCATAAATGGGTAAAAAATCGATAACAATTCAAGGTGCAAGAGCCCATAATTTAAAAAATATGGATGTGAACATACCGAAAGAAAACTTAATTGTTGTGACAGGTTTATCTGGATCAGGGAAATCTTCTTTGGCTTTTGACACGATTTATGCAGAAGGTCAACGTCGTTATGTCGAGTCATTGTCTGCTTATGCGAGACAGTTCCTTGGTCAAATGGATAAACCAGACGTCGATGCGATTGAAGGACTGTCACCCGCAATTTCGATTGACCAAAAAACAACGAGTAAAAATCCACGGTCAACCGTGGGAACGGTAACGGAAATCTATGACTACTTACGGCTATTGTTTGCCAGAGTCGGACATCCAACCTGTCCAAAGCATGGAATCGAAATCAATTCGCAAACCGTTCAACAAATGGTAGACCGGATTATGGAATATCCAGAAAGGACCAAATTGCAAATTCTTTCCCCAGTTGTATCAGGACGAAAAGGTGAGCATGTAAAAATTCTTGAGAAATTAAAGCAAGAAGGCTATGTCCGTATTCGTGTCGATGGGGAAATGCGTGAAGTAGCAGAAGAAATTAAATTAGATAAAAATAAAAAACACTCAATCGAAGTAGTCGTGGACCGTATTGTTGTTAAAGACGGGATTCACGCTCGGTTAACGGATTCATTAGAAACGGCACTTCGCCTTGGTGAAGGAAAAGTAATTGTTGATATCATCGGCGATGAGGAGTTATTATTCAGTGAACATCATGCCTGTCCTATCTGTGGCTTTTCGATCGGTGAATTGGAACCAAGACTATTTTCGTTTAATAGCCCATTTGGTGCATGTGAACGTTGTGATGGTCTTGGCGTCAAACAAGAAGTAGACATTGACCTTGTTTTGCCTGATTTGGACCGAACATTAAAAGAGGGCGCAATTGTTGCTTGGGAGCCTACTAGTTCAAACTATTATCCAAAGTTACTAGAAAGTGTTTGTACCCATTATGGAATTGACATGGAAGAACCGGTCAAAAATTTACCGAAAGATCATCTTGATAAAATATTATATGGTAGTGGTAATGAGTTAATCCATTTTCGTTATGAAAATGAATTTGGCATGTTGAAAGAAAAAGATATTTATTTTGAAGGAGTCCTTGCCAATATTGAACGTCGTTATCGAGATACAAATTCTGATTTTATCCGTGAACAAATGGAAAAATATATGGCAGAAAAGCCCTGCCCTAAATGTAAAGGCTATCGACTAAAAGATGAAACATTGGCCGTATTAATTAATGGTGATCACATTGGGAAAGTGACCGAATTATCGGTAACAGAAGCACGTGACTTTTTTGGAAAAATAGAACTATCGGAAAAAGAAAAAACGATTGCTACCATGATTTTAAAAGAAATTAATGATCGTTTAACATTTTTAAATAATGTTGGGCTTGATTATTTAACCTTATCACGTTCGGCTGGAACATTATCTGGCGGGGAAGCCCAACGGATTCGATTGGCAACCCAAATTGGTTCAGCATTAACTGGCGTCTTATATGTATTGGATGAACCATCGATAGGATTACATCAGCGTGATAATGACCGTTTGATTGGAACACTAAAACGGATGAGAGATTTAGGGAATACCCTAATTGTTGTCGAACATGATGAGGACACGATGCTTGCAGCTGACTGGCTAATTGATATCGGACCAGGTGCTGGTGAACATGGCGGAGAAATTGTTGCCAGTGGAACACCAGCCGAAGTCATGGAACACCCTGATTCCCTGACAGGGCAGTATTTATCGGGCAAGCAATTTATCCCAATTCCACATGAACGACGTAAGCCAACGGATCGGTTTGTCGAGGTAGTTGGGGCACAAGAAAATAATTTAAAGAAAACCAATGTCAAAATCCCGCTTGGCGTGTTAAACGCGGTAACAGGTGTATCTGGTTCAGGGAAAAGTACGTTGATTAACGACATCCTTCATAAATCCTTATCAATGAAACTACACCGCGGCAAACAAAAGCCAGGAAAGCATAAGGAAATAAAAGGAACAGATAATTTGGATAAAGTCATTGATATCAATCAAGCGCCAATTGGTCGGACACCACGTTCCAATCCTGCCACCTATACAGGGGTGTTTGATGATATTCGCGATGTATTTGCACAAACCAATGAAGCGAAAGTGCGTGGTTATAAAAAAGGTCGCTTCAGTTTCAATGTTAAAGGTGGACGTTGTGAAGCGTGTCGAGGCGATGGCATTATTAAAATCGAAATGCACTTCTTACCTGATGTTTATGTGCCTTGCGAGGTTTGTGATGGAAAACGATACAACCGTGAAACATTGGATGTGCTTTATAAAGGGAAAAGCATTGCAGAAGTGTTAGAGATGACAGTGGAGGAAGGGTTAGAGTTCTTTGCTAATATCCCGAAGATCAAACGAAAACTACAAACCATTTTTGATGTTGGGCTTGGGTATGTCCGGCTAGGGCAACCTGCTACCACGTTATCTGGTGGGGAAGCGCAACGTGTGAAACTTGCTAGTGAGCTTCACCGTCGATCGACCGGCAAAACGTTATATATTTTAGATGAGCCAACAACAGGACTTCATGTTGATGACATTTCGCGATTACTGGCAGTCTTGCAACGGCTTGTTGATAATGGCGATACAGTGTTAATTATTGAGCACAATTTAGATGTGATTAAAGCGGCAGATCATATTATTGATCTAGGCCCTGAAGGTGGAGACCGAGGTGGAAAAATTGTTGCCACAGGTACACCGGAAAAAGTTGCGGAACATAAAGATTCCTACACAGGAAAATATTTGAAACCAGTTCTAGAACGCGATCGTAAACGTATGGAAGAACGAATTGCGGAAACTGAGAAAATCGGGACGAACTAACTATTGCTGGTGTTTTTGTTCTGCTTATAAAGTGGCATGTCGTAAAATAGGAGATCAAATGTCCGCATAGAATATGGATGCGGACATTTGATCCGTTAAATAGCTAATTAAGTCGAAAAAAGCGTATGGATCGGACATCTGTTCCGTTAATCGAGCAAAATGGCACAAATACTAGCCAAAATGGTTGGAATAAAGGAATAAATGAAGCTAGAATAAAAAGTGGATACCCCGTTAACGAAAGTCATATTTGGATATGATGATAATAACTAGGAGGGTTTCCGTGGGTGAACATAGGCAAAGATATAGTGAGCAGTTTAAGCAAGAAACAG
>NZ_SZNM01000035.1 GCF_005870085.1 Aquibacillus sediminis | reverse complement strand
TATCATGTTTGATTAAATAAGCAGCTAGATTCATCCAATAATGTCCTGTCGGTTCAAAACCAACAATTACTTGTTCTTTTTCATGTAAATCTTGTAGTGTATGGATACTATGCTTAAACTTTTCGAATCCTGCACCAGATTGACCAAACGGAAAAGCTTTTTGAAGTACTCGTCCCCGATCATCAATTGGACAAGCATAATGTGTCTTCTTTGCAATATCTACGCCGATTACCAAGGTATCATCAGATACTTGATTTATCTTTTGATTCGTAATATGATTCATTAGGTAGTCCCTCCTGTATATGGTTGAGTATTGATTGGCGTTGATTCTCAAACATCATACAAGAGGGCTATTTTTATATCAAGTACCTTTTGGTTCACTAACAGGAATGCTCCTCGTTCGTACCTCACTGCGGGGTCTCACCGATGCCACTAGTCCCACGGGAGTCTCCGTGTATTTCCTTCGCTGATTCGTGAACAATGAATTTTTATAGAAAATGGCTTAATTGCTTTAATGCTAATGATTCGCTTTTAGCATAACGCTGTATACAATATTGCCTTCAACGATGTACACTATTATAAATCAGAAAACTTATACCAGCGAAGGCAGAATACGGAGACTCCTCGAAAATAAAGTTCAATTTTCTTCGTGCGATGTATCGCTGCCGAAGCGTTCCTTGTCCTATGGGAACAGCACGAGCCGAAGATCCACTTGGTAAAGTGGGTTTCTTTACCAAGTTAGCTGAGGCCGTGCCCATGGAAAGCGGAGTATTCTGTCGTAGCGATGGTATAATACCTATTTCAATCAGAATAAAAGAAAGCAAAATTCCGAATGTTACTGCACAGTATACAGCTACTGCACAGTATCTATAACTTAGGAAAAAAGCCAAATGCAAAAAAGGCAGAGCATCACACTCTACCTTTTATCATACCGTAAATGTAATAATTTGTAAGTATCGTTATTGTTTCATTTTTGGATCAAGTGCATCACGCAGACCATCACCAAGTAAGTTAAACCCTAATACAACGAGTAATATTGCTAGTCCTGGAAAGGTAACCACCCATGGTGAGGTCTGTAGTGCTGCACGTCCATCACTTAACATGGCACCCCATTCTGGAATCGAAGGCTCGGCACCAAGCCCTAAGAAACTTAATCCAGCAGCGTCCAAAATGGCTGTACCGATACTTAACGTTGCCTGTACGATAATCGGTGCCATGCAGTTTGGTAACACATGACTAAATAAAATTTTTCCATTTTTTGCTCCAATTGAACGTGCTGCTTCAATATATTCCGTTTCTTTTACTGATAACACGGTTGACCGCACAATCCGAGCAAACTGTGGAATACCAACGAGTCCAACGGCGATCATGGCATTACGAAGGCTTGGTCCCATCACAGTTACTAATGCAATGGCCAATAGAATACTAGGAAATGCCATTAAAATATCGATAAACCGCATAATAATTAAATCTAACCAGCGACCAAAATAACCTGCCACACAACCTAGAAAGATGCCGACGATCGCCGAAATACCAACAGCAATCACACCAATTTGAATTGAAATCCTCGTTCCATAAACAATTCGGCTAAAAATATCTCGACCAAGTTCATCTGTTCCAAGCCAATGCTCACTTGATGGTGCTTGATATCTGTTAATAATATCCTGACTTGTCGGTTCGTGGGTAGCAATAAGCGGTGCAAAAATTGCCGTAAGGATTAGTAATAAAATCAAACAAAGCCCAATGAATGACGTCTTACTTTTCACCAACCTTTGCAGGGCATCAAGCCATAGACTAGGCGATTTAGGGTGAGCTGTCTTTTGACTATTAACTGGTGGTTCTGTTGGTAAGTTGGGTTGCGTTTCCATTTCGCTCACATCCTTTTCTAATCATATTTAATCCTTGGATCAAAGAATTTGTACAATAAATCTGTTACTAAATTTACAATGACAAAAATCGCAGCAATAATTAAAATCGTACTTTGTACAACAGGATAATCTCGACCTAAAACGGCATTTAATACATAACGTCCTATTCCTGGCCATGAGAAAATCGTCTCCGTCAGCACGGCTCCTCCTAGCAGTAATCCAAACTGAAGACCAATGACCGTTAATACCGGTAAAAAGGCATTTTTTAATGCGTGCTGAAAAATAACTAGATAACTTGCTAACCCTTTTGCATTAGCGGTTCGAATGTAGTCTTGTTTCATTACCTCTAACATACTTGAACGTGTCATCCGGGCAATAATTGCCATTGGAATGGTGCCTAAGGCAATACCGGGCATAAGGAGGTGTAAGAACGCATCTTTAAAAGCAGGCCAATTCAACGTAAGGATACTATCAATTAAATAAAAATTCGTTATTAGACCAAGTTGAATATCATTTGATAGTCTTCCAGATGCAGGCAGGATATTTAATTGAACCGAAAACAACCAAATCATCATCAATCCGAGCCAAAATATTGGCATCGAAACACCAAACAGGGCACCAGTCATACTTATATTGTCAAACCATGAATATTGCTTCACAGCCGCAATAACACCAGCTAATACTCCTACGATAATAGCTAAAACCATAGCGAACAAAGCCAATTCAATTGTTGCTGGCAAACGATCTGCAACCTCTGTTGCAATGGATTCTTTTGATTGAACAGATTCCCCAAGATCCCCTTGAAGAATTTTGGCTACATACGTACCATACTGACTATATAATGGGTCATTTAAACCCATCTCTGCTCGTAACGCCTCTAATTGAGCTTCGTTTGCTTTTTCCCCTAACATACTTTTAGCAGGATCCCCTGGTATAAGATGAATAAGTGAAAATGTTAAGATCGAAACTCCAATTAACACAGGAATGAGCATCAAAATCCTTTTTATAATATAACTAAACATGAAGATTCCCCCATTAGAGTAGAAAAACTAAACTCTTATCCTTGTTTCAGAAAAAAATGAACTATAGAAGAAGAAGTTACCCCACCATCATGGCAAGGTAACTTCTGTGACTTGCAGAAATTGCCGGTTCAATGATTAGTTCAGGTCTAAGTAGTTAAATGGCTCACTACCAGTCGGGTGTGGCAAGTAATCAACCACATCTGCATTTGCACCAAGTGGTGGTGTTGTATGTGCAATTGGGAGCCAAGGCGCTTCTTCATGGATGATCTCTTGTGCTTGCATGTAAAGCTCTACCCGCTTTTCTTGGTCCATTTCTGTTTGTGCCTGTTTCAAAAGATCATGTACTTCATCATTTTTGTAGAATGCAACATTTCCTGCAGATCCTACCTTCGCATTATCTTTATCTAACAATACATACAAGAAGTTATCTGGATCACCATTGTCCCCAATCCAGCCCATGAACGCCATGTCATGTTCACCATTTTCAACGATATTTAGGTGCGTATTCCAATCACTTTCTACAATTTCAACATCAATGTTGACTTCACTTAACATTTCTTGAATAGCCTGTGCTGTTACTTTTGGCTGTGGCATATATGGACGTGGATTTGACATAGAATGAAGGGTAATCTCAAACCCATCTTCATATCCAGCTTCTGCTAACAGGCGTTTTGCTTCGTCTACATCGTAGCCATAGTCCTCAATATCATCATTATATCCCCAAAGAGATGGTGGCATTGGATTTTTCGCTTCTTTTCCAATTCCTTCGTATAATGTAACTAATTTCTCTTTATCAACTGCTAGATTAATAGCTTGACGTACTTGTTCGTTAGAAGTTGGACCTTCAGCATCTGTATTGAATGCCATGTAACTAACATTCATAGATGGTCTGCGAATAATTTGTAAGTTTTCATCATCTTCTGCTGTTGCGATGTCTTGTGGGTTCATCCCATTCATAAGGTCAATCGAACCAGCCTGTAATTCCATAAAACGTGCACCATTATCTGGAATCACTCGGAAAATGACTTCATCTACTTTTGCTTCGTCCCCATAATAATCATCATTCTTTGTTACGGTAATAGAGTCATCATTTACCCACTCTTCAAACACGAATGGACCTGTCCCTACAGGGTTTTTAAAGTAGTCATCTCCATATTCTTCAATCGCATCCGGACTAGAAATACCAAATGGAGGCATTGCTAGTGTATAGATAAATGGTGCGTTAGGTTCAGATAACGTAAATGTCACTTCATAATCACCAGTTGCTTCTACTGATTCGATAATGCCACCTAAGTCCTCTTCTGTTGCACCAAACATATAACCGTAGTACACATATTCTGCTGATGTTGCCCAGCGTTCAAAGTTAAATACAACATCTTCTGCATCAAAGTCTGTTCCATCATGGAAGGTCACATCGTCACGTAGTTGGAATGTCCAAGTTAAACCATCATCACTTGTATCCCACTCAGTCGCGAGTGCCGGTCTTACCTCAGTATTCTCTTGTTCATATTGAACAAGTGTGTCAAAAATTTGGTTAGTCACGTAAATGGATTCTCCGTCTGTAACTTTAGATGGATCCAATTGTACAGAGTCTGCACCACGACCAAATACTAATCGCTTCACATCATCATCGGATTCTTCATCAGCCGTTTCCTCTGATGCATTATCATTCTCACTTGTTCCTTCATCAGATGAATCATCTGAATTTGTTGTCTCGCTTGCACTACAACCACTGATTACAACCATGGCAATCACAAGTAGCCCAAACAAGGTCATGAGTGTTTTTTTACTCATTCTAATTTCCCCCTTAAAATAGTTTAATTGTTTTGTTATGAAGTAATAGTTGCGAACAGTTAATGTCCAGCAACCACCTCCTTAACAAGGTGACATGCTGCTTGTTGCCCATGTTCACTTACTTGTTTTAATTCAGGATTCACTTGTTTACAAATATCTTCTGCCAATGGGCATCTTGTATGGAACTTACACCCTTGTGGTGGATTAGATGGGGATGGCAGGTCCCCTTTAATTAAAATTCTTTCTTTTTGTTTATGTGGATTTGCTTCAGGAATTGCCGATAATAAGGCTTGGGTATAAGGATGCTTAGGGTTTCTATATAATTCTCCAACCTCGCCAATTTCAACGATTTGTCCAAGATACATCACCGCGACTCGATCACTAATGTGGTGAACCACACTTAAATCGTGCGCAATGAAAATGTACGTTAAATCAAACTCTTGTTGTAAATCCTCCATTAGATTGACAACCTGTGCTTGGATTGACACATCCAACGCGGATACAGGCTCATCACAAATCACTAAGTCTGGATCAAGCGCAAGTGACCGAGCAATTCCGATCCGTTGTCGTTGTCCACCACTAAATTGGTGTGGGTAGCGATCTTTTTGATAAGAACTTAACCCAACAACATCCATTAATCGCGAAAGTTTCTTCTGTCTTTCACGTTTTGGAACATTAAATATTTTCATTGGTTCCGTTATAATTTGCTCAACAGTTTTCCGCGGGTTTAAGGATGCGTACGGGTCTTGAAAAATTAACTGCATCTCTTGACGGAGCTTTCGTAACTGTTCCCCTTGGACGTTTGTTATGTCCTTTCCTTTAAAAATAATCTCCCCATCTGTAGGTTCATGCAGTTTCAAAATAGCTCGTCCGGCTGTTGATTTCCCACAGCCACTTTCCCCGACTAATCCTAGTGTTTCGCCTTTTTTTACATCAAAGGAAACGCCATCGACTGCTTTCACAGCACCTGTTTGTCTTGGGATGATCCCACCTGACTTGACTGGAAAGTGTTTTTTTAATTTTTTCACTTCTAATAATGAACTCATGATGGAACCACCTTCTCGTTTTCTTCATTTTCATACAGTAAGCAGCGGACATGATGGTTTGCTTGATATTGTTTAAAACTCGGATCCACTTCGAAACAACTGTCCATTGCATGCTTACATCTTGCAGCAAAGCTACACCCTTTCGGTAATGCCCGCAAATCTGGCGGGAGCCCTTCGATTGCTTCTAATTTCTGCTTTTGATCCGTAATCTTAGGAATCGAATGCATCAATCCCCATGTGTAGGGATGCTTTGCATGATCGAATAAAGATAAGACATCGGTGAACTCGACTGGTTTTCCTGCATACATAACCATGACGCGATCACACACTTCCGCAACGACACCAAGGTCGTGTGTAATCATAATAATTGCCATCCCGAGTTCTTTTTGTAACTTAGCTAGCAATTCTAAGATTTGCGCTTGAATCGTAACATCAAGTGCTGTCGTAGGTTCGTCGGCGATTAGCACTTTCGGATTACAAGCAAGTGCCATGGCGATCATGGCGCGTTGTCTCATGCCGCCACTAAACTCGTGTGGATAGTTTTTCAATCGTGCTTCTGGATCAGGAATTCCAACTAAATCCAATAATTCTACCGCACGTTGTTTGGCTTGTTTTTTATTCATCGCTTCATGTGTTCGGATCGTTTCCACCATTTGTTTTTCAATCGTAAACACAGGATTTAACGATGTCATCGGATCCTGAAAAATCATCGAAATTTCTTTACCGCGAATTTTTCGCATTTCTTTTTCTGTTTTATTATTCAAATTCTCCCCTTCAAACAAAATCTCTCCTTGCACAATTTTTCCTGGCGGGGAGATCAGTTGCATAATCGACATTGCTGTGATACTTTTCCCTGATCCAGATTCACCAACAATCCCTAATGTTTCCCCAGGTTTAATATCAAAACTCACACCATCTACTGCTTTTACCGCACCTGTTTTCGTTAAAAAATGGGTATGTAAATCCTTCACTTCAAGTATCGGAGTATTATTTTCCATCCTCTTCCTCCACCTTTATATTTTAAAAGAATTGAATTTTCGGACATTTAATTTTCTGAATAAAAGTAATTATACATACATTTTGATTTTTATACAGTTTTTTCTCATTTTTCTCAAAAATAATAGAAAAAAAGTTCGTGTTTGATTAGCGGTCAGCTTGGGGGCGGTCTCTCATTCCGTTATTCTCCTTCTTCAAACCTTTATGACAGTTAAACGGTTTCTTATTCCTCTATTAGCCTGATTTCGCACCATTATCACTTAAATTTGGGGCCTTAGCGGAATCTGAGACCGTTTTCTAACTTTTTTTATCCTTTTTGGACCTTTAGCGGAACTTGGAACCGCCCCACATCAGGCTTTTAAAAAAAGTGTAGGTTTGTACATTAGGATAAACCGCAGTAAACTGGTAATCATGATAGATGGAGGGATTTTTTATGAACAACAAACAATTAATGGTAGATACAGAGTGGTTGGAAAACCATTTAAATGATCCAAAGCTACGTTTATTAGATGCAACCGTGATGATGAAACAAGATGAGAATGGCGTTGACATACAATCAGGAAAGGCGTCATATGATCAAGAACACATTCCTGGTGCAGTTTTTGCTGACTTAATGCAGGAGTTATCTGATCCAAATGCTACGTTTCCTTTTACAGCTGCGCCACACGATTTATTCGTAGAAAAAATAAAAAAACTTGGTGTTGGTGATGGTACATATGTTGTAGTTTACGACCGTGGTGCTGTCGTTGGTGCACCATTTTCCGCTTCTGACTGGGCATCTCGTCTTTGGTGGCAACTTCGACTAGCTGGCTTTGATGATGTATACGTACTTGCTGGTGGATTTCCAAAATGGAAAGAGGAGGGGCGTCCGGTAACCAATGAACCAGGTTCTTATCCAACCGCTTCCTTTACTGGAAAAAGGAGAACAGAACTGTTAGCTACAAAAGAGGACATAAAGGAAGCAATGACTGATCCATCAATCGTGATGATCAATTGTTTATCTCCTGCTGAATTTAAAGGAGAAACGAATGCCTATCCTCGAAATGGGCATATTCCGAGTAGTAAGAATGTCTTTTTCGGTGATGTTTCCGATCCAAATGCAAAAGGATTGCCTGATCAAGAAAAGTTACACAAGTTGTTTGAACCAAGCGGGGCATTAGATCCTGATAAAAAAGTGATTACCTATTGTGGGGGTGGGATCGCAGCGACCTGGAATGCACTGGCACTGTTTGCGCTTGGTCGAGAAGATGTGGCCATATATGATGGTTCCATGAACGAATGGACAGCAGACGAAAGCCTACCACTTGACGTTGGACAATAGAGTAAGCGCCAATTAATTAGAAGTTCGTACCTTATCTAGGGTTACGCCTATGTTAAGGTACGATTTCGTTTTACCTCTTAAGATCCGTAATTCCTTTATCTCCGCATGTTTTCCGTGCAATAGCAAATTTATTTGATCCTATTTCTATACAAAAATAACAAGCAAGACTAGTTAGTACTCCCAAACTGTCAATTAGTAAGTCTCCAACTTGTCCACTTCTTCCCGGAACGGACGTCTGATACACTTCATCACCACATGCAAGTAGGACACATAGGCTAAATGTTATCCAATAAGCTTTCCAACGAGGCCGAACCATTCGCCTTATAACATGAACAACTAAAAGACCAAGCACAAAGTAAATGAAGAAGTGGGCATTTTTTCGAACAATCGAATGAAAATGGTCCACATCAACCGTTGTACCTGGAACCGTTTTTTCTGCCGCCTGTGCCACTACAATTGTCACTTCTTCACTTAATTGGTTGGAATCCTCTGCAACTTGTGACGATAGGCTAAAAATGACAACTAGCCACAGGAGTACAACTAGAATAGAAATGTTGCTGGTGCGTTTTCTGTCTTTTGTTTTGAACATTGTATTTCTTCCTTTGGATTAGATATGTGCTTCGTTTACTAATTTTTACCAAGTAGCTTAGTAAACATACCTATCCGTGTCATTTCTATTCGGTTCAATTGGGCTTAATCCGCTTGTGTCGTAGTTGACAGAAACTCCGATGTGAGTTTATCGAGCTTCTTGCCAAATCTTTATTAGATTAGTACAAACATATTGCTATAGCGGCTGATTCATAGTTTTAAATTTACTCAGTCTACCGTGATAAAGCAGCTCTCAACAGTTTCGCTTTCTAATTTTTACTCAAACTGTCGTGACAGGGGCTCTCTCGACAGTTGCTAGCCCTGATTTTTACTCAAACTGTCGTGACAGGGGCTCTCTCGACAGTTACTAGCTCTAATTTTTACTCAAACTGTCGTGACAGGGGCTCTCTCGACAGTTGCTAGCCCTGATTTTTACTCAAACTGTCGTGACAGGGGCTCTCTCGACAGTTACTAGCTCTGATTTTTACTCAAACTGTCGCTGGGCGTTTCGCGGACGTGTCTAACACTGCAATTAGTAACCCACAGCGTAACATTTTTATAATTTCTGGATAACAAAAAACACCTAATTACCATAGGTGTTAAACATCAATTCTCTCTACTCCTCTTTTTTTCAATTCCCTTACGAATACCATAATGAAATCTGTTTCTTCATTTTGTTCTATAGCTTTTTCATAAGATTTAATTAGCTGTGCATTACTTAGATAATTAAAATCATTCATTTGAAATCACCACTCATATGTATTAATAGATAGTCCATTTGCTTAGAAACATCATCTACTATTCGCACCAATAAAGTAGATTCTATTTATTATAAAGCCATTTAAGAAACTCGATTTCTTTTTGACTTAGTTTTCGGTTCAATAAATCCTCAAAGTCTTTTTTTATGTTTGGTAAAGTGGTAGATTGATTTGAATTCAAATTGTCCCTCTCCCTACAACTAATTATGGCTTAACTCCAGTTACCATTAGTACGAAATTGATTTTAATTTTGTGGGGGGGAAAACAAAAATTTTTTTAAGACACCAAATGAATTTACTTCAGATGTGGCATAAATCCCAAGATCTAAAAATTCCCGATACAGTTATCGATACAAAAAATAGGGTACGAACCGTTATACGATTCGTACCCCTTATCCGTTATGAAAGTGACAGTTTTCTAATTATTGATTATTTTTAACTTTTTGCGCAACTTCTACGGTACGTTTTGCTTGGAATTTCACCGCACCTGCTACGTCTTCAACCATGTTACCATCTCCGTCTACCGTTACACTTACACCGTATGGATTTCCACCAGCGCTAAATTGAACTGGGTCTGCATAACCAGGTGCCGCGATAATCGCACCCCAGTGCATCATTGATGTATAAAGTGATAGAATGGTAGCTTCTTGACCACCATGTGGGTTTTGTGCAGATGACATTGCACTCACTACTTTGTTAATTGTTTTACCATTTGCCCATAGTCCACCTTGTAGGTCAAGGAATTGCTTCATTTGTGACGCAACATTACCAAAACGGGTTGGTGTACTGAAGATAATTGCATCTGCCCATTCAATATCATCAGAAGTTGCTTCAGGCACATCTTTTGTAGCTTCTACATGTTCCTTCCATGCTGGGTTGGAATCAATTGCTTCTTGTGGTGCGAGTTCAGGTACTTTAAGTACTTTCACTTCTGCACCAAGTTCTTTTGCGCCTTCTTCTGCCCATTTTGCTAATTCATAGTTTGATCCTGTTGAACTGTAATAAACAACTGCTAGATTTACATTTGCCATAATATAACCTCTCCTTTAATCTATTTAAAATAATTTCATTGGGATAGCATTTCACCCTGCTCCGTCGAGCTTGTTAGCCTACCACCCCCTTTAATTGGAGCATCATTGATCTGTTTCAATATCCTAGTTTTATTTATTATGATTTCAAGATATTAAACTAAAAAATTTTCATTTGAACTCGGAAGCAAAAATCCCTAGTTCCTTCATCTTATCAATCACAAGCGCCTTATCCTCGTAACTCAAACCACCTAAAATTTCATGTATCGCAGCCATATGTTTTGGAAAAATATTATCCATTAACTGAATGCCTATTTCACTAATTGCCGCGTAGGTCACACGACGATCATTTGGACAAGGCTTTCGCTGTAGTAATTCTTTCGTTTCCAGCTTATCTACAACATACGTAATACTACCGCTTGCCAGTAATACTTTGTCACCTATTTTTTGGATCGGTTGGTCACCTTTATGGTAAAGCAATTCTAATACGGCAAACTCAGTTGGATTCAAACCATATGTTTTAATATTTTCTTTGACACGATTTGTAATGGATTGCAAGGCACGATTTAAAACAATAAATAATTTTAATGATTGTGCCTGTTCAGCCTTTGAATCCATAGTATCAATCCTTTTTCCTCTAATTCTAGATTAGTCACTCATTCGTGCAATCGTCAACAAAGTTGCTCATCACAGACACATGTATGAATAATGCCTATTGCATCCATTTCGCTACATCAATTGTTCGCTTCGCTTGATGTTTCACAGCCGCTTCCACATCTTCCACCATGTTTCCATCTTGATCAACAGTTACACTTGTGCCATATGGGTTTCCACCAGCACCAAAAATAACCGGATCTGAATAACCTGGTGCAGCAATGATGGCACCCCAATGCATCATGGATGTATAAATACGTAATAATGTCGCCTCTTGACCTCCATGTGAATTTTGAGCTGATGTCATCGCACTTACTACTTTATTGACTGTTTTGCCATTAGCCCAAAGTCCACCTTGTTGATCAAGATAGTTTTTAAATTGGGACGGTACATTACCAAAACGAGTTGGCACACTAAAAATAAACGCATCTGCCCATTCAATGTCTGCCGAAGTCGCTTCTGGAACTTCTTTTGTTTCCTCGACATGTGCTTTCCATGCTGGATTTTCCTCAATCACAGAATCTGGTGCTAGTTCAGGTACTTTTAGAACACGTACATTGGCACCTTCTGCATTGGCTGCTTCTTCCGCCCATTTCGACAGCTGATAGTTAGTTCCACCCATACTGTAATTGATAATCGCTACATTTACAGCAGGCTCAGCTTCTTCTTGTTTTGTGGCTGCTACATCTGGCTTAGCTGATGTTGGTGATGACTTTTTCTTTCCAAATAATTTTGCTAAAATGCCCATTTCATTCCACAACCTTTTCTCATATTTTTTCAAGGGACTTCTACCCTAAGACAACAACTTATAAACGTTGATACCACTGTGATGCAACTTCTACTTCAGATGGCGTTAATTGGTGTCCACGGTTTTCCCAATGAATCTCCACATCTGCATTGGCTTGTTGTAATAATGTTTGTAGATCTGTTGACTCTTTCGGTGAACAAATTGGGTCATTGCTTCCCGCAGTGATCAAAACAGCTTTTCCTGATAAATCTGGAAGTTCAATCCCTCTTCTTGGCACCATCGGATGATGTAAAATTGCCGCTTTCAGTGCGTTTTGATAATGGAACAGTAAACTACCGGCAATGTTAGCGCCATTGGAGTAACCAATCGCAATCACATTATCTCGATCAAAACCATAGTCCGCTGCTGCTTGATCCAAAAATTCATTCAATTCTTTCGTTCGAAAAACTAAATCTTCTTCGTCAAATACTCCCTCTGCTAAGCGACGAAAGAATCGGTTCATCCCATTTTCCGATACGTTACCACGTACACTTAATACATTTGCATCTTGATCAATATGTTCCGCTAACGGTAATAAATCGTGTTCACTTCCACCTGTTCCATGGAGTAACAATAATGTTCGCGAGCTTCCATTTCCCTTGTTATAAATGTGCTTCATTGTGAACCCCTTTCGTGTACAAACATTTTTATATGAAGATCTTTTCACTGAATATCTTTAATTCATTTATTTTTAATTCAAGATAAATAATAATATACATTTATCTCGAAGTCAAACAATTATGTTGGAAAAATTTACCACCACCTACAATTAACTAGGTGCTTTGTGTATATACGAAGCTTCGTAATGGCTTAACAAGAAGATCGCAGAATCAGGATCTATGTAAAAGTCGTTGCGATCATATTTTGTTTTTTAAAAAGCCTTCACCGTTTTCGTCTATGTCTGGGGGCGAATTTTATAAAAATGTGCACGTTTCTTTAGTTTTCGTGTACATTTCCTGTGATTTTCAAGCTAGATGTGCACGTTTAACTCATTTCCGTCTATATCTAAGGCGAAATCTCATGCTAATGCGCACGTTTCTTAAGCTCTCATGTACATTTCGCGTGATTTTCAAGCTAGATGTGCACGTTTAATTCATTTCCGTCTATATCTGAGGCAATATCTCATGATAATGTGCACGTTTCTTTAGTTTTGTTTGAATGTACGTCGTTTTTTCTATCAACTACGACATAGCAATGCAACAAACCATACTAAGTTCGTACGTTTACTAAAACTGTGAGGATCCAAGGGGAATACAAGGAACCTCACCAGTTAAAAAAGATTATCCAATTTGTTTTGATTCGAGCGGGGCCTTCTGCTTTACTTTTGCTTGTGTTGTTAAGAAAACACCCGCAATTACAACGATGGAGCCAATCACCTGCATAACCGTTATAGTTTCTCCTAACCACAGATAAGCTCCTGCCATTGTCACCACTGGGAGGAAGTTTAAAAACACCGATGCTTCTGATGCATTTAATAGCTCGACAGCACGATTATAGAATAGCAATGCAATAAATGACGGAAAAATACCTAGATATAATAATCCTAGTACAAATGGAAGAGACCCCAGTGATGGCACCCCATGAATCCACCATTCAACCATTACGATTGGGAACAATACAATCACAGAAATGCCCGTCATCACAAGCAATCCCCCATAAGCCGGAAATAAATGCATATATTTTTTTACATAAATGGAATACACGGCCCATGAAACGATGGCACCAATCATGATTGCGTCCCCAACATTCCAATTAATCGATGCTAATTGAAGGAATGTACCATCTAACACGACCCAAATGGCTCCAATGAAAGATAATAGAACACCGAGCCATTGGATACCTTGTAGCTTTTCTTTTAACAACCACGCACTAAGTAGTACAGTTACGACTGGAATAACGGTTTCTAATACGGATACATTCGAAGCCGTTGTAAACTGCAAGGCCCCATAAATGAACGTATTAAAAAAAGTTACACCTGTTAATGTCATGATTAAAAATGGTTTTTTATACGCAAAAAACGCGGCCCTAGATTCCCAGGCACTTCGAAAACCTAGCGGAAATAAAACAATGAACGCCACCAGTAATCGGAAAAATGCAATCGTGTATGGTGGTAAATCATTAATCGCTTTTCCTGTTAAAATATTGCCTGCATAAAAAATAACAACCAACACCATTAACATATATGGATAGATAAAAAAGCCCCCCTTTACCTTGAAACATCCCCAAAAAATAACCTACCTATTACCGTAAACAAAATCAGCGTGAAAGTAAATGTTATAACCTCTTCACCGGTTTATTTGTTCTTAAAAATTTGGATGAGTCAGCGTGGCTACTTCTCTCTCGGTTGATTTAGGCTTAAGACCCGTGCCAAATCTACCTTGACAGCTTCTCTAGCTATTAAAAAACCGAGTACCTACATTGCTGCAAATACTCGGTTTAATGCTATCTTTCTTGTTGTGGTAAATACCCTTCTTCTGTAAACAGTTCGAATTCTTTTTTCGCTAGCATATAGTCTTTTTGCAATTGAATGACTTCGACCTCTGCTTGTTCTATGCTTTGTCGAGCTTCATCTACCTCACTTTGTCTGGACATGCCTTGTTCCAGACGTGCCATTTCTTTATTATATAAATCTGATGCGATGTTACGGTTTTCTTCCAGTAAATCTAATTGATCTTCTAAACTAGTAAACTGCTCTTCATATTGAAAAGCCATTAATTCAATCGTCTCGACTTGATTCGTTAAATCGATACGTGCATCGTTTAGCATATCTTCGTAATAATCGGTTAGTTCCTCTTCAGCTTTAGATCGACTTGCCGCATCTGGTGCTTGGGCATTTAACATTTCAATTTGAAAGTCTAGTGAACCCTTCTGAGATTCAAGTAACCCAATGTCTTGAGACAAATCACGTATTTCTTGATTTAATTTATCAAGTTCTTCAGGATTTGTTTCTTCATCTGTTTCTTTCTCTTCTAACTCCGCCATCTTAGTTCCTAACTCTTTCTCTTTTTCGTCCAATTGATCATTCAAATCACTTCTAGCCGATCTCAACTCACTTGTTGACGGACCCGAAATACGATCCAAATTCTCTATATCATCCAAAATATCATCATATGTTGCCACAATCGTCCTTGGCACACGTAATGACTCGTGACTTGAAGTCATCTCATCTGCCACTGTTTCTGCTTCATAGGTAGCTGGGGCCAAACGCTCAAACTTAGGTTGGCTAAATGCTAGACTACTTTTCAATGGTTGTTTCAGATCCTGGTTTAACATCATTTTCATCGAATTTAATTGTTCTTGTAAACTGCGGTTTTGTGCTTTCTGACTATTGATACTTTGTTCCATCTCAATCAATTGGCCTTCAGAAACTAAACCTTGTTCAAACTGAGCTTCTAGAATTTCCAATTGATTTTCTGCTAGTTCAAGCCCATCTTCACTAATTCTTGCTTGTTCATTTAAGGACCAATATTCATAAACAGAATTATAAGATTGCAACTCTCTACTTAAATCTTCCATATCCTCTTGATATTCTTCACTAATATCTTGAATATCTTCTAACTCATCCGCGAATTCTTGTTGATAGATTTGTATATCTTCATCAAGTGATGGTTCACCAACCTTTTGTCCGTCGAGGTCATTTTCTTGAATTTGTTCTACTGCCTCATCTAAAGAAAAACTACTACTCAAATAAGCAACCATTGGAAAAGCAAGCACCATTGCACCTGTTAGCGATGCTGTGATCAGTTTTTTCTTCAACTCTTCTCACCCTCTATGTAGGAGAAACCCCACCCAATAATGACTAGGATTTCCCACTATAATTTTTTATAACAATTATGCTGATGTAACCTCATCTTCTTTTGCTTTTTTTCTAGTAAATAGACCTTTAACTTTCTCAGAAATATCATCCATTAGCGTATATACTGCTGGAACAAGTACAAGTGTAAAGATTGTTGACACACCTAAACCAAAAATCACGACAACCGCTAATGGCTGTTGCATTTCAGTACCTTCTCCAATTGCTAGTGCTAATGGAAGCATACCAAGGATAGTCGTCAATGTCGTCATTAAGATTGGACGCAGACGACTCGACCCCGCTTCTATAATGGCTTCTCTTCGATCGATTCCTTTTGCTCGTAATATATTAATATAATCGACAAGTACAATGGCGTTATTAACCACGATCCCGGCAAGCATGATAATACCAATAAAGGCTGTAATACTTAACGGTAAGCCCGTAATAAACAATCCACCAAATATCCCAACTGCAGTAGCTGGCATCGAGAACATAATGACAAATGGATGTAAAAAGTTTTCAAACTGAACGGCCATTACAGCGTAAACAAGGAAAATCGAGAATATAAGTGCTAATCCTAAATCCATAAAGGATTCTGCCATATCTTGTGCTTCCCCACCCATGGAATAGGAGTAGCCATCAGGAAAGTTCAATCCATCAAGTGCTGCTTCAATATCTGTTGTAACACTACCCAAATCTCGATCAACAACATCGCTTGTGACATTGACTTGTCGTTGTTGATTTTCACGGGTCAAAGAATCTGGACCTTGTACTTGATCAAGGTCTGCAATCGAACTTAATGTAATCATACTTCCTTGTTGGGTTTGAATTTTAACATTCTCCAAGTCATTAATGGTTTGGCGATCTTCTTCAGGGAAAACAAGTTTCACATCAATTTCATCCCCTGCTTCCCGGTATCTAGTAGCAACTTGACCAGATAAAGCCATGTTCACTTGGGACATTACTTCTTGATATGTTAATCCGTATTGTGCAGCAACATCACGATCTACGTTTACTTGAACTTCTGGTCTACCATCTTCTGCGGATGACTCTGGATTATGGACCCCTTCAATATCGTTAATCAAATAAACGACTTGATTAGATAGCTCTTTTAACACATCGTAATCAGGACCATTTAATTGAATATTAACAGGTGAACCACTGCTGATCCCTGTTTCCATCGCACTTACACTTATTTCAGCACCAGGAATCTCTTGAACGGCTTGATCAATTTCTGCCATAACTTGGTCCGTTGAAACACTCCGCTCTTCAGAAGAAATCAATTGCAATGTGTAGGTTGCAGCATTCGAACTTGTCGAAAGCCCCATACCATCACTATCACCACCAACTGTTAAATAGTTGGTTTCCATAATAGATTGATAAGGTTCTAGTTTTTCATTAATTTGATCGGTAACTTCCTCTGTATCCTCTAATTTCGTTCCGTTCGGTGTTGTCACATTAATTGAAATTTGTCCTTGATCCCCTGAAGGAATGAATTCAGCTCCAATCAGTGGAATTAAAGCAAAACTACCAATCACCAAGGCAATCGTTAACGTAATAGTTGTTTTCCTAAAACGCAACGATGCTTGAAGTATTTTTTGATACCCTTTAATAATCCAATTTAAAAATTGATTAAACCAATAACGTCTTCCATCCTCACTAAAGGCTTTGGTTAATAGGTTGGAGGACAACATTGGGATTAGTGTAATTGCAACAATTAAGGATGCAACTAAAGCAAAACTAACTGTTAATGCTAATGGTGTAAAAATACTCGATGCTAGGCCTTCTACAAACACAATTGGTAAAAATACCACCAAGGTTGTCGTCGTCGAGGCAATGATCGCTGGTGCTAATTCAGACGCACCTTTTACTGCTGCTTCTTTAATACTGTATCCTTGTTGCCGGTAACTTACGATATTTTCCAATATAACAATCGAGCTATCCACCATCATACCTATTCCTAATGCTAGACCACCCATTGTTAACATGTTTAAGGTGTTACCTGTAAAGTACATTAACGCAAATGTTGAAATAATCGCGATTGGGATCGACACCCCAATAACAATTGTTGCGCGGAAACTTTTTAGGAACAGTAGTAAAATGAATACAGAAAATAATCCACCATAAAGCATGTTCATCGAAACCGAGTTAATTGACTGGTTGATGTAATCTGCTGTGTCAATGACGACTCTCTGCTCCACACCATCCGGCAGTTCGCCTTCTAACTCTGACATTGCATCTCTGACATTGCCTGATACTTCTACCGTATTACCATCAGATTCTTTTAATACAGACAACACGATTCCTGGCCGTCCATCAACTTTAGAAATACTGGATACATCTGCAAATGTATCCCGAACTGTTGTAATATCAGATAATTGTATATGAGCTCCTGTTGGTGTCGTAATATTAGTGGAACGGATATCCTCAACCGATTTATATTCGCCCTCTACCCGAATTTGTAAGTCTTTTCCACCCTTTTCAAGCATTCCTGCTGACACCGACTGGTTGGAACTATTGATCGCTTGAATTAACGTGTCGGCATCTAACCCATACGGCATTAGTTGCTCCTGGTCTATCTCCACATGAATTTCGCGTGTTTTACCGCCATCAATTGTTACTGACCCAACACCACTCTGCCGTTCATACATAGGAACTACTTGATCATCTGCAATCTGTTGAAGCTCTTCAACTGGTTTACCAACTAAAGCAGTATAGATGACCGGTGTTTGTTGTGGGTCAAAACGTAAAACACTTGGGTCGTCTGCATCCTCTGGAAGCATTGCTTTAACTTGATCAATCCGTTCTCGTACATCTAGTAAGGTATTATCTAAATCCGTCCCATTTTTAAACATCATCATCACTAACGACGAACCGTTTTCAGACTGGGTTTGAACCGTATCAATACCTTCTAATGTACTTACCGATGATTCAATTGGTTTACTAACTAATTCTTCTACTTCTTGTGGTGCCGCACCTTCATATGTTGTCGTTATAACCGCAATCGGTAAATCAATCTCTGGAAACAGATCAATCGCAAGGTTTCGAACAGATATGACACCTAATGCTATAATTGCGACAACAATCATAATAACACCGACTGGCCGTTTTACAGAGAGGTCTACTAGTTTCACTTAGCTGCCTCCTCTATGATTGTTACTTTATTTCCATCAGATAAAGTGATTTGACCACTTGTTACAACAATATCTCCTTCAACTATGTCGCCTTGGATAGCCGTCATATCAGATTGGGAATTTTGAATGGTGATTTCTTTTTTCATTGCCTGTTCTTCTTCAATCACATAAACAAATGTTTGATCTGCTTCTTCCACTACTGCTTCTGTCGGTATTAATAAAGCATCTTGTTCGACTATTGTCGGTAGGTTAAACTTCACCATCATGCCTGGTTTAATACGTTTCTCATCATTATCCATGTCTGCCTCTACCGTATACAAACCACTGTCATCAGTAACAGGTGAAATATAATTAATTGTTGCAGAACTAGTGTGATCAAGCGCCCGAATATACACGCTCATCTCTTGGCCTTTTTCAAACAAGACCAATTCCTCCGCATTGACATTCGCATGTACAGTAATTGGGTCAATCGTTACAATCGTCCCCATTGATTGGGAATTGGAAACCATCTCCCCAACTTCAGCATTAACAACCGTCACTTCACCAGATGCATTCGCTTTAATATTTGTATCCACTAATTGATCTTCCGTCTGTGATAATTCTTCCTTAGCCTGTTCAACTTGTAGACGGGCACTTTCTACTTCCAGTTTAACCGATTCTAACTGTTGTTTTGCATCCTCAAGTCCTATCTCTGCTTGTCGGACACTTGATTCATTGCTAAGATCTCCGGTTTCTGCTTGATCTGATGTACTTTCATACGTATTTTTTGCTTGCTCATAGGAATTTCTTGCTTGTTGTTCCCCTATTTGTGCTTCTTCCAAATCACTTAAGGAAATGGCACCTTGTTCATAAAGTGTTTCCATTCGTTCCAATGTTTTCTCAGCTTGTTCTAACTGAATCTTTGCATTTTCCACGCTAATATCGGCATTATCGACATCACTGTCCATATCACCACTTGCTTTCGCTTGTTTAAGTTGCTCCTCAGCTACTTCTACCCCTTGTTCCGCCATCACCTCTTGTACTTGCGCAGATTCTAACTGTTTTTGTGCAGAAGCAACGGAAATCTCTAACATTGTCAAATTATCTTGAATCGCTTCAGGATCGATACGGCCAATTGTTTGTCCTTTTTCAACAAGATCTCCTTTTTCAATCTCCAGTTCAATTAATTCCCCAGAAGATTTTGGAATAATCTCGCTACTATTACTCGTATTGGCTGTTCCATTAATTTCATTATTTCTCTGCAAATCCCCTGTTGTAACCTCTGCAACTTCAACAGGGGTAACCCGTTCTTCCTGTTGTCCTGTATCCTCTGATGCTGTTGTTTGTGAACACGCAGACATCAAAACAATCAATACACTTAAACCTAACAAGTGTAAAAAAGCCTTTTTCATGTTATCTTCCCCTTTTCTCTTTATGTAACTAGCAGATGTCTATTCAATTGTCTTTCTAGTTCTTCACATTGTCCTTGCAACTCCGGAATATCCTTAAAATAAGAAAGCATCCCTTTAAAAACTACTGGTTGTGGTGTTTCTTTTTCCATTTCCTCTAACAATAGACGAATCGCTACATGTATTTCCTCTCGCTGCTTATCAGAAATGTGTAATCCTTCAATCTGCTGTTTCATGTTTTGCAGCGTACTTGTAACATGATCGCTTTCTTCACGATTAGACTCTGGAAAATGTTTCAGTAATTCTTGGTAAGTGATCTGTGGCTCATTCTCCTCTGCAAGTAATCCTCTTATACAGTTATCAATTCGACGAATAATAAACTGTGCTAGCTGTTCCGTATTAATTTGTGGGTGATCATAAATAAACCATTTAAAATACCCACCTATAATCCCCTCGTACAGACTAGTTGCATCAACGATAAATGGTCTTAATTGTTCTCCATATATGCGAACCAAAAAGTCACTGTTCCAAAGAAAGTTTTGCTGCTTAATATATCGAATAAATTCGTCAATTTCCTCTCCAAATGCAATACTATGGCGCATTTGCATTACAATAAAATCTTTATTATCAAGAATCGAATTAAAAATAGTTTCAATCTGTTTCGTTAATGATTCCATCGGATCTGGTATTTCATTACTTATTTGTTCCATACGTTCCATATGTGATTGATAATAATATTTATAAATGTTAAGAATTAGATCTTCTTTTGATTGGAAATGTAAGTAAAAAGCGCCTTTGGAGACACCACTTTTGTTAGCAATTTCCTGAATCGTGGTACCGTGAAAACCTCGTTCAGAAAAAAGTTTCATCGCATTTTCTAATAGTTGCTTCTGTTTATAATTCAACCTTTCCACCTCATTTCTAAAAAAGGGTACATCTAAGTATAATTAATGGTCACCACTATTTATGACCAATCAGTCAGAAAATGTTGACCATTCAGTCACAAACTAATATTACTAGATTTGACATGCATTGGCAATATTTGCATCTACCTTCAAAATAAATGCAAATACTGTACCAACGCTGCTATTATTTTGGTTATACCCTTCTTTTATTTGTAATGGTATAATTATTAAGTAGGGTGATAGATTCCATTTAAGAGAATAAAAGGAAAGTTCCATTGGGGAGTTCTTCATCCCCACTAATTATTACTTGAACGATTTGAATCTATTACAGGTAGTGTGGATCTCAGACCTCCACTTATTTTTCGGTAACCTTACACCTTAAAGTGGGGTCTGTCTGTTAAGGCGGGATGAGATTAGCAATATCACAATTTAAAAGATGCGGGGGAAACAAATGAAGGACAAACATGCTTGGATATACATATGGATGCTGATCGTACCATTGATGCTAATCAATACTACTTCCAATTTAATGGCTAAGGAAACAACAGAAAATCAACAAATTTTAGTTCACTATAAGGAAGATGCAACAAACGAACGATGGACAGAGCTCGGGTTAGAACAAGTAAAGACTAGTTCATCTTTAATGGATCAAAATATAGCAGTGCTTCAAGTTCCTAACCACCTTGATTATGGTGATACATTATTGAAACTGCAGAAAGATCCAACCATTATTAGCGCGGAGCCTAATGGCACAAGGACGATTGCTAACCTATCGGCTGAACCGATGTACGAACAACAATGGTACTTGAATACGATAGATGTGGATGATTCGTTAGACATATCGAACGATAATAGCGACGACATAACAGTTGCTATTATTGATACTGGTGTTAATGCCGAGCACTCAGAACTTGAAGGAAAAGTACTACCTGGTTATGATTTTGTAAATGACGATCATGAACCAGATGATGACAATGGCCACGGCACATTTGTCGCTGGTATCATTGCTGCAAACCTTGACAACACTGGAATGGCTGGAATGTCACAGCAGGTAAAGATTCTGCCTATTAAAGTTGGTGATGATAACGGCTCCATGGTATATAGTGACATCATTGAAGGGATTCATTATGCTGTTGAACAAGGCGCAGACATTATTAATATGAGTTACACAGGAAATAATCCGAATTCACTAGAGCAGAAAGCACTAAAACAAGCTTCCGAGCAAGGAATCACGTTAATCGCTGCAACCGGAAACCAAGGAAAAGCTCAAAATACTTATCCTGCTTATTACCCTAATGTAATCAGTGTTGGTGCTGCTGATAAAAATAGTTTAAATAAGTATGATCCTACATTTCTTCGAGCACACTTTTCCAATTATGGACCAATGATCGATGTTAGTGCACCTGGAACGAGCATCATAAGCTTAGACCATACTGGGGGTGTAAAAGAAGATGAAGGAACATCGTTTGCAACACCACAAGTTAGTGGCCTTGCAGCAATGCTAAAATTACAACACCCTGATTGGACTCCAACAATGATTGAATGGGCAATCGAAAAAGGAGCTGCAAACTCTGATTTATCGTTAGGCACATGGGAAGAACACTTAGGTTACGGGATAATAAATGTTGCCGAATCTTTGAAACTATCAGAACCTGATTTATCCGATGACCAGGCAAATCAACGGGATCAAGCTCAACCAATTGAAATCAATCAATTTGTAAAGGAAAAGATGCAACTACCTCAAGATAATGATTGGTATGAATTTTCATTACCTGAAGATGCTGCCGTCGATATCTCAATTGATGCACTAGAAACGAACTTAAACCTAGTTGCAACCTTATACAAACAAGATGAACCTCAAGCGATTGAAGAATGGGACAGTTCACAACAAATCATCTCACCAGATTTAGAACAAGGTGTTTATCAGCTTAGGATTACGGAAGAGACAGATCTCTGGTCAGAATCAGACTATCAACTTCATATAAAATCAGACGCCGCACCAACAAAAGAAAATGCTCTTGAACATGTTTCAGCAGTGTTTGATACGAGTGAACAATTAACGGGTGAAGCGACGGCCAATACAAAAATTTTAGTCACAATGGATGACCAGCAAATTGGCACAACGGTGTCAGATCAAGATGGTTACTTTACCATTGATCTGACTGACGTTCGTGCAGACAATACATTAACAGTTTATGCTGTTGATGAAGCAGATACTATACAAGATCAAACAAATATAAATGTGAGTCCTTTCTATGAAGACGTCACAACCTACCAAGAAGAAATACAGTATTTAAGTGAAAAAGGCATTATTCATGGCTATCCTAATGGGGTCTTCAAGCCAACAGACGAAGTGACAAGAAAGCATGCAGCACTTATGATCGTACGTGCGTTAGATATCGAAACAGACGCACAAGTCGAACAAACATTTACAGATGTTCCCCCATCAATGGAAGGGTATGAAGAAATTTCAGCAGTAACTGCGTTAGGCTATTTCGATGAAATCTATCAAGGTGAACGGTTTGAACCACACAAACCTTTAACACGTGGTGAAATGGCATTTATTCTAGCAAAAGCTTTTGAATTAGAAGGTCAATCAGATGAAAAAACTCTTTCTGATATCGAAGGTTATTGGGCTGAAGATAGCATTCACGCACTAAACAATGCTGAAGTCACAAAAGGTTACCATGATGGTACATATAGACCAGATACAACCTTATCACGGTTGCACTTTTCTATATTTATGTATCGTGCGATGAATTAATATGGAAATGATCTAGGCTGGTCTGAAGGTTCACTTTTTCGAGGAAAAAACTGAATATATAAAGAAATAGCATACCAACGTACATGGTATGCTATTTCTTATGTGATTTTTGAGTACGATTCGGAGAAAGGGACCTTCCCTCAGCTAATCGTATCCCATTTTTGCGCGAATCACTTTTATTGGCTGATTCAGATCTAAATCTTGCCCCAATCTGCCGTGACATCTCTAGTCACAGTTGATTCAGATCGATTTTTTACCCAATCGACCAAGATAATGCTAAAAAGCACGAAGGAAACGTGTTCCCTAGTGCTTCAGCCTGTCACTCTATTCTTCCTCTGTATTCAAGTCAACAACAAGTGCAACAACAATTGTTGTCACGATAATTAGTGATAGTGTTACCCAGAAGCTCATCGTATCAACTCCCTTTCCCTATGATCCGTCTCGGAACATTCATGAATAACTATTCATCCCCACCAAGATTGATTTACCATGTTTGGAATCCTGTCGATCCTGGTGGTGCGTGTTGAATCATATCCATAATCGGTATCGTATAAGCAATCGCAATCAGCGCAAAACAAATACCAATCCATATCCACCAATTTTCCAAAAAGCGTGGGGTAGCACCTGGATCACTCTCGGCGATTGGAAATTCTACGAGTTCTGCTTCTGTCGTCGCTTTCGGTGACGCAACACATGTGATCACTACAATATAAATTAATAGCATCGCAGATAAAAATAAGATGGAACCGCCGATTGCCATCGTGACATGATTGGATAAGATACCATCAAACCACTCTAGGGCAACATTATTTCCGTTATACCCTGTGTAAGACGTTCTTCTTGGTGCACCAAGTAAACCTAAAATATGTTGTGAGGTGGACATGAGTAGCATCCCAATTGCCCACGTAATAATTTGAATAAACGCTAATTTTTTAATCGACTTCGTTAATTTTCTACCGGTTAAATGCGGAATTAACCAAAATGTAATCCCCATAAACGTCATCGCTACTGGGGTCCCTACTGTAATATGGAAGTGACCTACGACCCACATCGTATTATGAATGACTTCATTCATTTGGAAACTAGCATTGATAATTCCGCCAGCTCCACCAGGGATGAAAAATGCCATCGCAATAAAAATGGATGTGAAACGAACATCTCTCCAAGGTAGTTTTGTAAACCAACCAAATAGTCCTCTTCCTCCTTTTTTCCTACCTGTAATTTCAAAGGTAGCGAACAAGGAAAATGCTGTCATCAGAGATGGAATGATCACCATAAATGTTAAGACCACTTGCAAGAACTTCCAAAAGCTTTCAATCCCTGGTTCTGTAAGTTGGTGGTGAAAGCCTACTGGAATCGAGAATAAGATAAATAACACAAACGATAGCCTTGCGAGTGCATCACTAAATACTTTTCCACCAATGATTTTTGGAACGACCACATACCATGCCATATATGCTGGCAATAACCAAAAGTAGACAAGTGGATGCCCAAAATACCAGAATAGTGAACGACTAAGTTCAACATTAATCGTTTCCACCCAGCCAAACGCCCATGGAATGAATTGAAACAATGCTGCTACCACGATGCCAAGACACGCAATCACCCATAAGATGATCGTTGCAACGGTCATGAAGGCAAACAATGGGCTCAGTTGTTTTTTGTGTGCTTTTTTCCATACGATATAATGGCCAATTAATGAAAAGCCAAGTACCCATGAACCAACGATTACTAAAGCTAATCCTACATAAAACCAACCACTTGCTTGTAACGGTGCATAAAATGTGTATAAAACCGATGCCTGACCGGAGATAATCGTCACCGTTGTCATCGTCGTCCCAATTACCATTAAATAAAAACCAATCCAACTAAAGCCTCTAGTTTTTGGACCAAATGTTCCTAACGTCTTGCTCATACCCGAAATTAAAAAACCAAAGATAAAAAAAGTAGTAAATACAAGTGCTAACAATACCCCATGAGCTGTTAGGATTTGGTAATAATCGAGCCAGTTTGGTAATTCAATCGCATCATTACGAATGAAAACTTGTAATAACCCACAAAACGTACCAATTAAAAAGGCAAAGTAACCAACTAAAATATGACTAAGCGCTAATTTTCTGTCTTGTTTGTCTATGATTGAGTTCATTATTCCACCACCTTAATGGTTGTGCTCATCACATGATGACCAGCACCACAATACTCATTACACAACACCAAATATTCACCAGGCTCATCAAACGTATAGCGTTTTTCATTGATTTGCCCAGGGATAACCATCATATTTACTTTTGTATCAACGATGGTGAAACTATGGGTCACATCTGTACTTGTTACCTTAAAAACAATCTCTTTACCTGCAGGGACTTCAATTTGACTTGGCTCGTAACCGAAAGCCATAGCTATCATGACAACTTCATACGTATCTTCATCAATTTGTCGTACACCAGGGTCATCAAAAGGTGGAGTCTCTTCCACTTTCTCTGGATCGATCGTGTCCATTCCCCCTGATGGATGTTGATCCATCGCAAACGCACTGACCCCGACAATGCTTAAAAATACAATTAATGATACCATTCCAAAAATCAACCAAATTTTTTCAAACCTGTGAAAATGCATTCCCATCACCTTCTCTCTTTAATGTCATTACCTCGATAAATAAAGACCGTAAGCGCCAAACCACATAATTAAAATAATAAAACCAACCAAGAAAACGCTTACCAATGTCCCTTTCAAATTTTCTTCATTTTTCTTTTTCCCCATAATTTCCACCCCTTGAAATGAAACTGTTTGGGTACATCGTAGTGGTAAATTTTGTTACTGACTGTGAAAAATATCACACCGGCGCCTTTGGACATGTGTTACCAGCCTAGCAATTAGCAACGTTGAGCCGCATTATAAACGTCTTGGCATGAAAATTTGTCTAAAACATGACATTTTGTACTTTTTTGTTTGTAATGTAAATAGTCTGAATTTTTTTGTGAAGAGGTCGTTTTTACGTGTAAACTAATGATTGTTGTTTTGTGAAGAAGTTATGGTCGGGTCGGCAAAAAAATAAAAACAACCAGGCACATGATCAATTGGTTGTTTGGGTTGATATTACCGTTTTGCTCGATGGATCGAATGTGGTGGAAGCGGAACCTCGAACCGTTTAATCCATTAATGCGGGCCCTCATTCCGTTATTTCGCTAATCCAACACTTTGAGAGTCGAAACAGATCCGTATTCATTTGTCCTTCACCACTATTAGTCGAATGGCTATGTTTATTGACATTTTCGATAGCCTCGTCCAACTGTTAAAATGCTACTCCCACCCTAATTCGAGTTCAAGATCCTGTGATGCGGACATTGAGTACACTATTTTTAAAATTTTGCCCTATTTTTGCAATGGATCGGACATTTTGGACATGTCCGCATACAGTCCCAAAAACCTCTTTTTCCAGCAAATAGCGAATTATATGTCCGCTCCCACCTTCAAAAGAACAAAACGGAATGAGGAACCGCTTCGTCTCTACAAGCGATTCCTCATTCCGTTTTGATTAAATAGATTCCTTTTGTTCAACTCTAATTAACAGACTACCAGCAATATAAGCAATCAGTGACATCAGCACTGGAAAAGTTACGGAGTGCATACCCAATGGTTCTGGATAAAAACTATCAATTAAGATATAGCTAAGTACCCCAACAACCATCGATGCGATTGCCCCGTATTTATTCCCTCTACTCCAATAGAGTCCCAACACGACAGGCCAAATGAAGGCTGCTTCCAATCCTCCAAAAGCAAACAAGTTTAACCATACAAGCAAATCAGGTGGATCAAGTGCCATCACAAACACTAAAATACCTAACACACCCGTCACACCAAAGCTTAATTTTTTCACTTGGGTTTGGGTTGCTTCCGGCTTGATGTAGTTGACATAGACGTCTTTCACTACAGCAGAACTAACGAGTAATAGTAACGAATCGACTGTCGACATGATTGCAGCCATTGGCGCAGCTAGGACGATACCTGCAATCCATGGCGGGAGTACTTCCATCGCGATCATTGGCATCACCTTATCGCCTACTTCAATTCCTGGAAGGATCGGACGCGCGAAGACGCCAATTAAATGCATGTTTAACATAATGAACCCTACAACAATCGTGCCAATAATGATCGCTCGGTGCATTGCTTGTGCATTTTTATAAGACATTGCACGAATGGTGACCTGTGGCAGGCCAACCACTCCGACACCAACTAAAATCCAAAACGATGATACGTAAGCAGGTGTAAGACTTCCATCCGATCCAAATGGGGTGACTAGATTGGGATTTTCAGTCGTTAAGTCTGTCATGATGTTCGAAATTCCACCACCAGCAACAATCGTTGCAATTAATAGAATTAACGTACCAAAAAACATCACAATCCCCTGAACCGTATCGGTTAACGCTACCGCTCTAAATCCACCAATTATCACATAGATTAGGACGGAAACTGCAAAAATAAATAAGGCTGAAGTATATTGCAAACCAGTCAATGACTCAATTAACCGGGCACCACCTATCCACTGGGCGGCCATCGCAGAAAATAAAAAGATGATGATACTGACAGCAGCAGTGATCACAACGATTTTACTATCATAACGATGTTTCAAATAGTCAACCAAGGTGATCGCTTGATACTTTCTTGTCACAATCGCGAATTTTTTCCCTAAGATCATTAACACAAAGTATCCTGTAACAACTTGGGTCATTGAAAGTAATACCCAGCCTAACCCTTCTGTATAGGCAACACCTGGTCCCCCTATAAAACTACTAGCACTTCCATATGTAGCGATCATCGTCATAGCTAGAATTAAGCCACCTAATTCTCGTCCACCTAAAAAATATTCTTGCAAGAAAGAACTAGATGCGCGGACATGCCCACTAGCCCAAAATCCAATCGCAAAGATAATCAATAAAAAGAGGAATAGTGGAATAATTACTTCCCAGTTCATCGATCCACCTCCTCATCTTCAAATGGAACATCAACAAAACCTTTTTTCACAATAAGGCTAACGGCAATTACCATAATCACTAAACCTAATACACAACTATAGAAGAACCATGCAGGCAATCCCAAAATATATTGATAGTTTTCCGGCGATTTACTTCCCAACCCATAGGCAAAAGCAAACCACCAAACAAAATTAAAAACCGCTAGTCCAACACCAATTAATGCTTCCCGATTCGCTATTTTAAACCGCGGATCCTTTTTCTTACTCATAATTACCCCTCTGTAAATAGATTTTTATTACATACGTTATTTAAAACATTATTATACTGGATTTTTTTCTATTGTACTAGTATCCAATCCAAGGCTAATGAACGTACATGCTATGTAATGACATGTTTTAGCAATCAGGCGAAGAGGAATAGAATGATTGAAAGTTCGTTGCGTTGTTTATCTAGGAAAATTCTTCAACAAATTTTGCTTGCTGCATTCCCCACAACGAAGGCATTAATAAACCCTATTCATGCATCCATTTGAGATTTCACAATACTCCGAGGGCACGAATAGGGCTGATGTTTCTTTATTCTATTTTCTTTTAACATAGTGACGTTCTAATGTTGATTAAAATTGAGCAAAAATTCTCGAGAACTTTGATTCAATTTCATCGTATTCATCTTCTGCGATTGGCTCTACCCTTACGAGCGAACCATTTTCCACAATCCCTTCGACCATGGTGTAACGATCTTCTTCTTGATCCTCACGCTCCATTGCCAAAAACTGCCGATCTTCATGAACTAAGTTACAAACAACCGCATATTCACCGTACTTTTCAGGATTGTTGGGATCCTCAATCACAATGTTTGTCGGCTTGCTGAAAAGCGGTTTGTCTAATCCATTTCTTCTACGTCTGTAATCGTTGAGGCTAATGACTTTGTCCTTGCTTGACATCATCTAAACACTCCCCGCTTTCTGGATTAGTTTTCGTGTAACATACGTTCTACTAACAGAAGCTATGCGCTGGAAGGAAAAATTATTACGCTTCCAAATCATACAATTGTATCTCATACTATACCATCACGGATAAGAAACTTCAACAGCTAGCAACAAAGCAAATGCAAACGGTGACAATGCCCAACACAAAAGATTTATAGGCCGCTACACAGTCTAACCCCCTCCTACTGTCATAAGCTATAGAAATAAAGGAGGAGGGAAAAATGAAGCGACAATTACCTGGATTTTACGGATACGGAAACCCATACGGATATGGAGGAAGTGGATTCTACCCATGGCATCATCACGGGCATCACCATGGAAGCTTTTATCCTTGGCACCATCACCATCATGGGCATCATCATGGACATCATCACCATCACCCTTGGCATCACCACCATCACGGACATCATGGCGGCTACTACGGTCGTTCGAATAACTAAACAATTCTATCACACTATCATCAAGGTCCCAGGAGATACAAACACTGGGACCTAAAAGTTGCTAAACTCTTATCCTTTTCTTTACTATGAATTCATAAAGTGAAACTTCAATCAGTGGGGGTTTTGCCTCCCCCCCCCCACTGATTGTTAGTTGAACGAATCGGGGTGAAAGCGAAAGTTTACTCCCACTTAAACATCTTCCGTTTTCCTTCATGTTTCGAAGTGGGAGTCTTACGGACGGTTGCACCGGGATAAACCAAATCATGCAAACAGTAGAAAGGAAGAAAACCCATGACAAAACCAGGTATCGTAGCAAAAGATCTATTAAAATTTTCATTTATCTCTGATCCGCAACTATCACCGGATGGGACAAAGGTGGTATTCGTCAAGCGTATTATTAATGATAAGAAAAACTATCAATCAAGTTTATATGTAAAAGATGTTACAACAGGTGTGGAGACGCGTTTCACTCAAGCTGATGCAAATGATACCAATCCTCGCTGGTCACCAGACGGAAACACGATTTTATTTGTTTCCAATCGCTCAGGTAAACAACAAATTTGGTCAATTTCATTAACTGGTGGAGAAGCACAGCAACTGACACATTTTAGCAATGGGGCAACAAACCCTGTCTATTCCCCTGACGGCAAACAACTGTTAGTGACAGTTTCGCTTGAGGAAGAAGAGCCATTAAATGGCGAAGAGGCTAGTAATAATAACAAAGAATCAAAAGATGCAGAACTTAAACCGTATGTGACAACCCGGTTAAAATATAAAGCTGAAGGAGAAGGGTTGTTAAAGAATAACTACCAACAATTGGTGGTCATCGATCTTGAGACTGGTGCAGCTACGCAACTTACCGATGGCCTGTTTGATCATCATGATGGCGCCTTTTCACCTGATGGGAAACGAATTGCCTTTGCATCCAATCAAACAGACGACCCAGATCGTACGTTTAGGATAGACATTTTTGAAATCGACCTAGCTAGTAAACAAATAACAAAACTAACTAATGGCGAAGGAATGTTTGATTCACCAAACTACTCCCCTGATGGTTCACAAATCTCATTATTAGGACACGACCTAGCTTATACGAACGCTACCTTAACACGCGTATGGGTATTAGATCTTGCAACTAAACAACTTAGATGTTTGACAGAAGATTGGGATGTCCATGCAGAAGATGTAGCCATTAACGACATGGCAACAGGCGTGGGAAATGCTGGAGCCGTTTGGGCAAATGATGCAAGCAAACTATTTTTCCTAGCGAGTGACCACGGAAATACACATCTCTACCAAGTCAATTTAGTAGATGAAAAAGTTTCTACTGTCCTTAGTGGCAATCGCCAAATCTATGCATTTAGTTTCGATATGAACCAACAAAAACTAGCGATCGCCATCAGTGATAACCAAACTCCTGGTGATCTTTATCTTGTCAACCTTGATGATAAAAAGGAACAACGGTTAACAACGTCGAATCAAGCTTGGCTTGGTGAAAGGTATATTGCAGAAACAGAAGCAATCGAATTTCTAGCTCGAGATGGTATCCCATTACATGGATGGATCATGAAACCTATTGGATTTGAGGAGGGAAAAAAATATCCATTAATCGTGGAAATTCATGGTGGACCACATATGATGTACAGCAATGCGTTCATGCATGAATTCCAAGTACTTGCTGCCAAGGGCTACGGTGTGTTATACATCAACCCGCGCGGTAGTCATGGGTATGGACAAGCTTTTGTCGATGCTGTACGTGGTGATTACGGTGGCGGCGACTACCAAGACATTATCGATGCGACCAATTATACAGTCGAAACATATGATTGGATTGACAAAGAGCGTCTTGGCGTTACTGGTGGTAGTTATGGTGGCTTTATGACAAACTGGATCGTTGGCCATACCAATCTGTTTAAAGCAGCGGTGACGCAACGTTCAATTAGTAACTGGCTTAGCTTTTATGGGGTAAGTGATATTGGTTACTTCTTCACGGAGTGGGAATTGAAAACATCGATGCTCGAAAACCCAGATAAAATGTGGAACCAATCCCCTCTTCGCTATGTAAATAATGTAGAGACACCAACACTAGTTATCCATAGTGAAAAAGATTACCGCTGTCCAATTGAACAAGGCGAACAATTTTATGTAGCGCTAAAACACCGCGGTATCCCAACGAAATTTGTTCGTTATCCCGAATCTAATCACGGATTATCTCGAAATGGAAAGCCGGCATTAAGAATTAGCCGCTTGAATGAGATCGTGGAGTGGTTTGATACTTATCTGTAAACCTTAACGTTTCTAACGCGGTTCCTTTGGTAGCCGCTTAGGAGCATTCTTTTTCACATCCCGTCTTCAGCCTCTGCGTACACTTGTTTTTTTCCTATTATTGGTCCCCTACCCAAACCACACTTCAGTGTACATTCGCAATTTCCTTCGATTATAATAGAAGTAGAATTAAAGGAAAAATTGACCTCAATCTTTAAATGATGTTATTGCGCAAAAGCTGTATACTGTGCAATAACTATTGTAATTCTGCTTTCTTCTATTCTGATTAAAATAAGTGTTATACCATCGCTACGGCAGAATACTACGCTTTCCATGGGCACGGCCTCAGCTAACTTGGTAAAGGAAAC
>NZ_SZNM01000034.1 GCF_005870085.1 Aquibacillus sediminis | reverse complement strand
CTCTAGATGAGACTTCCCATCATTTTAAATGAGTAAGATCCCTCAGAGACGATGAGGTTGATAGGTCCGAGGTGGAAGCGTGGTGACACGTGCAGCTGACGGATACTAATAGATCGAGGACTTAACTTTATTTAAGGTTTGATTGTCTTGAGTATTTCTTATCTAGTTTTGAAGGTACAAAAAAAACACTTGCATTTTATATGAAAAATGCATATAAAATATTTTGTTCTTAAAAAAATACGGTTTAGTGGCAATAGCGAAGAGGTCACACCTGTTCCCATGCCGAACACAGAAGTTAAGCTCTTCAGCGCCGATGGTAGTTGGGGCTTTGCCCCTGCGAGAGTAGGACGCCGCTAAGCAACTTACCCCTTAAAGATAGTGTTATCTTTAAGGGGTTTTTTAGTATAGAGATGGAAACTATAAAAAAAGGGGACATTGTTTTTAATAAGACTAATAAATGTAACAAGACGCTAGAGTGCTTCATTCGGTAGGGCTTATACTCTTCCACGTTGAGTGTGAGTATCACAAGAGAGACCAGTAAGCACTTGAATCAATTAGGCTGAGAGCGAAGTTTTAAACATCTCCGTTTCATATCATGTCTTAAAGTGGAAGTCTAAAGGACGACAGCACCGGGATAACATAAAGAAAGGGATTAGAAACCACACAATGAAACATACAAGTTTATTATTCCCCCTAAAAGCCCAAAACCAAAATCGACTTACCAAAAACCAAGCAAATAAGAGAACCAAGAACCACCACTTATAACTGCGAGTTTTCATTAAATAAAGGAATGAGGATCCTCTAATTAAAGTAAAGTGGATCCTCATTCCTTTATGCTTCAATCATCGCTTTCCAATTAAATTTTCAAAGACTGACCAATTGCCATACTGGTAAGCAAATTTAAAAGGAAAATAAATTCTCGTATAATAATTAAAGAGCTTCCCAAGCTGCATTCATTCCAGCAACTCTTCCAGTGACCATTGCGGATGTAATATTATATCCACCGGTATATCCATGAATATCTAAAATTTCACCACAAAAATACAATCCGTGCATTAATTTCGATTGCATTGTAATAGGAGTGATTTCTTTTGTAGATACACCTCCACCAGTAACAAAAGCTTTTTCAAGTGGTTGGCTGCCATTAATGTCGAATTTGAATTGTTTTAGATCATTTATGAGATTTTTAATCTTTTCCCGGGAAATATTTGCTGTCTTATCATCAGTATTTATGTCATTTTGTGTTAGAAGAAAGTCTAAATATCGTTCGGGAACAATTCCTTTAAATATATTTTTTATGCTCTTTTTAGGATTGTTGTCGATGAGTGGTACATATTGATCATAAATTTCTTGCTCCGTGCGATCTGGTAATGCGTCTATTGACAACGTTACTGTTTTGCTCCCTTTCATCAATTCTTTTACAACAAATTGAGAACATCTTAATACAGCAGGGCCAGATACTCCAAAGTGCGTGAATAGCATGTCCATTTTATGCGTTATAATTGGTTTGCCTTTAGGGTTTAATACGGATAATCCAACTTCTCGAAGAGCAAGCCCCTGTAAAGTTTTTTCTTTAATAAATCTTTCATTGGAAAGAAGAGGTACTTCGGTTGGATAAAGCTCAGTAATCGTATGCCCTGCTTTTTTTGCCCATGCATAACCATCCCCTGTGCTACCGGTATGTGGTACTGCCTTTCCACCAACAGCAAGAATGACTGTCTTTGTTTCAATTTTTTGTTTTGATTTAAGAATCACAGTATGTTTATCATGACCGTAATCAATTGCCTCTACTGGTGTGTTCGTTTTGATTGTGACATCTAGATCATGTAGCCGATTGATTAAAGCATTGACAACACTTTTCGCAGAATTGCTAACTGGAAACATTCGACCATGATCTTCTTCTTTCAACGAAACACCAAGTTCTTCAAAAAAGTCAATAATATCGTAGTTATTGAATACAGAAAATGGACTATATAAAAAACGACCATTTCCAGGAATATGCTTGATAACTTCTTCCTGTGGTAAGCGATTCGTTACATTGCAACGTCCCCCACCAGAGATTGCTAGTTTTTTTCCGAGTTTATTTCCTTTATCAATAAGTAAAGTGCTAGCACCCTGTTCAGCTGCAGCGATCGCTGCCATAAGTCCAGATGGCCCACCACCAATGATTGTTACTTGATAGGACAAATAATTCATTCCTTTCATTCTAACGTTATACTTCCATTCTATCATACTGTTCTAGAGGCCATTGTTCAACTATACGTATCATTACATATGTAGTAAGGTTGCAAAATATTTTAGACTTAAATAATGGTTTATGGAAACAATTTCTGTTTTATCGATGAAATTATGATAAAATAGTAACGTTCGATTATACAATAGATGCAGGTGACAAAATGGCAACATCAAATATAGTACGTGGCACAATGCTACTGACAGCAGGTATTTTTATTTCTAAATTTTTAGGCATGATTTATGTCATTCCATTTGAATGGCTTGTTGGTGAAACAGGCACAGCATTATTTTCTTATGCGTATACGCCATATAACATTATTCTTAGCATCTCAACCGTTGGAGTTCCATTAGCGGTTTCTAAATTTGTAGCAAAATATAATTCACTAGGAGATTATCAAACTGGACGACGGATATTTAAAAATGGTTTATCTCTTATGATGATTACAGGCGTTATATCCTTTCTTGTTCTATTTTTTAGTGCTGGATTTATTGCTAAATTAACACTTGTAGAAGGTAGCACAGGTAACTCGGTTGAGGATGCGACAATGGTAATTCGGATGGTTAGTTTCGCATTACTGATCATCCCAAGTATGAGTATTGCTAGAGGTTTTTTTCAAGGTTATCAATCAATGGGACCAACAGCAGTATCACAAGTAGTTGAGCAAATCGCTCGGATTATCTTCTTATTAATCTCTGCGTATTTAATTGTGCGTGTGTTTGAAGGTTCTATCCCTCTAGCAGTTGGTTTTGCAACTTTTGCAACTTTTATTGGAGCAATTGCTTCTTCAATTGTTTTATACGTCTATTGGAAAAAAAGAAAGCCATATCTTGATAGCAAACTACAAGAACAAGAAAGGTCTTATGATCTACCGTTAAAAGGTTTATTTAAAGAATTGTTTCACTATGCAGGGCCATTTATTTTAGTTGGGATTGCGACATCGCTATACCAAATAATTGATCAGTTTACATTAATCCGTACAATGACATCGATTGGTTATACCCAAGAATTTGCAGAAATTTCCTATACAAGTTTCAACTATCTTGGGCATAAATTAGTCATTATACCAGTAACACTAGCAACAGGTCTTTCATTAGCGATGTTGCCAGCAATTACGAAGTCCTTCACAGAGAATAAACAAGTACAAATGTTTAAACAAATGAACCAAGCATTTCAAATTATTATATTATTTGTAGTACCGGCTGTTGTTGGTTTATCCTTACTTGCGAATGAGGCATACGGATCGTTATATGGACTAGAAACTATTGATATTTCTGGACCACTACTCGCATGGTATGCACCAGTTGGTCTGTTTTTTGCATTTTTTACGGTAAGCTCTTCTGTCTTGCAGGGGATTGAAAGACAACAGTTTGCTGTTATTAGTCTGTCAGCTGGGTTAATAATAAAATTAGTATGTAATATTCCGTTTATTCACCTATTTGGTGCCAAAGGTGCTATCTTTGCAACTATTTTAGCTGTTGCAACGGTGGTTAGTTTGAATTTATGGAAAATAAAAAGATCAGTGGATTTCTCCTTTCATCAAATTTTTAAAAGAACCATGTTGGTTGGTATCTTTGTAACAATTATGGGCTGTGTTGTATGGTTGGCCAAATGGTTTTTAGGATTTTCAATCGTTTATACGGATGGAAGAATGGAGTCGATTATAATTCTTGCTATCGGTGTGATATTAGGTGCTTCGGTATACTTATGGTTGAGTTACGAGTCAACACTATTAGAGAGAGTTCTAGGAAATCGAATTCGAATCCTTGATAAGTTCTTTAAAAGGAAGAGAGAATAAGATAGGAGATGTTTATGAGAATTGATAAATTACTTGCCAATATGGGATATGGTAGTCGAAAAGAAGTAAAAACCCTCTTGAAAAAGGGGATTGTCTTACAGAATGACACTGTTATAAAAAATAGTAGCACACACGTTGATCCCGAAAAGGATACGATAAAGGTATTTGGGGAAGTGGTTGAGTACAAAGAGTACGTTTATCTAATGATGAATAAGCCACCTGGCTATGTATCCGCAACGGAGGATAATCATGACAACACGGTGATTGATTTATTAGAGGCAGAAGATAGTATTTTTCAACCATTTCCTGTAGGAAGGTTAGATAAAGATACAGAAGGGTTATTGCTAATAACAAATGATGGGAAGCTTGCCCATCAGTTACTATCACCTAAAAAGAATATTGGAAAGACGTATTTTGCCCATATACAGGGACGAGTGACAGAAGATGATATTACTCAGTTCAAAGAAGGTGTTACATTAGATGATGGGTATGTTACGAAACCTGCACAATTAAACATCTTAACTAGAGGGGAAATATCTGAAATTGAAGTTACGATCACAGAAGGGAAATTTCATCAAATAAAAAGAATGTTTGAAGCAGTTGGCAAAAAAGTAGTGTATTTAAAACGGTTGTCAATGGGAACATTGCAGCTAGATTCAGATCTACTAGTAGGTGAATACAGAGAATTAACAGATAGCGAATATTCGTACCTAACATCGATTCATAACGGATAAATTCGTTCAAAAAAAATAGGCTGAATAACTCAGCCTTCTTGTATTTTCGACTTAAGAAATTTTAACCTTTTTATTCGTAGTTTTCCATCTACCCCGGATTGGACTAATAACAAGACCATTGTGTTCTAGAACATTTAAGTCCCTTTGTACGGTTCGGTCTGTTATACCAAATTCTTCAGCAAGTTCAGTGGTAGAGACCGTACCTTTTTCTCTAATATAAAGATATTCAGCCTTAACACGAGTTAGCATTCGGGTTGTTGATTGATTCAAAAAACCACTCCTTCAAGTTGTTCCATAAACACGTGGTGAAAAAGAATCTAGAAGTTAATCTTATTTTACACCTTTTTGAACTAAAAGGCTAGTTTTTTGTGTAAATTTACTGATAATTTATAGTATCAATTGTATGCTTGAGGTGGGGAAACATGTACATTATTAGAAGAATAATGAAAAAAATGGTGAAGATTCAAAATAGTGTGATCGTCACTACTAGTTTGCTATTAGTCATTCTATCAACGATACTTATCGTTCAGGTAGAGCCTGAAACCTTCGCTACCTATTTTGATGGATTTTGGTGGGTAATGACAACCGTAACAACGGTAGGGTATGGTGATTTGTCACCTATTACATTTGGAGGACGATTGATCGCATTGTTTCTTTATTTATTTGGAATTGGAATCATCGGAGTCGTGATTGGAAAAGTCGTGGATGGATTAGCAAGCTTTCGGCAAAGAAGAGAGGAAGGTCAGATTATGTATAAGGATAAGCACCACTACGTAATAATTGGTTGGTCCCAAAAAGCTAAATTTGCGATTAAAGAAATGCTTGAAACTATGAAAGAGATCGAAATTATTATCATTGATGATTTAGAAAAAGCACCAATGTTAGCGGAAAACATTCATTATATAAAAGGGAATGCATCGGAAAGGAACACGCTAGAAAAAGCAAATATTACGGAAGCAAAAGCAGTACTTGTTTTTTCAGATGATTCAATTAAGGATGATCAACTAAGTGATGGAAAAACATTATTAGTTGCTTCTGCGATAGAATCGATTGCATCTCATGTTCATACAATTGTGGAAGTAATGGATGAAAACCATATTAAGAATTTTGAATATATGAACGTAGATGAATTTATCCATTCTAATGAAACAATTTCCTCATTATTTGTTCGCTCAGCTTTTAGAAAAGGTATTTCAAGTGTATATAGCCAATTGTTAAGTCGATCTCATGGTGATGATTTATATTTGATACCAACTTTTCCGAAGTGGAAGACCTATAGAGATGCTTTTAATGAGCTGTTAGAATTAGGGGCCACATTAATCGCTGATCATAACAATCTCAGTATTAACCGTATGTTAGACGAACCGTTGCCTAAAGATGCGGAACTATATGTTGTTTGCAATCAAGAAACTCATAAACAATTAATAAAAATATCAAAAACAAAACATTAAAAAGATACATGGTTTCACCTAGTATTGCAATAATAAGAGCTGAATGATGAAAGGAGGAACGACATGGGACAACTTCCACATTATTTTATTGCGATTCCATTGCAACAAAGATTGCAACAATGGCTAAGAGGGTGGCAAAGCCAACTAAAAATGAATGAGTTATTAGCATTTAAACAGTGGACACATGTAGATGACCTACATATAACAATAAAATTTTTAGGTGGGGTTCATGATGATTTACTTTCTGAATTGCTACCTAAGTTAGAATCAATACATTCCTTATCGAAATTTGATTTAGAGATTGGTCACATTGGTAGTTTTGGAAATGAAACACAACCACGAGTTCTGTGGGCGGGTGTCCAAAAATCAGATCGCTTGGATCAACTTCAGCATAATGTAGAGGATACTTGTGCAGAGATAGGTTTTCCGAGAGAAAAACGGGTATACCGTCCTCATATCACACTAGCAAAAAAGTGGAATGGAACAAGACTACAGCCGCAGTACTTTTCTACTATAGCTAAAAATTATATGGATATAAAGAAAACAACTATTGATTCGTTTGTTGTTTATCGGATCCATCCCACTCATTCACCAAAATATGAAATAATCAAAACAATCCAGCTAACGGGGTGAAGTGGAAACATTGGCACAGTTAATAAAAATTTATGATTATATATCAAGATATGAAACAGATATTTTTCATTATCCAGGACGATTTATTCGTTTAAAAAAAGAAAATTGGAAATCCGTTTATCAATTATGGGAGCAAGAAAAACAACAACAAAGTAGTCAAGAAACCAGTCAGCCAATGGATCAGCCAGCTTCGCATATGTTAAATTGGAGACGTTTATTTTCGCGGAAATTAGCAACTACAGAAGAAAATGACCGATATCATCAAGAGGATCGATTGCCTTCAACAGAAAATGCACTTAAGCATTATTTTTTGGATTCTCTTTTCTCGTTTCAATTAAAATGGGCCTCAACGACAGTAGGGGAAATGTCGTTTATTGATCGACAATTATATGATGATTTTAAATTGAAATACTTTTTGACACGGTTTCCAGATACTTGTCTATTATTATACAAGCCTGTATTTAAAGTGAAAAATCAACCAATCGAAGGCGAGATAATACTTGTTTCACCAATTGGTTTGGAAATAATACGTTTCGTTGAAGATGATTCATCAATAGAATTTGTAGAAGGTGACGATCGGACATGGTATAAAGAAAGCAATCATAATCGATCCAAGGTTATTAGTCCTATGATTGATTTAAAAAGAACGGAACATATTGTGAAAAGTATTTTTAAAAATTATGATATTGACTTTCCTATTTATAAAATTATCCTTTCTCGTACAAATACTATAAAATCTCAATTAGAACCATATAATACGATTATTATTGACATAGAGAAACACGACAGTTGGTTACAACAGAAGAAAAACTTAGTGTATCCGCTGAAACATCAACAATTAAAAGTGTGTGAGGTCTTATTGAAACATTGCTACACAGTGTCCAGGAAAAGACCCGAATGGGACGATGATACGGATCATTATTGACAAAGCGATTACTATTTTAATACTATTCTTGTCACATAAGCAGTATTATGCGACATAACTCACCGCTTCCTATAAAAGATGAGTGCTTTAAAGTCGCTGCGGCAATACACTACGCTTTCCACGGGCGGCTGTTGAGCCTCCTCGCTCGTCCCTCGCTGCGGGGTCTCACCTAGGCCTTTCCTCCCGTAGGAGTCTCCGCGTATTGCCTCCGCTGTTTGTGTGATCTAAAGTTTTATTGATTATTTCTTAATTAAACAAAACAAAATAATAGCTATTAATTAAAAGATAAGAAAAATGAATCCATTCGTTTGTCTATTTCGAACGAATAAAAAAAGATATTTTACAACTTGACAGCACTCAAAGAGTAAGTATACAAAATGCATTGTTTAACAGGCATACATCTATTACTAATCAGGAAACATCATTTAGTGGAGGCAGAATACGGAGACTCCTATGGGAACAGCACGAGCTGAAGATCCACTTGGTAAAGTGGGGTTCTTTACCAAGTTAGCTGAGGCCGTGCCCATGGAAAGCGTAGTATTCTGCCGAAACGATGGTAGAGCACTTCTTTCAATCAGAATGTAAGAAAGTAATAGAGCCAAGATATGTCGCATAATACTGCTTATGCGTCGTAACATTGGATGAAAGTTTATGAATTGTCCTAATATAACACACATCATGAGGAGTCGGAAGAATGTATATAATGATAATAAATAAAGTGGCTGGTAATGGTAGGGGTTTACGTGTGTTCGAAGAGGTGAAAAGCAGTCCATTGTATCAGAAACATGATTGTCGAGCATTTTACACGGAATATGCGGGGCATGCGGAAAAATTGGCAGAACAATTAGCTAGTCTACATGGCGATCGGATTGAAACGATGGTTGTTATTGGCGGTGATGGAACAATGCATGAAGTGCTTAATGGGTTATCCAATTACTCGATGGTACCAGTTGCTTTTATACCAGCAGGAACAGGTAATGACTTTTCTAAAGGTTATCAAATTAATGGCTCACCATTACAAATTTTAGAAAACATCATGGTAACCAAGCGAAAGCGGCAATTCTATCCAGGTACGTATGTCGTTAATCAAAGAACGAGTAAGGCAAGACGTGTGTTCGCCAATAGCATTGGATTTGGTTTTGATGCAGAAATTGTGGAAGAAAATAATAAATCAAAATATAAAGGATGGCTCAGTCATTTAAAATTAGGTTGGTTTAGTTATGTTGTTTCCCTGCTAAAAGTGTTAAAGAATTTCACACCAAAAACGATTGAGGTAACGATTGATGGTGATAAACAACGTTTAGATGATGTATGGATGGTAACAGTAACCAATCACCCTTATTATGGTGGTGGCATGAAAATTGCACCTAATACAACAGTTCAAGGTAGTAGCTTTCCATTACTAATTATGCGTGAGATCCCAGCATGGAAGGTGCTATTATTTTTTTTGACAGTCTTCATAGGAAAGCATATACACTTTAAAGAAGTGTCCATTTACGATGTGACAGCAGTTGAGATAATAGCTCAGAATCCTATTTATTACCAAGTGGATGGACAAGCAGGCACTTGTAAATCATGTCAAATTTCAAAAAATGCGAGCAAAAGAGTGTTGTTTGGGGGCAATTCCAAAAAAATATCTTGAAATCATATCCTCACTTAAGTTAATCTAATTTTATAGGTCTCTTTGCACGTCTTGATAAGTAAGGTATGGATTTAATTATGGTTTTAAACACTATTCAATGAAATTTATGTATAGATTTGAGGAATTGCAGGTGAAAGGTTTGGAACATATTCTAGGTAAAGATTGGACGATCACACCAGCTGGCGGATCCACTGGTGAGGCTTACTATGCACACAGCGAGAGAAAAAGACTTTTCTTAAAACGTAATTCTTCTCCTTTTTTAGCAGTATTATCTGCTGAAGGCATTGTTCCAAAGTTGGTATGGACAAAGCGATTGGAAAATGGAGATGTTATCACTGCTCAACAATGGTTGGAGGGGAGAGAACTTTCTCCAGAAGAGATGAAGCATCCTAGGGTTGCCAAAATGTTAAGTAAAATTCATCATTCCTCAGAATTATTAGATATGCTCATGAGAATTGAAGTTAATCCAATTAATCCAAACCAAATGTTAGCAAGTTTGAAGCAACAAATTAAAGAAGATGGCGTTACTAATGCTCGTATTGAAATTCACCAAGCACTTAAATATTTAGATCGAATGACCCCTTATATAAATTCTAATCACCAAGTTGTTTGTCATTGTGATATGAATCATAATAATTGGTTGCTTTCTAATGATGATCAACTATATTTAATCGATTGGGATAATGCAAGGGTAGGAGATCCAGCCATGGATATTGGAACGATCCTACTGGAGTATATTCCAGAAGATGAATGGGATGATTGGTTAGATCATTATGGTGCAACAAAAGACCAGCATTTGTTGAACAGAATGTATTGGTATTTAATTGTCAGAACCATTACCTATTATATTTGGAATGGTCAAAAGGGAAAAAATAAAGAAGCCGCTCATCAACTAAATGAGCTTAAGCGGCTTATTAAAAAAGTAAATTAATGGGTATTCGAGGATTGAATTACATTCACCCAGTTTTTTAAGTTTGCTTGATTGGTTATAATATGTTCATCAAGGTTTTGAGCGTTCTCACCTTGTTTACTGTAGTTATATATTTCCGGTAATAATTGTTGTAATTGTTGGTCATTAACAGCATTGTTTGCCATGATTGATTGTGCGATCCTTTTTATCTGTTGGCATTCAGATACACTTCCACAACAATCTTCTGACTGTTCACTTAGTAGGTCATTTAGAACATTTAATTGATCATCAACATTTAGAGACATTTTAACACACCATCCTTTGGTCATAGTATCAGCAAAAGATCCTTTAAATATGCAAGTGAAAGGCTGATGTCATTCAGTCTTTTTACTTTTTAATCGCTTGATAATAGTTGCTTTTTTACAAACAATAATGATGACTATAAAATTGATTCCGGTGCAACCGTCCGCAAGACTCCACTTTCAAACAAGTAGGAGTATACTTTCGTTACACACGGTTGGTTCAAGGTAACAATCTGTTTGGGATGCCCTAAGCGAGTGTTTACCTTAAATAAAATGATAAGAGGAGATACAATATGCGTGCGCGTAATAAACCATGGGCAGATGATTATCTTAAAGAGCATGATGAGGTTGTCGTCCAAGCCCCCTTTGATAACAAAAATAAGTGGCAAGATTTTTTCGGTAATGATCAACCAATACATGTGGAAATAGGTACAGGAAAAGGTCAATTTATCGTAGGCATGGCCGAACAATTTCCAGAAGTTAACTTCATTGGGATAGAGGTTGCTAAAAGTATTATTGTAAGTGCCGTGCAAAAGTCATTGGACTCGGGACAAAAGAATATTCGCCTTATTAATGTGAATGCTGAAGATTTACGTGATTTATTTGGGGAGAACGAAATTGATAAGATTTACTTAAACTTCTCTGATCCATGGCCAAAAAGTCGACATGAAAAACGGAGATTAACTTATCATACCTTTTTAGAGCAGTATCAACATGTATTAAAACATGATGGAGAAATTGTATTTAAAACAGATAATCGAGGGTTATTCGAATATTCGTTAGTTAGTTTTTCTAAATTTGGTATGGAGTTAGATGAGGTACTACTTGATTTACATGCTTATGAAGATCCAAAGAATGTTATGACAGAATATGAAGAAAAGTTCTCTGCAAAAGGTCAATCCATTCATCGATGTAGGGCACATTTTCCACATAGAAACTGAAATATAATTTCAAAAACGGGGTACATATTGATGTACCCCATTTTTGTGGTTGATATATATGGTGCAACCGTCGGTAAGTCATTAGATAGTTGATTGATTTTTAAACGTCGAAGCCAATATAAACTCCGACGTAATTTTTATATAGAATTTTTTGGAATAGAAATTTTAACTAGCTTCACGTTCTGCCACTTCAATAACAGATCCTGTATCCGCATCTACAAAGAATTCATATTGATGATTTTGGCCATCAATGGTACGAGTAATTCCTCCATGATATACAGTGTAGTTTAAACCGTTTTTATTTAATTCTTCAGGCTTCATATAAATCCAAGAGCCACTAATCGGCCCTTCTTTTCTAAATGTTTCTTTTACTGATCGTAAGGCACTTTCGGGGCTAATTGGGCGATTATTAACTTGCTCAGCAATCACATATCCCGCAAGTGCACCTAGTCCAGCTGAGATCAGTACTTTTTTCCAGTCCATAAATGTCACCTCGTGTTTAAAATTTTAGTATTAGTATACTAGAAATAAGAGAAAATAGAAAACGTAACAATGATTAAAAGTTGGAAACCTGTACATAAATCAGATACAATATACGGTGGAGAATAAGTTGGAGGTATTACATATGAATACAAAAACACAGCAATTATTTCGGACATTGACAGAATTACAAGGTGCCCCAGGGAATGAACATCTTGTAAAAAACTTTATGAAGCAAAAATTAGAAAATTACGCCGATGAAGTGATTCAAGATCGTTTAGGAGGCGTGTTTGGTATAAAGAATGGTACTGGCCCTAAAGTAATGGTTGCAGGTCACATGGATGAAGTAGGCTTCATGGTTACACAAATCACCAAAAATGGTATGATTCGATTTCAAACACTTGGTGGATGGTGGTCACAAGTACTATTAGCACAACGCGTACAAATTATGACAGATAATGGACCTATTACTGGTGTTATTGGATCGATCCCACCACATAATTTAACACCAGAACAGCGAAAAAAACCAATGGAATTAAAGAATATGCTGATTGATATTGGGGCAGATGATGAAGAAGATGCCAAGAAAATTGGCATAAAACCAGGTCAACAAATTGTACCAATCACACCATTTACACCAATGGCAAATGAAAAGAAAATCCTTGCCAAGGCTTGGGATAATCGTTATGGATGCGGATTGGCACTTGAATTGTTAGAAGAATTACAAGGTGTAGAAATACCAAACCAGTTGTATTCTGGTGCAACCGTTCAAGAAGAAGTAGGATTACGTGGCTCTCAAGTAGCTGCCAATATGATAAAACCAGATATTTTTTATGCTTTGGACGCATCTCCAGCAAATGATATGTCAGGAGATGATAAAGAATTTGGACAATTAGGAAAAGGTGCACTGCTACGTATATTTGATCGTTCCATGATTACGCATCGAGGGATTCGAGATTTTATTCTAGATACCGCTGAATCAAATGATATTCCGTATCAGTACTTTATATCACAAGGTGGAACAGATGCTGGTAGAGTCCATCTTACAAATGAAGGGGTGCCGTCGGCTGTAATCGGTATTTGTTCTCGTTATATCCATACTCATGCTTCGATGATTCATGTGGATGATTATGCTGCAGCAAAAGAGTTATTAATCAAACTTGTAAAATCAACAGACCAAACTACTGTGGAACAGATTAGACAAAATAGCTAACCTACTCGGTTTAGCTGTATTGTCGCTTAAAGGGACTTGCTATCAATCAGGATAGTAAGTCCTTTACCATGGAATAGAGGATGAAAACGATGAAAATTTATATAGGCTCAAAAAATCCCACCAAAATAAAAGCTGTACAGAATGTCTTTGCTCATGCAGAGGTAGAAGAGGTTGATGTAGAGTCGAAAGTGTCCCTACAACCTTACTCTGATGAAGAAACGTTAGAAGGTGCAATCAATCGTGCAAGGGAGTGCGCGGCTAAGTCCACCAGTGCCATCGGTATTGGGTTAGAAGGCGGTGTGATGGAAATGGATGGAGCTTTGTTTCTTTGTAATTGGGGGGCACTTGTAGATGAGACTGGTGAAACCTTTACAGCAAGTGGAGCTCGAATTCCGTTACCAGAAGAAATCAAACAACAATTAGAAAAAGGGATAGAACTCGGTGAAATTATGGATGCCTATACGCAAAAAAAAGATATTCGAAAAAAACAAGGTGCAATTGGAATTTTTACAAACGAATTTGTTGGTAGGGAAGAAATGTTTACACATGTGTTAAAACTATTGAAAGGTCAATATGAGTTCTATTTACAAGAAAAGCGCTGAATATTCAGCGCTTTTTCAAGGTACCCATATTCCTATTTGTAAATATAGTGTAATACATCCAATGCTTGGTCGACTGTCTCGACAGTAATATTTGCTTTATTAGATAATTCTTTTAATGGATGGACGAGTGATTCGGGTCTAATTAGAATAGTTGGTTTATTTAATGCTAAAGCTGATGCTGCATCCATTGCAGTATTCCATTGTTTGTAATTTTCACCAAACAGCGCAATAACAGCATCCGCTTTTTTCATTAATATTTCTGTCCTAAAATTATTAACTGCTGAGGCAGCATCATCCCTGTATGATTTGCCAGGTTGTTTTCCTAATATTTTTTCACCAATATCATCAGACAAATCGTGATTCTCCTGAGGACCAACGAACGTAATCGGTAATCCTTTGTCTTTCGCTTTGTCTTTTAACTGTTGACGCCAATCATCATGAATTTGTCCAGCTAAATACACAACTAAATCCATACTTATCCCTCCTTTGTAAAAAACTTTATGGTCATTATATAATGATTTTGTCTTACTTACAAAAGTTGGAAATTCGACAATCCTTGTCAAATTTTTATTTCATAGTATTATAGAGAAGGGGAAATAGGAAAAGTTTATAAGGTAAACACTGGAGTTTACGCCTATTTGTAGGAGGAAAATGGATGAAAAAAACAGTTACAGTCTTATTTGTAGTGGTTGGAATTTTTTTAGCTGGATGTAATCAGTCAGAAGATGAAGTATTCACCGATACGAAAGAAATTGCAGAGACGATGTTCAATCAACAGGATGTGGAGACAAATACAGAATTAGAACATTTCACTTTGTTTATACCAAGTGGTTTCGAAGTTGTAGAGGAAACAACAAATAATGTCACACTTGAAAAAGGTGACCAACCATATATTTTATTTTACAACCCATTAGAAAGCACAAAGAGTGAATTAAATTATCAAAAAGCTGCGGATTCAGGTGCTTATATTTTATTAGAGGCATTTGAAGATGATGAACGATTTGGTTATTTAGGTGTTCGTTCTGAGGATGATGTTTATGTACTCGAAGTTGGAGTGGGTAGGGTTAAAATTACGACAAGAACAAAACTGAAGTCGATTGATGACAATACAGAACAGATGATGAAGATGGCTAACTCGATTGCTTATCGTTCCCATCAATAACCTAAAAATACTTGTTAGAAAGGATGGAATAAATGCAACAACTACAATCCATAGAGCAATTTCGTGATAAAATTAAAACTGGTAAGACAATTTTTCTTTTCACCGCAGACTGGTGTCCAGATTGCCGTGCGATTGAACCAGAATTACCCGAAATAGAACAAAAGTATGATCAGTTTTCATTCATACACATTGATCGGGATCTGTTCATTGACATTTGCCAGGAATATGATGTGTTTGGCATACCTAGTTTTATCGCTTTTCATGATGGAGAAGAAATTGGAAGACTTGTCAATAAAGATAGGAAAACAAAAGAGGAAATTGAATCTTTTATAGAATCACTTGACTAATCTATAGAGACACTAATATGGATTGTTATGGCTAATTAGTTGTTTACACGATCATGTCTTGCTAAAATAGCACGAGGTTATTTTCTTCCTTTAAGGAGGGATTCGAATGAAAATGACAAGTATAAAAATGAAAAAACTACTTGAACAACGGATGCAACACGAAGACTGGAGAACCTCATTTAATCGTGATAAAGATACCTTTCGAATTGAATGGAAAGACACTCAAAAGGGGATAACGATTACACTACCAAATGTTATTGCTAAATATGAACAACAGGGCGACCAAGCAATCGATGATTTAGAATATCACGTAAAAGAAGCTTTAAACATAATGAATCAAACACAGGAATTAACAGGAAAGGAAAAAAGTATTTTTCCTGTTATTAGGGCGACATCGTTTCCTACCAAAACGAAAGCAGGGAAAGAGTTGTTGTTTACAGATCATACAGCTGAAACACGTGTTTATTATGCATTAGATTTGGGCCGTACATACCAGTTAATTGATAAATCAATGATAGAAGCAGAAGGTTGGACGCTCGAACGTTTAAGAGAAATTGCTGCGTTTAATATCCGTTCATTGGAGACAACTCCTAACATAGATACAGTTGCAGGGAACGATTTTTACTTTATCGCTAGTCAAGATGGATATGATGCAAGTCGTATTCTAAATGAGTCACTTTTGGAGGAAATGCGAGCTAATAGTAAGGGAGAACTGGCTGTTGCAGTGCCACATCAAGATGTGCTTATCTTTGCAGACGTACAAAATGATATGGGATATGACATACTGGCTCAAATGACAATGAAGTTTTTCGCTGAAGGTAGAGTTCCAATCACATCATTACCATTTATTTATGAGGATAAGAAATTAGAGCCTATCTTTATTTTGGCAAAAAACAAACCGAAAAACACATAGAATAAAAAAAGGAAGTGGAAATGTGGATGTTTTTTATAACGAACAAGGAATTGGTGATGTACTAATCTTCCCAATTAAACAGGGAAACCGTTATGAAATTAACTCGGAACGTTTTGGGGATATTGTTAAAATAACAGACCAACAAAATCAAGAGGTTTTAGGGTATAATATTTTTCGTGCGTCAAGCTATTTTTCACTTGATGGTGCAGGGAAAATAATGATTACAGAAGAGTTATTGGATCAAATGAAACAAGTATTTAAACAAAATGGTCTGGATGATGTACTTGATTATGATATAACACCAAAATTTGTTGTAGGTTATGTAAAGGAAAAACAAGCCCATGAAAATGCAGATAAGTTAAGTGTCTGCCAAGTTGATTTGGGAGAAGAAGAAGTGCAAATCGTATGTGGAGCTCCAAATATCGATCAAGGTCAAAAAGTTGTTGTTGCCAAAGTAGGTGCAATCATGCCGAGTGGTATGGAAATTAAACCAACGAAATTAAGAGGCGTAGCTTCCCACGGTATGATCTGTTCACAAAAAGAATTAGGATTACCAAATGCACCAAAAGAAAAAGGCATTTATGTATTAGATGACCAGTATAAACCTGGTCAAGTATTTGAATTTTAATGTTAAATCGATTTTTATACCTTTGTCATTGCTTAAAACAAGCTGACAAAGGTATTTATGCTATTGGGGGAAGAATATCTTCTGGATTGGACGTCTGTATAAAGCCTCTTCAAAAATGAAATAAAACTGATAAAATAAAGAGAAATGATTACATAAGAAAGAGTGTCGTACATGTGGAAACAGTTAAAAAATAAGTTTATAAAATGGTTTGAATCGGAACCTCCAAATGATGTGAAGCAGCAAACACAATTAAGGCATTATACTATTGAGGAACAACAATCAATAAAAAATATCGAAACAAAAATGTCTTACAAATATCCTAGTGATGATAAGGTCTTTCAATTAACGGAGTCAGCTATCCCTAATATACCAAATCGAACAAAACGAACCACTAAACAAAATGTAATACCACAGGAAGAAGAAATAGGTCTTAAACCTAGGTCCCGGGAGGAACACGTTACTAAACAAAAAACGAGAAACGTAAACGAGGCTGATTCAACCAAATCGGTTCAAATAAAAAATCACCAACAGATAGACGAAAAATTCACACCGACCGATGTACCCTCACCAATTTATGGGTTTCAGCAACGACCTAAGGGAGAAGAGCAAGAATTACAGATTCCAGCATATATTAGAAAAGATAAAGTAGGGACAAAAGACACAGAACAAGGTAGTGAAAGCGAACAAGAACAGACGATGTCCAGCCCTTTACACGAGACAGTAGAGCCGATCAAGCAGCAAGAGCAATCCCCTAATAGACAAGAGCAATGGTTGTTACGAGATGAGGTTCAAACTCAAGGGGAGAGTATGGAAGAAGCGGAAGAAAAACAGGAAGTGCTGCAACAAGACAGCGACATTCAAGAACAACAATCAACCATTCAACAACAGTCGAATGATCAGGAGACATCGACGGTAGACGGTGAGAGCGAAAATGTCCAACAACAACCAAAAACAAATGTTAAACCATTTAATGTCATCATGACTCCAAGAGATAAGAAACAAGCATTGCAACAACGAGCACAAACACGGTCAAAAACAATAGCCAAAAAAAATCAACCAGTTCCACTTCACTTATTAAATGATCGGACGGAAACAATGCAGGATGACACGGGATGGATAGAGGAACAAACGGATTTGTTGGAAACGACTTTAAGGCATTTTCATATCAAGGCAAGTGTAGTAGATGCAGTTAGTGGGCCTGCAGTAACCCGTTTTGAAATACAACCAGAACCAGGTGTGAAAGTAAGTAAAATTAAAAATTTATCGGATGATATCAAACTAAATTTAGCTGCCAAAGATATCCGGATTGAAGCACCAATTCCTGGAAAAAATACGATAGGGATTGAAGTTCCAAATCGTGTTTCACAACCAGTAATGCTACAGCAATTATTTGAATCAGAGGGTTTTCGAGCCAACCCATCCCCACTAACAGTAGCTTTAGGTTTAGATATTGCGGGCAGCCCAATTATGACGAATTTAAATAAAATGCCACACGGTTTAATTGCGGGTGCTACAGGATCTGGAAAAAGTGTCTGCATCAATACGATCTTGGTTAGTTTATTATACAAAGCAAATCATGAGGATGTACGTTTCTTATTGATTGATCCTAAAATGGTTGAGTTAGCACCATATAATGATCTTCCGCATCTCGTTTCACCAGTTATCACAGACGTTAAAGCTGCTACCAAAGCCTTGAAATGGGCCGTTGAGGAAATGGAAGAGCGCTATCAAAAGTTTGTCCATGAAGGGGCACGAGATATTGAACGGTATAATCAAAAAATGATTCAACAAGATCGTGAGCATGAAAAAATGCCATATTTAGTTATCGTAATTGATGAACTTGCTGATTTAATGATGGTTTCCCCACATGATGTAGAGGATGCTATTTGCAGAATTGCTCAAAAAGCACGAGCAGCGGGAATTCATTTACTATTAGCAACCCAACGCCCTTCAGTGGATGTGATCACAGGTCTAATCAAATCCAATATTCCAACCCGGATTGCTTTTAGTGTAGCATCTCAAGTAGATTCCAGAACCATGATCGATACAAGTGGTGCTGAAAAATTACTAGGAAAAGGGGATATGCTGTTTGTTGAAAATGGTGCAAGACAGGCAGTAAGAATTCAAGGTGCTTTTGTTTCTGATGAGGAAATTGAGAGAATCACAGGACACATTAAAAAGTTACATCCAACCAATTATTTATTTGAACAAGAACAATTACTTCAGCAAATAGATACGGAAGAGGAAAAAGATGAACTATATCAAGAAGCTGTTGAATTCGTTATGCATGAAAATAAAGCAAGTACATCGTTGCTGCAACGACGTTTCAAGATAGGGTACAACCGTGCGGCTCGATTAATTGATCAAATGGTACAGGCGGGGATTATCTCTGAACAAAACGGGAGTAAACCACGCGATGTCTTAGTGACAGAAAAGGATGTAGAAGATCTACTAACATGATGATAAAGTCTTAACAATTTGGTAACACTTTTAACAACATAGATTTACTTTTAATATGTTGAAAGCACTTGTCGAAGTGTGACTATTCTTATATGATAGATATTGATCTAAAAAAATCTATATATTTCTTAATTTAGTGGATTAGGATAGGAGTATGGTGATGAAGGAGATTACTCGTAAGTTAAATGGTGAAATTGAAAGACTAACTAATAAAACATTTAAGTTTGATGAGCGAATAAAAGAGGGATGGTTTTCGGCAGTTTATTTTTTAAAAACAAAAGAGATTGCAGAAGAAGTTATACCTGATAATCGTGTGACAATGCAATTTTTCCAAAAGAGCAATGCCGTACTATGTGGTACAGATGAAGCAATTGCTTTATTACATACATTTGCTGACAACCCTGAACAACTTGAGATTCACTCATTAAAAGATGGTGACAAAATAAGTCCATATGAAACAGTGCTAACCGTAACTGGTCCTTACCAATCATTCGGGTATTTAGAAGGGATTATCGACGGTATTTTAGCAAGAAGAACGTCGGTTGCTACAAATGTATATAATGTGGTGAAGGCTGCTCGAACATCAGGAAAAAAGAAACCAATTATATTTATGGGTGATCGTGATGATCATTATACTCAGCAAGCAGGAGATGGATATGCTGCATTTATTGGTGGATCAACAGCACAAGCAACCCATGCGATGAATGAATGGTGGGGAAAACAGGGGATGGGAACTATGCCACATGCCATCATTCAAATGTTTGAAGGGGACGTTGTAAAAGCTGCCAAGGCCTATCAGAAAGTTTATCCAGAGGATGAGCTTATGGTATTGGTTGATTATAATAATGATGTCATTACTGATTCGCTAAGAGTTGCACGTGAATTTGGGGATCAGTTAAAAGGCGTACGTATCGATACTTCTAAAAATATGGTAGATAAATATTTCTGGAGAAATCAGCATATAATGGGGACATTTGATCCACGTGGGGCGAATTCAAAATTAATCGTCGCGCTTAGAGAAGCGCTGGATCAAGAAGGATTCAATCACGTAAAAATAATGGTTACTGGCGGACTGAATGAACAACGGATTCGTGAGTTTGAAGAAACAAATATTCCAGTTGATATGTATGGGATAGGTAGAAACCTATTGAACATTCATATTGGTTTTACTGGGGATAATGTTTTGCTAAACGGAGAGCACCAAGCAAAAGAGGGACGACGTTATCATCCAAACCCACGATTAAAGAAAGTAGAATATACAGAAAACAACTAAAACTCTAAATCAAGCTTAATAAATCATTTTGATTTATCTAGCAACATGACGTTGCTAACTAAAATAAATAGATATCCGAGAGTGAAGACGAAATATCACTCATCTTTGGAGGTTCTTGTTATGACAACTTACCATTTTATTGGTATAAAAGGGACTGGAATGAGTGCACTAGCTCAGATCTTAAAAGATTCTGGAGAGGAAGTGCAAGGTTCTGATGTAGAAAAAACCTTTTTTACACAAACAGCATTAGAACAAAAAGATATTCCTATTTTTCCTTTTTCTAAGAATAACATCACAGAAGGATTAACCATTATTGCAGGCAATGCGTTTAACGATGATCACGAAGAAATTCAAGAGGCTAAACGATTGGGGTTAACCTATTATCGTTACCATGAATTTTTAGGTGAATGGTTAAAACAGTTCACTAGTATTGCAGTAACTGGTGCACATGGAAAAACATCAACAACAGGTTTGTTAGCTCATGTATTAGATCAGACTTATCCAATCTCCTATTTAATTGGGGATGGATCTGGTAAAGGACATGTTGAAAGTGATTATTTTGTCTTTGAGGCATGTGAGTATCGCAGACACTTTCTGCAATATCAACCAGATTATGCGATTATGACGAATATAGACTTTGATCATCCTGATTACTTTACTAGTATTGATGATGTCTTTCAATCCTTTCAACAAATGGCTGACCTTGTAAAAAAAGGAATTATTGCTTGTGGGGATGATGAATACCTACAACAAATCCAAGCAAAAGTGCCAGTTATTTACTATGGTTTTTCTGATACAAATGACTTTCAAGCGCAAAATGTTCACGAAGATGAAACAGGAACGACCTTTGATGTATTTGTAAGGAATACGTTTTATGATACGTTCACGATTCCTACGTATGGAAATCATAACGTCTTAAATGCATTAGGCGTTATTGCATTATGTCATTATGAAGATATGCAGGCAGAAGATATTAAAAAAATTGGTTCATTTCAAGGGGTTAAACGTCGTTTTACTGAAAAAGAAGTAGGTACACAAGTTTTAATAGATGACTATGCACATCACCCAAAAGAAATTGAAGCAACAATTGAATCGGCTAGAAAAAAATATCGATCAAAATCAGTCATTGCAATTTTTCAGCCACATACCTATACGAGAACGAAAACATTTTTACAGCAATTTGCTGACAGTTTGCAACAAGCGGACCATGTTTATCTCTGTGACATTTTTGGATCTGCTCGTGAAGATGACGGTAAATTGACGATTCATGATTTAAAGAACTTAGTAGAAGGGTGTCAACTTCTAAGTCAAGAGAATACGACCGTATTAAAACAGTATACAGATAGCGTACTAATTTTTATGGGAGCTGGAGACATTCAAAAGTTCCAACAAACCTATGAAAAAGAGCTGGAAACAGTAAAAGATTAGGAATTTTAAAATAAAAGAAGGACTATTGGCTTTTGTTATCGAATTAGAAAAGGGAGGGAGTTATACCCTTCCTTTTTTCGTACCTAAAGAAACTATGAATTATTAGAATGTGAAAATCTATAACATAGTTAAATTGTTATACTAAACAATTTAAATCAAACTGAGTTATGCCTGCTCCTAAGGCTTATATATGAATAATGGCCGTTTTTTTTACAAATTTTTAAAAGTAGGTATAATTTTGTCTATTACGGTTGATTTTAAAAACAGAGTGTTTATGTTTATCCTTTTTATGGCAAGGGTAAATTATAGACAGGTAATTTAATTATATCTTAATACATATTGATCGGTTTGAAATGATACCAAAACATAATGCTAGATGAAGAAGGAGTTGGTTAAGAAACCATGGTTAATCTACTTTATATTGCAGCTTTAATTGCAGCAATAGCTTTCGCCGTGTTAGTTATTTATCTCGCTAAAGTTTTAAAGGCAACACAACGAACATTGACACATGTTGCCGACACATTAGAAGGCCTCGAAAGACAAATGGAAGGCATAACTGTTGAAACGACATCCTTGTTAAATAAAACGAATAAACTTGCCGAGGATATAAACGAAAAGGCAGTTAAAATGAATACACTAGTAGATGGCATTAAAGGGGTAGGGGATACAGTCTCAGATTTTAATCAGTCGCTACGAAACCTATCAACAAGTGTAACAAATGCATCAAACTTAGATCATGATACGTCAGCTCAAGCTATGAAGTGGGGAACAGTTTTCATGAATCTTTGGAAGAAAAGAAAAAGTGAGTAATGAATTAATTTCATAAAAAATAGCTTAGGGAGGAATTGGAATGAGTAACCAAGAAGAACAAAATCAAAATATTAATAGTAAAGATTTTTTAATTGGTTCGTTAATTGGAGGTATTGTAGGTGCATCTGTAGCGTTATTGTTTGCTCCTAAATCAGGGAAAGAATTGCGAGATGATCTTAACCAAGGTGCAGAATACGTTAGAGACCGTGCTACAGAATGGAAAGACGTAGCATATGAAAAAGGAAATGAATGGAAGGATTATGCAGCAGATACTTCTTCACAAGTCACTCAAAATGTTTCCGAAAAGTCTCAACAGCTTGGAAGTAAAGTAAAAGACACAACAGAGACAATTCAACAAAAGGTAAAAGAATTCTCTAATAAAGAAGAGCAAGATCCAGAAGAGGCTGCTCAGGAAGTGGCACAGGCAATAGAGGATGCAGCAGAAGAATTAGAAAATAAGCAAGACCAAACGTCATCTTAATTTAGTGTAAAAAGGAACCTATGGACCTAACTTTAACAAAAGTTAGGTCATCATACATATGATTTCAAAAACATTCATTCAACGTAGTAGAGAATATAGGTCTGAATGTAAAAAAACTAGCGCATTCACTAAAAAGGATAAGTGATTGCGCTAGTTTTTTCTAATGTTTTCCAGTTATTGTTTTACCACTTAATGGTAATCGAGTCATTTTCAGATAAAGGATCGGTAAAGGAAGCGGGTTGGTTATTTTTTAGTATTTGTACGTTGCCATGTACATCTGATAGATCGAGTGACACAAAACGGAAAATATCCTGGAAAATAAACGGTTCGTTTTCTGCTGGCATCGTTTTGATAGAATCCCCTCGTTTTAGGTAATCGGATGTTGTTAACAAGTGTCCATCACGATAAATAGATAGCTTTTGTTTCGTTAAAGTAACTGGCTCATTATTGAACGTAACATGTAGTGTCACTTCGTAATCTAAGTCAAGATGAGTTAACACGATTTCTAAGGGAAGTTGGTCCGTTCTTTCCATGGATATCACATCTTCAGCTTTAAGTGTATGACTAATCCCAACGCTATTACCGTTAATCAGTATGTTATTTTCGTAAGGCAATATTACTTTTTGTTGATTCACATATAAATAAAATGAACCAAGTTGTTGCAATTTATCGTATTGACCGATCTGTTGGAAAAAGTCTTCAATCGTTTTTGTTGACTTAACCTCAATCGTATCATGATCATGAACAATGTAGTCGGCATTTTTCTCTTGCCCATTTACAAATACGTTTGATCGAATTAATATATTTTGATCATTAAATTTTACGGAAAAGTTTGGCATGTCACCAATTATATGTTTTATTTTAACAATCGGCTCTTTACCGTCTTCCCCTTTTACTACAAGGATTTCATCACCATCTTGTATAGGTGAGTCAATTGTTGAATCTACCCCATTTAACACGACTTGTGGGCTTTGTCCATATGTTCCTGGTAGTGTAATGTCTCTCCCATTAACATGAATGATGTAGGCCATCCCTGGTTTGCCATATAACTTATCAATATCAATGCCAGCTGCTAATAAGCAGTCACCGATTGTCAACTCTTTCATATCAAAAAGTCGAACGGTTCGATGATTAACGGTAACACTTATGTAATGAATCGGATTTTGTTTGGCTGCGATTGCGATTCCAATTGGTGTGACAAATGTAGGTCCAATTGGAAGTGTGTCTATTTGTTCCAAAGATTGGATAGCATCGATTCCTCTAATTGCTACACGATTATTAGGTAACTGTAATTTGCTTGCCAATCTATTCGTTATTTCAGGGGTCATACTCCCTCCGCCAACGAGCATGACCGCCTTTGGTGGCTTGTTATTTAGCCGTATAATTTCATTTGCGATCGTTTCAACTAATCCATCAATCTCTGTCGTGACGGCTGCTACAAGGTCTTGATAATCAATTACTTGCTCAAATCCTAAAATGTCTGTACTAGTAGCCGGCATGTCTTCTTTAATTTGACGCTTAACAAGTTCTGCTTGAGGAAAGTCTAGTAGATAATGGTCACTAACAGCTTCCGTAATTTCATCTCCTGCTTTTGGTACCATTCCATAAGCTGTAACCGTTCCTTGTTCGGTAATGGCAATATCACTTGTACCTGCACCGATATCGACCAAGGCGACATTTAAACGTCTCATCGATGGAGGGATAAGTACATTAATAGCAGCGATTGGTTCAAGCGTTAAAGCTTCCATTTCTAAATCGGCACGGTGTAGTGCGGCAATTAAGGATTCAACTACGACTTTAGGCAAGAACGTTGCAATGATTTCTACTTCTACTTTGTCACCTTGTTGATCAATTAAGGATCCAATTACTCGGTCATCTAATTTATATTGTAGGACAGAATAACCAACACAATAGTAATGGTCTCTTGAATTATTTTCTTCTTCAACTGCCAAATCATGCTGTGCATTTTGAACAGCACTAAACTCTAAAAAAAGGATGTCTTCTTTATTCATTAATGGTTGTTCACCAACTGATTTAGTAATCGTCGTCCGTTTTGTTTTTAACGCTCTACCAGCCGCAGCAACACAAACAGATGTTAATGGTCCGTGTTTTTGTTCTAGTTTCTGCTTCACCGATATAATGACGTCTGCAACAGAAACGACATCATGAATCTGCCCGTCTAACATAGACCGTTCGTGATGTTCTTGGATACAATAGTCTATTAATTGATAGTTATCCTTCGTTTTTTGTAAAATTAAACCAACAACCGTTCGAGTACCTATATCTAATGCGAAAATCTGCTCTGTCACTGTCATAATCTCCTTCATTATTAAAATAAAAAGCAAGAATTTACAAAATATTTCAACTTAATGGTGACAAGTGAGAAAAAGTTAGCTATAATAATCTCTAATTATTAAAATTATCATACTTTGACAGAACATGAAATAGAAACCGGGGGGCATTTTAAATGAGTAATGAACAATTAGAACAATTACGTGAAAAGTTAGACCAAGTGAATTTAGAAATCTTAGATCTAATCAACAGTCGTGCCGAGATTGTTCAACAAATTGGCCAAATTAAGGAAAAGCAGAGCACCATTCGTTTTGACCCAGTTAGAGAGCGTGACATGCTAAATACAATTACGAAACATAACAATGGTCCATTTGAGAATTCAACCTTAGAGCATTTGTTTAAAGAGATTTTTAAAGCAAGTTTAGAACTACAAGAAGATGACCATCGCAAAGCGTTACTTGTATCAAGAAAGAAAAAACCAGAGGATACGGTGATTGATATAAACGGTGAGAAATTTGGTGATGGTGACAGGCACTTTATTTTTGGTCCGTGTGCGGTAGAAAGTTATGAACAAGTTGCAAAAGTTGCAGAAGCTGTCAAACAACAAGGACATAAGTTGTTACGTGGTGGTGCATTTAAACCAAGAACGTCTCCATATGATTTCCAAGGGCTAGGGTTTGAAGGGCTACAAATTCTAAAACGTGTAGCAGATGAGTATGATCTAGCTGTTGTGAGTGAAATCGTAAATCCGGCGGATATCGAAAAAGCGGCAGATTATATTGATGTCATTCAAATTGGTGCACGTAATATGCAAAACTTCGAACTTCTAAAAGCGGCAGGAGATGTGAATAAGCCAGTTCTACTGAAAAGAGGAATGTCGGCAACTATCTCTGATTTTATTAATGCTGCTGAATATATTAATTCACGAGGTAATGGAGACATTATCCTATGTGAACGTGGTATTCGAACTTATGAGAAGGCAACACGTAATACATTAGATATTACTGCTGTTCCAATCTTGAAGCAAGAAACCCATCTACCTGTAATGGTCGACGTGACACACTCAACGGGAAGAAGAGACCTACTACTTCCTGCAGCTAAAGCTGCATTAGCGATAGGAGCTGATGGCGTCATGGCAGAAGTACATCCAGACCCTGCAGTGGCTCTTTCTGACTCCGCACAGCAGATGGATATCGACACGTTCCATTCTTTCATGAACGAGTTAGTTGGTAACAAGAATTTACAACGATAATGCTAGTTACAAAACTAGTCTGCTTCTTTGAATTAAGTCGAAGAGGCAGGCTTTTTGTTTTGCATCATTAAACGTCGGAGTTTATGTTTGTAATGAGGTAATCATGGTCTTTAGATGCAGTTTGTTGATTAATTGAGCAATATCTTAGTTAAATTAATCAACAGAGACTACAAATTTCGATAAATTTGGTATAATAGGGTACAATGCTTGTAAATGCTGATATTAATAAGTTCGTGTTTGCTCAAAGCAGTATGAATATCGTATGATAAATAAAAATGAAACGTTTCAATTATTCAGGAGGTAAATAGGTTATGAATGTAACAATATATGATGTAGCGAGAGAAGCAAATGTATCAATGGCGACAGTATCCAGAGTTGTAAATGGTAATCCAAATGTGAAGCCAGCAACAAGAAAAAAAGTTTTAAACACGATTGAACAATTAGGTTATCGACCAAATGCGGTAGCAAGAGGACTTGCAAGTAAAAAAACTACAACAGTTGGTGTGATCATCCCAGATATTTCTAGTATCTTTTTCTCTGAATTAGCAAGAGGTATTGATGATATTGCTACCATGTATAAATATAATATCATTCTTAGTAATTCAGACCAAAATAAAGATAAAGAACTACAATTAATCAACACCATGCTTGAAAAACAAGTGGATGGGATTATCTTTATGGGTGGGGATATAAGTGAAGAACATGTTCAACAACTAAAGACTTCACCTGTTCCAGTTTCATTAGCCGCAACGGTTGATTCAACAAATACGATCCCATCAGTCAATATTGATTATGAACAAGCTGCATATGAGGCAACGACCTTACTAATTAATAACGGTTCACCTCATCCTGCATTTGTCACAACCCATGAGGCTATTGAAATAAATAAATTAAAATATAAAGGCTTTGAACGTGCGTTACAAGAGCATAATCAAGAAATTCAACCTGAATTAGTGATTGAAGGAGACTTTACTTATGATTCAGGTCTAGAAGCTGCTGGACAACTAGCGGAAATGGAAAACAAACCAACTGGCGTTTTTGTTGCTTCAGATGAGATGGCTTTAGGGGTTATACATGGTTTCCAAGATAAAGGATTACGTGTTCCTGAAGATATAGAAGTATTTGGTTTTAATAATACAAGAATTTCAACAATGGTTCGTCCAACATTATCAACGATTGTTCAACCGATGTATGATATTGGCGCTGTAGCCATGAGGCTATTGACGAAGTATATGAATAAAGAAGAAGTAGAAGAACAAAATGTAATTCTTCCTCATCGAATTGTTGAAAGAGACTCAACAAAATCAAATTAATACCGATATTATAAGAGGAAGGAAGTAATTTTGGGCTTTGTAATTTGTTAAAGACCTAACATAAGCTTAGTGCAAAAGATTCTTTCTTAACCAAATACATCTTAAAAGTAACATGTCATCATAGATTTTCATCTGTTATAAGACTCGTTGCTTTAACTGTTAGGGAGAGAGAATATGAAAAAGACAGATCTTTTAACACCAATCGGTATTACATTAGGCTTCGTCATGATAATGTTTGGAATTCTTACTAGCGGTGGAAGTAGTGGTTTTGTTCTGTTTTTGCAACTTTCTGCTATATTAATCGTAATTGGTGGACTTTTTGCCGCACTTTTAATTAACTTTAATATTAATCAAATAAAATTAGCTAGATATGTAATTAAAGAAGCATTTAATAAAAAAGAGCAAAATTTATCTGATTTAATTAACCTATTTATAGGTCTTGCAGAAAAGGCTAGGCGTGAAGGTCTACTTGCGTTGGAAACGGAATTAGATGATGTTGAAGATCCTTTTATTAAAAAAGGTATTCTCCTAGCTGTTGATGGAATAGAACCTGAAGTGATTAGTGATATTATGAGTGCTGAAATTACTGCAATGGAAGAGCGGCATCAAAAAGGTAGAATTATTATTGAAAAAGCAGGAGAGTTTGCGCCTGCTTGGGGAATGATTGGTACATTAATTGGTCTTGTCCTAATGCTGAATAATTTAGAAGACCCTAGTACACTTGGCCCTAATATGGCTGTAGCGCTATTAACGACTTTCTATGGTACTGTATTAGCAAATCTAGTATTTTTGCCAATGGCAGGGAAATTAGAAATGAAAACAGATGAAGAAGTATTTTTAAAACAGATTGTAATTGAAGGCGTTATTGGTGTACAATCCGGTCAAAACCCACGAATCTTGGAAGAAAAACTAAGTGCGTTTTTACCAACCGATAATAAAAATATAGACTCTGATGAACTTATGGAGGAACAGGTCAATGAAGCTTAGGAGAAGAAAAAAGCGAATTGACAAAGGGGCTCCAAAATGGATGGTTACATATTCAGATATGGTAACATTGGTGTTAGTATTTTTTGTTTTACTTTTTTCCATGTCACAGCTTGATTTAGCTAAATTTGAAGCATTGCAAGAATCATTTCGTAATCAAGGCATTTTTGATCATAATTCATCAGCAGTGTTAGAAGAAGATCATAATGCAGGAGAAGATTTGGAGAATGAACAGACTGATCATGAAGAAGATGAGTCAGAAATTGATCAACAAGAACTAGAAGAAGATTCATTAGATGAACTATTAGAAGAAGTGGAAACTTTTTTAGATGAGAATCAGTTAAATAATGTAATTTCTGCTACGAGAACGGAAGAGGGTGTGGTTTTAACACTTCAAGAAGTTATCTTATTTAATTCTGCAGAAGCAGAAATTCTTGAAAAGGGAAAGCCATTCCTTGAAAAGGTTGGTGTTCTATTAAGCAATATTCCGAATGATGTAAGAGTGGAGGGACACACGGATACACGTCCGATCGCTACCCATCGCTATCCATCAAATTGGGAATTATCTGGTGCAAGAGCAAGCAGTGTGATTCGACATATTCTTAATCATAATGATCTTGAAGAGGATCGCTTTATCGCAGCAGGCTATAGTGATACAAGACCAGTTGCTGAAAATACAACGCCAGAAAATATGAGCAAGAATCGAAGAGTTGAAATAGTTATTTTAGAATTAGAGCAATCATAAGAGAAAATCTTCCTAGACACAGTCAGTCAAGGAAGATTTTTTAGTATGCATTTATACTCTTTATTACAAGTTTTTTTACGGAATTTGTTACGCATTTGCTGTATTATGTGCATTAACTTTTATAATAGTTTTTTAATTTGAGTACTTTTTCTATAGATAGTGCGCATTTAGTGCTTTTCATACATCATCCAGCGCTTTTTCTCAAGATCCTGCGTATTTACGTTTTTTTCATACATCATCTAGCGTTTTTTCTCAAGATCCTGCGTATTTATAGCTTTTTCATACATCATCTAGCGCTTTTTCCAAAGATCCTGCGTATTTATAGCTTTTTCATACATCATCTAGCGCTTTTTCCAAAGATCCTGCGTATTTACGGCTTTTTCATACATCATCCAGTGCTTTTTCCAAAGATCCTGCGTATTTACGACTTTTTCATACATCATCCAGCACTTTTTTCAAAGATCCAGCGTATTTACGGCTTTTTCATACATCATCCAGTGCTTTTTTCAAAGATCCAGCGTATTTACGGCTTTTTCATACATCATCCAGTGCTTTTTCCGTTGATTCCGTGTAAGTTGAAAATCACTGCACCACTAGTTTAAGTAGTTAATAATTTACTACATATAATACAGCTTATACGTAGGTAACAACTATTTTAGAGAAAGCGATGATTTTTTTGTTTTAGCTATGGTCCAAATTAAAATGCTGTTTGTTTCGAGCGAATTTCAAGGCATGGTCTAAGACATTTCTATTTTTTTCTTCTATTTCTTTTTTTCTTGGTATTGGATGATAAATAGTTTTATCATCATGCCAAGTAGTAGGTAAGGTGACAGGAGAAGATCCATGCCATTTTTTTATCCATTCATTTGGTAAATTCCCTGTAAGTATTTGTTGTTGCTGCATAGTACTCCAAATTTGACTCCAAGCTCTTGGTACAACCCGCCAAATATCATAACCACCACCACCTAAAGCAACCCATCTTCCTTCACAGTATGTGTGTGCTATTTCGTGCGCAAGTTTTGGAATAAATTCATAAGTTGCCATGGTTGAGGATAAATGAGTTAAAGGATCATAACAATGTGCATCTGCACCATTTTGAGTAATAATTACATCTGGTTGGAAATAGGCAGCAATTTCTTCTAGAGCTGTTTGATACACTTCAAGAAAAGATTCGTCTTCTGTGAAAGCATCAATTGGAACATTAAAAGAATAACCATAACCTTGTTTAATTCCACGCTCATTTGCATTACCAGTTCCAGGAAATAAATATCTCCCTGTTTCATGAATGGATAGTGTACATACATTGGGATCATCATAAAAGACAGATTGTACACCGTCACCATGATGGGCATCGGTATCCACATATAATACACGTAAATTGTACTTTTCTCTTATATATTTAATAGCAATCGCACCATCATTATAAATACAAAAGCCAGATGCTTTCCTTTTGAATCCATGATGTAATCCCCCACCTAAATTAAGTGCATGGGCTACATTGCCTTCTAATACTTGATCAACAGCAGTTAATGTCCCGCCAACGAGTAAAGAAGAAGCTTGGTGCATGTTTGTAAACATTGGTGTATCCTCTGTACCCAATCCATAGGGTAAACCTTCTGCAGTCGATAGAGTGCCGTTACTGGCCTTCTTAACTGCATTAACGTAGTTCTTATCATGTACTAATAATAGTTCTTGCTCTGTTGCTAGACGAGGTTTCACAATTTGAGACGTATCTAGAACACCTGTTTTTTCTAATAAATCTTTGGTCATGGCCACACGTAATTGATTGAATGGGTGATCCGGATTAAATTGATAAGTTTGAAACTGTTCAGAATATATGAAGGCAGCTTTACAGCTCATACATCTGTCTCCATGGAAAGGTTAGGCCATAACACTTCAAAATTAGCTGCTCGTAAATCTTTTATGGTTGGAAGCGGATTCATTGTTTGGATACGAACAACAACGATTTTATACTGTGGGTCTTTATAATTTGGGTATAGAAGTACGGAAGTGATGTTTACTTTCCTTTTTCCAAGGACAGCCATTACTTCAGGTAAAATACCGATCTGATCGGGAACTTTGATTTCAATCTGAGAGCTTTGTACATGTGTTCCAGTTAATTGAATGAGTGTGTAGAGCATGTCTTTCTCTGTCACAATTCCGATTAATTTATTTTCACGGGTGACAGGCAAGCAGGCAAATTCTTCTTCATAAAAAATTGCCGCAATTTCTTCGACAAAATCAAGTGGATGAATCGTAACAACAGGATGACTCATGATAGTTTGTATTTGATGATGGAGTGTTTCAGATTCTTTCTGATTAGTAAAAATCGACGGACTAGCATCCCGAACATCGCGATCGGAAACGATACCGATTACTTTGTTTTGTTGGTCGACAATTGGGATATGTCTTATATGATGATCATTAAGTAATTTAAGCGCCTCAGCAATTGTTGCCTCAGGGGAGAGTGTTATTACATTGGTCTTCATAATATCGGAAACAAGCATGTTAATACCCCTTTCTTTGTGAATGTGATGCATGACGGTCTAAAAAGCGTAGTCGATCAAATTGTTGAATGGATTCTTGTGGTACATGTTTTCCAATCCGGACCATTAAACAATTAGCAGGATGTGAAATGATCTCGGGGTCATCTGTTGGTGCTGGAACTAGACCACCAGCAAACATCATCTTTTCCATTACTTTTCTATAATTCCAAACACTAAGTTTCGTGTCCTTAAGGTCCCAATGCCAATAATATTCTGTTGATATAATAATATAATGCTCCATCATTTCATCTAACATGGATAGTTCGATTAATTGAGAGCCTATTCTTGCGCCACGATATTTTGGGATAACTTCAATCGCACCAAGTTCTAATAGATTTTCCATATTAAAAGTTGACCAGCGCTCTAGAGGGTCTGGGTGAAGGAAAGTAACATAACCAATAATCATAGTATTAGTACGTGCTACCAACACTCGCCCTTCCTTTAAATCAGCAATTTCTTGAAGAGCGATAAACTGTCTATCTGCAGGTCTAAAAGCATTTAATTGTTCATGAAAATTAAACGCTTGCAACTCAACTGAAGAAAGAGGACCTTCCAATACAATGTCACCATGATCCGTATGTACTTTTTTTGACTGGAAGGTTTTACTATGTTCCATTGTCACACCACCTATTCCTATCTTTGTGCTTATTATACAGGAAGGTTTCTCACTTGTTAACTGAAAATTTAATGAATTATAAAGTGGCCCCTTTCAATTGAATATTTTTATTCCGGTGCAACCGTCCGCAAGACTCCCACTTAGTATGAAAAAAAGGCAATCCGCAAAATTATCCGTTCTGTTTCCTTACATTGAAAACAGAACAATACTTTTGGGATTGCCTAAGGTATCCTAATATAAGCTATACTAGCAATGGGTTGAGACTATTCTTCTTCGGAGTCGCTGTTGTTCTCAGAATCACTATTCTCATCTTGATCTTGATCTTGATCGTTTTCATTCTCATTCTCAGGACTATCCGATTCTTCTGGAGTGTCAGAATCATCTGGATTGTTTGGTTCATCCTGTTCATCATCATTAGGTAAATCAGGTATATCTGGTATTTCGGGTTCTGGTTCATCTGAAAAATCTCCAAATTCTACAGTATTTGAAGCTTCAGATTCTTGCCCATAGTAGTCGACGGCAGTAACATGATATACCGCTTGATTATCAGAAATAGAAAATTCTGTATTTGTTGTATTACCGACTAATTGAAAGGATGCATCAGGGTGATCTGCTTGGTAGATTCGATAGCCTACCACATCTTTACTATCTGAATGATTCCAAATCAATGTATCATCAGATTTTTCTACTTGTTCAGGTGTTTGTGGCCGCTTGCCATCATCTTCAATTTCATCGGTGCTAGGTAGAGCAATATCTTCCCAAACACCATCACGATTTGGAATTAACTCACTTAAATCGTCCAACTTATCATAATCGTTGCGTTTCAGCCACTCGGGATTAAAGGCCACCCCTTCTTCTTGGATAAATTCCTCCGGTGTATTTTCATCCGCAATATAAGCCTGCCCATTTACCATCACATAACGCCCATTAATCAAACTGTCGTCTCGTTCATCTGGTATATGTTTAGCATTGAAGATATCAGTTTCAACTAACCCAAGTTCCGTACATAATTCTGATGGTAATAAACCAGATGTTATACAATAGGTTCTTGAAACAATCCCTCCAGGTCGTTCAAACCGTTCACTTGGTGCCATTAATTCTGGATTTCCCTCTGTGGCCGCATTGACCAATTCAGCCCACAATGTTAGACGAGTTGTACTGGCATTGCTAGGTAATCGTTTATTGTGGTCATAGCCTAACCAAACCCCCATCGTTACATTAGGATTGAATCCCATAAACCAGGAGTCATAATCATCGTTGGTTGTACCAGTTTTACCAGCCCAATCCACATTTGGATTTGATAAATTTGATTTAGCCAATCTACCTGTTCCCTCATCTAATACATCACGTAAAATATCAGTTGTTAGATAGGCGGTCTGAGGACTGAATACTTCAACTTCATCTTTTTCGTGCTGATAGATGACTTCGCCGCTATCTGTTTCAATTTTTTCAATCATATAGGCATCGACAAACTTCCCGTCATTACCAAAGGTTGCAAATGCATTGGTGTTTTCTTCGACGGTTACTCCGCGTTCAAGACTTCCTAGAGCCATAGAGGGGTTCGAATGATCTTGGTCTGTTAAAGATGAGAATCCCATTTTTTCTAAGTAATTTTTGACTGGGTCCTCATCAATAATTTGCATGTACGTTTTAGCAGCTGGAACATTTCGAGAATTATACAAGCCATCCCGAACTGATGTTAAACCAAAGTTACGACGTGCATAGTTTCTCGGCGTCCAATCATCAGAACCAGGAATTTCAATAGTTGTATTTGTATCAGCAATTATTGTACCAGGTTGAATAACGCCTTCTTCCATTGCTGGTGCATAAACAAGTAGTGGTTTCATTGTACTACCGTTTTGACGTGTTCCATCTGTTGCGTGATTTACTTGGCTATATTCGTCAAAATCACGTCCTCCAACAAAGCTTATAATCTTGCCTGTACTATTTTCAATGATAATACTGCCGACTTGCACCGGTTCCATAATCGTTTCCTGTTCTCCTGTTACTGGATCAATCACAACTTGTTCTTTTGCAGGTCCATAGTTTTCAAAATTCATAGCAACATCTTGTGTTCGATCATATATTTCTTTATCAATCGTTGTGTGCACTTTATAGCCGTTACGACTTAATTCTCGACCTGCTAGGATGGTATATTCTTCTTTCAATGTTTCGTTATTGTCAAGATCTTCTTCGGTATAGCCATCTTCTATCGCTAAAATATCTCTTACAATTTGTATTGCTCTTTCTTTCACTTCATTTGTTAGGAAAGGATATTCATCTAATGATGAAGGTGATGGCTCCGTAAAGTCAGCTGTAATATCATAATTACTCGCTTGTTCGTATTGGGATTGGGTAATATACCCGCCCTCTAACATACGCTCTAATACAGTATTCATTCGATTAAGACCGGGTTCTAGGCCTTCCTCACTTTTTAAATCCCCACTATTGGTAAACGGGGTGTAGTAAGAAGGGCTTTGCGGAAGACCAGCGATAAAAGCGGCCTGAGCTAGGTTAATATCCTCGGCGTTAATACCAAAGATACCTTGTGCTGCTGTTTGAATCCCTGCAATATTTTCCCCATTAGCATTACGACCAAATGGGACTATATTTAAATAGGCTTCTAGTATTTCATCTTTTTCAAAAAAACGTTCGAGTCGTAGTGCTAATAATATTTCCTTTGCCTTCCGTTCAAAGGAAACTTCATTTGTAAGAATTTGGTTCTTAATAATTTGTTGGGTTAATGTACTACCACCAGTTTTTATTGCAGAATTGGTAGCTTCTTGATAAACCGCTCGTAAAATTGCTTTTGGAACAATTCCGTTATGGGTTTGAAAGTATTCATCTTCTGTAGCAATAATCGCTTCTTTCACATTGTCGGATACCTCATTTAATGTTACTTCCTCGCGATATAAATCAGAGTTGATTTCACCTAAAAATACATTGTTAGAGAAATATATTTCGGAAGTTTCTTCATAGTTGTATATATCATTTTCCATTTGGCTACGTGTACGAACTTCTTCATCATCAACTAGCGATGCAAAGTAACCAGCACCAACGCCTCCAGCAAAAAATAAACCGATTATTCCGAGAATCATAAAAAATAAGATTACGTTCCATACAACATCATATGTAATTCGATAGCTTTTTTGAAAAGTTCCTGTTCGCCACCATTCTTTCCATTTTGATAAAAATTTATGAAAAAGTCCTTTATTCACGTTAAAACCCTCCTAAACATCAATCTTTATTATAGCATATAAGTCAAATAGACGTGACGAATATGGGAGTGATTTGTTGCATTTTTTGCGATAGTATGTTATTAATGTATCACAATCAAATATAAATAAGCGCTGAAAGAATTTAGTAGCAATTAACTCCCTTTCTAAGAGAGCTGACGGTTGGTGAAAGTCAGTATAAAGTTAACTTGCGAAGTACACTCTGGAGCTTCTTCTTCAATGAAGACGGTGAAGATACTCATCGTTATTTCCTTAAGTGACAAACGCACGTTTGTAACAAGGGTGGTACCGCGAGCAACCTCGTCCCTTTTTTGGGAGGAGGCTTTTTAGTGTGGATTTATAATTGGTATCGATCAAATTTCGCTAGTAAAGGAGTAGTAAATATGGATATTTTAGCAGATTTACAGGAACGTGGATTAATTAATCAAACAACAGATGATGATGGGTTAAAAAAACATTTAGAGGAAAATGTTGTAACACTTTACTGTGGTTTTGATCCAACAGCAGACAGTTTGCATATTGGCCATCTTCTCCCAATTTTAATGTTAAAAAGATTTCAAAAAGCAGGACATCGTCCAATTGCCTTGATTGGTGGAGGAACAGGGATGATTGGTGATCCGAGTGGTCGTTCAACAGAAAGACAATTGAACGATCATGCAACCGTACAACATTTCAGTCAAAGCATAAAAAAACAAATGGCAAGAATATTGAATTTTGATCAAGGTGAAAATGCTGCAGTTGCCAGGGATAACTATGAATGGCTTTCCAAAATGACGATCATTGACTTCTTACGAGATACAGGGAAACATTTTGGTATCAATTATATGTTAGCAAAAGATTCTGTTGAATCACGTCTAGAAAATGGAATTTCTTTTACCGAATTTACTTACATGATTTTACAATCTGTTGATTTCCTAAACTTATACGAAAAAGAAAATTGTACCTTGCAAATAGGTGGTAGTGACCAGTGGGGTAACATTACTGCGGGCATGGAGTTAATTCGTCGTACAAAGAGTGGAGAGGATGGAGAAGCAAAAGCTTATGGACTAACTGTTCCACTAATTACGAAAGCGGATGGAACAAAATTTGGTAAAACCGCTGGTGGAGCTGTATGGCTAGATCCTGAAAAAACGTCTCCTTATGAATTTTACCAGTTCTGGATTAATACCGATGATCGTGACGTCATCAAATTTATCAAGTACTTCACTTTCCTTGAAAAAGAAGAAATTGATCAATTACAAACAGAATTAGAAACAGCCCCTGAAAAACGAGTGCCACATACACGATTGGCTGAAGAAATGGTGAAATTAGTCCACGGGGAAGAAGCGTTAAAACAAGCACAAAAAATAACACAGGCCCTTTTTAGTGGTGAATTACAGAACTTAAATGGTGCAGAAATTGAACAAGGATTTAAAGATGTTCCTTCTGTTACCTTTAGTAAAGAGCCTATCGGATTAGTTGATTTATTAGTACAAGCGAAAATTTCACAATCAAAACGACAAGCGCGTGAAGATATTAATAACGGTGCTGTTTACATTAATGGGGAAAGAAATCAAGATGTATCCTATGAGCTGGGTGATCAAGACAGAATTGATGATAAATTTACCATTATTCGCCGAGGGAAAAAGAAGTATTTCTTAATTCGATTTGAATAAGAGGGAAGGCTACCAACTTAAGTTGGTGGTCTTTTTTTGGCTCTACAATATTTGTTGGGGTGTTTTGAAAATTTGAGCACAAAAAAACACGCAAACTCCTATATCCTTTACACTTGAATTGACTAGAAACAAGAAAGGGATAGGAGTGCGTGTAAATGAATTTTAACATGAATTTGCCAGGATTAGAAGACGTAAT
>NZ_SZNM01000033.1 GCF_005870085.1 Aquibacillus sediminis | reverse complement strand
GACCCCGCAGTGAGGGACGAACGAGGAGGCTCATCAGCCACCCATGGAAAGCGTAGTGTTTTCCGCAGCGGCCTATTATCACTCGTCATATATATAGGAAATTGAAATTTACTGCGCAGTATATAGCTACTATGCAAAAAAGTACATTTCAAAAATCCAAAACTAGGGAAATACTGTTTTCTTTAATGTGGGTAAAACAGAAAATCTTTGCTTATTATCGCATTTTTAGCTAATAAAGTAGAATGGTAAAAAACGAATTTTCCCAATTAACAAAATCATTTGAAATATCCAATCTTGATTGTTGTTTCTGTTTTGAAAATAGGTTATATTAGTAATGAAATCAGTGCTCAAGTTTTTGCAGCACGGGGATAAGTGTTAAGTAGGATAAGTGAACTACTAATGGGGGTATAAGACGTGACACATGAATCTAGTGAAAGATTCTGGCAAAATTTTCATGGTCCAAACATGGGGTATGTAGAAGAACAATATGAAGTCTATTTGGAAGACCCAGCAGCTGTTGACGCATCATTAAAAGATCTATTCGATGTGTACGGTGCTCCAGTATGGGTAAAACAAGGGGGATTTTCACAAGAAGAAACAAATACAAAACAACCTACATCAAATGACATTAAAAAGCTTACCTCAGCAATGAAACTTGTTGAGGCTATTCGACGTTACGGACATTTAGAAGCAGACATTTATCCTGTTGGCGCACAAAAGGAAAGGCATTCACCACTAATTGATCCAAAGTCTTATCAACTGACGAACAAAGATTTGGAAGCGATTCCTTCAGAGTGGATTTGGGAAGATGCGCCACAAAATGTGAAAACTGGATTAGATGTTGTGAATGTATTGAAAAAGAATTATGCAGGAACGATATCATTTGAATATGATCATGTAAACAATGATGAAGAACGAAAATGGCTTCAACATAAAGTGGATACAGGATCCTACCAAGTCGGTATGGATCGTGAAGAAAAGAAAAATTTACTACAAAAGCTAGCAGATGTAGAAGGCTTTGAAAACTTTTTAGCTAAAACGTTTGTTGCTCAAAAACGATTTTCCATTGAAGGATTAGAAGTAATGGTCCCGATGTTGGATCGGATCGTTCAATATTCCTTTTACGATGAAACAGAAGATATCTTAATGGGAATGGCGCACCGTGGTCGACTAAGTGTGTTGACACATATTTTAGGAAAGCCATTTGATAAACTTTTCTCAGAATTTCATCATTCCGGAGATAAAGAGTTAGTTCCTTCTGCAGGTTCTCAAGCGATTACGTATGGATGGACTGGGGATGTGAAATATCACTTTGGTGCGGAAAGAAAAGTAGGGGAAGAAAAGCCATCTCCAACGCGTATTACTTTAGCACATAACCCATCCCATTTAGAATTTGTCAATCCTGTTGTAGAAGGGTTTACGAGAGCAGCACAAGATTATCGTTTTCAAGTCGGCTATCCAAAGCAAGATACGAATAAAGCATTAAGCATTCTTATTCATGGGGATGCTGCATTTATTGGGGAAGGCGTTGTCGCTGAAACATTGAATATGAGTGCGCTACGTGGTTATCAAACAGGTGGAACGATCCATTTGATTGCGAACAATTTAGTTGGTTTTACAACGGGTCAGCAAGAAGGAAGATCGACAAGATATGCAAGTGATTTAGCAAAAGGCTTTGAAATACCAATTGTGCATGTAAATGCAGATGATCCTGAAGCATGTGTATCTGCAGTGAAACTTGCCTATGAATATCGTAAAAAATTCCATAAAGATTTTCTAATTGATTTGGTTGGTTATCGTCGTTATGGTCACAACGAAATGGACGAACCGCGCGCAACACAACCGCAATTATATAAAGATATTGATCAGCACCCGACTGTATCAACTGTTTACTCTAACCGCCTAAAAGAAGAAGGCGTTGTAGAAGACAATACGATTAATGAAATGAAGGATGCCGTTTTTAATAAGTTAAAAGGTATCTACGATAACATGAGAGAAGACAGTACAAGTGAACCTGAAGCGAAACCAGTTCCACAAGCCTTGCGTAATGGCTTGTCAGATATAGAGACTGCGGTTCCATTAGATCAGTTAAAAGCATTGAACAAGGGATTACTCAAACGTCCTGAAGGTTTTCAAGGTTTTAAAAAGCTGGAGAGAATTTTAAACAAACGCGGAGATGCATTAGAAGATGGGAATAAAGCTGACTGGGCAACTGCTGAAACCCTTGCTTATGCCTCCATTTTACAAGATGGTATACCGATTCGATTGACTGGTCAAGACTCTGAACGCGGTACATTTGCGCACCGACACCTAGTGTTACATGATGTGAATACAGGGGAAACGTATTGTCCAATGCATGGATTAGAACAAGCGAAGGCGTCTTTTGATATCCATAATAGTCCATTGTCAGAAGCAGGTGTGCTTGGTTTTGAATATGGGTATAGCGTGCAAGCTCCAAAGACTCTTGTTTTATGGGAAGCACAATTTGGTGATTTTGCAAATGCAGGCCAAGTTATTTTTGATCAATTTATTGCAGCGGGACGTGCGAAGTGGGGCGAAAAGTCAAATATGGTCATGCTGCTACCACATGGCTATGAAGGTCAAGGTCCGGAGCACTCAAGTGCGAGATTAGAACGTTTCTTGAATTTAGCTGCAGAGAATAATTGGATTGTTGCGAATGTAACAACAAGTGCACAATACTTCCATTTATTACGTCGCCAAGCAGCCTTAGTGGATAGTGAATCTGCTCGTCCACTAGTCGTGATGACACCGAAAAGTTTACTTAGAAATCAACGAGTGGCCTCGGATGCAAAAGAGTTTACAGAAGGTAAGTTTAATCCATTAATTCCACAACCAGGGTTACCTAAAACGACAAAGAAAGCAAAGCGTTTAGTGATTGGTAGTGGAAAAGTAATGGTTGATATTGAAGAGGCTATGAGTAAGTCCAAAAACTTTGACAATATCCATATTTTACGATTAGAACAAATTTATCCGTTCCCTCAAAAACAAATTGAGCAAGTATTAAAAGCTTGTTCCAATGTGGAAGAGGTTGTTTGGGTACAGGAAGAACCAAGAAATATGGGAAGTTGGAACTTTGTCAAAGAACCACTATTTAAAATGTTGAATGAGGATCAAGAGTTAATTTATGTTGGTCGTTGTGAACGATCTTCACCAGCTGTCGGTGAACCAAACATACACAAGACAGAACAAAATAGAATTGTACATGAGGCATTAGAGCTGTCTAAAGGAGGAGATTTCAGTGAAGGAAATTAAAGTCCCAGAATTAGCAGAATCTATTACAGAAGGTACGATCGCAGAGTGGTTAGTCAAAAAAGGAGATCAAGTAGAATCAGGGGATCCAATAGTAGAACTAGAAACAGACAAAGTAAATGTTGAGGTGAACTCCGACTACAGTGGTGTGGTTGCCGACCTTTTAAAAGAAGAAGGTGAAGATGTAGAAGTTGGAGATGTGATTGCAAGTGTCGACGAATCTGGTCAGGCTGGTGGTGGAGCATCTGAAACTGCCTCTGCTCCAGAGCCAGAACCACAGAAGCAAGAAGAACAAAAACAAGCGGCGGCAACAGCAACTGCTGAAGCACCAAAAGCAGAACAACAATCAGTAGAAAGTAACCAAGATGTGATTGCTTCTCCTGCTACCCGTAAACGTGCGCGTGAACTAGGAATTAATCTTAGTGATGTCTACCCGCGTGATCCATTAGGTCGCGTTCATCCTGAGGACCTTGAAGCTTATGTGAAACAGGCTGCAACGAAAGCGGAATCAAAACCAGAAAAGAAAGAAGCGTCCAAAGCTTCGGAAAAGACAGAGTTTGATAAACCGGTAGAACGTGTGAAAATGTCTCGTCGCCGTCAAACGATTGCGAATAAACTCGTGGATGCCCAGCACAATGCAGCGATGTTAACGACTTTTAATGAAGTAGACATGACTTCTGTTATGAAGCTTCGTAGTGAACGCAAAGATAAATTCCTAGAAAAGCACGGGGTTAAACTTGGATTTATGTCCTTCTTTACGAAGGCTGTCGTGGCAGCATTGAAAGATTTCCCATTAATTAATGCTGAAATCCAAGGTAACGAAATTGTGATGAAGAAATTCTATGATATTGGTATTGCTGTTTCTACTGATGATGGATTAGTAGTTCCAGTGGTAAGAGATGCTGATCGACTAGATTTTGCTGGGGTAGAAGAAGAGATCGGTCGTCTTGGTAAAAAAGCACAAGATAAGCAATTACAATTGTCTGACCTTCAGGGAGGATCGTTTACAATAACAAACGGTGGTATTTTTGGCTCATTATTATCCACTCCAATTATTAATGCGCCACAGGTTGGTATTTTAGGAATGCACTCCATCCAAAAACGACCAATTGCGATGCCAGACGATTCTATTGAAGTTCGTCCAATGATGTATATTGCTTTATCCTATGATCATAGAATTATAGATGGAAAAGAAGCAGTACAATTCCTAGTACGTATTAAACAGTTACTGGAAGACCCATATGATTTATTGCTAGAAGGTTAATGAAATATATTAGATAAAAGCGCTGACCTGTTGTGTGCAGGTTAGCGCTTTTATTGTTTTTATTTTGGTAGATCAACCATAACCATTACATATCGGATTTAACTAAATTGTCACGGTAAGTTCGATCAGAAAAAGAGCGCAAATCAACCGAGAGCAAAGCAGTCACAGTTGATTCCAATTAGTCTAACTACACTTTTTTACAAAATGTTTAATCAAATTGGAAATGCCTGCATAGAATGGTAGTAATATTAGAAAAGCATAGCGTATTAAAGCAGTGGCTATGTTTTCCTGGTAAAACTATTAATCCTAGGAGGAGGGGAATTGCTTGGCTGATTCTAAGAATTTTGTGATTTCAGAAGAAGATTGGTCCCTCCACAGAAAAGGGTATGATGACCAAAAGCGCCACCAAGATAAAGTGCAAGACGTCCTCAAGAAAAAGCTCCCCGATTTAGTTAGTGAAGAGAACATCATAATGTCTAGAGGGAAAGATGTTGTCAAGATACCAATCCGCTCATTAGACGAATACAAAATCCGCTATAGTCAAGACAAGAATAAACATGCAGGCCAAGGCGATGGTGATAGTGATGTCGGTGATGTCATAGCCAAGGATGGAAAACCACAAAAGGCACAAGGAAAAGGCGAAGGGGCCGGGGATCAACCAGGTCAAGATTATTATGAAGCTGAAGTCTCATTTGAGGAATTAGAAGAGCAGTTTTTTAGTGAATTGGAACTTCCAAATTTACAAGAAAAAGAGAAAGATAATATTGTAACGACAGATTTTGAATTCCGAGATATTCGCAAAAAAGGTTTACAAGGGAACATTGACAAAAAACGTACGATGTTAGAAGCATTTAAACGAAATGCAATGGATGGTAAGCCACAATTTAATCCAATTTTTCCTGACGATTTACGTTATAAAACATGGGAAGATATCGAGAAACCAGAATCAAAAGCAGTTGTGTTAGCGATGATGGATACAAGTGGTAGTATGGGATTGTGGGAAAAGTATATGGCTCGTAGCTTCTTCTTTTGGATGACGCGCTTCCTACGTTCGAAATATGAAACGGTTGAAATTGAATTTATTGCCCACCATACCGAAGCAAAAGTAGTGGATGAGGAATCCTTCTTTACTAAAGGAGAAAGTGGTGGGACGATCTGTTCTTCAGCCTATCGCAAATCGTTAGAATTAATTGAGCAAAAGTATTCACCAGCAAGTTATAATATTTATCCATTTCATTTTTCAGATGGAGACAATTTGACGTCTGATAATCGACGTTGTGTGCCACTAATTAATGAATTAATCGAGCATGCAAGTATGTTTGGGTATGGCGAAGTCAATCAGTACAATCGTCACTCCACATTAATGCAAGTGTTTAATAAAATCGAAAATCCAAAGCTGCAGTCCTATGTGTTAAGGAAAAAAGCTGATGTGTTTTATGCGATGAAAAAGTTCTTTAGTCAACAACAAGAAGAAATGAAAGTGTAAAGGTATTAAAAAAGGGTCTGATATCCATAAATAGATATCAGGCCCTTCTATTTATCCTTTTGCAACGAACATTGGTAAGTCAGTATGTCCCATTTCCCGTACATAAACAAAAAGATTTCCTTTGTGATTAATCTCGTGATCAATTGCCATGTCAATTACTTGAGCAGCAGGTAGCTTTGCTCCAAGGATGTCTGTTAAATCAATGATCTCTTCGAAGTCTTGATCTGATAAAGACTGTAATAGTTTAACGGTTTTATTCGTATACGTTTCAGCTAGTTCGACTAAGTCAACGGCTTCCCCTTGTTGATGAAGCACTTCAGGTGTTTGCTTCGCAGCAGTAGCTGTAAATTGGTAGAATGATTGTAGCATATGTAAGGCAAGTTCTTGTGCTGACATGGATGTTGGTGTTGGCTTATAGTCATAGTTTTCTTTCTCCATTTTACCAATCAATGTGTTGGTTACTTTTCGATGGGATAAAAAATAGTCTATATAATGCTGACTTTTACTCATATATACCTTCCTTCCATTTAATGATATAGTTAAAATGTAAATGAAGTAGTAGAGATAGTCAAAGAACCTGTTTCGGATGAAATGATTTATCACGGGCAACCTTCTATAAGATTCCGATTTCAAAACATCTAATGGTTCGCTTTTGCCCTAATTGGTTCGAGGGCCTACGGGTCACTCCTTGTGGTACTAACACGCTGTGGGGAAGACCAAAACCCCCTACTGATTGACGTTTCACTTTATAATAGAGTTTAAAAAAAATAGAAAGGATTCGTATTATTATGAGACAACCACCAAGTGAAAGAATTGCCAAGGATGCTATCCAAGCATGGAAGCTTGTGGCATTGTTATGGCTTGCTGTACCGATTCTAATTACAGTCGGCCTGTTTTTATTAGCTTACTTTTTTGACTTTTCCTATTGGTTAGGTGTTATAGCCCTTATTTTGAGTGTGATCGAAGGATTAATTACAGTCTTTCTTATTCCTAAGTTACGTTGGAGAAGATGGCGCTACCAAGTGTTTGAACAAGAGATTTATATTCAGCATGGGATCTTAGTTGTTTCGCGAACCTTAGTACCAATGATTCGAGTTCAGCATGTTGATACAAAACAAGGGCCGGTGTTAAAAAAGTACGGTCTATCTAGTTTAACCATTTCGACTGCAGCAACAACTCATGAAATTCCTGCACTTTTAGAAGAAGAAGCTTCCGATTTACGTGATCAAATTTCTGAGTTAGCAAGGGTGGAGCAAGATGATGTCTAATCCAAAACGATTACACCCAGCGGCGATGATTTTTACGGTTATTTCTAGTTTACGACAATTTATTGTTGCAGCATTACCTTTAATCATCTTGTCCATTGGAGAAGGTCCCTTTATTTATGGTGTTATTGGAGTTGCTGTTTTTTCCATATTATTAATAGGTTACGGCATTTTATCCTGGTTCCGATTTACCTACGTATTGGAAGAGGATCAAATAAGAATTGAACAAGGTGTACTGATCAGAAAGAAACGTTCGATTTCCAAAAGTCGGATTCAATCAATTGATTTAACCCAAGGGGTCATCCATCGTATCTTTGGATTGACAAAGGTGCAAATCGAAACGGCAGGAAGCGATCGTGATGTTGATGCAAGTTTAAGTGCTGTTACATTTGACGAGGGGAAGTACTTGCATGAGCAATTAAAGCAGGTTAATGAACCAAACATCAAGCAACAGCAAAATGTGAATCAGCCCGAGGATCCGTCTATCTTTCCATCTCGTTCTATTTCGGTCAAACGGCTAATCATTGCAGGTTCGACATCAGGAAGTTTTGGTGTGATTCTAAGTTTATTTGTTGTATTTTTTTCGGAATTGGAAAGTGTCATTCCAGCGACAGTCTATCAAGAAGTAACGGGTTGGATCGTGGTGCAAGCGATTGAAATCTTGGTTGGTCTAGCCATTATGGTGCTATTGTTTCTATGGGGAATTGGTATTCTAGGAACGGTCATTAAATATGGACAGTTTACGATTACAAGGTATGAAAAGGAGTTATATATCACACGAGGATTGTTAGAAAAAAGACAGATGACGATTCCTCTGAAACGAATTCAAGCGGTTGGTGTTAAGCAGTCATTGGTCCGTCAGCCATTAGGGTATACGACAGTATTTGTTGAAATTGCTGGTGGGGTGCAAGATAATAATAAAAACACGGAAACACTGCTTTTTCCATTATTAAGGAAAAGTGAGGTAGTAGCTTTTTTACAAGAAATTTTACCAGAATATGAGCAAGTGCCAACAGATTTCATCCAAGTGCCAAAACGGGCGTTGCCATATTATCTTCTGCGAACAGCATTTGTGCCATTGGTTGCTGTTATTGTAGTAGCTGTGTTAGGACTTGAATGGATATGGATTCCACTGGTGATCCTTGCTATCGCATGTTCGTTAGGGTTTGCACGTTTCCAAACAGCAGGCTTTCATTTATCTGAACAGCAACTTACATTACAAATGAGACTGTTTAGTAAAGAAACGATTTTTGTAAAACAACGCCGTGTTCAATCTTTAGAAATAAAACAACACATTTTACATCGCAAACAACAGCTAGCAAATGTAAGTCCGTCGATTTTAAATAACTTTGGCGGAAAACATTATCTTGTTCAAGAGCTGAACCAATCCGATGTAGAACGAATTGCAGATTGGTATTCTTATCAAAAAGATTAGAAACGCACTGTTCCAACAGGGACAGTGCGTTTTTTGATGAAAAGTTTAAGTTATAACAATGATTAGCTATTCTCTCAAATGTCAAAAAAACAAATAAATTTGTCGGAATGGATTGAAAAAAGTCTAAAAAACGAATATTATAGTATGTGTTGTTATAAAACATTCGTAAAAAATAAGGGGATACATATGGAGAAACTATTTAAGTTGAAACAAAATGGAACAAATATACAAACAGAAGTTTACGCTGGATTTACTACTTTTCTTACGATGGTATACATCATAGCGGTTAACCCTGTTATCTTATCAAGTGCCGGAGTACCATTCGATCAAGTGTTTATGGCCACAATCATTTCAGCCGTGGTCGGAACGCTCATTATGGCGTTTTTTGCTAATTATCCGATTGCAATTGCGCCAGGTATGGGATTAAATGCGTATTTTGCTACTGTTGTTGCATCGGAAGGTTTATCTTATCAAGTGATCTTTGGTGCTGTGTTTTTGGCGGGGCTATTATTTATTTTATTAAGTTTAACAAACTTGCGAGAAACATTAATTAAAGCCATACCTTCTTCGTTAAAATATGGGATTACAGCCGGGGTTGGTTTATTCATTGCATTTCTAGGGCTGAGAATGTCTGGCATCGTCCAAGACGATGAGGCTAACCTAGTTGCGTTAGGAGATCTTCATCAAGGTGTGCCGTTGTTGACGATTGTAGGTTTATTTGTAACGTTGATTTTACTAGCTTTGAATGTAAAGGGTGCACTATTTGTTGGAATGATTTTAACTGGGGTGATTGGTTTCTTCACCAACCAATTAAGTTTCGATGGAGTTGTTTCGGTTCCACCAACACCCGTGTTTTTTGATGTTGATATTGGCGGTGTATTCTCACAAGGCCTGTATGCAGTTGTGTTCGTATTTTTACTGATCACGCTTTTTGATACGACGGGGACGATGGTTGGAGTTGGAGAGCAAGCAGGATTTATTAAAGATGGCAAATTACCAAGAGCTAGAGCAGCATTAATGGCAGACGCGGTTGCAACAACGACTGGTTCTGCTTTTGGGACAAGTCCATCAACGGCTTATATTGAATCTGCAGCAGGTGTCGGTGCTGGAGGTAGAACAGGTCTAACCTCATTAGTTGTTGGAATTTTGTTCATATTATCGATGTTCTTCTCGCCGGTGGTTGCGGCAATTTCTAACTTACCAGCAATTACGGCACCAGTGTTGATTATTGTTGGAAGCTTTATGATGGAAGGGTTAGCACGAATTGATTGGAAGTCGTTTGATGAGGCATTTCCAGCCTTTGCTATTATTTTAACAATGCCATTGACATCAAGTATTGCGACTGGTATCGCTGTTGGTTTTATTACGTATCCATTATTAAAGTTGGTAAGTGGAAAAGGAAAACAAGTACATTGGGTTTTATATTTATTTGCAATTATCTTTTTAATCCAGATGATTTTCTTCCCAGTTCATTAAAGTAGCAGGAGACCTTCTATCGTTTATCGTTTAGGAGGTCTTTTTTTGTTATAAAATTTTGTGCAGATAAATTAGTTTGGTAATCAAATTGAAGATAGGTGTAAAAAAAGTTTGTCTAATTTTGAAACATAATCAATAGGGAATTCGTCTAACCTAATGTAATAATTCACTGAACGAGATTGGGGGATCGATGATGAAAAGATTTAAGTTTGTACTATTGTTATTCCTTCTATCTCTATTTGCAACTGCTTGTTCGGAGCCTATACCTGAAGGCTTTTATGATTATAATAAAGAGAAGGTGGAGGCGGCTGTTAATGAACTTTCGTTTCAACCGCAATTGCCAAAGTTCGTTCCAATAGAGGTAGATTTTTTAATCTCAGATCAATATCAAGATACGGAAACGGAAGCAGAAGCGTTGGATGTGAGTTTTTATACGAGTGATAATGACTTACTATCGATTCAGTTTATAAATGGTGAAGCAGAAGGATCATTCTTTCAACCAGAACAAATCCAAATAGACGAGCAAGTAAGTGGTCAATATGTTGATAACACTTATGCTAAAATTTTATTTTGGCACAATGATCACATTACTTATAAAATGACATACCGTGCAAGTGCTGATGACCGACAACAGCAACAAAATAACAAAGTAACAAAAAATGACCTACTCAAAGTGGCGCAATCCTTTGACTCTTAAGACTAGGTAAGTTTTATTGAAAAATCCCTGGATAGAAGTAACATTCTATCCAGGGATTTTTATTCGTAGAACAAAGTTTTAAAATCAGCCGATGGAGAGCCCGTCACAGCAGATTTGGCCATTAAAAACAGGATGAATCTGCCGAGATAACTTTTCTCCATATTCAATCGCCGAGATTCCTTACTTATAGTATGGTTTAGTAGCACATTCATATTTCCTCCGTTCATTGGGAATATCTAAACGTAGACCAAGAAATGAAACGGAGGGAAAAACGTGGGTATATTGTTAGGGATATTAGCAATAGCGATTGTGATCGGAATTGCATTTTTAATGTCGAATGATCGAAAAAATATAAATTTCCGCGGTGTCTTAATCATGCTTGGTGTACAGGTGATTACAACTTGGTTTATGTTCAAGACAACAATTGGTAGTTGGATTATTCGACGGATTTCGGATGTATTTAATTTGTTAATTGAATATGGTAATGAAGGTGTTGGCTTCGTTGTTGGGGGTTTTGAAATTGGAGAAGGCGGTGTATTTTTCTTTAATGTTTTATTATTAATTATTTTCTTTGCTACCATTCTTTCGGTATTAACCTATCTTCGTATATTGCCAACTCTTATTAAGTATTTAGGTGGTTTGATTTCCTTCATCACGGGGTTACCTAAAGTGGAATCATTTAACGCGGTCAATAGTGTTTTCTTTGGACAATCAGAAGCATTAATTGCGATTAAGTCACAGTTCCACCATTTAGACAATAATCGTTTATATATTGTTAGTGCGTCTGCAATGGGTTCTGTATCTGCATCCATTATTGGAGCATATATTCAAATGTTACCAGCGGAATATGTGTTAGTGGCATTACCGCTAAATATGTTAAGTTCATTAATTATTGCATCCGTTATAGCTCCAGTAGCAGTTAAGAAAGAAGACGACCAAGTTGAAATTAAAGAAGTTTCTGATTCGAAAAGTATTTTTGAAGCAATGGCGAATGGTGCTTTAGATGGTGGTAAGATTGCGCTCATTGTAGCAGCAATGTTAATTGCCTTTATTGCATCATTAGAGTTGGTCAATGCCATTATCCAAACCGTCTTTGCTGGAATCACAATTCAAGAAATATTAGGTTACGTTCTATCCCCGATTGGTATTTTAATGGGCATTGCACCTAGTGAAGTAATTGAAGCTGGTGGAATTATGGGTACGAAAATTGTTACCAACGAATTCGTAGCCATGGGAGAATTAGTACCATTAATGGAAGTTTTCTCTGAAAAAACGGTAGGGGTAGTATCTGTTTTCCTAACTAGTTTTGCTAACTTCTCTTCCATCGGTATCATTGCAGGTACTGTTCAAGGTATTGATGCAGACAAAGGAGCAGCAGTCTCCCGGTTTGGGATGAAACTTTTAATTGGTGCGACATTAGGTTCGATTCTGTCTGCAACAATGGCAGGGTTATTTTTATAAACAAGAAAAAGGAGAACGTTGATGACTTGGACAACGTTCTCCTTTTACATGAAGAAGGATACCTCGCGTAAAACTTACGCTGGATATTATATCTAATCTGACAAATATTTTGTAATGAGCTTTCTTTGTAAATACAGCAAACGACCAAACAAGGTAATAGCTCCTGCACTTAGCCCAATTGTAATGCCAATCCAATAACCAAATGGACCGAAGTCTGTGAAATTAGCGAGTATCCAACCACTTGGAAGCCCAATCAACCAATAAGAAACAAGTGACATCCAAAACGTAATACTTACGTCCTTATATCCCCTCAACGTACCTTGCAGTGGGGCGCCAAATGCATCAGCAAACTGGAAAAAGATGGCATAAAATATAAACTGTGTTGTTAATTCGACCACTTCAGGGTTGGTATTATAAAGACGTGCAACTGGTTCATCAAATGTATACAAAATAAAACCTGCAATAAACGCGATTACCACACCAGTTGAAATTCCAATGTATGCATATGTTCGCGCGTCTTTAATTCGTTTAGCACCAACTTCAAACCCGACCGCAATCGTAAGGGTCATGGCAATCGTTAAAGGTACCATGTAAAGAAACGAGGCGAAGTTCATCGCTGCTTGATGTGCTGCAATCGTATACGTGCTGTATACACTCATAAACAGCGTGACAGCAGAGAAAATACTTACTTCAAAGAAAATCGACATCCCGATCGGAACACCAATTTTTAATTGTTCCCACCATGCACGTAATGAAGGTTTCGACAACTGGCTAAAAATCTTGTGTGTTGCAAATGGACGTACTTTCATAATAATCCAAATCGCGATTGCGCAGCAGATCCAATATGTTAGGGCTGAAGCAATGCCGGCACCAATCCCACCAAAAGCAGGAAGGCCAAGTTTTCCAAAGATAAAGACATAATTAAACAAAATATTAAGTGGTAAAGATAATAAAATGATGACCATCGATGTACGTGTTTGACCAAGTGCATCGATATAGCAACGGAGTAAATTAAAAATGAACAGCGGAACAATCCCGAGCCCAATAGTTAATAAATAATATTTGGCTACATGTCTTACTTGGGTCTCTAAGTCCATGTGATTTAGGATGGGATCGACTGCGAATAAGCAAATTACGCCAACGATTAAACCCAATCCGATTGCTAAGTAAACCCCTTGGCGGACATTTTCGGGTACTTCTTGTTCGCGTTTCGCCCCCACCAATTGCGCAACAATTGGTGAGAGAGCCATTAAAATGCCATTAATTCCAGTTGAAATCGGAACCCAAAGACTGGAACCAATCGCAACACCAGCGAGTTCTTCGGCCCCAGCGTTCCCAGACATAACCGTATCGAAAAAATTCATTGCATACATACTTACTTGTGTTATTAAAATAGGTATAAGGATAACTAGGAATAATTTTATTTTTTGTTTGATTGTGTTAGTTTCGTACAAAATGCTCTTCCTTTTTTACGTATTTTCCATTAGGATAAAGAGGATTATAGCATAGAACATATACATTACATATAGTGTGAACTAAAAAAAGGGGCGTCATAGCATGAATGAGAAACGGATTTTGTTTACTGGTGGGGGAACGGCAGGACATGTGATGGTGAATCTGGCAATTATTCCCGTTTTTCAACGAGAAGGTTGGAAGGTTGACTATATTGGTTCCAAAAATGGAATTGAACGGGAATTGATCGGTCAACTTGACAATGTCACCTATCATCCAATCTCAACTGGAAAATTAAGGAGATACTTCTCCAAAGAAAATTTTAAGGATCCGTTTAAAGTATTGAATGGTACGATGCAAGCCTATCGCATAATTGGGAAAACGAAACCATCGGTGATCTTTTCAAAAGGTGGCTTCGTGTCTGTTCCGGTATTGGCTGCAGCGTGGATGAAAAGAGTACCTGCAGTGATTCATGAATCCGATTATACACCAGGACTTGCTAATAAACTTGCGATTCCATTTGCCAAAAAAGTATTAGCCACATTTCCTGAGACAATAACGTATTTACCAGAAAAAAAAGCAGAATGGATAGGTGCGGTGGTTCGCGAACAATTATTCCGTGGCAGTAGAAAACAAGGACTGGAACTTGCCAATTTAAAAGGAAAGAAACCCGTATTATTAATTATGGGAGGAAGCGCTGGTGCTAGACGCATCAATCAAGCCGTTCGTGAACAACTTGATTCCTTATTAAAAGATTTTGAAATCATTCATATTTGTGGGAAAGGAAATGTGGATGAAAGCCTAAAAGTCGAAGGATATGCCCAGTATGATTATGTCAATAAGGAGCTAAGTGACTTGTTCGCAGCAACTGATTTTGTCCTATCACGAGCAGGGGCCAACGCGATTTTTGAATTTTTAGCATTAAAAAAGCCAATGCTGTTAATTCCTTTATCCAGGGAAGTTAGTCGAGGAGATCAAATTCTAAATGCTAACTCATTTAAAAAGCAAGGCTATGCGCAGGTACTAGAAGAAGAAGACTTGACTGGTGATCGCTTGTTAGAAGAATTGAAACAATTAAAAGCGAGTAAACATGATATGCTGAAAAATATGAGAAACTACGAAAGTCATCAAGCCAAGGACAAAGTAATACAAGTGATTAAATCAGCAAGTAAAAAATAACCGCATCCCATTGAATCCAAACTGCGGCAACAAAACAGATCAGTAGTGCACATATGCTGTATTATGTACATTAGTTTAATTTAGTTACGTTTGCACTGATTGAAAAGAGTGCTATGAGATCGCTACGGCAGAATACTACGCTTTCCGCGGGCACGGCCTCAGCCTCATCGTGAAGATCGCACTGCGGGGTCTTCGGACTCGTGCTGTTCCTGCAGGACAAGGAACGCTACGGCAGCGATGCATCGCACGAAGAAAATTGAACTTTATTTTCGAGGAGTCTCCGTATTCTGCCTTCGCTGGTATAAGTTTTCTGATGAGTGATAGATGAAATACTCTATACACCAAAAATAAAGAATTTACTTTAGTGCACATAATACAGCTTATGTGCATGAACAATTTTTTATAGAGATTCTCAAATAATCAATAAATAAGAGTACGTAGCGGATTTATCTTCATTAAACAGAGTTTGAAGACTACATTGAAAGGACCTAACAAAATGAAACAACCTATTTGCATGTATTGTCATAAACCGATACAGAAAAGAGACCAGCTAGTAACTGCTTCGAACATGCTAAGGATTAAGCCGTATCACTATGTTTGTTTTAAGGAAGTGGAACAAGAAGTAAGTACAATTTGGAATTTATGGACACCAATTAATAGTGCATCGGGGAATATTCGATTTGTCTTAATACTAATCATAGCAATCTGGTTCCTCGTTACCGATGTGTTAGGTGGTGTAGGGGATTTAATTGTTCTGTTAGCCACTTACCCGATTGTGGTGCGAATGGTATCCTTTTTTCTGTATGAACAACGATTACCGAAGTAGGCCATGGTTGGCAATAGTCACCCAATAGAATTGAAAAATCGATCATTGAAGAACGGTTGCTACTAGGCAACTGTTTTTTATGTAAGATATTTACACTCTAGAAGTTTGAGATAATGTATGAAAAAAAACGTAAATACGCAAGATCTAAAGAAAAAGCCGTAAACGCGCAGGATCTTTGGAAAAAGCGCAAGATAATGTAAGAAGAAGCTGTAAATACGCAAGATCTAAAGAAAAAACGCTAGATGATGTAAGAAAAAGCCGTAAACGCGCAGGATCTAAAGAAAAAACGCTAGATGATGTAAGAAAAAGCCGTAAACGCGCAGGATCTAAAGAAAAAGCGCTAGATGATGTAAGAAAAAGCCGTAAACGCGCAGGATCTAAAGAAAAAACGCTGGATGATGTAAGGAAAAGCTGTAAATACGCAGATCTAATAAAAGTGTATGAAAAGTGTAATATTCTGCCGGAACGATTGTCTAATACTAAGCATCCCTTTTCTCTTTCCTATTCCGCTTATATCCTCTAAAATAATAGATGTAAACTGATACATGGAGGGGATTTTGAATGAGTTTGACAACTACTACAAAGCTACATAATGGTGTTGAGATTCCAGTAATCGGTCTTGGTGTGTATAAGGTAGAAGCGGGAACAGATGTATACCAAGCCGTTTCCTCTGCTCTAGAACAGGGGTATCGTCATATTGATACGGCCTCGTTTTATCAAAATGAAGAGGGGGTAGGCAAAGCGATTGCTGATAGTGGTATACCTCGAGAGGAAATCTTTGTAACAACAAAAGTTTGGAATGATGAGCAAGGTTATGACAACACGCTTGCCGCGTTTGATCGGAGTTTAAATCGTCTGAACATGGACTATGTGGACCTATATCTTGTTCATTGGCCAGTACCAGGTAAGTATAAAGAAACGTGGAAAGCATTAGAAACCATTTATGAACAAGGGAAGGCTAAAGCGATTGGTGTAAGTAACTTCCTTCCTCACCATTTAGACGACCTCATCCAAGCTGCAACCATCAAGCCAATGGTCAATCAAATTGAACTACATCCACAGTTAGCCCAAGTTGAAACAAGACAATATTGTAAAAATAACAACATCATCGTTGAAGCATGGGCACCTTTAGGTAAGGCAAGCTATTTTGATGATCCTGTCCTACAAGAGTTAGCAACTAAATATAATAAAACACCTGCACAAATCATTGTTCGTTGGGATTACCAAAACGGTATTGTTACCATCCCTAAATCAGTGAAAGCTACTAGACAACAAGAAAATGCTGCTATTTTTGATTTTGAACTGACAGACGAAGATATGGAAAAAATCGATAGCATCAATCAAGACAAACGAATTGGCTTTCATCCTGATGAGTTTCCATATTAATGTGATTGCCCCACGAGTACAGCCATTGTTATAGGGGCTTTATCCCAGTGGAACCATCCGTAAGACTCCGCTACCAAACATGATTTAAAACGGAGATGTTTAAGCGTGAGTAAACGATCGCTTTCACTTCGATCTGTTCAAGGGCCTGCGGGTCTCTCGCAAGTGGTACTAACACTCAGTGGGGAAGAGCAAAAACCCCACTGAGTGAAGTTTCACTTTATTATGGAAGACATTCAATTACTCTATCACCCCGTGTCGAATGATATTGACATTGACATTATAATTGATCGTTGTAGTTGGAAAGAGTTCACGCCACTTTTCATCTGTCAAATCCTCATGTTTTGTTTCCGCGTTATAGTGGGTGCCAAATCCAATTGGATCAACATTTAATTCTTTTAATTTATTTGTGAGTTGTTCATATTGTTCTTCAAATTTTCTTGACATCTCAGTCTCCAATAAATTTAAGACTTTGTCACTGTCAATTTTGATCGGCTCGGAGGACTCCATTAATCGTGCCTCAAGATCAACATTTACTTGATAATGCAGTTGTTTTTTATCTTCTAATGAGATGTCTGCACTACTCCTAATTTCATCTAAAGTTAGGTACAAATCTTCTTTTGGTTGTTCATCTGTATCATTTTGTATAAATGGGTCGAAAGGAGCGCGAGGTAGTATTATTTCCCTTTTGCCAGCCCGAAAGTCTTCAATAATTAATTTCACTAAAAAGGTTTCATCAGGTGAAATGGATGCAACATATTGGTCCTGTTGAAATAAACCAATTTGATCAATTACAGGTTTATCATTTTTAATTGTTATGACAGGTTGAATTGGATCAACACCAGGGTCGTCTACATTGTGTACGAAATCCATAAAATTACTTTTGGGCAAAATCTCTTCTCGAATGTTATTTTCAAATAATTGATCGAGAAATTTACTGACATCTGTAATGCCTTTGCTCATCAGGATTTCTTTTGCTGTTGGTTCGCCTACAGCTATATAAATATTAGCTGGCTCTTCTGCATCACGTAAATGTGGACTTAGTAGGCGCATGATGCCTTTTTCTGCCATCTCTTTTCCAAATAATTTCAAGCTAATGTGCCCTGTGACAAGTTTATAGCTTGTTTTTAAGTTAGCGGCACTGATCGCGTCTAGATAGGTGCTTGATGTACTTTCGATTGTTTGCATCGGTTGTGGTGCCTCAGGATCAAATTGGGTGTACAATATGGTATTGTCAAGGGTACCTTCTTCTTCATCTAAGAGATCAACTCCATAGCTTGTTATAATCCCTAGTTGTTCTATTTGCTGACCTGGCACACAACCGGAAAGGCTAAGCATGACTAAACAAAGTGTCATTACGATCCGTATCAATTTTTCCCCTCCTTTTTTAATGCTTTCTTAATTCGTACGAGAGGATACAAGATAATTGGGTAAATAAAGGTGAGCCAAAACCCGATTTGACCAACGTAGCTGGTATAATTAGTTATCATTACCTGTTCTTTCATTAACCCACCACCAATAAATAAAAGAAAACAAATGATAAATAACGTTTTCTTTTGACGAATGTTATACATTCTTTTCATTCCGTAAGTCATCATCCATGTTAGCAAAATCATCACTGGTAGAACGACCATCATCCAAGCAGTTACCACAATCAAATCAAATCGTTCAATGATTTCATAAGAAATAAACTTATAAAAGATTAAGATGGGCCAATATGAATCAGCTAAACGTTCACGTCCCATAAAGCCAATCGAAATAATCGTTACTAATAAAAGAAAAAGCGCAGTGATGGCAACGCCAAGTTGAGATGGAAGTTGCGCTTTTTTCTTGTCATCGATAAACGGATAGATAAAAAGCACCACTTCTAACCCTAATAAGGAATAAGACGTAGCACGTGCTCCTTCCATTAATTCCATTGGAGATGCTTCAAAGAATGGTTGAAAACGGTGCAAATCCATTTCCAAAAGCGGGTGATAAAGAAAAAATAGGATATATAAAGTTGAGACAAAGAAAACAAATGCTACACCAACAATTACCCTTATCCCACCTAAGACCGAATAAACAACTAATATAAGAAGTAAGAAACTTAAAAGCCAAGGGGATAAAATTGGGTGAATAAAGTATTGAACGATTTGTATGTAATTAATTAAAACACTTAACAAACTCGCGAATATATATATAATAAAGATTGTCCCTAGTAATTTACCAATCAATTTGCCAAAGAGGTCTTGTTGAATTCCAAAAATATCTGTATTTTCATATTGTTTTAACGTTAAGAACATCATAAAAACGACAAAATGGACGAATAGTCCAGCGATAATCACTGATAACCATCCATCCTGTTTCGCTTGTTCATAAATATAACGAGGGGCCCCAATTATCCCGGTACCGGTTTGGATATTTACTAAAATAAAAAATAAATAGAAGGACTGGATCCGAGAACCATGTTTGACTTTCACGTTCACATTCATATTGTTATTCCCCCCAATCCTCTATATCTTTAGGCTTCTTTGATTTCCTTTCTTGATAACGTATAGGATCTTTGGTGTTTAAAGCGATACTTCTCCTGTTACTAATCGAAAATGGTAAACGAAAAAGAGAGTTATCCAAATCTTTAAAAATAAATGGATAAACAGGTAAGAAATAGGGACGTCCAAGTGATTTAAGTTTTAATAAATGAATGATAAGTAAACAGATCCCGAATGTTACCCCAACTAAACCAATAAGACCAGCTAATAGGATAAGCGGATAGCGGATGACGCGTACAGCCGATCCCATTAAATAACTTGGGGCGGTAAAGGAAGCTAATGCACTCATGGCAATAACAATAATGAGCACACTACTGGTTAAGCCCGCGTCAACGGCAGCTTGCCCTAATACAATACCCCCAACGATCCCAATCGTTTGACCAACTTTCGTTGGCAGGCGTGCCCCTGCTTCACGCAGTAATTCAATAATTAACTCGAGAAATAAAACTTCTAATATCGGGGGGAATGGCACTTGTGAACGTGATTCCCCAAGCGTAACTAATAAATTTGTAGGAATTACTTCATAATGATAGGTTACCACTGCAACATAGACAGGTGTTAAAACAAAAGAGATAAACATGGCTGCGAATCGTAACATACGAAAGAATGTCGCAACACTCCACCGAAAGTAAACATCTTCAGTGGATTCAAAAAAACCCCAGAATGTTGTAGGGGCAACAATTGCTTCTGGACTTCCATCTACTAATACCCCAATTTTTCCTTTACTCACACCATAGGAAAAACGATCGACTAATTCAGTTAGGTAAAACAACGGAAAGACTGTCTTGTTCGTATCTTCAATATATTGAACTAGTACAGAGGCATCCTCAAGGTCATCTATTTTTAGGTTATTCAAACGCTGCCGCATCGTTTGCACGTCTTCATCATTGGCGAGTGATTTTAAATATACAAGCCGAACTTCCGTCGGCAATCGAGCCCCTATGTTAAATGATTCGGTGACAAGTTCGTTTGATTGGACACGTGACCGTACGACATTTAAATTGGTTTCTAACGATTCAGAGAAAGCGGATTGTGGACCAACTACAATCGACTCTCGTTCAGGTTTCTCAACCGAACGCCTTTCATTTTTTGAAATCGAGTAGGTGATAGCACTTTTTTCGTTTTCAATATAGACAACGACACTGCCTTTAATAAGTTGGCTGCAAACCTGTTCAATCGTGTCGTACTGCTGTCCATTTCCAATTGGTAAATTCGTTTCCAAACGAGTGGTGGTCCATTTTTCCTTGCTATCAATAAGTGGTGCTAAAAGGTTAGAATCTACTTGTGTCTGTTCAATTAAATAAGAAATATAGCAAACAACAATCGTTTGGTCCTGAACATTCACTTCTTTAAATATTAAACTAGATTCGTTTTGAAGTTGTTCCTGGATTGCTTGTTTTGTCTGTTCTGATTCTAGAGGGAAGTGTACCTCGTTTTTAGTTTTAGGTTGTTCGTAAGCTAATTGTTTACGTTTGCGTTTTCTAATCAATTGTGTTTCCCCCTGTATAGACAGTACTATAAGTAGTATGGGGGAAGGTTGTGATTTTTATGTACATAAGAATAATTTGTAAGGAAGAGATGAGGGAAAAGCCTCCATTTCAGAGACTTTTAGTTTTCATAGCCTTTATTAACGACATCAAGTTTTCCTGTGTGTGGATCAATGACAAGTCCGTGCACTGGAGTGTCTTGTGGTAAGAGAGGGTGTTGGCGGATAAGGTCAACACTATGTTGGACAGAATCTTCGACATGATTAAACCCTTGAAGCCAATCTTTTACATTTATACCTGCATAATGTAATGTTTGAATCGTATCGTCTGTGATTCCTCTTTGTTTCGCTTTTTCGAGCATCGCATTTCCATCAAACCCCTTCATACCGCAATCGTGATGACCAATCACAAGAATTTCATCTGCTTGTAATTCATATACTGCTACTAGTAAGCTACGCATGATACTGCCAAAAGGTTTTTTTATGATGGCACCGGCGTTTTTTATAATTTTAGCATCGCCGTTTTTAATATGTAGTGCATTAGGTAATAACTCTACTAAACGTGTGTCCATACAGCTGAAAATAACAATACGTTTATCAGGGAATTTATCTGTTTTGAAAGGTGTATATTTTTTTTCTTTGGTAAAAGCCTCATTGTAGGCAAGTAATTCATCTAAGTACATGTTTTTCCTCCTTGGTCTGTTTTGTCAATGGATTTATTCCGCTTTAACAGGCTGTAAGCCCCTACATCAAGATTTGTGGCAACTGGAAAAATAAGTGAGGGAGCAACTGCCTAAAAAAATCAATTCATTTAGCTAACCATCAGTGGTGATGAAGAATAACCCCCACTAAGTTGAAATGTCATTTTATTAAAGGATAAACTTAAGATAACGAAAATTTTCATTTTTCGCAAAAGTTTAAAAATTATTTGTATTGGGTGATGAATGCCGTAATTGATGTATAATAGGGATGAGGTGAAACGATGAGAAAATCAGATAATGATACCGATCACCAAGATATTATTGACGAAGATTTATACGAAGAAATTGAAGATGAAGAATTAATTGAAATTTTAAAAGAAGAGCGCCAAAAAGCTTATCAAAAAGACAAGGATGAGGGAAATAAACCAAAACGTCCTTTTCCGAAATGGATTTTTTGGGTGATTGCGCTGGCGATGGGCATCAATGTGATCGCAGTTATCCCTCAGACCTATTCGATTCCGGCGATTGATTTCTTAATTACATCAGCGAAGTTATCAACAGATCCAACCATTGATGAGTATCAGGAATCTGTTGTGGTGATTGAATCGGAAAATAGCAAAGGGACTGGTTTTTCGATAACTTCTGATGGATATATTATTACTAATCATCACGTTATTGAGGATAAACGACAGTTGGCGGTTGCCTATCCCGAACAAGGACTTTTTCAAGCGGAAGTGGAAGCTAGTTTCCCTGAAGTCGATCTTGCTGTATTGAAAGTGGATGGGGAAGACTTTCCTTATTTAGAGCTAGCCGATGAAACGGCATTCGAAAAGGATGATCCCATTCGATTTATTGGTAATCCATTACGGTTTAATGGGATTGCCAATGAAGGAACGGTGATCGGGTATACGGACCTTAAAGATTGGGAGCAACCAGTCATGATGTTACAAGCTCCGATTTACCGTGGTAACAGTGGAAGTCCTGTCATAGACCAAAACGGGGAAGTGATTGGGGTTGTTTTTGCTACTTTACGCCATCAGCAATATGGCCGAGTTGGTTTAGCTGTTCCGATCGATTATTTTCAAGAAAAGAGAGATCAAAATCCAAACGCTAGCTAGTTATTGGGTTGTTTTAAGAAGATCTATGTTGTTCATGATAACCATTGGTTGAAATGAAGGTCAAATATGCATGAGCGAGCGACTAGCGGAATAATGAACCTGCTTAGATAATGGTGTTAGTAAATGGTTGTAAAGTTTAGCGTATAAATGAAGAAACGAATAAGGCTGGTTGCTTCATTAAAGCAACCAGCCTTATTTTATACTTCCATAATCGCTGCCGGAGTATGTCCCATGGCATGGTCAATATATTGAAGAAGTTCTTCATGGCTTCTCATGACTTGCTCTTCACTACGTTGATAGTGGAAGGCATGCAAGAAAACCTCAATTTTTTTAGAAAGGATATCGTCATTGGTCCGAACCATCAGGACAAGTAAGTCATCCCATTGTCCCCATAGTGTATAGTATAACGCTTTATCATAATCAGGGATATACATGAAAGAAACTCCCCTTTCTTAAAGGGTCTAGTAGGAAACCCCATGTACAAGACAATTGTATAGTTTTTTCCTTTAATAAACATATGCCCTGTACTTATAAAGTGTTCTTAACCTTCGATATGTTATGCATGAACTGTAGTTAACAAATTCATCCTATTCCATCCATACATTGCTTGTTTTGAATAAAGTATAGCGAATTACATTGGATGCATACTAAAGTTAACTCTTGAAAAGGAGGTATCACCAATGAATTGGAAAGCCGTTGGTTTAACTTTAGTTGCTTCATTTACACTTACTGCATGTGGTAACAATGGACAAGATGTTGGACAACCTGGGGTAGATAACGGGGTGCAGCAAACAAGGTTTAATAACACCAGTGATTACCCAAGTCCAACTGGTAATACAGGGAATTACACTTATCCAAGGTTTGATGGGAATAATCAAGAGTACCGAGGGATGTTTAGTAACAACCTAGATCCAAGGTATCGTAGTGATAGTTATGGGGTAAACGATCGCAATAACATGAATAACCAAGGTGTCAATTATCGTCGAAATAACGATAATGACTATGTTGATCGTAATAATGAAATTGCCCGTAACAATGAATTTAATAATCGAAACCTAGCCAACAATGACAACAATGATCGAGATAACGATCAAAACCGCTTTGAAGTAGCAGATCAAGCGGCTGATCGTATTGCAAATAAAGTAAATGAAGTAGAAGAAGCATATGTGTTAACAACTGATAACAATGCATATGTAGCTGTTGAGTTAGACCGTGACAACAATACAGACAATGATCAAAGACGTAACGGTAACAATGGTGATAATGTAAGTGAGAAAGTTGAACAACAAATTAGTCGTGTTGTCCAATCAGTCGACAATGATATCGACAATGTTTATGTATCGACAAACCCTGATTTCGTTAATTTAACAAACAGATATGTCGATGATATGAACAATGGAGAGCCGGTTGAAGGTTTCTTCGAAGAGTTTGGTGAAATGATTCAACGTGTATTCCCAACTGCACGATAACTGTAGTGGAACAATTACGTTCATTGCATTAGAGCTAATTGAGAAACGGTGCTGTACATACAGCACCGTTTTCGTTATATTCCCCATGAAACGCAGTAAGACCAGTACAAAAGCTTCCTCTTGTTAAACTTGAGGTGACAGACATTTTGATGTTATGATTAGTGCAAATGTGCTAGGGAGTGGAAGTCAATGGCTGAAAAAATGAACGTAGAAAGTTTTAATCTTGATCATACAAAAGTAAAAGCACCATACATTCGTCTTGTCGGTGTAACAACAGGTCAAAGCGGTGATAAAGTTTATAAATATGATATCCGTTTTTGCCAACCGAATAAAGACCACATGGATATGCCTGGTTTGCATTCGATTGAGCATTTAATGGCTGAAAATATTCGCAATCATATTGATAATGTGTTGGATATCGGCCCAATGGGTTGTCAAACAGGCTTTTATTTGGCAATACTTAATAATGATAGCTTTGATGATATTGTAGAGGCACTTTCCAAAACATTACAAGATGTATTGGAAGCAGATGAAGTTCCAGCATGTAATGAAGTACAATGTGGCTGGGCAGCGAATCATAGCCTAGAAGGTGCAAAAGACATCGCCAAACGTATGCTTGATAAACAAGACGAGTGGCATATTGTTTTCGCGGATGAAGCATAAGGAATACATTGCTTAAGCAGAAGATTGTGTAAATCTTCTGCTTGATTTTATTACATATTTTGAAAGATGAGGAAGTGTAAATAACATGGATGCAGTTCTAAATTATTTAAAAGAAAATCGAGAACAACAACTAAACAAATTAAATGAATTTCTGTCGATTCCAAGTGTCAGTACGGACAGTGTACATAAACAAGATGTCGAGAAAGCTGCTCATTTTGTAGCTAACTATTTAAAAGAAATTGGTTTTGATCAAGTAGATGTGCAACAAACAAAAGGGCATCCACTTGTGTATGGTGAGTGGAATGGTGCAGGCGAACAAGCACCAACGGTATTATTTTATGGTCACTATGATGTTCAACCAGCAGATCCGTTAGAACTATGGGAAAGTGAGCCATTCCAACCGGAAATCCGCGATGGAAGACTGTATGCGCGTGGTGCCAGTGATGATAAAGGACAAGTCTTCATGCATTTGGCAGTATTTGAAGCATATATGAAAACAAATGGCAAGCTACCGATTAATGTGAAAGTTTGTATTGAAGGGGAAGAAGAAATAGGTAGTGAAAATTTATATGAGATTCTAGAAAAACAAAAAGAGCAATTTAATGCTGATTTTGCAGTTATTTCCGATTCAGGTATGGTCGATACAGGTCAACCCTCCATTGTGTATGGTTTAAAAGGATTTACTGGGCTTGAATTCACTGTTAACGGACCTTCCAGTGATTTACACTCAGGAATTTACGGTGGTGCGGTAAGGAACCCTGCAATGGCTATGTCGCATTTACTGGCATCGTTAAAAGATGTGAATGAAGTGGTGAAAGTAGAAGGTTTTTATGACAATGTGGAGGAATTAACTGACAGCGAGCGACAATTAATGAAAGATGCACCAGGAGAAGATTATACGAAGACTACAGGAGTGAAGGAAACGGTTTCTGAACAAGGTTTTACTGCCAAAGAACATACGATGGCACGGCCGACTATGGAGATTAATGGTCTTTTCGGTGGTTATCAAGGCGAAGGAACGAAAACGATCATTCCGTCATCGGCAACCGCTAAATTAACGTGCCGTCTTGTACCAGGACAAGATCCAGATCATATTCAAGATTTATTGGTCGATCATTTAGAAAAAAACTTACCAGCTGGTGTCACAATCGACATTACACGTGAGGCTTTATCTGCCAAAGCATATAAAGTGGATCCCAATAATCCGTTAATCACCAAAGCGGCTGCTAGTTTAGAAAAGGCATTTGGTAAAGAAGCCGTTTATGTACGAATGGGTGGTTCGATTCCAGTTGTGGAGTCGATTGATTCAATATACAACATTCCAGTTGTATTATTAGGATTTGGTACTCCAGAAGACCGCTTGCATTCTCCAAATGAAAGTTTTCCATTAGAAAACTTTGATAAAGGGATGGAAACGATTGTCCACTACTGGGAAGAAGTAGCGAATAACAAATAAGAAAAACACGTGAATTCGTATAGAATTCACGTGTTTTCTTATGGCATCGGAAAGTTGTCACGGCAGATTCACCTGGAATAAATTAAAATACAAGCCAATGGGTACTCTATAAACGAGGAGGCGTAGCTATGATCAATCAAGACTTCGACCGCTTTGTAGAGTACCAAAAGAAGGAAAAAACAACTTATCTAGGTAATGGCAAAAGAGGAAGGAATATCGACCCTAAAACGAACCAACGAGGCAATACCGATAAAAATGTAGGTGCAACCGGAAGAGAAATAGAATAAATGAATCCCCCTTATTAAACAAAGGAGTTGACAAATTGTTGTTAAGGTTCTATGATGTATTTTGCTTATCATATGAACTATGTTTAATAAGGGGGTAATTACCATCATTCCAATCATTTTACTTGGTTTTATACTTGTTTTTTACTTTTCCTATACGAGGTATTTTCCTGTTTATGGAGTACCGTGCATTGATCAAGCAAATCAATCAAACGACTCGAATGTCACGGTGGACCTTCGAGATTATGTGACAGCAGATCGAAGTGAACTAAAGGGATCGGTGGTAATGCCTGTTGCCTATTTGAAACGACACTACCGTGAACTACCAAAACAACAAGCTATTCATATTATTGCAGCAGACCGCGTGGAAAAAAACATTGGTGCACGCTTTTTGAACCAGAAAGGCTACAATGTTGTTGGTTATACCCTGTCAGAATGCGGATGTCGTAATAAGTAGTTTGAAAATCCACACCCGTACAAGTGTGGATTTTTTGTTTGGAAAAAGAATTAAAAAACAGGATAACTTTCTTCATCATTCGGACTAGTATTTCATATAGTATTGGTAATACACCAAAAGGGGAGATCGTTTTTGAAACAAACGGATCAAAAAAATCTTCAGAGGGCAATTGAGGAAATAACGGAAATTGCAGAAGGGTTTGGCTTAGATTTTTATCCAATGCGTTATGAAATTTGTCCACCGGAAATCATTTACACGTTTGGTGCCTATGGGATGCCATCAAGGTTCTCGCATTGGAGTTTTGGGAAGCAGTTTCATAAGATGAAGCTTCAATACGATCTAGGGTTGAGCAAGATTTATGAACTAGTCATTAACTCGAATCCATGTTATGCGTTTTTGTTAAATTCTAATAGTTTGATCCAAAACAAGTTAATTGTTGCCCATGTGTTAGCACACTGTGACTTTTTTAAAAATAATGTTCGATTCCAAAATACCAATCGCGATATGGTGGAGAGTATGTCGGCAACTGCAGAAAGAATTGCTGCCTATGAAAAAATATATGGAATTGAGGAAGTGGAGTCCTTTTTAGATGCGGTACTAGCAATTCAAGAACATATCGATCCAGCATTGCTGAAGCCCAAGCTGGATTGGGAAATGGAAGAAGAATTGAACGAAGAGCCTCCTACTGTGACAACCCCATATGATGATTTATGGAACTTGGATCAAGATAAGTCCAACCTAAAACGTCCAAGGAAGAAAAAGAAATCATTCCCCCCAAAACCAGAAAAAGATTTACTCTTATTTATCGAAGAATACAGTCGGAATCTTGAAGATTGGCAGCGTGATATTTTAACGATGATGCGTGAGGAAATGTTATACTTTTGGCCACAATTAGAAACTAAAATTATGAACGAAGGTTGGGCCTCTTATTGGCATCAACGGATTTTACGGGAAATGGATCTTACAAGTGATGAAGCGATCGAATTTGCAACCCTTAACGCAGGAGTAGTTCAGCCGTCCAAAACACAAATAAACCCTTATTATCTTGGCGTGAAAATGTTTGAAGATATTGAAGAACGTTATAATAATCCTACCGAAGAGATGCGTAAGTTTGGGGTTGAACCAGGATCAGGCAGAGAAAAGATTTTTGAAGTGCGTGAGATTGAATCAGACATTTCGTTTATTCGAAACTATCTAACGAAAGATTTTGTTGATCGAGAAGATATGTATTTGTTTCAAAAAGAAGGAAATGAGTACAAAATTAGTGATAAGAATTGGGAAAATGTAAGGGACCAGTTGATCACGATGCGACTCAATGGTGGATTCCCTTACATCACGGTTCAAAATGGTGACTTTTATCATAACGGGGAATTGTATTTAAAACATCATTATGAAGATGTGGAATTGGATCTCACTTATTTGGAAAAAACGTTGCCATATATCCATCAACTTTGGGGAAGAACTGTTCATATGGAAACCGTTGTAGAGGATAAAGATGTGTTGTTCACTTATGATGGAAATGACGTAAAGAAAAAGTATTTATAGTAGTGTTTGCCAAGGCCAAATCGCTGATGCGGTTTGGTTTTTTGTTTTACATAAAGGAAAGAATGTATCTCGGAGCAACCGTCGTGTGACTCCCGCTTTAAAACATGAAATAAAACGGAGAATGTGTAAGTGGGTGTGAACGGACGCTAACACCCCGATTCGTTCAACTAACAATTAGTGGGGAAGGACAAAAACCCCCACTGATTGGGTTTTTACTTTATGGTAGACTAGTTTTAATATGACAGGGAGGGATTGCGGTGTTTTTACATAAAATTGATGATGAAGTTGCTTTAAAACTGATCGACCACTCGGATGCAGAAAGTATTTTTGCCCTAACGAATCAATTTCGAGATTACCTTCGAGAATGGTTGTCATGGGTAGACAATACGAAACAACTTTCGGATACAAGGTCGTACATTGAGGGATGCTTAAAAGGGTATGCTGCACAGACAAGTTTAACAACAGTTATCTTAGTTGAAGAAACAATTGTTGGTGTTGCAGGTTTTAATGAGATTAACTGGTCTAATAAAACAGTACAAATTGGTTATTGGTTAGGAAAAGAATATCAAGGCAGGGGTATTATGACGAAGGTAGCTCAGGCGCTAACAACATATGCTTTTGAGGTAATCCGTATGAACAAAGTTGAAATAAGAGCGGCAGCAGGAAACAGCAAAAGTAGAAGTATTCCAGAAAGATTGGATTTTAAGAAAGAAGGATGTATACGACAAGCAGAATGGTTATATGATCATTTTGTCGATCACGTTGTGTATGGAAAATTAAAAGAGGAGCGACGAGATACACACAACAAATGAAGTTATTTTAATGATTTTAAAAATTTTTGTTAAAAATTACGTGTAAAAATTTTAAAAACGGTAATAATAAAAATGCAAGATCAAATAGAAACATGTATTGGAACATGCTAGGAGGCAACAAAGATGGAACAAGGAAAAGTAAAATGGTTTAACAGTGAGAAAGGATTTGGATTTATTGAACGCGAAGATGGGGACGATGTATTCGTTCACTTTTCAGCGATTCAAGAGGAAGGTTTTAAGACTTTAGAGGAAGGTCAAAATGTAACCTTTGATATTGAAGAAGGTCAACGAGGGCCACAAGCAACGAATGTAGCTAAAGTTTAAAATCGAAACCAAACAGATTCCATAGGAGTCTGATTAACTTTCTATAAAAAAAGGCGAGCTAATTAGCTCGCCTTTTTTCGTTTGTTTATCCGCATGTAACTGTCAGTAAGACCCATACTTTTATCTCGGTGCAACCGTCCGTAAGACTCCCACTTCTAAACATGAAGGAAAACTGAAGATGTTTAAGTGGGGGGGACGGATGCTAACACCCCGATTCGTTCAACTAACACTCAGTAGGGGTAGGGCAAAAACCACCGTTTCACTTTATTTTTTAAATTGCTTCATGTTTTTTGTGCCTTCTTCAGTCATTGCTGTTTCTTGTCGATCATCTTTTTTTGTCCCGTAATGGACATTTGTTAATTTTCCTGTATCTTTAGGTTGGAACGTTTTTTTGTTCATATTTATTACCACCTTTCTTACAAGTTTATTGTTCACCAGCAAATGAGAATTATGCTGAGTATAATGGGTCGAAATTTCCTCCTATATGAGAAAAATTAGCTAATTGTATGAGGAAATTGGAAGAAATTGTTTATAAAACTGGTGAATATTGCTATAATTAACATGTATTTTCAGGTATTGAAAATTTTGCTTCAGAAAGGATAAAGATGATGGTTATGTCTTCAAATGAAACAATGAATCAAGAAAGTATGAAGCATCATTGCCTTTCAAATGGAGGGCACATTATATATACCTATAATGATTCGGAAAAATATATACAAAATGCGACTAATTTTATTGCGGAAGGTTTAATGTATCAACAACCTGTTCTATTCTTTGAATACAGGGAGCAACTTCGCAAGGTGAAACGACAGCTTCAACTTGATGGAGTTTCAACTAATCAGTTGGCTGCTATACATTTTGTGGATATAGATGTTATTCATAATTTCCATAAGAACTATGGAAAAGAGGAGTTAATGGATCATTTTGAGACCATGATTGATTCCTATTTTAAGGAGGATAAAGCCTTTCGTATTTGGGGAAAGGTCGATATTCCTGAGGTTTCAACTATTATGGAGTATGAAGCACGATGTGACCAATTGTTCCATCATCAATCACAAGCTGTTTCCGTTTGTGCCTATGATGGACATACGACATCTGCGGCAACATTAGCTGATTTATTAAAGAAACATAATTATTTCATGACTGATGAATTTATTGTCCCTTCCTCTTTATATCATAAAGATGCAACCATTACATCCCCCTCAATTATCGAACAAATGAACCATGAAAAAATGGAAGAGGATGCATTGATTCGGTCGGAACAATTATCATTTGCCGGGCAGTTCGCTGCTGGTATTTGTCATGAAATTCGTAACCCCTTAACAACGATTAAAGGCTTTTTTCAATTGATTAAGGAGCATAAAAGTAATGAAAAGTATTTTCAAGTAATCGAAGACGAATTATCCCGTATTGAACAAATAACGAGTGAATTGCTATTATTGGCAAAACCACATTCAGAAAGTCGCACTAAACATGATTTGATAGAGATTATCAAAAGTGTGAAATTATTGCTTGATTCTCAAGCTGTTATGAAAGCAATTACGCTTGAAACAGTATTTTATAATGAAGAAATTCTTATTGAATGCGAAGATACGAAGATTAAACAAGTGTTAATAAACATGGTGAAAAATGCAATTGAAGTAATGGATCAAGGGGAAATTATTATTGAAGCAAGTATTGAACAAGGTGAGGCGGTTATTTCTATTGCCGATCAAGGGCCAGGTATTCCACAAACACTATTGCCGAAAATAGGTGAACCATTTTTTACGACAAAAGAAAAAGGAAATGGTTTGGGTTTACTCGTTTGTTTTAATATTATTAAAAGTCATCATGGTACGATACAGATCGACAGTGAAGAAGGTAGAGGGACTGTATTCACTATTACCCTTCCATTAGCTGACCAAACATAGCCATCTTCGACTGGGAGATGGTGAAAGTATGTCCTGCTTAAGGGTGGTGACTGAAAGGAATCACCCACAATTGCCTGACTTATTGCATAAAATAAAGGCTTTCACCTTCTGTTTGCACAGGGTAAAAGGGTGATAAGTTGACCTTTTCCTTGTTTTCACTTATCATTATAATTAATTTTCGGAATATTTGTCATAATCTAATTACTTGTGTCGTTTAAGGAGAAAAAAATGGTATTGGATGGTATTGTTATATCGCTTGTTGTCGGTTTTTTACGCAAAGGAAGCTTGAAAGGTTTTATGTATCCTATCTTTTCATTTGGGTGGGTTTTTCCTATTTTGCTATTTTTGCAATTGACTTTTTTTTATTATCAAAACGAAAGTGGACTTATTGCAGTTCTTAGTAATTATATGTACATCTTCATTTACTTGTTAGGCTTATTTTTTTTGTGGATGAATCGACACCTAAAAGGATTCAATATGGTGTTTATCGGTGTATTTCTGAATTTCTTAGTTATGTTCATCAATGGAGGAAGAATGCCAGTTTCAGAAGAAGCATCCGTTATATTAGATCCGTTGTATATAGAGGCAATGAAAGAAGGTTTATATGGAAAGCATGCCATGTTAACTGAATCAACGCGATTACCTTTTTTAGGTGATATTATTCCAATCACTTCTCCGTACCCAAAATCTCAAGTGATCAGTATTGGCGATGTGATTATGAATATCGGTATCTTTCTATTTATCCAAGATAGAATGATTCATAAAAAAGCACAACAACAAGGAGACATAACAACTAATGTACAAGCACAAGAAACGGAGGTGATAAAATGAAACAACAACCAAAGCGAGGGGCCATGGGAATAAAAGTTACTGGACTATTACTAAATGCATTGATTATAGGCTCTTTAATTGCTGGATTAACCTCTGGTTTTAAAATCACTGGAACAGGAGGGCTATAGAATTGATGGAGGGAGAGGATAACTCTTCCTCATATTTATATATAAGTGAGTGATTGTTCATGACAAAAGATTTACAGGTTAATAAATTATATAGTTTTTTAGCAATTTTGTACTTGCTTGGGATTTTTCTATACGTAACCTTTGGTGCTTACTCATTTGGAAATTTATCGGACTGGGTGCTCGGGTATGCGCTAATCGGTGCTACATTAGTTTTAATTCATTACCAAATAGTACTCCCACCTGAAGGTAATTCGTTATCCATGGATTCAGCTATTTATTTAGCTTGTGTATTCGTGTTTGGTGTGAAAATAGCACTGACTGTGTTGTTATTTAGCAATATCATATACTTTATTTACTCACGAAGAGATGCGTGGTGGGCGCAATGGTTAAATTTCTCGACCTACACGGTGATGATTGTTGGTTCGCATCTTGCTTTTATCGGATTAGGTGGGACAGTCGGTGAAATTGATCATACGAATGTCGTGCCATATATCGGTGCATTAACAAGTTATTTTTTCATTAATGTTTTGCTGATTGGTCTATTCTTTTTCTTAGCTAGGAGAATCCGGTTGTTAGATGCGTTTAAAGGTGTGACAGAAGGGGTTGTGGAAAGTTATTTAAGTACGCTTTTATTATCGATTATCCTTAGTTTTTTATTACAAACAGCTCCGTTTTTTGGACTGATTCTTTTTACAAGCATTTCGGTACTGCTATCTTACGCATTTAAGCATCATTTTACGTTATATCAAGAAGTGTCAAACAAAGCGAATAAAGACCATCTTACTGGGTTAAACAACCACGGGTATTTTAAAGAAATTCTGGAATCTACATTAGATGAAGTGAAACAGACGGATGAAGTAGTCAGTTTAGCGATGATTGATATCGATGATTTCAAAAAATACAACGATAGTCATGGTCATCTACAAGGAGATCGCTTACTTACTTTCTTTGGTCAAATGTTAGAAGAAACATGTAGGGAGAAAGAGTATGTGATAGCCCGTTATGGTGGGGAAGAGTTTGTGATCTTGATGCGCCAAACTTCAGAACAGGATGCGGCTAGATTTATCGATTGCTTTCGTAAACAGGTGAATGACACGTATTTTGACGGAGTAGAATTACTACCTTATGGCTGCTTATCGTTTTCGGCAGGAATAGCGGGGTACTCAAAAGATATTACTAGTCTATCGGAATTTTTAAGTCATGCCGACCAAGCGATGTATTATGCCAAATCTCAAGGGAAAAACAATACACATATTTTTGGGGATGAAATTAATGTCATTAATCTTGATCAACAAATAGAAGAGTTGGAACAACAGCTCCAATTATTTTTAGGGAAGGATATTTATACATACCGTCATAGTAAAAGGGTTTATAAATATGCGGTGGAGTTTAGTAAGTTATTGTCTTTAAAAGATTCCGAGAAAAAGACATTTATATTAGGTGCATTAATTCATGATATTGGAAAGCTTGAAGTACCGAGGCACGTAATCAATAAAAAAGAGAAATTAACTAAAGAAGAATGGGAAATGATCAAAAAACATGTCATTTGGGGAAGAGATATTGTTGCTGCTAACAAAAAACTTGCCCCATTAGTTCCGTTAGTCGAACTACATCACGAGCGTTATGATGGTAGAGGTTATCCACATGGGTTGAAAGGGGAAGAGATCCCTAAGTTAGCTCGAATTCTATGTATTGTTGATTCTTTTGATGCCATGACGACAGAACGCCCATACCAAAAAACGAAATCCTATCAAGAGGCTTTATGCGAATTAGAACTGTGTGCAGGCACACAGTTTGATCCTGACTATGTTAAACCATTTAAACAGTATATCGAAAACAAATACTTACTTTATGAGGACACGAATATTTCTTAAACAAGGAGCTGGGGTGCAAGCTTCTTGTTTTTTGTTTTATTTTTTAAAAGATTGTTGTTACATATAAGCTATATAATACGCATTAACCTCCACTGTCCTTTATAAAATGAGTGCTAATATATCGCTGCGGAAATACACTCCGCTTTCCACGGGCGGCTGATGAGCCTCCTTGAAAATAAAGAACAATTTTCTGCGTGCGATGTAACGCTGCCGTAGCCTTCCTTGTCCTCGCTCGTCCCTCACTGCGGGGTCTCACCTAGGCCTTTCCTCCCGTAGGACAAGGAAAGCTACAGTGAATTCACATCGGACGCAGAAAAAATGGTTTCCCTTTTCAAGGAGTCTTCGTGTATTTCCTCCGCTATTTAGTGTGCATTGAAGTCAGGTAGCATTTTTAAAATTGATATTATTACGTATTTACACTTTTCATTAACCAGAAAATTTACGCCAGCGTAGGCAGAATGCGGAGACTCCTCGAAAATAAAAAACCATTTTCTTCGTTCGATGTATCGCTGCCGAAGCGATAGTATAACACTCATTTCAATCAGAGTGAAAGAAAGCAAAGTTTCTGCGCAGTATAGAGTAACTGCGCACCAAAACTTACGTAAAGAGCCTTTCGTTTAAAATGTACTCAAGAAAATCACAATTGCCAGTATGATGATGATAGTACTAACGAAAATAAGTGAATATTTTCGAGATGCATGTGCATCTTGTATTTCTTGCCAGTTGACGGGTTTAATGCCACTGAACCAAAAAACGAGAATGGCGGATAAGACGATGGAAGTAATGTTAACAGACAACAATATAAAAGGTGTGATAGATTCTGCCCACTCCCCAGAACCTAACATCATTCCAAAAACAACGCCTGGTGGAAGCAAGGCAACGGATACCATAACCCCTACTAATGCTTCAGAGCTCCTCTTAATAAAAGAAAGTGCTCCGGCAGCCCCTGCAGCTAAGGCTACTGCAATGTCCATTATTTCTATTTTTGTTCGGGCGACGAATTCATCACTATCTAATGGAAGTTCGAAAATAAATCCAAAAATGGCTGCAACCATGAGTGGGACGAATAGTCCATAGAGAGAAGTGATCACCGATTGTCTCATTAATTTATAGTCTCCTAATACAGAAGCAAACGCTAATGACGTAAATGGACCGATTAAAGGTGCAATCACCATTGCCCCGATGACTATTGCTGGACTATTCTTCATAATACCAGCAGTTGCTACAATAGAAGAAAGAAGCAAAAACCATGTAAAGCTTAAATTTATTTCACTTGATGAATGCACAACGGAATATAACTCATGCCTACTAGCACGTAATATTTCCGCTTTCTTTTTTTGTGGATTTTCTTCGACTTGTTCTTGCTCTTCAACTCTTGGGATATAAGAGTGGATGTTATAGAGTAAAGCATGCAAATTGTCATTGTATTCAGCGTCAACCTCTAGAAAATCTAAAATCTCTTCAGATTGATTTTTTTTGACTAAAATTCTAACGAGCTCAAAATTGTCTGAATAACTAGAATGCCAATGCTCAATGATCGAAAATTCCTCTAATTTATTTGTGAAATAAGTTAGCGCACTTGTTGGTAAGTAAACTTCAATTAATTGTAATTCCATATGATTTATCCCCCATTTATACGTATATAGTTTGGATAAGATAACACTTTTTTATGTAAGATTACGATCTAAAAAGAAAGGCATGTGATAAAAATGAACAAAAGAGCAAACAATGAATATATACGTTATTACATTTGGAGGGAAGGTACGTGTTCATCGCAATTATCTTCTTTATTTTTGTGTCTTTTTTCTTATCTGGAAGTGAGACAGCACTAACTGCTGTTAATCGGATGAAAGTGCAAACGAAAGCGGAACAAGATGATCCTTCGTCTAAGCGCTTGTTAAAATTAATTTCCAAACCGAATGAGTTGATTACAGCTATTTTAATTGGTAACAATATATCGAATATTATGCTGCCGACGCTTGTGACAGTTGTTGCAATTGAGCATGGTTTTAATGTTGGACTAGCAACCGGAATTTTAACTGTAGTGTTAATCATTTTTGCTGAAGTTGTTCCTAAATCAATTGCGACTACATTTTCGGATCGAGTTGCTTACATAGTTTCACCAGTGATCCGAATTTTAGTTGTGATTCTGAAACCAATTAGTTATGTGTTGTTAAAATTTACTGGTGTGATTATTTCGTTATTGTCAAAAGGAAAGGTGACAGAAGCGACTGTTTCCAAAGAAGAGCTAAAAACAATGGTTGATATTGCATTACAGGAAGGGACGTTTCATGATGAAGAAACACAACATATAAAAGGAGCAATTGATTTTTATAGTAAAGACGTTCGCGACGCATTAAAGACACCGAGAATTGAAATACAGGGTATACCTTTTGGGGCTAGTTTTGAACATACACGGGAAATTGTACTTGCAAGTAGCTTTACTAGGTACCCAGTCTATAAAGAAAGTATGGATCAGATTGTAGGGGTATTTCACTCAAAGCTACTATTGGAGTGGTCAATTCATCCAAAAAAAGAATTAAAACAACTTACTGATTTGGATCCACTATTTGTGTCTGAAACGATCTCGATTGAAAAAGTGTTTAAAATGATGCTAAAGGAAAAGAAACATATGGCGATTGTGATTGATGAGTACGGAGGAACGACCGGAATTATAACGAATGAAGATATTATCGAAGCGATGATTGGGCTTGAAATTGAAGATGAGACAGATGAAGAAGAGGATGTCCTAATTGACGAATTGACGGAATCTCATATTATCTGTCATGGAAAGTTAGTTATTCGCCGTTTAAATGAAGTATTTAAAACGAAGATTCCTGAGGAAGAAGATATTTTGGCAGGTTTTTTATATAAAGAATTTGGTCATATCCCTACAAAAGGGGAGCAGTTAGAATTTCATCATTTACGTTTTGAAGTATTGGAAATGGATGAGAATAAAATTACGCAAGTCAAAATTACGAAGCGTATTAATCAAAGTAATTAGTCTTTCATCGTAGAAGATGTGCTTGAATAGGAGAATGTCTTCTACTTCAGGAGTGTAGGAGGAATATTCACAAATTACAATCCTACCTTCCTAAAGTGCAATGATTCGCTTTTCGATTGTTTTAAAATGTGACTAAAGAATGAAGAGAGCAACGTTTTTTCTATTAATTTAAACCACTAATGACATTTGTCACTTTTTATCATTAACAAACTAAGCTATGGTTAGTTTCATTATAGATAATATTAATTTTACATTGGTGAAGGGGAAATAGAATGAAAAAGATTGCATGGATTACAGACAGTACCTGTGGACTATCTAATGACTTTATTAGAAAGCATAATATTCATGTGCTACCTTTAAGTGTGATTGTTAATGGAAAATCGTATAAAGATGATATCGATATTAGTAAAGAAGAATTTTACACCTTATTAAAAGACTATGGTAATGGAGCGAAAACAAGCCAACCGGCCTATGGAGATTTTATTACCTTATATGAACAGTTAAAAGAAGAGTACGATTGTGGAATCGCCATTCATGCCTCAAGTGAATTAACAGGGACTTATCAAAGTTCCTTATCAGCTTCAGAAATGGTTGGTTTTCCTGTTGAAGTGATCGATTCAAAAATAGGAGCATATCCTTTAGGTAAAATGATAACGAATGGTATCGAACTTGAACAAGCTGGTAAAAGTTATGAACAAATTGTAGAAACGGTTAAAACCTATCCAAATTTGGCAGAAATGTTTTTGCTACCTGAAAACTTAGAACAATTGAAGAAGAGTGGAAGGGTAAGTACAACTCAGTCTGTATTTGCAAGTTTGATGCATATTAACTTATTACTTGGCTTTGACAATGGAAAAGTTGTTGTTAAAGAGAAAGTAAGAATGAAGAAACGAGCGAAGAGAAGATTATTTCATTTAATTGATGAAGCAATCGAAAACCATCAGTTAAATGAATTGTGTATTTTACATGCTGGTGTAAAAGAACAAGCAGTTAAATGGAAAGAAGAATTAGAAAAGGTACATGATGATTTGAAAATCAAAATAGAGACGCTAGTTCCAGTAGCTGGGGTGCACACTGGCTTTGGGACTATGAGTGTGGCGTGGTTACGTTCCGGTTGATGAAAAACTATTTAAGTTGCTCTGCTTTATCTCGGTGCAACCGTCTGTATGACTCCAACTTCATATGTAACGGAGATGTTTAAGTGGGAGTAAACTTTCGTAATCCCCCCGATTGGTTCAAGGGTCTGCGGGTCACGCCTTGTGGTACTAACACTCAGTTGGGGGAAGAGCAAAAACCCTCACTGAGTGAAGTTTTGCTTTATCCCGCATGTAACTGGCAATAGGACCCCATTTCAATCAACGAGGTAAAACCTAAGAAGCATAGTGAGGCAGCTGTCAGTAAATGTCTAATTGTGTTCAACTAGCAATTAGTCCAGGAAAAAAGCCCCCTCACTGATTGAAGTTTCACTTTATGATACAATAGGAAAAAATTGGGTTGAAGATTGCTATTGTATATAGTAATGATCCGTGGTATATTATAAATCTCTCATCAAGAGAGACGAACACAGCGAACAACTTCAAAAAAAGTTGTTGACTTTAAGTTTCGTAACATGGTATATTATTAGAGTCGCTTCAAACGACAAGAAAAAAATAAATGTTGAATTAAGAAAGTTATTGACAAACAAACAACAACATGATACAATGTTTATTGTCGCTAAAAAATAACACTAACTTTTGATCTTTGAAAACTGAACAAAACAACCAGTATGAAACAGATTAGGTAAGACGTTTCATTCGTTTGAAACGATTAACCTTGAATCAATTTTTTGAAAGCTAGTTTTTGTATGAGTGAAAGACACTCTTTCTATTATGGAGAGTTTGATCTTGGCTCAGGACGAACGCTGGCGGCGTGCCTAATACATGCAAGTCGAGCGCGGGAAGCAAGCAATCACCCTT
>NZ_SZNM01000032.1 GCF_005870085.1 Aquibacillus sediminis | reverse complement strand
ATCCTGCGCCAACAAGTACTTCGCCCCACATAACCATGAATGTGAATAGGTCAGCATTTGGAAGAGCGAACGTTTCTAGAAATGCACCCCACCAAGCTTGAACGGTAGCCTCTTCGCCTTTAGAGTTGGCGATTGCGCCTTGAATGAAGCCACTTGCATCAAATCCGCCACCAGTAACTTTACCCCAACCACTCGTAATCCAGCTGTACCCAATATAAATTCGAATAATTGCTAATACACCAGCCACGACATTGTTATTTCTTAACATATTTAACATAAAAACCATCTCCTTATATTGTTCATTATTTCACAATTGATTTTTCAAGAATTCTTGTTTGTCTTTCTATATTTATATACTAACACGTATAGGAAGTATCGAAAATACATTTGTTCATTAATTCACAAATGCGAGATAAAGTTATGACGATTTAGTTAAATAATAGATTAGGTATTGACTTAAGCAGATGGCTAAAAGTGTGTTAAATAACCTTACAAGTTCCTTAAATTGAAGTTTAAATCGGTTTATACTGTGGTAAATCAATGTTACGAAACTTTTTAGGAAAGGGGTAGTTGATGTTTGTAAACGTGAAATTGTTACAAAGAAGTAGGTTAATTCTTTCTATTGCGACTGTTCTTGTTATTTTAACCAGCATGTAACTAGCAGTAACAACCCACTGATTGAAATTCCACTTTATCCTGGTGCAATCGCCCAGGAAGTTCCCAGAGAGAGTAGTTCATTCTAGCTGTTTGATTCAACCGCAAAAACCTTTACAATTAAATACTAGTATCTATTAGCAGTCCGATTAGCAACCAAATTGGACTGCTAAATTTTGTTGTGTCATCATTTGGATAGGGGGAAATCGTCAGTACAGTGCAAACATGCTATAATCGATTTGGATAATAGGTACCAACTATAAATGGAGGTTTATCATGATGAAATTAAAAGGATTTGTTATTGCGATAACTGTTATGTTGTTAAGTTTGCTTGTGGCTTGTGGAACAGGACAGGATGCAGAACCTGAACAAGAACCTAGTGAGTCACAAGAACAAACGAATGGACAAGCTGATGCAGAAGTTGATTTATCAGATGTAGAAGAGAACCTGGTCATCACGATCACCATGGAAAACGGTGGAGAAATTGTGGCTGAGTTATACCCAACGGTTGCACCAAATACGGTTGCGAATTTTATTTCATTAGTTGAGGATGGATTTTATGATGGATTGATTTTTCACCGGGTAATACCTGGATTTATGATCCAAGGTGGCGATCCTGATGGGACTGGAACAGGTGGACCAGGATATGCGATTGCAGGTGAATTTAGTGCAAATGGATTTGAAAATGACTTAGCACACGATCGTGGTGTATTGTCGATGGCCAGAAGCCAGGATCCAGACTCAGCAGGATCTCAATTTTTCATTATGGTAGCAGAATCATCCCATTTGGATGGGGAATATGCTTCTTTTGGAGAAGTAACAGAAGGAATGGACGTTGTCGATGAAATTGTAGCAACTGAGCGAAACGATGCCGACAAACCACTAGAGGATCAAAGAATGGAAACTGTAACGGTCGATACAAAAGGATATGACTATCCAGAACCAGTGAAAGAATAGGTGTCAAGCACTATAGGGAGGATGGTAACTGTGAGTAATGTGAATTTTATTGAGTTGTTGCAAGTATCATTAAAAGCAGGGCAAGAGATTTTGGATGTTTATGCGCAAGATTTTGATGTAGCGTTTAAAGAGGATGATTCTCCATTAACGGAAGCTGACCAAAGAGCGGATCAAGCAATACGAACTGGCTTGCAAGCAATCAGTGCGGATATTCCAATTTTAAGTGAAGAAGGGCGTGATATCCCTTATGCCGAGCGACAAGACTGGGATCGGTTTTGGCTAGTTGATCCACTAGATGGAACAAAAGAGTTTGTGAAAAAGAATGGGGAGTTTACGGTTAACATTGCACTAATTGAAGGAAACTTTCCATTAATGGGGGCGATTTATGCGCCAGTATTGGATGTGTTTTATTTTGGCAAGGTTGGAGATGGTGCTTATAAATTAGAACAAGCATCAAAGGTTTCCATCACAAGCGAAGCACAGCTGAAAGATAAAAGCATTCGCTTGCCAGAAAAAGCATCATCCAGTGCTGTGAATATTGTTGCTAGTCGTTCGCATATGTCTAATGATACAGAGGCATTTATTGATCGTATTAAGCAAAAGCATGAGAAAGTGGAGGTTGTGTCAGCAGGCAGTTCGTTGAAGTTTTGCTTAGTGGCAGAGGGGAAAGCGACGTATTATCCCCGATTTGCGCCAACGATGGAATGGGATACAGGAGCAGGACAAGCAATTGTGGAAGCATCAGGTGGAAAAGTGACACGACATGATGATGGTGAGCGTTTCGATTATAACCGTGAAAACCTTAAAAACGGTTGGTTCTTGGTAGAGAGATAAAGAGAGCGCGACAAACTAGCCTCAATTCAAGGCAGTGCATCAATGCTGCATGTTTTTAACTATGAATGAAAATGGAGGTATTTTGACATGACGATTCTAGTCACAGGTGGAGCGGGATACATAGGAAGTCATACAGTCTTATATTTACAAGAACAAGGTGAAAAAGTGGTGGTGTTAGATAGTTTGCAAAAGGGGCACAAACAAGCGGTAGTAGATGTGCCTTTTTATCAAGGGGAACTACACGATAATGCTGTGCTTGATAGGATCTTTGTCGACAACAAGATTGATGCTGTGATTCATTTTGCTGCAGATTCCCTTGTTGGCGAAAGTGTCAAGGATCCGCTTAAATACTATGACAATAATGTAATTGGGACCCATCACTTGGTGAAAAAAATGATCGAATATGATGTGAAAACGATTGTCTTTTCATCGACTGCAGCAACCTACGGAGAACCTGATTCGATTCCGATTCAAGAAAGTGACACTACCGTACCAACCAATCCATACGGGGAAACGAAATTGGCGATTGAAAAGTTGTTGAAATGGAGTGACCAAGCATATGGATTAAAATCTGTTTGCCTACGGTACTTTAATGCAGCTGGAGCTGATCCTGAAGGGCGAATAGGGGAGGACCATACCCCTGAAACACACTTGATTCCGATCGTATTACAGGTTGCATTAGGACAAAGGGACAATGTCAAAATGTTTGGTGATGATTATCCAACAGAAGATGGGACATGTGTTAGAGATTACATTCATGTGATGGATCTTGCGCAAGCGCACTATCTTGCCGTTAAAAAGCTGAAATCGACCAAACAGAGTGCCATTTATAATCTCGGAAATGGCCAAGGTTTTTCCGTCAAACAAGTGATTGATACGTGTCGAAATGTTACTGAACATGACATTCCGGCAGAAGTAGCGCCACGACGCGCGGGTGACCCAGCCATACTGATTGCATCATCCGAAAAGGCAAAAACTGAATTGGAGTGGACACCACAATACCCAGAACTTGAAGCAATCATCTCCCATGCCTGGGACTGGCATCACAACAACCCAAATGGATTTGAAGAGTGACAGCCACCATCTTAACATTTCCTATCACTCTAAGGAGGAACAAACATGGCTGAGCCAAAAGTTTTAGTAATAGGTAGTATGAATATGGATTTGGTTACGACGACTTCAACATTTCCAAAGCAAGGAGAAACGGTAATGGGGGAGACTTTTTCTACCATTCCTGGTGGTAAGGGAGCTAACCAAGCTGTTGCTGCATCACGTTTAGGTGCAGATGTGACGTTTATCGGATGTGTTGGGGAGGATCTTTTTGGCGAAACATTGATCAAAAATTTACATAAAAACAATGTCAACAGCGATTCTGTTACAAAGATAAACGGAGTCGAGACTGGAGTGGCTGCGATTACGATTGCTGAACACGATAACAACATCATCGTTGTCCCAGGCGCCAATGATCAGATAACACCTACGTTAATTGAACAATATGAACAAGTAATCGCTGAACACGATATGTTGTTACTGCAGTTTGAAATTCCTATCGACAGTGTAGCAAAAGCGATTACGATTGCTAACAAGCATCGAGTAAAAGTTGTGTTAAATCCAGCCCCCGTCAAGCAATTGCCTGTTGAAGTGTTAAAACAAGTTGATTTCTTAATACCGAATGAACATGAAGTATCCATCCTTGGTGAGCAACTTGAAGCGGAAGGGATATCTTTAACGGGACTTGCAACAAAGATCATCGTCACAAAAGGAAAAGATGGGGTGTTGATTTATCCAAATGAAATTGTTCCAAGTTTTGCCGTGAAAGCCACTGATACAACAGGGGCAGGGGACACTTTTAATGGCGCTTTTGCAGTAGCAATCGCACAAGGTAAACCGATCGCGGAAGCTTGCCAATTTGCCAATGCGGCAGCAGCCCTATCTGTAATGAAACTAGGTGCACAAGCAGGAATGCCTACGGAACAAAACGTATATGAATTTTTAAAAAGGTGACAAGCACTAGGATCATGGTGCTTGTCACCTTTTTAAAGTTGTCACCTAAAGCATACTTTTAAAAAATCTCTTCATAATAACTATATATCAGAATGTGAGAAGTGAATGTGATATTCGCTTGAAAAAAAGGGGTGATAGGAATGTTACGTATTGTTGCAATAGGATTGCTGGTCTTGTTAGTTGCTTGCAATACAAGTCCGCAAACACAACCTAATCAATCGAGTGAACAAGAGAATCCATATAAACAGCTTTCAACCAATCAACAAAATCAAGAAAATAATGAGGAAAACGATCAAGTTGATCTACATGAAAACAATGGATCCGACGATGAACAAGAGCAGTTTGAAGAGGTACATGATCAGAATCAAGCGTCTCTTCAACAATCCATTTCTGATGATGTTGAAGTAGAAATAGAAGAAAAAGAAGCTCAGGACAGCGAGTCACAGCAAGATACAGAAGCTCAGGACACCGAATCGCAACAAGATACAGAAGCTCAGGACAGTGAGCCGCAGCAAGATACAGAGGACCAGGACGCCGAACCACAACAAGATACAGAAACGCAAGATGAAACAGAATCACAGTCAGACCAACAAGGTGGAGAAGAAACAACTGACAAGATTACAACGAAACTACCTTTTGATGATTTTCAGCAAAGATGGAATGCCGTATCAGACGAACAATTATCTAATTTGTACATTCGAGGGTGGGATAAAACGGACAAGGAGTCTGAAGAAATTTATCGTACTAAATTCAGAGAGAATTTAGAACTCAACGTACATGTACAACAGGGATTCATCCAATCAATAGGTATGGTCAATCATGATGGGAGAGACAAAGACAGTGTTTTCTCCATGTTAACTGGTTGGACGCAAATCATTAATATCTTACATCCTGAGATGGAGATTTATGATATCGATTCAATCTTATCAGATATTGGAGTAGGACCAAATGGAGATCTCCGTCATGTTAAGACAAGTACTTTTACTTATGAAGACGTTGACTACCATGTAACCAAGGATAAAGACAGTTACCAACTTTATGGAATATATCAAGAAGATCATAGTTCGTAATAAATATGTGCTTATCTTGCGTATGCCAACAGTAGTAATGTTGGCCAAAACACAAACATCTAAGAACAAGCAGCAAAAGGGAGGCACCATAGATGAAAAACATAAAGCTATTGGTCGTATGTATGACCATCGCTTTCATGCTTTCGATTATCCATCAAAGTACTCCAGTTCGGTCGCAAAAAGGTCTATTTAATATGTCGTATCTTTTCTTTGGTAATCCAAATACGTATATATCTCAAGTGGACCAAACACAGGGAAGTTTGCACGTTATTTCGCCAAACTATTTTGATATCGGGGACGAAGGTAATTTAGAAGTTACTTGGAGAGTAAGACAAGACTTTATTGATGAAATGCACCGTCGAGGCAAGAAAGTCGTCCCTTTCTTAGCGAATCATTGGGATAAAACAAAAGGGATAAAAGCGTTAGAAACCGCTGCAAGCAGGGACAAGTTGGCGAAAGAAGTCGCAACCCAAATAGAAAATTACAACCTGGACGGTGTTAATGTTGACATTGAAGGAGTGAATGAAAAATATCGTGACGCACATACGGATTTTATACGGTTATTAAGAGAGTATGTTCCAAATCATAAAGAAGTATCGGTTGCAGTTGCAGCGAACCCTAATGGTTGGAAAACGGGCTGGCATGGCTTTTATGATTATCCAGGATTAGCGAAATATGCCGATTATCTTATGATCATGGCTTATGATGAATCATGGGAAGGGAGAGATAGCCCAATCGGTCCTGTATCTACCCTTAACTTCTTTGAAAGGTCTGTACAATATGCGATCAATCAAGGTGTTCCAAAAGATCGCATTGTTGTCGGTTTACCTTTCTATGGTCGGATTTGGACACCGGGTGGTCCAACAGCTGAGGGTACTGAGCTTATAGGTCGTGGCTTATCAAGTACAACGATTGAAAAACTAATCAATGACTTCAATGCTGACGTTCAATATGATGAACAAAAGCATTCCACATCAGCTGAATTTACGATTCCAAACGGACAAACCGCCTATGCTGGCAGTACAAAACTAACACCAGGGGATTATATTATCTGGTACGACGATGAACGAGCCATTAAACAAAAGCTGTTAGTGCCAAATAAATATGGTATTAAAGGAACGGGATCGTGGGCGTTGTATCACGAAACACCAGAAACATGGAATTATTATACGGCTTGGTTAAATCGCTTTTTCTTTACGGATGTCTCCCTCAACTATTGGGCAGCAGATAGTATTCGTCGTGTTTCAGATAAAGGATGGATGAAAGGTACGAAGGAGACTACCTTTTCACCAAGCAAAACACTTACAAGAGCAGAAGGTGCTACTATTATTGTTCGAGCACTTGGACATGAAGGAGAAGTACCAACTAATTACCAATTTGAAGATACTAGAAATCATTGGGCACGACAAGAAATTGAACTGGCGCGAGAAAATGGCTATATACAAGGGAAATCAAATACAACCTTTGATCCCAATGCATCGTTAACTCGCCAAGAACTTGCGAAAATATTGCATAATATCTTTAATTTTCCGGTTGCAGCCAATACGACAAATCCATTTCAAGATGTGTCGCCATCTAGGTGGTCCTACAATTCCATTATCGCCTTACATCAGCGCGGGGTGATTGGCGGTTATAATGATGGTACTTTTCGGCCAAATATGGTCTCATCAAGGGCACACATGGCGACATTTATGGACCGATTGTTAGAAGATTTTGAACAAAAGCGGAATGAATAAATTATTTCTTTGAGCATGTAACTAACTGGTACTAAGCAAGCCCTCACTGAGTGAAGTTTACTTTACCTGGTACAATCGTCAATAGGCTTCACACTTCAAGGCATGAAACCAAACGGAGAAATTCAAATGTGGAGTAAATGGACATGTACACTCCGATTAGTTTAACTAACACTCAGTGAGGGAAGAGCAAAAACCCCCACTGAATTATGTTGACAAAAGGTAGAGAAAGCGAGGGATGGCATGACAAGGCTGCTATCGATACTTGTTGTGGTATGGTTAACCGCATGTCAACAACAAGTTCCAAATACAGAGCAAGATACTTCAACTAACTATCTACAATTAAATACTACGGAGCAGGGGGATGTCACAGGTCAAAACGCTGAGGATACTAGGGAGATTACGGATGATTCATCTGATAGTCCAGGAGCGGATGATCCATTAGCAAATGATGGAACGAATGAGGTACAGCAATCAGAATCCACTATAGAGGATACCATTGATCCAGAGATTGAAGAAAACGGCGAAATCAGGGTGATGATGCTTGTTGAAGAAAATAGTAGCCCGGAGCAAGTTATACAAACATATGATGGCACGGTGGAACAAACGTATGAGGAAATGAATATGATTGCTGGTTATGTGCCGCGACAAAAGATTTCGGATTTAGAGCAAGATCAACGGGTTACCCACTTAGAATATGATAAGGTGATGGAAATCAATTCCACCCAAGTAGTGGAATGGGGGAGCGAAGCGATTCAATCACCGCTGGCATTATCAAGTAACTTTACAGGAGAAGGGGTGAAGGTTGCAGTTCTTGATACAGGAATTGCGGATCATGAGGATGTAACCATTACCGCAGGTGTATCGATGGTAGACTATACCAATAGTTATCAGGATGATCATGGCCATGGAACACAAGTTGCAGGGATTATAGGAGCTAAGCCTAATGATATTGGGATTGTTGGTGTTGCACCGGCAAGTGAGCTTTATGCTGTGAAAGTTCTTGGACAAGATGGAACGGGTTATACGTCAGATGTGATCGCAGGGATTGATTGGGCCATTCAACAGGATATGGATATTATGAATATAAGTCTAGGTGCTGAAAGAGGATCGCCATTAATGGAAAGTTATATCCGCCAAGCAATCGATCAAAATATTGTTGTGATTGCTGCTGCAGGAAATGACGGCACCCCAGCAGGTACAGAGGATAACGTTGGCTATCCTGCTAGGTATTCCCAAGTAATCGCTGTTGGAGCCACGAATCAGAGTAACCAGCGTGCAGATTTTTCATCGACTGGACAGGCAGTTGAGATAGCGGCACCGGGGGAAGCAATTTTAAGTACGCACCTTCATAACAAATATGCACGAGTGAATGGAACAAGTTTTGCGAGTCCATATGTGGCAGGGGTGGCAGCGCTGATAAAACAACTTAATCCATCGATGACTGTTTCGCAAATCCGGAAAAGAATCCAACAAGAAAGTATTGACTTGGGCCCAACAGGACGTGACTCTTGGTATGGATATGGTTTAACACAGGCACCTTATTATTTTCGTGATATATACGGGAGTTGGGCACGTTCTGATATCGTAGCAGTCCGGGAAAAAGGATGGATGAATGGTGCGAATCAATACTTTTATCCATCACGGTCATTGACAAGAGCAGAAGCTGCGGCAATCTTCGTGCGCATGCTTGATCTTCCAATATCTGAACAAACCGAAACAACCTTCACAGATGTTTCAAGTCGGTATTGGGCAGCACGCGAAATCCAAACGGTTGTTGATCATGGTATTATGTATGGAATCAATTCATCAACCTTCTCGCCCAATCAAAATTTAACGCGAGAGCAAATGGCCGTGATGTTACATCGCGCTTTGGATCCTGATGACCAAGAGGTATCCAATCCGTTCGAAGATGTATCAGCAAATCGTTGGTCTTATCAATCAATTGTTACTTTAAAACATATAGGGGTGATTAACGGGGTGAATGCAACGACATTTGCACCAAAAAGATCGATCCAGCGAGCAGAAATGGCAGCGATGCTTAATCGAATTGCAAAGTATATGGGTGCTAACCAATAATTCCCTTGGTACAAATTTTAACAAGATCTTCCAACTGGCGAAATTGGAAATTTATCCTGGTGCAACCGTCCGATCAAAATTTGGTAGTAATTGCAGAGGAATAAGTTAAAAAGAGAACTTCTATCTTATTAGAAGTTCTCTTTTTCTATATAAAAACAATCTATGTTTTCCTGTCAAAAATGGTAGAATTTTCCCTCGTTTTCCTCTAATATATAGAATAGTAGTGTAATAGTTTAAATGAAAGGGGAATAACATGCCGAGGTGGTTGAACAACAAGATAATTACAATGATTATTGTTGTCATTTCTATGGTAACTCTACTAGCTCCTAAACTTACATCCGCGGCGTATAGTCATTCTTTTACAGATGTGAAAGAAGGATCTACATTCTATGAGCCGATTATGGAGCTAACGAAGCAAGGAGTTATCAGTGGGTATTCTGATGGCACTTTCCGTGGGAAAGAAACATTACAACGTCGTCATGGAGCTGTGTTATTGTATCATGCATTGGATATGCAAAAACCTGCTGACATCGACGAAAGATTGAGTGAATATTATGATGACGTTTGGGAAGGTGGCGCCAATGCAGATGAAATTGCAGCAGTAACCCCTTCCGTTTTTAAGGGTAGTGACAGGTTGTTTCACCCTAATGACAACATGACAAGAGAAGAAGTGGCAACAACTTTTGTAAGGGCGTTTGATTTATATGATAACGGCACAGACCCTGGGATGAATCTATCAAACGTTTCTCCTGCTCATAAGCAAGGTGTTGAGATTCTAGCTCAATATGAGGTAACAGATGCTTTGGATGATTTCAAGCCAAAGGAAACAATCACTCGAGAAGAGTTTTCTGCATTTCTTTATCGGATCATGAATCAGAGTCAAGAAAAGGATATTAGAACCTATACATCCTATGATTCTGATTTTGATGAAGTCATCAATACGCAAATGGACCGAACACCAAAAGTTGATGGTGCGGGAGCATTTTTAGCAAGTGAGCAATTGGTTGAACATTATGCAAACCCTAACAATTTTTCAGAGGATACACCTGAGTTTTTCCAATTTTTACTACTTTCCTATAGTGATGGGTTACATGCAGATGAAATTAACCAGAAAATCCTAAAAGGAAAAGGTAGTTTAGAAGGTACGGCGGAAGCTTTTATCAAAGCTGGTAAGAAATATAACATCAACGTTATTTACTTGATTGCTCATGCTTTACATGAGACAGCGAATGGTACATCGACTTTGTCAACGGGTTATCCTGTTTCTGAAGTAGATGGTGAAGAGGTACCAGAGAGAAAAACATATAATATGTATGGTATAAAAGCCTATGATTCTACTCCGCTAGAAAGTGGCTCCGAATATGCTTACGAACAAGAATGGTTCACAAAAGAAGATTCGATTATTGGTGGAGCTAAGTTTATTAACAGTGGGTATATTGGAGAAGGACAAGACACCCTTTATAAGATGAGGTGGAATCCTGATTCACCTGGCGATCATCAATATGCCACACATGTTAATTGGGCAACGATCCAAGCGGAAAATATCCAAAAGATGTATGAGGTTTACAATTTAATCGATCATTATGTCTTGAAATTTGATATTCCAACTTATGATAATCTGCCTGAAGGTTCACCCAAACCATCCGTCGAAGCACAATATGTAGTCGATGAGGCATCAGCAGGATGGATTGGCGAAACGACGGATAACCTTAACCTTCGAGTGGCACCATCCACATCAAAACAAAGAATTACGACCATTCCCGAAGGTACAGAAATGGAAGTTATCGGTGAAAATGGTGGCTGGTACAATGTTGATGTCGATGATGAAATTGGTTGGGTAACTGGAGAATATGTAGAGTTTACTAATTTATTATTAGTAGATGATGTAGGGTCTAGTGTTCTTAATGTTCGAAATGAACCTAGTACAACCGATTCAACTGTAGTTGGAAAGTTAGAAGAAGGGGACCCGATCGTCGGGGTCAAAGATGAACTGGATGATTTTACTAAAGACGGCGAGTGGTATAAGGTAACGTACAATGGGGAAGACGCTTGGGTGCATGGAGATTATGTGAAAGAAGATGACTAGAGCAATGAATAACCTTAGCCTATGATTGAATAGGTTAAGGTTATTTTTTAGTACCTTACAATGAGGGCGGTCTGTGAAATAGCGGGATGAGGGCCCACTTCCATCCCGTCTGGGTAAAAAAAGCACGCCGGTGTTTCTGCCAACTACGTAAAAATAACAAATTTTCAGAAAGCATCCTCAAGCAAATTCATTCAAACATGTAACAAGATATCAAATAGCAATTAGTTGTTCTGAAGCGATTGATTTCATTAATTGAATGTGCTGAACTTTTACTATAACATTGATATACTTGCATATATGATTGGTTTTGTATTGTCTTGTGCTATACAGTCAAATCGTATATATTTAAATTATTTGATATAAATCAATTGTTTATAATAAAAGGATTATAAAAATGAAGTAATGGAGTTGTGTAGAAATGAAAATAGCAATTGCAGGTACAGGATATGTAGGTTTATCTAACGCGGTTCTTCTCGCACAACATAATGAGGTAGTCGCTGTAGATATTATTCAAGAAAAAGTGGAACAAATAAATCGAAAAGAATCGCCAATTGTCGATGCGGAGATTGAAGAATTTTTACAAACGAAAGACTTAAATCTGTTCGCTACTACTAATATGGAAGAAGGGTACAAAGACGCAGATTTTGTTATCATCGCAACACCAACGGATTATGATACGGAGAAGAATTATTTTAACACAACAACTGTCGAAAGTGTGATTGAGTCTGTTCAATCGATTAATCCTAATGCGGTTATGGTCATTAAATCGACCGTTCCAGTTGGGTACACGAAAGATATAAAACAAAAGTATGGGATAGATACGATTATGTTTTCGCCTGAGTTTCTTCGTGAGGGGAAAGCTTTGTATGACAACTTATATCCATCAAGAATCATTGTTGGGGAACAATCTAAACGAGCAGAAACTTTTGCTAATCTGTTAGTAGAAGGTGCGGAGAAACAAGATATTCCAGTTCTATTCACAGATTCTACGGAAGCAGAAGCAGTTAAGCTATTTTCTAATACGTATTTAGCCCTTCGTGTTGCATACTTTAACGAGTTAGATACGTATGCAGAGATGAAAGCATTAGATACAAAGCAGATTATCGAAGGCGTTGGATTAGATCCGCGAATAGGAGATCACTATAATAATCCGTCCTTTGGTTATGGTGGCTACTGTTTACCAAAAGACACCAAACAGCTAAAAGCCAATTTTGAAGATGTGCCGAATAATATCATCGGGGCAATTGTTGATGCTAATCGTACACGAAAAGATTATTTAGCATCGAAAATTGTTGAAAAGAATCCGAATAGAGTTGGAATTTATCGTTTAACGATGAAAAAAGACTCTGACAACTTTAGGGAGTCCTCGGTTCAGGGAATTATGAAACGAATCAAACAAAAAGGAGTCGAAGTTGTCATCTATGAGCCTAATTTAGATGATTCATCTTATGATGGTTCCAAAGTAATAAAGGATTTTGACGAGTTTAAACAAACAGCAGATATCATTGTCTCTAATCGCCTTAGTCCTGAATTAGAAGATGTAGAAGAGAAAGTGTACACGAGAGATTTGTATAATAGAGATTAACAGCGAGTGGAGCCAGGTAGGAATGGCATTTCTGAAAGGATGGAAGTTATGACGGTAAGACGATACCGTGCTGGAGATGAACAGCAAATACAAGCCTTGTTTGAAAAGGTATTTAAACATAAACGATCATTAAGCCATTGGCAATGGAAATTTATCAATACACCAACTACAACGAACCCCTTTATTTTAGTGTTTGAAGAAGAGGGGGAAATTCTAGGACATATTAGTTTATGGGTGCATGATGCGTTTGTGGATGGGAAACGAACAAAACTAGGCCTTCGAGTTGATACGATGGTCGACCCTGATGCACAAGGGAAAGGTATCTATCGAAAGCTAAATGAACATCTATTCCCAGAGGCAAAAAAGGATGGAATTTCTTATGTTTATGGGTTTCCAGCTGCAAAGGCTAAACAGCTTTTCCAAAGGTATACCGGTGCCTTTCATATGACTGATATGCCACGATTGGTTTATGTTTTACGTCCATTAACTTTACTATCAACTAAGTTTTCGATTATGAAAGTATTCAGTGGTTTCGATCGATTGGTTGCAGCGATAAGGTTAGGGAAGTTTACGAAACAATCGCGTAATGGTGAGGTTAGAGAGGTAGAAAAATTTGATCAAACGTTTGATCAATTAGCAGAAAGGTTGCGAAATAGATACCCAGTCCAACTGGTTCGAGACGCAGCGTATTTAAATTGGCGATATCGAGAGCATCCGGATTATCAGTATCATGTATTAGGATATTATGAAAAGCAAGAGTTACTTGGGTACTTAGTTTATAAGATAGAAAGAAATGAACAAAAAGGGTTTACTAATGGCTTGATTATGGATCTCGTAGTAGATGAAAATAAACAAGAAGTGATTCAAAAGGAATTATTAGCTATCGCGATGAAAAAAATGAGCAAGGTAGATATGGTTCAAGCTTGGTCACTACCATCAATGGAATTATACGACTTATTGAAAAAGCACGGTTTTATTCATAAAGATAGCCCAGTACCACTAGTTGGAAAAGAAGTAACCGGCACAAAAACGTACGCATCCGACTATACAAACTGGTTTATTACCACAGGTGACGTCGACTCTTTCTAAAGGTGGACATTCTTCCTTGTTAATTGGAGCATTCTGTCCAAGGGCCTGCTGGCTGGGCACTCCGTGTGGTACTAACACCAAGTGCGGGAGCGCAAAAACTCCACTGATTGAAGTTTCACTTTATACAAGGCTTTTAATAAAAGATTGTTGTTTTGTCACAATAACTATAAACTCATGCGTAACTTTAATATGATTATCTCATATTGGAAATTTGCCGTTAGGCGTGCACTATTTCACATGTTTTCGTCTATATCTGAGTCGAAATCCCAGGCAAATGTGCACGTTTCTTAAGTTTTCGTGTACATTAGGTGTGATTTTCAAGGTAGATGTGCACGATTAATTCATTTTCGTCTATATCTGAGTCGAAATCTCATGTAAATGTGCACGTTTCTTAAATTTTGTTTGAAGTTACGTCGAAGTTTCTATCAACTACGAAACAAAAGCAACAAACTTTACTAAAAGACCTTATAAAAAAAGCACAGTAGCGTTCATCATGAGCGCTACTGTGCTTTTTTCTTAGTTTTCTTGTTGTTCTAGGAATTGCATCGTACGGTACAAGAAGCTAGCAAATTCTCCACGTGTTACCGCTTGTTTTGGTATGAAATCATCTCGTTGTTTGGTAATGCCTAAGTTTGCGATGAGTTGTACATCATCTTTAAACACAGGGTTTACGTTACCCAAATAGATATCCACTTGTTTATCTTCATCTGTATCAAAACGTTTAAGATCAAATGCATTAACCAATGTTTGTGCCATTTGGTCACGTGTAAGTTTTTGATTGATTAAGAAGTTTTCGCCATCCCCTCTGAAAATACCAGCTTCGGCAACCGCGGCAATGTATTGTGCGTATGGGTTGCTTGCACTAACATCTTCAAAGTACGTTTCTACAACTTCAGTGCTAGGTGTATCAAGGCTAAGTGCCTTTGTAAACATCGTTGCAGCATGTGGTCGTGTTAACGTATCTTTTACACCGAACTCACCGTCTAAATAGCCTTTAATCCCTTTAGTGGTTAACCAATAAATACCATCATTGTGAACGCCACCTGGATATACATCGGTATAATACATCGTATCTGGTGAATTAGAAATCGCCATTAATATAGATGAAACACCACGTTCACGGCCATCGGAAGGGGAGTTGGCAAGTTGGACTAACTCTTGTCCTGGATAACGCGTTGCCATTGTCGTCGAGCCGCCGCCATCCATGTTCAATGCTCGATCTACCCCCAAGCCTACTAAATACTCCGCAAATTCAACCATTGACATACCATCACTATACCCGTTTTGACGGCCATCAACCGTAACGAAAAAGATTCTTTCACCGGTCTCATCAATCGCAACGGCCGTTTTTGGTGATCTAGTTGTCGCTCTCCAGCTAGTTGGATCCATGGAAAGGTCTACTTTGCCGTCTTTTACAAGCATTGGGCCACTAGCTAGCATGAAGGAGCTATTGTGCCATTTCTTGTCCATTTGGATTGAAACGGAAATATCGTCTCCAACCTCAATATCTGACATGTTGAATAAATCTGTACCATGCCCGGATATAACGAAACCTTTTTCAGGTATTTCTGTTTTAGTATCATCATGTCTTTCCCTTATAGCAGTGACTGTTCCTTGATAGGTGGAATCGAATGTCATGTTTGGACTTTCAGGAAGAGATACAACGAGTTCTTTTCCCATACTGCTCGTTTCGGTATAATCACTATGAAAGTCAGGTGTATATAAAATCGTTTCGTCTGGTGAACGCTTTTTATTTACACTTGCAATCTTATGTGTATTATCGTTATGGGTATACGAAAGTTGTAGAGCGTAGTGATCAATGACACCTTTACCGTTTTGATCGACCCCAAAAGCGATTGGTTCATTGACATAATTAGCTTCCCCTTGATAAATCGAACCGCCAAAAATAAGCTGGCCATTTTTTGCAATTAAATACATTGGTGTAGAGTCATCAATGTTAAAAAAGGAACCATTAATGGCACCGACCACTTTATTGTCTTCCGTATGATAGTTCACGGCTTGAGAAGTTGTCGTTTGCAACTTATTTAAATTAGAAGCATGACCAAGTCCTATGTTGGCATAAGGATTGGTAGTATCGATTTCCATTACATTAATTGCTTGGTTACTAGTATCCGATCCATCTAGAATGCGATTAGATTGAAAATGAATACCATCTGACACTTTAAAATCTTGATAGACTTTTTCTTCTATTGTTGGTGCAGCTTCCGTATGTAAAGGAAGGGAAAAGGTAGCGACCAACGTCATCAAAACAATTACCCGAATACTAAAAACAAAACGCTTGCGATGTCTGCTCATATTCTACTCTCCTACTTTAAAAACTATAAACCTACAAATCTATTATACATAAAAAATAAACAAACAGGAAGATAGATTTAAAGAGGATAGGCCTTTACAACCAGAGGTTTCTGTGAACAATTTTTTCGCAAGTGAAATATAAGTAGGAATAATCAATTGGTAAACGACCTGAACATGTTTACATTAGTCTGATATGCTATAATGGATCTATAGAAAATCATTCAAGAGAGCGTTTTACTTTTTGATAAAAAACAAAGAGGAGGAACGAACAATGAGGGATACGTTTAAAAAAGGATTAGCAATTGGTTTGGGATTAGCGATGACAAGCAAGGAACAAGCGGAAAAAATGTTTGATGACTTAGTCAAAAAAGGGGAGCTAACCCAACAAGAATCAAAAGATTTCATACGAGAAATGCGCCAAAAAGGAGAAGAATCTCAACAACAAATCGATGACAAGATCCAACAAAAAATCTCACATGTGTTCGATGATCTAAATGTAGCTTCAAAAGAAGAAGTTCGAGCACTCGAACAACGAATTCAACAATTAGAAGACCAGCAGAAATTGTCAGATTCAGAATAACGATCGCTAAGTAGAAGGGTGTGGTGCCTATTTTTGAAAAAAGAATTCGACATATACAACGTTATCGAGAAATAGCAGCAGCCTTTACCCGAAATGGTTTTGGTTTTATTGCAAAAGAATTAGGCTTATATGACATCCTAACCTTACCGAAGCGATTGTTCGTAAAAGATAGCGAAGATGTTCATACTAAAACTACTGGTGAACGTGTCCGTGTTTTTTTGGAAGAATTAGGTCCAACATTCGTAAAACTTGGACAACTGGCAAGTACTCGTCCGGATGTGATTCCGAAAAGTATTATCGTTGAATTGGAAAAATTACAGGACCAAGTATCAGCCGTTTCTTACCATGAAGTAACCACGATTGTCGAACAAGAGCTAGGGATGGAAGTTGATCAAGTCTTCCGCGAGTTTGAACCTGAGCCACTCGGTGCTGCGTCAATTGGTCAAGTCCATCAAGCAGTATTAAAAACAGGGGAACATGTTGCTGTAAAGGTCCAACGCCCAAATATTGACAAGAGGATAAAAACGGATCTAGAAATTTTACTTCAGTTAGTGTTAATGGCTGAACATCGAATGGAGTGGGTAGCAAGGTACAAGGTCCGAGACATGATTGAGGAATTTTCGAATACGATATTGGCCGAGCTGGATTACACAGTGGAAGGACAAAACGCTGAAAAAATTGCTAGACAGTTTGCCGATGATGCAACCATCCGTATTCCTAGCGTATATTGGGAGCTTTCCACCAACAAAGTTCTGACGATGGAATACGTGAAAGGGAACAAACTGAACGAATTAGAACAGCTTGGTCAACAAGGGTTTGACCGAAAACAATTAGCAGAACGGTTAACCCATGCGATGTTACAACAAATTTTAATGGAAGGTTTTTTTCATGGAGATCCACACCCAGGGAATATTACGGTGTTGCCCAATGAGACAATCGTCTTTATTGATTTCGGAATGGTAGGTCGGCTGACACCAGAAATGAGAAATCATTTAGTTTCATTAGTCATTGCGCTCATGCGTCAAGATTCAGAGCGAATGATTAAAGTGATTACCAAAATGGGCATCGTTCCCGTTGATGTCGATATGCGACGGTTGCGGATTGATGTCGACCAAGTAAGGGAAAGGTACTATGACATTCCATTGAGTAAAGTTCGAATTGGGGAAGCTGTGCATGACCTATTCTCGATTGCGCAACGTCATCAAATTCAAATTCCTTCTGATTTCACCTTGTTAGGAAAAGCCCTATTGACGTTAGAAGGTTCGGTTGAGAAGTTGGATCCGGGATTTAATATGATGCAGGTGGCTGAGCCCTTTGGCCGAAAATTGCTCCAACAACGTTACCATCCTAAAAAAGTGGCGAAAGATATGGTCGATCAATGGGTCGAGGTAGGCGAGGCATTAGCAGATGTGCCTAAAAACATTCGAGAATTAACTACAATTTTGAAAAAGGGAAAAGTCCCACTAGAAATATCAATGCCTAAGTTGGAAATGTTTTTAACTAAGTTAGATCGGATTAGCAACAGGCTATCGTTCAGTATTGTATTACTGTCCTTTAGCATCGTCATGGTCGGGTTAATCATTGGTTCTGCAATCGGTGGCCAATCCTCCCTACTTTGGGATATACCAGCTGTTGAGATTGGTTTTGTCGTTGCTACGCTAATGTTTCTATGGCTAATCTTTTCAATCTTTCGCTCTGGTCGTTTTTAGCCTCTAACAATTCGATACGGAATAGATGAAAACACGCAAATAATAGTATTCAGTTGCCAAAACGCTCAGAAATTTAATCTGAGCGTTTTTCATTTGTCTTGTATTTTTTCAGAAACGCTTCGGACTTATTTATTTGACTGTAGGTGTTAAATTATACCTCGTTTTACTTTGTTAAAAGACATCCAAACTACCTAATAGTTAGTACTTGATTGTGTCCCAATGAAATCAGTTTAGAACTCTAACTCGAATAAAACAGGGAGGTGAGGCTTTGGGTGAGTTGGTAAAAAGAATTTCCGTCTTTTTCAGCATCTGTGTGATTAGCATTTGTCTACATGTAAACACAGAAACAGAAGCGAAAGTTGTCAGCAACGAACAAACGACACAATCACTGATTGAATCACCTCTCATCAATGTGGCAGAACTTATGCTTCGCCTGGAACGAGCAGGCTTTAAGGTGTCAGGCACTTCCACAGACGAATCGAATCAAAACATAAAACAGGCAATTAAAAATTTTCAATCTCAGTATGGGTTAACGCCAACAGGAATTGCTGATCAAGAAACGCTAGAAAAGTTAGAAGATGTGATTCATAATCGTGTTGCTAGGCATTTGCCGGCTATTGTTAATCCGAATGGAGTCTACACCTATCAACAAATGCAGGAAGATATGAAGCGGTTAGAATTTATGTATCCGAACTTAATCGAATCCAAGGTGATTGGTCAATCGGTTGCTGGTCGTGCTATTTATGCGATTAAATTAGGGAATGGAAAAAAAGAAGTATATATCGATGCAGCGCACCATGGTCGTGAACATATGACAACGAACCTTGTCATGAACATGGTTGATACTTATGCGCGTGCTTACGCGGCTGATCAGACATTTGCGACTTATGACGTGAAAGAACTATTAGACCAAGTTACGATATGGATCATTCCAATGGTGAATCCAGACGGGGTTACCCTTGCCCAACACGGGCTAAAAACAACGGTTAATCCAGGCCAATTAATTCTATATAATAACGGACGTACCGATTTTAAAAACTGGAAGGCCAACCTTCATGGTGTGGATTTGAACAGACAATATCCATTTCAATGGAATACGATTGTCCATGATCCAGGAAAGCCGAGTTACGGGTATTATAAAGGTCAGCAAGCTTTAAGTGAACCTGAAGCAAAAGCAGTCTATCGTTTTATCAAAAGTCATCATTTTTTAGCTGCTATTTCCTATCATTCCTCAGGGCAATTGGTATATGGGAGATCGGGACATGATCGCTATACCCTACCGTTGCAAAAACAAATAGCCGATGCAACAGGTTATCGCCCCATTGATCTTCACAAAAATCCAGATGGTGGCGGATTAACATCATGGTTTGTATACGACCAAGGCCAACCAGGCATTACCCCAGAAATTTCCCCATACGTAGTCGAACAACCAGTTCCATTGAAAAATTGGGACAATGTATGGAACAGAAATAAAACAATCGGATTACTAGTGGCAAAACACGTAATCAATCGATGACAGGCACCAGGTTAAAAAGTGTCTGTCACATAGCCGTTTCATTTATCAGAAAATTTAGTATATAATGGTTGTATCATGTAAAAGGGGGAGTCGGTATGCAACAACAATTATATCAACGTTTAGAAGCATTGTATCCAGACCTTGTAGAGATTCGTCGTGACTTGCACATGTATCCAGAGCTTTCATTTCAAGAAGTAAATACACCAAAAAAAGTGGCAAACTTTTTGCAGGATCTTGGGTTGGATGTTCGTACTGATGTTGGTGGCAGAGGTGTTGTCGGTTATTTGAAGGGTGGTAAACCAGGCAAGACAATTGCATTACGTGCTGACTTTGATGCTTTACCAATACAAGATGAAAAGGATGTCCCATACAAATCCAAAGTAGATGGTGTGATGCATGCGTGTGGTCACGATCTCCATACTGCCACATTGTTAGGTGTTGCCAAAGTATTAAGTGAAGTGAAGGAAAACTTGCACGGGACGGTTGTGTTTATTCACCAATTTGCAGAGGAACAAATTCCTGGCGGTGCCCAAGCAATGATTGAAGATGGTTGCTTGGATGGGGTCGATGTGATTTATGGTGCCCATGTATGGTCACCACTTCCGGTTGGAACTGTTGGGATTGTGGAAGGAAATACGATGGCCGCTGGAGATAGTTTTGACATACAAATTGATGGTAAGGGGGGCCATGGTGCTCAACCACATTTGACAGTCGATGCGATTACAACGGGCGTGCAGTTAGTTAGCAACATACAAAACATTGTCAGTCGACGTGTGGACCCGCTTCATCCTGCTGTGGTCACTGTTGGAACGTTTGAAGCAGGCCAAGCATTCAATGTAATTGCAGATAAAGCAAAAATTACTGGCACAGTACGAACGTTTGATGAAAATACTCGCGATTTAGTGGAAGAGGAGATTAAACATATTGCGCACACAACCTGTGAAGGAGCAGGTGCTACAGCACAAGTTACTTATCAACGAGGTTATCCAGCCGTATGGAATCACCCAGAGCCGATAAGAAAAGCGGAGACATTGGCAAAGGAAGTTGTTGGCAAAGATCAAATCATTCATATCGATCCATCGATGGCGATGGAGGATTTTGCTTATTACTTAAAAGAAATTCCAGGGGCGTTCTTGTTTATTGGTGGTAGAAATGAACAGTTGCTGGCGACCTATCCACACCATCATCCCAAATTTAATGTCGATGAACGTGCGATTCTTCATGGAGGAAAAATGTTTATATCACTAGTGTTAGATTTTCTGACTAGTGAGTTGAAACAAAGTAAATCTGTTCGTAAAATATAAGAGGTCAAACTCCTAGTTGGTTGTGTCGACTAGGAGTTTTTGCTTGTTGATAGATAACCATCTGATTATTGCTCAAATTGTCGTGACGGTGTGTCTCACGACAGTTCCGAGCTCTGATTTATGCTGAAACTGTCGAGACAGGCTCTCTCACGGCAGTTTCGCGTCCCAATTTATGCTCCAAGTGTCGAGACAGGGTCTCTCACGACAGTTCCGCTCCCAGATTTAAGCACATAGTGTCGAGACAAGGTCTCTCACGGCAGTTCCGCTCCTAACTTTGCTGAATCAATTACAAACAAAAATAATAAACAAATAAAGGAAATAGCCGCTTTTTGTAGAAATTAGTAGGTACCATTTTTTACTGAACGCATGTTTTAACTAGAAAAAATTCGCTACATGAATCATAGAGGAGTTTTCATAGCACCGGGATAAAGGGGTTGCGCGTATGTCTTCACTAACATTAACGGTTGCAGATATTTTGGATCGACCAATATTTAAACATGCTAAACTTCTAGCAGGTCGAGAGGGATTACAGCATACCATTCGTTGGGTACATGTCATAGAGGTAACGGAAATAAGTCAACTGCTTAGCGGAAATGAATTTATTTTATCGACAGGGGTTAGTTGGCAAGGAGAACCTGATCGTGGATTGGCATGGTTACAGCAATTAATTGCAAATGATGCGGCAGGTTTATGTGTAGAATTAGGTACCTATATGGACGAAATTCCCGAAGCGATGATTGAGCTTGCTGAAGAAAAGGCCTTTCCATTGATTATATTCGATCGAAAAGTACGATTTATTGATATTACGCAGGAATTGAATCGTTTGCAGCTAGAAAAACATTATCAACTCATTTCAGATTTAGAGTGGTTTTCTAATCGATTGAACCATTTGTTGCTAAAACCAAATAGTTTTCAAAAGATTTTACGCTTATTTTCTGATTACGTTAACGCACAAGTTGTCTATGTTGGCATTGATGGCGATACCAAATTTTTTCCACCAGTAAAAAAGAACCAGCAGCTTAGTTATATGCAACAATTCGAAGCGGTTTACGATTCTTCCTCACAAGATCCAACGGTCATGTTTCAACCAATTGAGGCAGTAGGGCATAAAATTGCCGACTTGGTTGTGTTTGTCAATGAACATGAACGAGCTGACTTTGTGGCACTATTACTGGAGCGTACCGTAACGGCGATTGCGCAAGAAAAAATGCGAATCCTATATGTGGAAGAAAAGCAAAAACATAGACAAGAGGATTGGGGCAAAGCGTGGTTAAAAGGGGAGCATACGGAAGAAGAAGTTGAAAACTATTTGTTAACAGTTGACCCAAAATTACAACCAGCAGGCTATTGTACTTGCCTATGTAAAGTAGCTGCTGTTGACGAAGAAACGGACATGACCTATTATACCACGATTTTTAGTTCGATTTTAAAACAAAAAGGCTTTCTATCGATGATTATTGTCGAAGGAAATCACTTGATCTTTGCGTTAGTCAACAAGCGCGAACAAACGAACTGGAAACAACGGCTGCGAGAGGCATTCCAACAAATGGAGCAAACCGATTTAATCGCCGATGGTTTGTTTGATTGGACCAGTGTATCAATCGGTAAGCTAGTAGAGGATTCAGAATCCTTATCGGAAAGTTATTTGACGGCCAAGGATACAAGGAGTATTCAGCAACAGTTAGCACTTACTAAACCTACTTTTTATGATGAATTGTATATTTACCAATACCTTTGGAAATTAAAAAAAGAGAATGAGTTACAACATTTGATTGCCCATATTGAACCCGTTTTGGAGTATGATCAACATCATAAAGGACAAATGCTCCCAACATTGGAAATGTTTTTGCAAGTCAATGGGTCAAAAAAAGAAGCGGCAGAACACTTATATATTGTCAGACAAACCCTTTATCACCGGATTGAAAAATTAAAAGAGTTACTTGGGGGTGACTTTATGGAACAAGAAAAACGTATAATGATAGAGCTTGCCATAAAGGCGTATCGGTTACAAAAAAATCCCTCAAATAATGTGCAAGGTTAATAGTCACAATTAAATAGAATTTACGGAAACAAGTAAGCATTCATGATTGTCGCTTTCTTTTTCCTAACTTCAATACAAGCATGCATAAGCGATCCCGATTTGTGATGTAAGATAAGTATGGTCATTCGGGATTGCTATCTCCTTAGATTCTTTCACTTCACAGTATTACAATTTTTTTCAAATCCAGCGAGAATGTCAACCTATTCGTAGTCCAGACCGGTCCTTTCATAGCAGATGTGACATAATGTAAAATGAGTGAGTCATTTCTTACACACTACGTATAATGTAACAAGCAGTAAAAACACGTACAATAATATCATTCATAATTTTCTGTATTTTCAGTACAATCACACTAAAAATAAACTAACATTGTGAATAGTTAACAATAAGCAACACAAATGCGATCAATATTATGGAGGTGGAGCGATGATTAATCATAACCGACTACATAACCATATACAGGAGCTGTCCAAGATTGGCAAGGTTGGCGAAACAGGTGTATACCGGTTAGCGCATTCTGAATTAGATGTGAAAGCAATCTATCAAGTCAAGGAGTGGATGGAAGCAGCAGGGTTGCAAACGAGAATCGATAACTTTGGAAATTTAATTGGACGATTAGAGGGGAACAATCCTGACAAACCAGTGTTCATGATAGGGTCACATATTGATTCACAACCATATGGCGGGAGGTTTGACGGGACAGTTGGTTCTCTGGGGGCACTTGAAGTTGTCCAAACCTTAAAAGAACAGCAAGTACAAATCCAACATCCTATCGAGGTAATCTGTTTTGCTGATGAAGAAGGAACCAGGTTTAACAAAGGAACGTTTGGATCTAGAGGAATAACAGGCCAGTTAGTGGATGGAGAGCTAGAAAGAACAGATGAGCAACGGATTACAAGAAGACAGGCCTTACTTGATATGGGCTGCAACCCTGATCAACTAGATAAAGATGTATACCCTGAGGGAAGTATTGAGGCATTTATCGAGGTGCATATTGAACAAGGACCAGTGTTGGAAAAACAAGATGTTCCAGTTGGGATTGTATCAGGAATTTCTGGACCAGTATGGTTGACGGTGACGATGGAAGGACATGCCGGCCATGCGGGGTCAGTGCCAATGGATCAAAGACAGGATGCTCTTGTTGGTGCATCAGAAGTGATCAGTGGGTTTCGCTCAATCGTAAGTCAAGATCCGAACGCAGATACTGTTGGAACAATTGGCAACATCCAAGTTTTCCCTAATTCTAGAAACGTCATTCCAGAAAAAGTCGCATTTACGATTGATCTACGTGATATCGATGTTTCTAGGCGTGAGGACTATGAGCAACAATTCAAACAGTTGCTAGATGAAGTGGCCGAGCGACACAATTTAACCTATCAAGTGCAGGAAGACATGCGTAGTAATCCGAAGTATTGTGCAGATTGGATTAAAGATGTTATGAAACAAGAAAGTGAAAAATTAGGCTTGCAAGCACCGACGCTTATGAGTGGACCATTTCATGATGCATTAGTGTTATCCAATGTTTGTGACTATGGCATGATTTTTGTTCGTTGTAAAGATGGATTAAGCCATCATCCTGATGAATATGCAAATGAACACGATATTAGTAAAGGAGTTGAGTTGTTGTACCAGACCGTTTATCAAATAGTAACCAATGATTAAAGGGAGGACTCCAATCATGGAAGTTGCAGATCTTATTTTTTTCAATGGCAATGTTATTACCGTCGATCAACAATTTAGCATTCACCAAGCAATTGCAGTCAAAGATCATCTCATATGTGGCACTGGTGCATCACGAGATATATTGGCCAACTTTAAGGGAGAGCATACGAAAGTCATCGATTTAGATGGCCGTAGTTTGTTGCCGGGTTTCATTGATGCGCACGCCCACCTTGAACTTTATGGAACGAATAAATTAGGGGTGAATTGTAAGGAACTTGCAAGTATCAAGGATATTCAAGCAACGATGAAACAAGTAGCAGCTTCCACAAAGCAAGGGGACTGGATTCGTGGTTGGGGCTATAATCAGAATGCCCTAAAAGAAAATCGACATCCAACTCGTTGGGATCTCGATCACATTTCAACCGACCATCCGATTATTATTACGCGAACTTGTAACCATATTTCAGTTGTCAATAGCAAGGCGCTTGAACTTGCTGGCATAGATGAAAACACCCCGGATCCCGATGGTGGCAAAATAGGTCGAGAAGATGGCGTGCCAAACGGTCTGTTATTTGAAGCGGCACACATGCAAATGTTTTTGGAAGCTCTCTATCCTGAAGACCAAATAATGGAAGGCTTACAATACGCTTCGGAAGATTATATTGAAAAAGGGATCACAAGTGTCCATGATGCTGGTGGCTATACGAACCATCATTTCAGACATTTAGCAAAAGCAGTCCAGCAAGGAAAAATAAAACTACGCGTCCACACCTTAATCGGTTCTTTGAACGATTCTCCAGGTGTATTAGATAAGGCATTGGAAGCGGGTATGGTGACAGGCACCGGTGATGACCGGTACCGTATTGGTCCTGCCAAAGTATTCATTGACGGGAGCAGTAGTGGTCCAACCGCAAAAACAAGAGAACCTTACACAAGCAATCCTGATGACTCCGGTATTTTGTACCTCTCTCAAGATGAACTGAACCATATCTTAGGCAAAGCACATGATTATGGCTGGCAAATCACTGCCCATGCCATTGGTGATCAAGCAGTGGAAATGTTAATTGAAACAATCGAAACAGCACTTGAAAAAGCGCCAAGGAACGATCATCGTCACCGGATTGAGCACGCGGGTATCACGCCACCAGATTTAGTCGAGCGCATCAGCGATTCTACGATTCTACCTGTTCCGAATCCTGCCTTTATCTATGAATTTGGCGATGGTTATTTGCAAGACTATGGGGATCGGGTCCGTCACATGTTCCCAATTCGCTCGTTTCTAGATGCTGGGATTATGACGGCTGTTGGTTCTGATAGTCCAATTACTAGTTTTAATCCATTAGTAGGAATTTGGGCAGCCATTACTAGACAAACGAAACAAGGTGCTGTTGTCGGCCCAGAGCAAAAAATTTCCGTTGAGGAAGCCATTCGTCTTTATACATTAAACGGGGCATACGCATCATTTGAAGAAGAGCATAAAGGTAGTTTGGAAGTTGGCAAACTAGCTGATCTCGTCGTATTAAATGGGGATATTTTATCTGTTCCAACTGAAGACATTAAGGAAATGCAAGTGGATATCACTCTCATTAATGGAGAGATTGTATATCAAAATAAAAAAGTGGAGGTGTAAGGGTGAGTAAACAAAAGTTTGAATGGATTTATTGTAGTGTTTTGCTTGTCACTTTTTTACCTGTTGTATTTCCGGTTTTTGAACTAGCGAACCATACGACACCACTTGTTTTAGGACTACCATTTAGCTTTTTTTGGGTGCTTATGTGGGTCATTATTGCCTTTATAACAGTAATCTGTCTATATTTCGTTGACCCAGAAAAAGATAACGATGAGGGGGCTGAATAAATGCAGGATTGGTTCATTGCACTCATTATGATGATGGTTTATTTAGTGATTGCGCTAGCTATTGGTATGTTTGCAGGACGAGGTAGAGGCGGATCACTAAATGAATTTGTTGTTGCCGGCGGTAAATTGGGCATGTTTGTCATGTTGTTCCTCATGGGTGGTGCTGTCCTTAGCGCCTTCTCTTTCTTAGGAGCACCTGGTTGGGCTTTTACAAGAGGGGCGCCAGCCTATTATATTATCATTTATATTGCTTTTGCGATTTTACCTTGGTATTTAATTGGTCCGAAAATTGGACGGATTGGTCGAAAATATGGCCTTTATACGTTAGTTGGTTTTTTACAAACGCGTTATAAGTTAAAGACACTTGGTGTTTTAGTAGGGATTATTGCGCTACTTGGTTTTATTCAATATTTAGCGACACAAATGAAAGGGATGGCTTACATCTTCAATATTATGACCGATGGCCGCATTCCTTTTTGGCTTGGTGCGCTACTCGCCTATGGTATTGTTGTGATTTATGTCGCGACAGGCGGGTTACGTGCTGCAGCATGGTCGGATGTGTTTCAGGGGATTTTGATGATTGTGATTTCTTGGACGATCGGGCTTGCGGTTGTTTTTCAACTGCATGGCAGTCCTAGTAGCATGTTCATGAACATCCATGAGATGGATCCTGGCTTTTTACAGATTGGTAAAGAAGGTTCGACGATGTCTTCAGTTGGTTTTACCACCACGATTCTCGTGTCACTGATGGGATTCTTAATGTGGCCGCACTTATTCAGTAAGTCTTACGCATCTAGACCGAAGACAATTAAGAAGACGGTACTTGCTTATCCAGTGTTCGCATTATTTTTAATTCCATTATTATTAGCAGGCTTTGCTGCAGTTGGTGTGGTCGAGCAAGGTACTGTTGAAGCGGATGAAATTTTACCATATTTAATTACAACCGTATTAGAACTTCCTGGTTGGTTATATGGGTTAGTTGGTGCAGGTGCTCTAGCTGCGGCAATGTCCTCAGCAGATGCGATCACCCATAGTGCTTCACTAGAATTCACTTCCGGTGTGGTGCAAAATATTAAGGAAGACCTTTCCGAAAAAACAGTGTTAATCATCATGAAGGTTGCCGTAATTACCATTGGTGGTTTAGCCTATTTTGTTACGATTTTCGGTGGTCAAGGATTGATCGCACTACTTCTTGGTGCCTATGGATCAATCGTACAGTTTGCTCCTGGTGTGTATGGGGCCCTTTATTCAAAACGAATTTCCGGTGTCGGTGTAACGATTGGTTTGGTTGCTGGTACAGTAATCAACTACTATTACCAACTTGCAGCACCAGCTACACCATTTGATATCCATGCCGGGATTATGGGACTGATGGTGAACATTCTGATCGTAGTTGTTGTAAGCTTGATTCAGAAACCGAAACAAGAAGAAGTAGTGGAGGGTTATACGAAAGCGAGTTAATGGTGTTGTGAGTAGATGATTTATCTAAACGACTTCCCGTGTTGCGGGAAGTCGTTTTTAGTTTGCTTTGATATTCCATGTCACGGCAGATTCGCGTATGAAATTAGTCTGAATCGACCGAGAGAGGTGTTGTCACGGCAGATTCGCGCAGGAAATTAATCTGAATCGGCCGAGAGAGGTGTTGTCACGGCAGATTCGCGCAGGAAATTAGTCTGAATCGACCGAGAGAGAGGGTTAGTCACGGTAGATTCGGGCAGGAAATTAATCTGAATCGACCGAGAGAGAGGTTGTCACGGCAGATTCGGGCATAAAATTAATCTGAATCGACCGAGAGAGTTGTTGTCACGGTAGATTCGCGCAAGAAATTAGTCTGAATCGACCGAGAGAGAGGTTGTCACGGTAGATTCGGGCATAACATTATTTTGAATCGATCGAGTAAGCACGCTTCAAAACAGATTCACAATCCAAATTAGTAGAATTAACTGAGACAGGACAACTCACAACAGCTTTCGTCCACACACTCATATCAATACCACCCCACCTTCAAAAAAACATCATCAATTCATTCTGTAAAAACCGCTAGTCTTTCTGTTAGCAAAATTCATTTTTTATTTTACTTTTTGTCTAATGTAATGACGCGCGCAATTTCTTATAGTAGAGGTAACAAATCTTGAGGGGGGACCAAGTATGGAACAGTCATTAACACAAACAAAAAAAGTAAATAATTTCATAAATGGTAAATGGATTAAATCGGATAAAGAAAATGTGGAACAGGTGAAAAATCCTGCTTCAGGCGAGACGCTTGCCAATGTACCGATTTCAACAAAACAAGATGTAGATGATGCGGTGCAGGCAGCAAAACAAGCATTTAAAACGTGGCGAAAAACGCCGGTACCAAAACGTGCGAGAATTTTATTTAAATATCACGAACTATTAGTAAAAAATCATGATACATTAGCAAAAATTGTTACGCAAGAAAATGGAAAAAACTACAAAGAAGCATATGGCGAAGTATTACGTGGAATCGAGTGTGTTGAATTTGCGACAGGTGCACCTAGTTTGATGAAAGGGGAATCGTTGTCAACGATCGCCACCGATATTGATTCCGAAATGTTCCGCTATCCTGTTGGGGTTGTTGGCGGCATTACACCGTTTAACTTCCCAATGATGGTACCTTGCTGGATGTTTCCACTAGCCATCGCATGTGGGAATACATTTGTATTAAAACCATCTGAGCGTACACCGCTGTTAGCAAATAAACTTGCAGAATTAATTCAAGAAGCAGGCCTGCCTGATGGTGTCTTAAACGTCGTACACGGGGCACATGATGTGGTAAATGGCTTATTAGAACACAAAGATGTAAAAGCGATATCGTTTGTTGGTTCACAGCCTGTAGCAGAATACGTATATGAAACAGCATCAAAACATGGAAAACGCGTACAGGCACTTGCAGGCGCGAAAAATCATTCGATCGTCATGCCTGATGCCGATCTTGATAAATCGGTGGAACAAATTATTGGTGCCGCCTATGGTTCCGCTGGTGAACGTTGTATGGCATGTTCTGTTGTGGTGGCTGTTGGCAACATTGCGGATGAACTTGTTGAACGGCTTCATCAAGCAGCCGATGACATTAAAATTGGAGATGGATTAGTTGAAGGGAATTTCTTAGGACCAGTCATACGAGAACAGCATAAACAACGTACACTGTCTTATATTGAAACTGGTGTGACAGAAGGTGCGGAATTGGTACGTGATGGTCGCAAAGATGAAATTAACGAAGAGTCTGGTTACTTCGTAGGACCGACACTGTTTGATCATGTCCATCCAGATATGAAAATTTGGCAAGATGAAATTTTTGCACCGGTTTTGTCCGTCGTACGTGCAGATACATTGGAAGATGCGATTGATATTTCCAACCAATCTGATTTTGCCAATGGTGCATGTTTATTTACAAACGAAGCAGGAGCGATTCGTGAGTTTAGAGAAACAATCGATGCAGGTATGTTAGGTGTCAATTTAGGGGTGCCTGCTCCGATGGCATTTTTCCCATTCTCCGGTAATAAAAATTCTTTCTATGGTGATTTGCACGTGAATGGTACAGATGGTGTTGAGTTCTATACACGTAAAAAAATGATTACTTCCCGTTATTAAAGGAGGGGTAAGGAATGGAAAAAACGACTCATGAACTTTATCAAAAAGATGATCAATATATTTGGCACGCCATGCGCAAATATAATCCTGATGCACCACCACTGATTGCCGAAAAAGCAAAAGGTGCATGGGTGACAGATATTGATGGCAATCAGTATCTAGACGGAATGTCCGGACTATGGTGTGTCAATGTCGGATATGGCCGGGAAGAACTTGCAGAGGCAGCGTATCAACAATTAAAAGAGTTGGCCTATTTTCCGTTATCCAATAGCCATGTCCCAGCGATTCAGCTTGGGGAAAAACTGAACCAGCTATTGGATGATGATTATGTGTTTTTCTTTTCCAATAGTGGGTCAGAGGCGAATGAAACAGCCTTTAAAATAGCGCGCCAGTATCATCAGCAGACAGGGAATGGATCGAAGTATAAGTTTATTTCAAGATATCGTGCTTATCACGGGAATACGATGGGGGCACTTGCGGCAACAGGGCAAGCACAACGAAAATTCAGTTATGAACCGTTAAGTCCTGGTTTTATCCATGTTTCTCCACCAGATGGCTATCGTAGTCCATATGCAGGAACGGATGAAGAAATTGGGAAGGCTTATGCCGATGAAATTGAACGAGTGATTACATGGGAATTGGATGAAACCGTCGCTGGTGTGATCATGGAGCCGATTATTACCGGTGGTGGTGTGATTATTCCACCGAAAAATTACTTACAAAGAGTTCGTGAGGTTTGTGATCGTCATGGTGTGCTTTTAATTATTGATGAAGTGATATCTGGCTTTGGGCGAACTGGAGAAACTTTCGGGTTTATGCATGAAGGAATTAATCCAGATATTATTACGATGGCAAAAGGGATCACAAGTGCCTATCTACCACTGTCAGTTACTGCCGTTCGTGCCGATTTATTTGAGGCATTCAAACAGACAGAAGAGTATTCGCATTTTCGCCATGTCAATACGTTTGGTGGAAGTCCGGCTGCTTGTGCGGTTGCTTTAAAAAATATTGAGATATTGGAAACAGAAGGATTAATCGAACGCTCTGCAACATTAGGTGCGAAGTTAGCAGAAGAAATGCAAGAGTTAGAGTCGCATCCAAATGTAGGAGACATTCGCATTAGAGGCTTGCTAATGGGAATTGAGTTAGTGGAGGATAAACAAACGAAACAACCAGCTTCAGCCGAAATGATGGGTAAAGTGATCGGTGCTTGTAAACAAAAAGGATTGATTATCGGTAAGAACGGAGATACGGTCGCCGGCTTCAATAACATCCTTACCCTATCACCACCATTAGCAATCACAGATGACGACTTTGCATTTATAGTGAAAACAGTGAAAGAAGCAATAGCACAACTTTAATGGAAATGCTTTATAAGAGGCTGTTATTTATGACATATAAGCTATATTACACGCAACAACCACCACTGTCCTTTATAAAATGAGTGCTAATATATCGCTGCGGAAATACACTCCGCTTTCCTGTGGGGGGCTGGTGAGCCTCCTCGTTCGTACCTCACTGCGGGGTCTCACCGATGATAAATTAAGGATCACAGGCTAAAACCGTCCTTGTCGGACAACGCCTGCATAACCCTTGCCGGGCCTCGGGAGTCTCCGTGTATTTCCTTCGCTGTTCGTGAACAATGAATTTTTATAGAAAATGGCTTAATTGCTTTAATGCTAATGATTCGCTTTTAGCATAACGTTGTATACAATATTGCCTTCAACGATGTACACTATTATAAATTAGAAAACTTATACCAGCGAAGGCAGAATACGTAGACTCCTCGAAAATACAAACCGATTTTCTTCGTGCGATGTATCGCTACCGAAGCCTTCCTTGTCCTATGGGAACAGCACGAGGCGAAGATCCACTTGGTAAAGTGGTTTTCTTTACCAAGTTAGCTGAGGCCGTGCACATGGAAAGCGTAGTATTCTGCCGTAGCGATGGTATAGCACTTATTTCAATCAGAATAGAAGAAAGCATAACATTACGATAGTTATTGCGCATTATATAGCTACTACGCTACTAATAATATAGCAAAAATAAATTAATCAAAGTATGAACAAGGAGGGGAAAACGATGAGGATTGGGGTACCTAAGGAGATTAAAAATAATGAAAATCGTGTGGCCATGTCTCCAGCTGGTGTAAATGAATTAGTGACAGCGGGTCACCAAGTTTATGTACAGTCAAAAGCAGGTATGAATTCTGGTTTTGCCGACGAGGAATATAAGCAAGCAGGGGCTAGCATTGTCGAAACTGCTGCTGAAGCGTGGAGCAATGAAATGGTTATGAAAGTAAAAGAACCATTGCCAGAAGAGTACCGTTATTTTTATGAAGGCTTGATTTTGTTTACGTATTTACATTTAGCGGCTGAACCAGAATTGACGGAAGCTCTGGTTGAAAATAAAGTGGTTGCAATTGCTTATGAAACCATTCAATCACAAGATGGCTCTTTACCATTATTAACACCAATGAGTGAAGTAGCAGGTCGCATGGCTGCTCAAATTGGTGCGCAATTTTTAGAAAAGACAAAAGGTGGCAAAGGCGTGTTACTTGGTGGGATTCCTGGTGTATCACGCGGAAAGGTTACCGTTATTGGCGGGGGTATTGTTGGTACTAACGCAGCAAAAATTGCAACAGGTTTCGGTGCTGATGTGACCATAATCGATGTGAATCCTAACCGTTTAAGAGAATTAGATGACTTGTTTGGTCGTTCAATTAATACATTGATGTCGAATCCATTGAACATTGCCAATGCACTAAAAGAGTCGGATCTTGTGATTGGTGCTGTCTTATTACCAGGGGCTAAAGCGCCGAAACTGGTTACGACAGAAATGGTGCAAGACATGCCAACTGGATCGGTTATTGTAGATGTTGCTATTGATCAAGGTGGTATTTTTGAAACGACCGATCATATTACCACACATGATGATCCAACCTATGAAAAATACGGTGTTGTTCATTATGCTGTTGCTAATATGCCTGGTGCTGTACCAAAAACATCGACAATTGGTCTAACCAATGTGACAACGCCTTATGCATTGAAACTAGCAAACCAAGGCTATCAAAAAGCGATTGAAAACAGTGCCGCCATCGCTAAAGGTGTTAACACGATAGCTGGAAAAGTAACACATCAAGCGGTGGCCAAAGCACATGGATATAGCTATCAATCTATTGAGAGTACTCCAAAAGTATCAATAAGAAAATAACTAGAATAAACTTCAGTAGATGTGAGTGTTATGGAGGAACAATCTAATAAATAAGGGAAATAGCATACCAGCTATTGAATTGGTATGCTATTTCTATTTGGGTCTTTTCTTGTGGTACTAACAGTAAGTGGGGGAGAGCAAATCCCCCCCCACTAAGTGAAGCTTCACTTTATAGTCTGATCTATTAGCAGTAATAGCTCATCAATATCCCGAGGTATCTTTTTTAATGACATTCGATAGCAATTTTCTCCATTTAAACCTTCCACCTTTAATCTGAATCTTTCTTTGTTTGTGTAAGACGGTTAGAAAGGCGGAAGTGATGACGAGAATAATTCCCATAACCTGTAAGGTGGTCAACGAATCTCCAAACACGAATACACCAACTAAAACGGCGACAATTGGTTCCATTGCCCCCAAGATGGCAGCTTTACTAGATTCAATGTAGGCTAACCCAAATGTATACAAGGTATAGGCGAGTATCGTCGATATCACAGAAATGCCGAATATATTAATCCAAACATCTACCGATTGGAAAGCATCTAATTTATTCCATAATCCACTTGTAGGGAAAATGAATAAACTGCCTGTTAGCAAAGCATAGGTAGTAATCGTTAAAAAGTTATAATGCCAACTAACAAACTTACCGATAATACTATAAAGTGCACAGAAAAAGGCGGATAGTAATCCTAATAAAATACTGATAAACGGAACGGAGACATTGCCTAGTGGTATTAACTTAATAACGAGTGAACATCCGACGAGTGTGAATAGAAGTGAAATGAGCTTTTTTTTCGTGATCCGTTCTTTAAAAACTACTTTTGATAGAATCGCAACAAAAACAGGAGATGTGTACAGTAAGACGACGGCAATGGATAACGAGGTTTGTTCCATCACGGTGAAGTATAGCCAATTAAAGATGACAATACTTCCAACCCCTAGGCCGACAAAATAGGGGAGGTGTTTCAGTTTTATTCGGAGATGTTTCCGCGAGAACAAGCTCATGAAAACGATCAGAATAATCGTTGAACTGGTTAGTCGCAAACTCACAATCTCCCATGCTGTAAAACCATGAGCATTCAAAGATTCTACAAATAATCCCGTTAATCCCCAAAAGCTTGCCCCTAAAATCGTAATGATGTAGGAAATATAATTCTTCATACTTTCACCTTCTTTTCTCTCTATTTTTAAAGGTTTCCGTATTATAGCTTCGTGCTAAGCCAGTAAAAATTATATGGTATAGGTTGAAGTACAGAAATTATAACATAATCTTATATATACTCAACCATTATCAGCGGTGATTTCTTAATTGGTAAAAGTTTTCTTAAATGGATAAGGAATGTTTTGGTACTACAGGATGCATAAAGAAAAATGCTCAGAAGTTTCTGAGCATTTTTTGAGTCCTAATCATCAATCTATGAACTTAAACACTATTACGTTCAGATCTATCGTTACGCTACGTTATTCCAGTCAGAGATATCTTCTTCAAGTGGAATCTGGTTATAGCGAGATTTTTTGGCTGCGTTAAAGAAAACTGCGACAAGAATGATTGTCACAATAGCTGCACCAATGTAAGAGATGTTCATCTCAAGACCAAAGCCAATTGGTGCATTTAAAATGTAGGTTGTCGTTGCCATTAGCATGAAGATCCCTGGAATAAGCGAAATCCAGTAGTTCTTTTTGGCAACGAACAAGTACATGGCACCGACAAATAGTGCGATAACGGCTGTTGATTGGTTTGCCCATGAGAAGTAGCGCCATAATAAGTTGAAATCAATTTGTGTTAACCCAATCGACAGTACGAATAACGGCAAGGCGACTAATAAACGATTGTATGTTTTTTTCTGTGAAAAGTTAAAGTAATCAGCGATGATCATACGTGCACTACGAAATGCCGTATCACCAGAAGTAATTGGTAGAACAATAACACCTAAAATAGCAAGTGTTCCCCCAACTGCTCCTAACATAAGGGTAGAGGCTTCACTGACCACAGCCGCAGGTCCGCCGGCAGCAAGAATTTCATTTAAACCTGTTGGACCATTGAATAAACTCATGGCAGCGGCCGCCCAAATCATAGCGATCACACCTTCTGCAATCATCATGCCATAGAAAATTTTCCGTCCTTGATTTTCCCCTTGGGTGGTACGCGAAATAATCGGTGTTTGGGTCGCATGGAACCCGGATAATGCACCACAAGAAATCGTTAAGAATAATAATGGAAAGATTGGTGCGCTCTCTGGGTGGAAGTTTGCTAGTGTAACTTCTGGAATTGGTGCTCCAGAAATAACAAGTTTAATTCCGACACCGATCGCACTAATTAATAATAAAGCTCCAAAGATTGGATAGAAGCGTCCGATAATTTTATCAATCGGAAGTAGAGTTGCTAATGTATAATAAACAAAAATAGCTCCAATGATTAGTCCCATTGTTGTCCAGCTGCTTGTTAAGTTAAATAGTAGTTCAGCTGGAGCGGTAACAAAAACAGTTCCCACAAGTAAAAGTAGTAACACCGAGAAACCGTTCACAACGTGTTTCATTACTTTTCCTAAAAACTTGCCAGCAAGTTCTGGTAGGTGGGCTCCGCGATTACGGATCGAAATCATTCCTGTTAAATAATCATGCACCGCACCAGCAAAAATACAACCAAATACGATCCATAAAAAGGCGACAGGTCCGTAAAGCGCTCCCATTATTGGTCCGAAGATTGGTCCAACCCCAGCGATGTTCAACAATTGAATTAATGAGTTTCGCTTTGTATTCATTGGTAAGTAGTCGACATTATCTTGGCTCGTATATGCAGGTGTTGCACGAGTTTCGTTGACCCCAAATACTTTCTCCACAAATTTACCGTACGTAAAGTATCCAACGATTAATAAGACAATCCCAGCTAAAAACGTATACATATCTTAACCCCCTATAAGAAATGTTGTAAGCGTATACATAGATTATAAGTGTAAATGTGTCTATTATGTGAAATTTGGATTAACATGCCTAAAATGGAGGTTAAGATGCTAAGTTTGAAGACTGACTTGCATTAATGAAGATGTTCATTTCATAGTGTACCTGTCATCACTGGAGCTTGTTCGGTTCCTCTTTAATCTGAATGTTAACATATAGATAGAAACTGTGAAGGGGGAAAATAGCATTCATTTGAAATAGTTGTATTAAGAAAACGTGCACATCTATCCTGGAGATTGTTCCAAATGTGCTCATTTGGAGGGATTTCGCTTCAAATGTTTAGAAATAAACAATTGCAAATAATCGTTAAAATCAATTTCTGTAAGTTCTTTTGTATTTGTCCACTCGAAATATTTAATACTACTGATAAAATTATAAAAATTTTCATCTTGCAATAATTCAATAATCACTTCATTTCTAATAGCATATCCTTTTGATGTTTCATTTGGTTTATTTTCAAGTATATTTCTCATGACACCTAAAAGGAGATCTGTAACTTCTACACCGATTTCTTCTCCTTTAGGTACTAGTTGACTAGAAGAAACATAATAATTTTCTCCACGATATAAGGATTGGATGTTAAGTTGTTCTTTGATTAACTTATTTAATTCGAAAGAGGCATACTCTGTAGATTCCTCAATATATATATCCGTAATTACATCAATGCTTCGACCGTAGCCTCTTAGTAAACCATAAATAATTCTTTCTGGAAATTTTGTATAAATCATTTTTTCGATAAGGTCTTCCCCAAAGTCTCTTCTATTCGCTAACGCTGTAAAGTTATAATGGATAACGTTGAATTTAATTAAATGTTGATACTTTATAATAGCCTTCAAAGACCTCATAATGTTATCACGATATTCAGATTTACCAGTAACATCATGCCAATGAAGCTTCATTTGACCATCTCTAAGCTTTTGGGATAATAACTCTATTTCTGGCAAGGAATAAATGGAGGAAGGTACCGAAATGGCTCCCATAAGATTTGGTTTATTCTTTCGTTTCCCGCTTTCATCAAAAAATACTTTTATATTTTCCTTTTGCAATAACATTTACGCCACTCCTCAGGGGGGTGACAAAGAAAGAATTATTAGGTAATATTCACATATAATACTAAGTTCTCACTCTGGTAGTGCGAACTTCATATTAGACTTGAGAGTAACTCATCCAGGTGATGCGTGAAATCAGTCGAACCTAATCAACTGAACTGCCAACTCCAGTAGTTTTTTTATTTATATAATAACATTTATCGACAGAATAAAATAGTGTTTCTTTTATCGTTTAGAAATAACTTTCAGTAAAGGATGAATCACTTCCATTTAAGGAAGTGATATTTTATCTCAGTGTAACCGTCCGTAAGCACCCCTCTTCAAAACATGATAGGAAATGGAAATGTTTAAGTGGGAGTGAACTTTCGCTTTCACCCCGATTGGTTTAAGGGCCTTCGGGTCTCCCTTTGATACTAACACTCAGTGGGGGAAGAGCATAAATCCCCCCCACTGAGTGAAGTTTTAATTTATAAGAGCCACAGATAGCAGGATATGCTTATTGTCAAGAAAGCCACTCCATTTTTGGGTGGCTTTTCTATATTTCGAAAGGTGGAGTGAAATTGTATTATTATAATCCTTTTGAAATGCTTCGAAACAAACGTAAAGTTATAATGGAAGCCCACTACTATAATAGCCCATACTTTCTACAAAAGTTTTCCCCACAACTCCCCTCTGTTCTTTATAGTTCCAATTTATTACGAAGGGTTTTAACATAGTTTCTACTAACGGATAGTTTCTCGTCACAACCTTTTAATTCGAGTTGATAAGCACCATTGAACCAGGGGCTTAACTTGGTAACATAGTCTAGGTTGATGAGATATCCTTTATGGATTCTGAAAAAAGAAAAAGGCAACAGCCGTTCTTCTAATGCTTTTAATGGTGTTTTGACGGTATACGTTCCAGTTTTCGTGACAATTTTTGAGACTTTTTCTTCACGATAAATATAAAACATGTCACTAGGTGATAGATAAATAATTTCTCCATCGTCTTCGACAGCTAGTTTTGCTTGATGCATCGTTACCTCTTTTGTCTCCTGTATTGCTGTATTTGGTACAAGTTTCTCTTTTAAACGCTGAATGGTTTGCTGTAATTGTTCCTCATCATATGGTTTTAATAAATAATCAATTGCTTGATAACGAAATGCTTCGGCAGCAAATTGAGGATATGCCGTCGCAAACACGATCAGTGGTGGCTTTTTCAATTCATATAATGACTTTGCGGCTTCCATTCCGTTCATTATGGGCATTTCCACATCTAAAAACACAACATCTGGTTGGTGCTGCAATGTTTTCATAATGGCTGCCTCACCAGTGTCAGCCTCAGCCACTACTTGGACCGACGAAAAATCAGCTAGCAGATGTTTTAATTCATCACGTGCATACCGTTCATCATCAACGACTACTGCTTTTATTACGTGGCTCATGCGTATCCCTCCGTCTTTGGAATTCGTAACGAAATCGTTGTTCCTTGATCTAGCACACTATCAATCTGAAGTGCTGCATCACTACCGAACAGTAAGGTTAAGCGACGGTTCACATTGTAGAGTCCAAGTCCAGTCCCTGTTGTTGATAGGACTTTTTGTATTCCAAGTGCTTCGAGATGGGCTGGATCAATTCCACTCCCATTATCTTCTATTATTACCTCCACCTCTGATTCATACTGCTTAATGGAAAGGTGGATGGTGCAGTCTTCCTGTTTATGTTTCAGCCCATGCTTGAGTGCATTTTCTACCAATGGTTGTAAGGTGAGTGGTGGTACTTTTGTTTGTAACAACGCCTCATCGATATCATAGGTAACTGACAACTTATCAACAAAGCGTGCTTGTTCAATGGTGAGGTATGCTTGGACATGTTTGACCTCTTGCTCTAAAGAGATTTTATCTGCTGTTGTTCCAGTTAAATTTTGTCGTAAAAAGTGAGACAAAGAGATTAACAGTTTCCTCGCCTTGGTTGGATCTAATCGAATTAAAGAGACGACTGTGTTTAATGAATTAAATAGAAAGTGCGGACTGATTTGTGCTTGCAGTGCTTTGATCTCCGCTTCTTTTGCTAGATGATAAGCACGATCTGCTTCAGCTACTTCCAACTGATTACTTAATAATATACCTAATCCAGAAATAGTCTCCCGAACAACACTGGTGATTTCTCTTTCACTACGAAAGTAAAACTTAATCGTACCAATTGTTTGTCCTCTTTGTTTTAGTGGTGCAATGACAGCAGCCCCCAATGGGCAAGAAGTGTTGGTACAGTGAATTGTTTCATTATTGGCAACGACAAGTTTGCCATGTTGGATGACCTCACGGGTAATATCGGTTTGTAGGTGGTTATTTGCGCGGTGATGGTCATCTGCTAGTCCGACATGTGCTAAAATGTGTGTCTTATTTGTCATCGCAACTGCACTAGGTTGTATTTCTTGGTAAAGGATTTTACAAACAGCGAGTGCAGAATGGTTATGCAAACCTTTTCGCAAATAGGTAATCGTTTGATCAGCAATTCGTAAAGTTTTTTGTGCTTGTAGGGCACCGGTCTTTTCTCGTTCATTGACGACATTTTTAATGATGAGAAGAAACAATGCCGATCCAACTCCATTGGCAATAATCATGGGTAGCCCGATGATTTCGACTAATGTCCATGCTTTTTCTAGTGGTCTAGCAATGGCGATAATTAAGAGCATTTGTAATCCTTCTGCAAGGGCGCCAACCATAAACGCAACCTTTAAATTAATCGTTTTCTTTTTTCGATAAAAAAATCCAGACACAAGCCCGGTAACAATCGTTGCTAACCCGCATGCTAAGCCTGTGAATCCACCAAGTGAAAAACGATGAATACCAGCAATCAAACCAGCCCCAATCCCCATTTTATACCCACCTAAAAGACCAGCAATCACAATGCCAATCACTCTAGAATTGGCAATTGCTTCATCGGATGTAAGGCTTGTGACGACCCGATCAAAGGAAATGCTCGTGGTATCTAGTGTCACACCTAAATATGTGCCAATGATCCCAAATAGTCCAAAAAACAAAATCGCAGAAAGTTGCTGGCTTTTGCGTAGTCGGTCTTGGTAAATCAAATCTTGTAGAAATCGAAAGCGTGTAAGGACAAATGCAATCGTCACGATAATGCCCAAACGCTCTAACATGGTTAATAGTAGAACAAGCATCTAATTAGCTCCTCTATATTTTGCTTTTGTATTATTGTTTTTTGATGCGTAGTTGCTATATACTGCGCAGTAAATTTCAATTTCCTATATATATGACGAGTGATAATAGGCCGCTGCGGAAAACACTACGCTTTCCATGGGTGGCTGATGAGCCTCCTCGTTCGTCCCTCACTGCGGGGTCTCACCTAGGCCATTCCTCCCATAGGAGTCTCCGTGTATTTCCTCCGCTGTTCGTGAGCATTGAATTTTGGAGAGTTGGTTGTTTCATATTTAAGTAATAAATGGC
>NZ_SZNM01000031.1 GCF_005870085.1 Aquibacillus sediminis | reverse complement strand
CTTGTGCAATAGGTACATGATAGAGGTTCTATCCCCTTCTGACGGAATGAAGTGAGAATCTTCACGGTATGTCACGTTTTCTTGGTTCAGTGGCGATTTTAGATTTTTATAGATTTTAGTAACCAGGAAAAGGAATTGAGTAAAGAGATGAAAGAGTTGTTCCCGATAGATGAAGAGTTACTAAAGAAGCTGCCGAATTCATGGAGAGATAAGGCGCTTAAAGAAGGTAAAAAAGAAGCAACAAAGAATATAGCTAAGGAAATGTTAAGTGAAGGATTACCCATTGAAATGATTGCTCGTGTGACAAAACTTGATAGGTTAGAGATAGAAGCGTTAGAAAAAGAATTTAAGGATTGAGAATCTGTAGTCTTTTTGCACACATTCGATGTATGAGATGCGACTGAATGTTCGGCAATTCGAACGTATAGAGCTAGAAGAACACATGGGAAATTTGAAACTGTGATGTCTATCCAATAAGTGTAGGAGACACAGTGGTACTTTTGCGTCAAATTACAGATTGAGAACAAATTCTAAAAACAAAAATAGGTACATAAGTGTTTGGGGACAACATACTCATGTATCCAAGTTCTTAATATTTACTGTCCACAAGGTACATTTTTAGAGATGGGAACGGTTCTTGGAAGCAAGAACCGTCCTTGTGCATCAAGATTATTTTTTAATCCAATTAGATTCAACTTTTACTCCTGCATCTACTAGTAAGTTCATAACTGGACATCTTTTTTCTACGGATTCTTTTAATTTAGCAACTCTTTCTTCCGTTTCATCTGTTTTGATCATGACATCAAAGCTTACAGTTTGAAAATGTGGTGAAACTCCTTCAACACCCATCAGTCCCTGTAAATCAAGAACTCCATTGTTTTTAAATTCAGCTTGTTGGTAAGAAAACTTTTGTTCTTTTGCAATCATTGCAATCATAACCGAAGTACAACTTGATAATGCACCTAACACTAATTCCACCGGATTAGGTCCTTCATCGGTACCACCTAGATTTTCGGGCTCGTCTATAATGAAAGGTTGAAAGTCCCTAATTGATATGGAAGTTTTTAATCCTTGTTCCCACTTTCCATTTGATTCAACTTTTAATAATTGCTTTGTTCCCATATTACCTCTCCTTTATTTTATGTTTTATATAGCGTATAGTCTTTATTAGGAATAGTCAATATTTTCTGAAAGTTTTTTATTGAAATAAGAAAAATACTTTCCGTTAGTAGTGACTGTCCTTCTTCACAACTAAACACTGGGACAACAACCCCCATGTCCCTAAAAATAGTAAGGTGGTTTCCATCATGATCAGTGATGTAGATTTGAGGTATCTGCGACGATGTGTTGAACTAGCAAAAACTGCTTTGGAGCTTGGGGACGAGCCATTTGGTTCCGTCCTTGTTTCAACCAATGGTGATGTGCTTGCGGAAGATCATAACCATGTTGCAGGTGGTGATCATACCCAACACCCGGAATTTGCTTTGGCACGATGGGCGGCACAGAACATGTCAATTGAAGAAAGAGCCAAGGCAACAGTATATACCTCTGGTGAACATTGTCCTATGTGCGCTGCGGCCCATGGTTGGGTTGGTTTAGGTCGGATCGTTTATGCAAGTTCATCTGAGCAGTTGGGAAAATGGTTAAGTGAAATAGGGGTTCCTGCATCACGTGTTCGTAATCTTCCCATCCAAGATGTTATTCGTGATACGACAATAGATGGACCTGTTCCAGAACTCGCAGAGCAAGTTCGCAAGCTCCATCGTCAGTTTCATGCAAGAAACTATTGAGCATATATTGGGACAGAGGGACCCTGTCCCGCAAGCTTTAATGGAGGGGGTTCGCATCTTAGTATATCTATCTTTACCATTATCCTATTTATACAATATTAACCAATAGGGACACAGCCTCATCCCGCCTAACTGACTGACGCTAGGACAATGGAACTGTCATCGTATCCCCAAAAATATTGAATTTTATTTTGGTTGAAGGTATGATTCTAGTTAATAGTAAATTGGACAAAGCTTGTTCACAGTGAAAGAGAGGAGAGAAGGATATGGATTATGAAGTGATTATCGTAGGAGCGGGCACGATGGGGATGGCAGCAGGATCCTACTTAGCGAAACAGGGGAAGTGTGTGTTATTAATTGATTCTCATAATCCTCCGCATGCAGAAGGATCACATCATGGGGAAACTAGAATTATACGCCATGCCTATGGTGAAGGGGAAAACTACGTGAAAATGGCATTACGTGCACAAGAACTATGGCATGAACTGCAAGTACAGTCAGACGAGGACATTTTTATCCCAACTGGTGTGATTAACATAGGTCAACCAGACTCTACTTTTATTCAAAATGTGATAAGTAGTGCGGAAACCCACTCGTTGAATGTTGAGAAATTAACGAAAGAGGAAATTAATCAAAGATGGACTGGTTTTCAAGTACCTGAAGGCTACATAGGCTGTTATGAAGTAGATTCAGGAGTATTAATGAGTGAGAATTGTATTAGTGCTTTCCGAAAACAAGCAGAGGCACATGGTGCTGTGCTCAAAGTCAATGCATCAGTAACCAATATCTCTATCTTTGAAAATAGTGTAGAAGTAAAAGCAGGAGACGAAAGTTTTACAGCAGCATCCTTAATCATGACGCCAGGAGCGGGTACGAGAAAACTACTTCCCCTTGTAGATTTAGATCTACCTTTACAAGAGTTAAGAAATACGTTTTCATGGTTTGAAACGGACGAACATATTTATCAATCAAGTACGTTCCCGGCCTTTTCATTTAAGTTACCTAATGAAACCTATTACGGATTTCCCAGCATCGAACAGGCAGGGGTGAAAATTGGACGACACGATGGTGGTATTCCACGAGATATGAATAAAGCCTTGGAGCCATTTGGAACATATGATCAAGACAAACAGGATGTCCCTAACTTCGCTAATCGTTGTATGCCTAATGTTGGTCCACACAAAATGGGTAAAGCATGTACCTATACGGATACGCCTGATGGGGATTTTATCATTGATAAGCATCCCAATCATGAACATGTTGTTATAGCCTGTGGATTTTCTGGACATGGATTTAAATTTGGTAGTGTAGTCGGAGAAATTCTTAGCCAATTAGTGACCGGAAATAAGGAGCCAAAACTAGATATTCGTCCATTTTCTATCAAAAGATTTTTTGAGTAGACTTAACAAACTTTATACTCAGAAAAGTTTGTCTAAATTTGTTTACATTTTTGTGACCCGCCTCCATGTCCCAATGTGTTGACCCCTTAATACATACCGATTTTAATAGAATAAAAATGAACTGGGGTCTTGGGAAATGATAAATGTACATAACACACCTAATCTAGCTGGAGTAACAGTCAGTGGGGATTATTTGGATTCTTTACGAGTCAATTTACGACATGCAAAGGTTGGGCACTGAGACTTTTCTTATGTGGATAATGGATTAAATCCAGACTCGATGAAAAGTTTATAAACACAATCAGAAAATTGAACGCTGGTTCTAGAAACCTTAGCCATTATTTGACGCAATTTGTAGATGTGCTAAATCTTCGTTTCCTAAATTGGGAGAAAGATGAAAGAGAAAAAATCTATCTATTATTGCCAAGCGACTTGCGGAACGTGAAAAAGAGTATCAAACTGTGGAACAAGAGATTTATGCAGTAGCTTCTAAACATGATTGTGATCCGAGTGGCATTAGACTTAGACGAGATTATCCTGAAGTGATTGATTGGTGAGCGGGACAAAAGGCCTTTGCCCCGCTGGATGACAGGTACCTATTTCGTTTGGGACAATTTACCTATCCCCATGTCCCTAAGATTCAATTCCTGCAATGCCGAAACCACCAGGGCCAGAATGAGTTGAAATCATAGCACCTGCTTGCATCCAATTTACATTTTTAAAACCATGTTCTATTGCGATTTCATCGATCCGTTGCTTAATCCCCTCATCAAGACCAATAGAGTAGATTAAATAAAGTTGCTCTCGATCAATGTCATATTGATTTAAATAGTCTCTTATAAGCTTTTCCGAAACTCTACTCATAATCCCACGGTATTTTTTATTTGAAACAAGATTCCCATCAATTAATTCAATTCGAGGCTTTATTTTTAACAAAGCCCCTCCCAGATAAGCCATATTACTTACACGGCCACCAGCCTTCAAAAAATCTAGGCTTCCGGGTACGAAGGCAAGCTTTGATTTAGGAACAATGTCTTTAATTTTTTCTACTAATCGACCAGGTTCGATCGTAGGTTCTTGCTTTAACAGGTTAACAGCATACATCACAATAGCAGCTAATCCTCCTGTAACATTTAAAGCGTCAATGAGATAAAGATTGTCAAATTCTTCTGCTGCGATCACCGCATTTTGAAAGGAAGAAGAGGCCTTTGACGTATAGCCAATATGAACAATGGTGCAATCAGGAAAATCTGTATGTATCTTTGTGAAAAATTCATGATATTCATGAGAATTTGTAGACGTTGTCGAGGGTATTTTTTTCGTGCGGGCATAATAGTCATAAATTTCCTGGACGGGTAACGAACCGTCTAAATAATCCTTTCCATCCATGATGACGTGCATTGGGACAACTTGAACATCGTGCTCTAAAGCTAATTCCTTTGGTAAATCTGCTCCACTCTCAGTCGATAAAATGATCCTTGTCATTGTACGTCCCCCATTCCATATAATCAAGCTGTTCCTGTTCGTGCGTCTTGCTACTATGTAGTACTCTAGATTATACATGAAAAGAGGAAGGAATACATGGGATTTCAGAGAAAATGAGGTTCGGAGCACAGGGGCGGTTCTCCTGGTTCCATTATGTACCTGGTACTTGGTATGGACAGCAGTCTATAATTTCCAATAGATAAAGCGTTCATTAAGAAGTTTTCTAATTCATGGAGAGATAAGGGAGAAATGGAAGCAACTAAGAATATTACCAAGGAAATGCTAAAGGAAGGGTTATCCATTGACATGATTGCACGCGTCACAAAACTTGGTAAAAGTTATGGAAAAGTTGAAAGATAATGAAGGGATTTAACGAAAAATGGAAATGAATGTTGGTCCATCCTTCCATCATGTTTATATTCTACTTGATATGGACAAGTTAAGTTTAAAAATGGAAGGAAGGAATATCCTTATGGAGATCTCTTGGATGACATTCGTCATGATCATATTAGCGAGTTATCGCCTCACGCATTTAATCGTGTTTGACAAAATTACGGAATTCATTCGCAATCCTTTTTTAACCCAAAAGAAAGATGAACATAATGAAATGAAAAAAGTTCCCAAATCGAATATTGGCTACTTACTAACGTGTTACTGGTGCACCGGTATTTGGAGCGCCATTTTCTTAGGTGGGATCTATTTGTGGATTCCGCAGTATGCCATCTACCTCATATTTGTATTAGCAATTGCTGGCGGCCAAGCGATCTTGGAATCGTTCGTAGGTGTTAACCTTAAACGCACCGCCCTCTATTCGGAAGAAGCAAAAGAATTGAAATAGGGACAGACGGAGCAGGTACTCTGTCTACATAAGTGATGGTCGCTATAGCTTACAGGGGACGTGTCCCGTACAATCTATGGGAAGGATTCCCAAAAATATAACATACAGCATGGGACAAGCGCCCTGTCCCCTTGTCCCTAAAACTTGGAGACTATTTTTATTAATACATAACCCAAAATAGTATAAATGATAAATGCGAATAAAGCAGAGAATTCAATGACAAACGTTCCATCTAGACTTGCTGTTGGAAATATTCCTTCGAATGGGTACAGTAACGGAGAACTTGTTGTATAAATCCATTGAACAAATGGTGCTGATGGATTTGCACTAAATAATTTCAATATAATCCTTAATCCTAATAGGAATTGTGCAATCCCAGTAACAATGTTAATCATGTGAATGATGATTTTTCTTTGACTCAATGGCAAACCTCCTCGTGTTCTTACTATATGAATACCCATTGAATATATGATTGAAACAAAGGGTGTATTCTTGATGGGGGGCTTTTTGAAACGGGATTCAATAAAAAAGTTCACCCTGATCTGCGGATGTTGTAAAATAATTTTAAGAGGGATGGTAGAGTGATGAGCCACAAGGGAACAGACACCTTGTCCCGCAAAAAATGTTGACTGGGACAACAAACCTGTCCCCATGTCCCAAGGAGGAGAGAAACATGGATTGGCAAGGAAATTTTTCTCAATCGGAAAGAGATGACATATTGGCTACGTTAACTGATAATCAAAAAAAGTTTATTAAAGATTACTTGAAGCGGGGAAGAAGAACGGTTTTTGCCAATGTGTTAGCGAATGATAAAGCTAGTTCTAGTGATGATCGTACTATTGAAAAAGTGGCTCAAAGCTGGCAGTTAGAAGATTACATCGATGCGGGACCTGACTGGCAAAAACATTCACAATTATATTGTCAGTGTGGCCGACGATTACGGTATCAGTACATTGTGCAAAATATGGAAACTGGTGAAGTGAAAATGTTCGGAATCAATCATTTTGAGGATCATTTTGGAATTCCTCCAAAACTAGTAAAAGAGATCAAAAACGGTATTGCACAGATTGATTTTGAAATGGATGAAGTACTAGCCAAAATCACCAGTGGTTGGACGTTGGCTGATGAGGGGATTGCAGCAATTCCTCCATCCATCGAAATTCCAAAGGATATACAAGAGCATGTTGATCATGATATACCATTGCTGGATAGGCAGGTAAAAAGGTTAAAAGGTCGATTGGCAGAATACAATCGAGAGAAAGAAAAGAGAAGACTTGAAGCATTAGCAAGAGAAAAGGAAGCAGTGGAAGAAATAAGACAAAAAGAAGCGACTCAACATCGACAGGAAATTGCTGCTTCGAATGCATCAGCCAAGACAAGCAGTGACATTTTCCTGGAACATGAGTTACAAATAGGTGTGTTGGCGATCCTAAACCACTTGCCGCACCCTCAGTTTAGTGCGATGGGAATTTGTCATGAATTGATTAAGCATCATGGTGCTTCCAATGAAATGTATTCGAGTGGAAAGCCAAGAATTTTTTCAAACGTTTGTATATTTTTAGAACACCTAAAGAATCAAGGTGTTCTTGAATTAGTGGAAAAACAAGGAGTAGAAGACCGTATTTATAGAAAGGTAGAAGAGATTGTGGGTGCAGGTTCTAGGTATGAGCAAGGTACCCTTTTTTAGAATCTAGTAATCTCAGTTGGTAACTGTCTAGTTTAATTCAGCACACTTCCATCCACTCAAGTGATAGACAAAAGCGGAAAACGAATAGAAGATGACGTGCTGGATTCAAAGAAAAGATTCTTTCAGTTGAGGTTGATTAGCACGTGTAATACTTCATAAAGTGATAAACTTTCTAAACGAGAGTATCTGTCTTTTTACCTTGAACGGAATGGGTGAATGGAAGATCAGACGTGAATGAGAATAACTAAGACAATAAGAATATTTTGCTCAATGCTCGATAAAAATGGAATGGATATAATTAGGAGTCCGTAAAAAGGAGAAAACCTATGTTTAAATTTTTAAAGAAAAAATTGGCACCAAAGGAAAACCCACAACAAAAAATACAAACTAAAAACGAAAGTCGTCCACCCCAGCGAAGTAAGGAAGAATTAGCGACAGTCAAGGGAGATATAGGGGAGCATAAAATCGATATTCAGTTATCGCAATTACCAAAAGAATACAAGTTCCTCAACGATATTATGATCAAAAATGCTAAATCGAAAACCGGTTATTCTCAAATCGATCATTTGGTTTTTAGTCCTTATGGCATTTTTGTGATTGAGACAAAAAACTATCAAGGGACAATTTATGGCGGGAGAGATCGAAAGACATGGTTAGTAAATGGAAAGTTTAAATTTATGAATCCATTCCGACAAAACTATGGCCATGTAGAAGCGTTAAAAGAGTTGGTTGATCCCAAACATCATGCATCCTTTATATCGATGATTTCGTTTACGAAGCGGTGTACCTTTAAGGTTGAGCCAGAGCTACGAAAAATCACATCGAATGACTTAATCGTCTATGACATTGAATTATCGGAGTTCATCCATCGAAAAGTATCGGTTAATAAACTTCAACATCAAGAACCTTTCTTAACTCAACAAGAAATCACCGACATTCATAACACGATCGCGAATGCAAACATAGAAGACCCAGCCATTCGCGCCAAACATAACGAGCGAATTCAAAAGGGGACAGCCAGTCAAGATCGTGCCAACCAGACATGTGCCGATTGCGGGAAGCCTGTTTCAGATAAAGTAAAAGCGTACTGTTTAAATAATAGTAAGTTTGAGGGCAAGATATATTGTTTTGATTGTCAGAAACAGTATAAAGGTTAATGGTTGTCCATCCTTTTTATTTGTGGATGTATGTAACTTTGTCTAGGAGATTGAAAACACCTAAAACAGAACGCATGTTCGCATTAAAGCCAAATCTATGATATAATCTACTAAGATAACGTTCCTTTAGGTGAGGTCGGCTAATCCCCGCGAAAGGGGGTGATGCCTATGGGTATGTATGAAAGTTTTATGGAGGCCTTCACGATGAAGGTCATGCAGGCGTTGCCACAGGACGTGGCGTACTTAGCCTGCGTTTCATTTTTATTTCGGTACCTTCTTGATTGCATTACTCACGTTGGTTATTTCTTTGATCAACAAAAAATAGACCTCCCTATTACCCTGACAAGTGATTAGGTGAGGTCTATCAACCAAGATAGCCGTCCCTATGGGGGAACCGCTTATCTATAGGTCACAGTTACCAGCTGTGACCTACTCATAACTATGTTTTAATTAAGTATATTATACCATAGTAGAATAATGTAATGAAAGCTAAAGGCGATCAGCACGATCTAAAAAACTCTGTAGAAATCTACGGAGTTTTTTTATTTTATAGACACCTCCAATCACTGTTGGGACGATTATAGAAGTGAAAGGAGGTGAGAGACATGGCTGTAGCAACAAAAACAAGTTCAAGACTGGAACTAGAGTTTGAGGATGGTTTAGATGTGGAATCTGGCAACGTGATCTTGAAACGTAAATCGTTTAACAATGTGAAAATGGCAGCGACAACCGATGAATTATTTGCAGTAACAAAGGCATTAGTACCATTGCAACAACGTGAGCTTTATTCGATTAAACGTGATGACACCGAATTAATCACAGAAGAATAATTGCGTATAAAGCAATAAAAGTGGGAAGGAGGTGAATTCTTTTGAAAAAATTAGAGCTTAAATTCTTAAATGAGGATGACCATATCGTAACAATTTCGCTTGATGAACCTGTGGAACCAGTTGACACAGAAGCGATTAACGAAGCAATGGATGAAATTCTGGCACAAAATATCTTTTATTCGTCAGGTGGGGACCTAGTTAGTAAGAAGAGCGCGCGCATTGTGGAACGTAATGTGACAGCGATTGAATTATAATAAGATAACTATCAGCGTGAAGCATGAGGACGAGGAAGCATACGAACCGTCCCCGTGCTTCTTTTTTTAAAAAGGAGGAGATGGTTATGGAGGAAACATTGATTTCATTAATTACTGACGTTGGATTTCCAATTGCGGTAACGTTTTATTTATTGCACCGCATCGAAACCAAACTGAACACATTAATCGAATCCATCCTTTCCCTACCAGACAAACTTTAACTGGGACACGGGGACAGGTTTGTTGTCCCACCACCACTGGGACAACAAACCTGTCCCCATGTCCCATAACAACGGTTTTAGATTGGCGAGCGCCTGAACTCTACTCTCGATGTCTAGTGATCACAAAAAACGAATAAAAACTCCTTTTTATTAAAAAATTAGTAGTAGTTTGTGAAATTGTAACAACTTTTCACAAAAAGTGATTTACCTTTGCTCGATAATAGGATAATATCTAAATCTGTGAGCAAAAAAATCGAAGGAGTCAGTATATGGATATAGTTGAACAGGTTACTCATTTGCAATTATTAAATCAATTTTGGATCATTTTATTATTTCTGATCCCGATGGTCTTAATATCTCGTACAGTCGTAGCGGGGACAAGGTATTCTCCAATTCTAATCATCGTTATTTTTGGATTAACTATGGGATACGTACTTGTATTAAGTGGTGTTTCATCTCCCGGTCTTCCAGAATTCCCGTTTGTCGATTTAATGGCTAATACGACCATCATCGCTCTTACAGCAACCTTCTTCGTTGGTGGTCAAGAATTAAGAAAAATTTTAGGAAACAAAGAAGTAGCTGAGGATGATTTCGTTACACCATCTGATGAAGAAACGATGCTTGGTACATCAAGAACGCAATTTATCTTTATCATTCGTTCTTTCTTTATATTACTTGGGATTGAAGGGTTAACACGCCTTATCCTAAATACAAGCTCGGAAACGATGCCGGCAAACTTCTATCCACTTATTGCGTATATTGGGATTATTGGTGCGTTAATTTTTATAGATAATAAAGCGACAATTAAAAATAAACGCGTTTATTTACGAAAAGGTGTTATAGAGATTGTTAGTATTGTTGCAGTATTAATCCTCTCCTATCATGTTTCTGTATGGATTAGTTCACTAATCTCTCTGCCACAAATCTTCTTTGCGATGATGATTTCTGCAGGAGTAGGAGCAGTATTTTATAAATGGACGTTTGGGCCAACAGTACGTGCATTATTATTTGCAGGTATCCCAATTGTTCTTGCAGGTAACTTTATGATTGGTGGGTCTCGTATAGGAGAGGCTTTCTCAATCGAGGGAATGAATTCCGTTATTGTCTATGGATTTTTTGGACAATTATTTTGGATGTTTGGTGGAATAGCATTGCTTATGTATTTTGCAAGGACGGCAAATGCCAGAAACCTTGCACCTGGCATGGCTGGTTCCTTATCACACTCTGGCTTAACAGGGGCATGTACGGCAGGAGACTTTGGGAAAATTGCAGCGAATCGTGCACCGATTATGATTAACATTCCATTTTTTGGACATGTTTTTGTATTTTCTATATTAGCGATTAGTGCTGATCGAGCAAGTTTATGGATACTACCATCAGCGATTTTAACTGTCATAGGCGTTGGGTTGACAATTTGGTCTCTTCTTAACATGCGAAAAGCAAATGGAAATGATAAAAAAGAAGTAAATGCTCTCATTCAATTTTCGTTTGGCTGGCAAATTTGTGCTGTCTTTGGCGGTTTAGTGTTAATAAGTTTAAGTGATATGTCATTTGGTTATTCCATTATGGCTCAATCTAGTGCTATTTCTCACTTTGGATTATTTGCAGCGATTCAAGGTGGTATGTTTGGTGCAAATCCTGCATTACTTATTCCATTTATTTTCTCCATGCCATTCTTAGTACACCCACTCGTGTTCTATATGTTTGGTAAGGCAATGGAAAATGATGGTGAGATGCCTGTGAAACCAGTATATTCACTTGCCATTACCGGAGTTATAGGTGTTATAGGAGCCTTGTTCTTTTTATAGGGACAAGGGGACAGGGCACTTGTCCCAGTGGTCACCGATCAATCAATGTCATCAAAACGGGCGCACCTCTCTAAGAGAAGGCGCCCGTTTTTGATGTGGGACACGGGGACAGGTTTGTTGTCCCGGGCTGTTGCGTGGAATAGGGGGGGACCAGTCGACGGTTCCACCCTATTTCCGATTCAATAAGTTATGTCCACCACATGTCACCAACAGATTCTTTGACCATGACTGGTTTAAGGTTTTCAACTGCTTTAGTGAATCCTTCATCGACGGACATTAAGCCGTCTTCATGCTCAATGCTTACAACATAATCATAATCGTATAAACGCAGTGCACTGATCATGTCTGCCCAAACTTTTGTCTCATGGCCGAAGCCAACTGTACGGAAATACCATGCACGATCTTTCATGTTATCGTATGGAGTCATATCTGTTAAACCATTTCGGTTCATATTCGGTTGATCGATGATCGTATCTTTTGCATGAAAATGATGAATTGCGTTTTCGCGACCTAATAGTTTAATAGACTCTACTGGGTCAATCCCTTGCCACCACATATGGCTTGGATCAAGATTCGCACCGATTGCCGGACCACATGCTTTTCGTAGACGAAGTAAATTGGCTGGCGTATGAATAGAAAATCCACCGTGCAATTCAAGGCCTATTTTTACATGATGTTTTTCAGCAAAGGCAGCTTTTTCTTGCCAATAAGGGATGATTTTTTCTTCCCATTGCCATTTCAGAATAGCTTGGAAATCGTTGGGCCAAGGAGCTACAGGCCAATTTGGATATTTCGCATCTTCATGGTCACCAGGACAACCAGAAAATGTATTGACGACCGGAATGTTGAGTTTACTTGCAAGTTGAACGGTTTTATCAAATAGTAGATCACCGGCTTCTGCAATATGTTTTTGCGGGTGGAGTGGATTAGAATGACAACTTAACGCACTTACAATCAAACCTCGACTAGAGATCTTCTCCATGAATTCTTGTTGTTTGTTTTCATCATCGAGTAGTTCATCCACTTTACAATGCGCATCACCGGGGTATCCCCCTGTACCAAGTTCGACAGCTTCAATCCCTTTAGCAGCAACATGATCTAACATTTCATCTAGGTTTTTATCAGAAAACAAAACAGTAAATACACCTAACTTCATATTAGTTTCCTCCTCCGCTTAATGAAAACACTTAATGAAATCCGTTACATAGAATACTAAACCAAACCAAGCCTAAAAATCAATGAAATTAGCATAAAAAAATCCATTTTTATTTATTGTTGACAAAATAATCAGAAAATTTTATACTTTTAATTGTAATCGATTACATGGACTTTTTACAATCAAATCTAATTGGAAAGAAGGACACAACATGGCAAATATTCAACAAGTAGCTCAAAAAGCAGGTGTTTCTGTTGCGACAGTATCGAGAGTGTTAAATAATAATGCAACCGTTTCACCTCATACTCGGTTAAAAGTGGAAACAGCGATCAAGGACTTAAACTATGAACCGAGCATGTTGGGACGAAATCTCAGAAATTCAGAGAGTCGGTTATTACTTGTATTACTTCCTAGCATTTCCAATCCTTTTTACTCAGAGATTATTAATGGTATTCAAACAACTGCGATTAGTAACAACTATAATATTCTTCTATGCGAAACCGATTCGAATCCAGACAGAGAAAACATTTACTTTAATATGATCAAGAATAAGTTGGCAGATGGAATTATTTCCATGGATCCAGCAGTGAATATGCAAAAGTTAAATGAATTATATGAGCAATACCCAGTGATTCAATGTAGTGAGTATGAAGAGGGTGGGGTGATTCCTTATGTAACGATTGATAATGAACAAGCCGCTTATCATGCCGTGAAACATTTGGTCAAACTTGGACATGAAAACATTGCCCTAATTAATTCGGATGAGAAGTTTTTGTATGCTCGTCAGCGGAGGACAGGATACGAACGAGCGTTACAGGAATTTGGTTTTCCAATTGATGAAACATTTATTTATCACACGCAAGAACTTAAGTTTAGTGATGGTGTTCAAGCGATGCGAAAGCTACTACAGTTGGACCGTCGCCCATCTGCAGTATTTGCAGTTTCTGACACGCTTGCGATTGGAGCGTTAAAAGAAATTAACGCATCCGGTCTTCACGTACCTGAAGATATTGCATTAGTAGGATTTGATAAGATTAGCTTTTCAAATATGACGAATCCGACATTAACGACCATTTCTCAGCCGATGCATGAGATGGGGTGTACAGCAGCAAGGATGCTAATAAATAGTATTCATGGTGAAAAAATAGAAAATATCATTCTCGATCATGAAGTGATCATTCGCGAGTCAACTATGGGATAGTACCATATGAGACTAGCGAACCGATATTAAAAAGGATTTTAATATCGGTTAGTTAGCCTTATTTGCAAGCGTTAACAAAGGGGTTTATCAATTTCATTCTAAAAAGGGGAGAGTTTAGCATGAAGCGTTTGTTATCTTTATTTTTGGTCATTGGTTTGGCCGTTATTGTGGCCGGGTGTTCAAGTAGTAGCTCAGGTGATGACGGAGAAGTTGTATTAGGAATAGCGTTACCTTCAGCAACACATGGTTGGATGGGAGCACTTATTGAAAACGCTGAAGAGCAGGCAAAGTCACTTGTAGAAGAGGGGACAATTGATGACTATGAGTTTACGACAGCGGATGATCCAGCTGCACAAACAAGTAATGTGGAAGATTTAATTGCACAAGGTGTGGACACAATTGTGATGCTACCAATAGAGTCTGAAGCATTATCACCAGTGGCAACGAAAGTAAAGGATGAAGGGATTCCGCTAGTCATTGTAGACCGTGAATTGACCAATGATGCAGCCACTGTTGTCGTGAAAGGAGATAACAAAGGGATTGGTATTAACGCAGGGGAATATTTTGTCGATCAATTAGATGGAACTGGGAAAGTAGTTGAAATTTCCGGCCCGTCCAACTCTGTTACAAACCAACGTAGTGAAGGTTTCCAAGAATCTATTGAAGGAACGGATATTGAAGTGATTGCATCACAATCTGGTGATTTTTCAACAGAAACGTCTTTACAAGTAATGGAAAACATTTTAACGGCTCAAGAAGAAATTGATGCGGTTTATACACAAGATGATGGTATGGCTCTAGGTGTCATTCAAGCAATTAAAGAAGCAGAACGCACGGACATTCAGTTTGTAACAGGTGCTGCAGGTAGTAAGGACGTCTATGAAATCATTCAAGAAGATGGACTGATTTCCGCGACATTCTTGTACTCTCCATTAATGGTTAATGATGGGGTGAAGGTTGGCGCAGACCTTGCAAATGGAGAAGAACCGGAGAGTGCAGAAGTCATTATTCCAGCAACACCGGTGACAAATGAAAACGTTGATGAACATTATGATCCAGAATCTGTATTTTAGAGTTCGTCTGTAAATAACGAAATACGATAGGGAAGGTGATTTTCTATCGTATTTCTTATTTTCCATAAAGGGGGTAGGAGTAGATGGGGCGTGACAGTCTGTTAGAAATGAGTGGAATTACAAAATCTTTTAATCAAGTAGAAGTGTTGCATGGGGTGGACCTTACCTTAAACAAAGGGGAAATTCATGCATTGCTAGGGGAAAATGGTGCAGGTAAATCAACATTGATGAATATTTTAGGTGGTGTACACCAGCCGAATCGTGGCCATATTAAAATAGAAGGCAAAGAAATTAAAATGGAGAGTCCTCGAATTTCACAGGAGCAAGGCATTAGTTTTATCCACCAAGAATTAAATGTAGTCACTGATTTAACAGTCTATGAAAATATGTTTCTTGGTTCAGAGCTGCGTACGAAATGGGGCACGTTAGATGTAAAGGAGATGTGTCGGCAAACAGAGGACATCATGTTGCGGTTAGGGGTCGAGATAAGTCCGAAAACCTATGTGAGAGATTTAGAAACTTCCTATAAACAAATGATTGAAATAGCTAAATCGCTCTTGCGGAGATCAAACATCATTATCATGGATGAGCCGACAACATCATTAACCGATAATGAAGTCGAACGACTATTTGGATTAATGCGCTCCCTAAAGCAGTCTGGGGTTTCTATCATTTATATTTCTCATAAATTAAAAGAAATTAAAGAAGTGTGTGATCGCTATACGGTGTTGCGTGATGGTCACTTTGTCGGAAATGGGTCAATGCAAGAAGTAGATTTGGAAGAAATAACGCAATTAATGGTAGGAAAAGCGGTGTCTACCGATGCATTTTATCATGAACAGACAAAAGGGGATCCAGTCCTAACGGTTAAGCATTTAACAAGCGAAGGGAATTTTCATAATATTAATTTCACCGTATCTAAAGGAGAAGTTGTAGGTTTTACTGGTTTAGCGGGAGATGGAAGAACAGAACTGTTTGAAAGCATATATGGATTTCGAAAAAAATATAGCGGTGACATTGAAGTAAATGGTCATCCTGTTAAAATAGATCATCCGAAGAAAGGCTTGCAAGCTGGTATAGGTCTAGTTCCAAAAAACCGAAAAGAAAACGCGATTATTAAAGATTTAAGTGTGATTGAAAATATGAGTTTATCCTCTATGGGGAATTTTGAAAGACGTGGGTGGATTCATTCCAAAACAGAACGTGAGAAATTTCAACACTACAAACAACAATTAAATATTAAGGTTCATGACCCTAATAGAACGATTGACTCGTTAAGTGGAGGAAACCAACAAAAAGTTGTGATTGCAAAATGGCTTGAGGTAAATAGTGACATTCTTATTTTTGACAATCCAACCCAAGGGATTGATGTTGGCGCCAAAAATGAAATTTACCAGCATATTATGAACCTAGCAGACCAAGGAAAAGCAATCATTATTTTATCATCAGAAGCACCTGAAGTCTTACGAGTTTGTGATCGGATTAATATTATGTTCCAGGGAGAAATTACCGGTCGTTTTCACCGAGATGAATTGACAGAAGAGAAAATTATGGAATATGCAACCGGTTCAAAAAGGGAGGCAGAGAACATTGGCTAATATTGAAATCAATCAAAATCAACAACCGACCAGTACTAGTCGGTCAAAATTAACTTGGCTTTGGAGTGAATATAGTGTCGTCGTTGCCTTTGTATTAATCTTTATCGTTGCTGCACTAATGAATGACCGGTTTCTTTATTTACAAAACCAGATGAATATTTTAATGCAAGTATCGACCATTGGGATTATTGCACTAGGTATGACGGTGGTGATGTTATCGGGTGGAATTGACTTGTCCGTTGGTTCGGTACTTGCAATGGTAGGTGTTTTTTCTGTTCTGTCGTTAAATGCTACCGGGAGTATTGTCGTCGGTATCTTAACTGCCTTGGCGGTTGGAGCATTTGCTGGTTTTATTAATGGGATGCTTGTCGCAAAAGGAAAAATTGCCTCCTTCATTGCAACCCTTGGTATGATGGCTGGTGCTCGTTCGATTGCTTTATACACAGCTGATGGGGGTAGTATCGCTGGAGATGTGCAAGGTTTTTCGAGCATTGCTAATACGGAATTAGGTATCGTTGATTTACCAATTATTATTTTTATTGGACTAACAGTTGCGATCTACCTATTAATGACGAAAACACGGTTTGGGCGCTATGTGTATGCCCTAGGAAGTAATGAAAAAGCAGCATTGTTATCAGCAATCCGTGTCGATCGAATCAAAGTTGGTGTATATAGTCTGTGTGGGTTGTTAGTTGGTGTCGCGGCTTTAATTGAAACGTCCCGGTTAAATTCTATTTCTTCTTCAAGTTCCGGTAACTTGTATGAGCTTGATGCGATTGCTGCAGTCATTATAGGGGGAACTAGAATGACAGGAGGAAAAGGGAAAGTGATTGGTACCTTTTTCGGTGTGTTATTGCTAGGTGTATTGAATAATATGATGAACTTACTTAATATTTCCCCACACTTACAAGGATTAGTTAAAGGGTTAATCATTATAGTGGCGGTATTTTTCCAAAAACGAGACTAAGGAGGATGTAACATGGAACGTATTCGTGTAGGCATTATCGGTTGTGGATCGATTACTAGATTTCGTCATGCCCCAGAATATCAAGCCAATCCGTATGTTGATGAAATCGTATTTTATGACCGAAATATTGAAAGGGCTCAAGCACTTGCTGAAGAGTTTGATGGCCGGGTAGTCGCTAGTGTTGAAGCGTTATATCAAGATCCTAGCATTGACGCCATCAGTGACTGTTCTTCCAATGAAACCCATCATATTCATTCAACCAATGCGTTATTAAATGGAAAGCATGTGTTGAGTGAAAAGCCGCTGGCAATCAGCATTGAACATGCGGAGGAAATTTTGGAAGCACAACGAAAGTCTGGTAAAAAACTAATGGTTGATCATAACCAACGATTTACGAAAGCCCATCAGAAAGCAAAACAACTCATTAACAACAAAGAATTAGGGGAAGTATTAACGTTTAAAACAACGTTCGGTCATCAAGGGCCAGAGAGCTGGGGAATAGATCAATCGAATGCAACCTGGTTCTTTAAAAAAGAACGCTCACACTCTGGTGTTGCAGGTGATTTAGGTGTACACAAAATTGATTTGATTCATTATTTGTTAAATGATGAAGTAGAAGATGTTCATGCATTTCATGGTGCGCTTGATAAAAAGAATGAACATGGAGATCCGATTGAAGTTTGTGATAATGTTGTCTGTGCTTTAAAAACTAAAAAAGGGCGGTTAGGAACGGCATCCTTTTCTTGGTCTTACTATGGTGCAGAAGATAATTCAACAACGGTTTATTGTGAGAAAGGTATTATGAAAATCTATCACGATCCAGAAGATCAGTTAATAGTAGAAACAAAAGATGGTGAAGTAGTTAGGTACCAACTCGAGCCGATTCAAACCAATGATAACCAAACGAACACTGGTGTGATTGATGCCTTTGTTGATGCGATCATACACGACACTGTCCCACCAGTAACCGGTGATGACGCACTAACCTCACTGAAAGTAATTGAAAAAATTCTTCGTTAAAAATGTGATGGTGGGGGGGCTTTGTTCTAGATTTTTATGGATCTTTTGGACTAACCAATCATTAGTAGATGGTTTTATTTGATAGGGAGAAGTGGCACGGTGTGATAGCTTAAGGGAAACTTAAAGTATTTGTTATTGTGCACTAGATGTTAGATCGTATCTTGTAGACTGTAATTATACGCATTATGAAAAAAAGGTACTCTATCTTACTAGGGTGGTGCCTTTATTATACAATGAATATAAACTTACTCCCAGTCGCGAATGCTCTTGGTGCAGACGAGGAACATAGCGGAATGAGGAACCGCTTTTTTGGGGCGGTTCCTCATTCCGTTATTAGTCCAATTTAAGCCGTTTTTGGAGGGTGAGCGGATTCTGATTCCGCTATTTGCCAATTTTGGGGCTTTTTTACTTCGTTTAGGGTCATTAACGGAATCAGAGCCCGCTTCATCATCAAAAATGAACTTATTGAGGGGGTTAGCAGAACTAGGGACCACTTTGTCATGTTTTGCTAGGTTTTGAAAAGAGAAGCAATAGATAGATGGGGGTATGTGGGACAGTAAACCTGTCCCTCTGTCCCACCTCTGGGACAGTTACCCTGTCCCCATGTCCCACTAGAACCAGTTGATTGGTTTTGGGTCTAGGTTGTGGAAGATGTGTTTTGTTTCTGTGTATTCTTCTAATCCTGGTTTGCCTAATTCGCGGCCGATTCCGGATTGTTTGAAGCCACCCCATGGTGCGTGTGGGAAGTAGAGGTTGAATTCGTTAATCCATACTGTTCCCATGCGCATTTTTGCTACACAGCGCTCTGCCTTCACGATATCGTTTGTCCAAACGCCGCCGGCAAGTCCGTATATGGAGTCGTTTGCTAGTTTAATTGCTTCGTCCTCTGTTTGGAAAGTTTCTACTGTTATAACTGGACCAAATCCTTCATCTTGAACTACCTTCATGTCAGAGGTGCAATCAGTGAAAATAGTAGGTAAATAGAAGAATCCATTTTGAAGCTCTGGGGCTTCTGGGCGCTTACCGCCAACGACTACTTTTGCGCCTTCTTGTTTACCTGTCTCTACATAATGTTCTACTTTTGCTAAATGCTCTGCCGAGATAAGAGGCCCCATTTGGGTGGTTTCCTCGAATCCACTTCCTAGTTTAATATTTTGAACCCGTTCCGTTAATGCTGCCACAAATTTGTCGTGAATACTTTCTTCTATTATAAGTCTGGTACCAGCAGAACAAATTTGTCCAGCATGGAAGAAGACCGCATTCATCGCTTGATCGACTGCTGTTTCGAAATCTGCATCAGCAAATACAACATTCGGGTTTTTCCCACCAAGCTCAAGTGCAAGCTTTTTAACATTAATACTTGCTGCTTGCATGATTTTCTTTCCCGTTTCAATCCCACCAGTGAATGAAATTAAATCAACATCCGTATTGTTCGAAAGTTCAGCACCAACAGTATTGCCTGCGCCCAATACAAGGTTGGCGACACCAGCTGGAAATCCTGCTTCCTCGATCAATTCAAACACTTTGACAGTGGTGAGCGGCGTTATTTCACTCGGTTTCATAACGAGAGTGTTTCCAGTAACGAGTGCAGGTGCAAGTTTCCATGATGCTTGTAGTAATGGATAATTCCAAGGGGTAATTTGGCCACAAACCCCTACAGGCTCGCGGACGACTTTACTGACTGAATTAGGAATCGGGGAATCAATCATTTCGCCACCATCTTTATCCCCAATTTCGGCATAATAATGGAAAACGCCCGCGATATCATCCATATCAACAAGACTTTCTTCAACGGTTTTGCCTGTGTCTAATGACTCTAATTCTGCTAGTTCTTGTTTATCTCGTTCAATTAATTCGGCAATTTTTCGCACATGGCTTGCCCGTTCAGTTGCCGGTGTGTTCGGCCAATCTCCTTGATCAAATGCACGCCTAGCAGCAGCTATTGCTTGTTTGGCATCTGTCTGATCTCCTTCTGCGGCGGTTGCGATTGTTTCTTGATTATATGGGTTCAGGATGGTACGTGTTTGACCACTTGTGGCCTCCACCCATTGTCCATCAATAAACATCTTTTTTAATGGCATTGTTTTTCCTCCTATTTTGCTGTTAAAGGGTTCATTTCTAGTACATTTTTATACGCCACTAAGCACTCTCGTACTATGTGGTGGCTGTACTTTCGCGTTTGGATCAATATAATGCTTCGCCTGACTAATTGCGGTTGGCGCTTCGCCAAATCCAGAGGCAATTAGTTTAACTTTTCCTGGGTGGGTCGTGATATCACCAGCGGCAAAAATACCGGCAATGTTTGTTTCTGTTTTTTCGTTAACAATGATCGAATTCTTATCAAGTTCTAATCCCCACTCTTTAATTGCGCCAAGATCGGAAAGGAAGCCATGGTTTACAATTAAAGCATCAACATCTAAAGTTTCTGTTAGATCGCCTTTGTTTTCTTTCATGACTATCCGTTCGATGAACCCGTCTTGCCCAATTAAATCGTCGATGATCATTGGTGTTTTTATCTGAACCGCTGATTGTTCTAATTGCTGCACACTATGTTCGTGTGCTCTGAATTGATCTCTACGATGGACAAGTGTTACCTTACTTGCAACGCCTTCCAACATCAATGCCCAATCGACAGCGGAATCTCCTCCGCCTGCAACGCAGACGTTTTTACCTTTGAATGCTTGTAGGTCGGTAATTGAGTAGAGGAGGTTGTTTCCTTCGTACTTACTTGCTTTCTCATGTTTAAGGCGACGGGGTTGGAAAGCACCGGCACCACTTGTAATGAGGACAGTTTTGGCGTAATGGACGGTTTTCGTTGTCGTTACTTTAAACAACTGCTCCTCGATTTTTTCGACGTATTGTACATTTTCTTCTAAACAGATCTCAGGATCGAATTGTTTCGCTTGTTCTTCTAGTTGCTGGACTAAATCTTTTGCTAACACTTTTGGAAAACCGGCCACATCATAAATGTATTTTTCCGGATACAATGCCATTAGCTGACCACCGACCTGTGGCAAGCTATCAATAACTTTGACGGACATGTCGCGCATTCCTCCGTAAAATGCAGCGAATAACCCGGTAGGTCCAGCTCCAATTATAATCGAGTCTACGATGTTTTCTGTATTCAACGTTCATCACCTTCTTGTTTTTTATTTATAAACAATAACCTCTTCATTTTCTACGCGTACTTTATAGCTAGGTAGCCTTTTGTCAGGATTGGCTAGCATTCGACCTTCATTTTTAATATCAAATTCTCGACCATGCCATGGGCAACGAATAATTTCACCTTTTCGGCAGTAATGGTAGTCACCTGGTTGACTATCATCAGTCGTTGCACCGCAAATCATGCCTTTATCAAGTGGTGCACCTTGGTGTGTACATTGATTAAGGAAAGCATAAAATTCACCGTCAAGTGTACGGCATACTAAGACGTTTTGCTTGCCAAAATTAGCTGCTTTCATATCACCTGGTTCAATATCATTTGTTTTACAAACAACTTGTTCTTTCATCGTTAGCCCTCCGATCGTTTATGGTAGTTTTGGATAAAATGCTCTTGCGTTCTCTGCAAAAATTTTCTTCTTCCGTTCTGGATCCATATTCGGTAACGCACGGGTTGGCGAATCATAATCCCAATGTGGGTAATCGGTAGAGAAGCATAAGATGTCATCGGTACCCATTTGTTCAATAAGAGAGTTAAACTCTTGTTTGGTTAATTCCTCTGCCGGTTGAGTGGTCACTCGAATTTGTTGTTTGAAAATATCACTAGGCTTTCGTTTCAACCATGGAACTTCATGGCGAAGGTCGCGGTATTGCTGGTCCATTTTCCACATGATGTGTGGAACCCAAGTAAACCCACCCTCAATCATCATTAATCCAAGGTTGGGAAACTTATCAAATACACCATTGAAAATCATGTTGGTAATTTGTTTCATATGTGCAGTCGGAATTAAGGTGTGCCATTCAATGAAATATCTTGGCCATTTTCCGTAATAAACAGGTGGCTCATTATGGTGCATGCCAATCATCAAATTGTGTTTCTCCGCCGCTTCAAAAATTGGATGATAGAAAGGATCGCCCCATAAGATGTCATCAATTGGAAGTAAAACCTGAACCATCTTAGGATGGGAACCAACTCGTTCAATCTCTTTTATTGCAGCATCACGATCCTGTGCTGCGATATGAACGGATCCATATAACCGGTCATCTTTTTCTAACCATTCTTCAATTTGCCAGTCATTGTAGGCAGATGCTAATGCTGTCGCCATTTCGTACCAACCATGCATGGACGAAGGAGAAGGATCTAAGGCACTTGTTAAAATGCCGTACTCATGGCCGATATCGTCTAGCAATTGTTCTTGCATAAAGGACAAGTCAGATCCTGCCTGACGCCCATCAGGAACAATCGCATCTGCACGATTCACCCCTGCGACAGTAGGCTGGGTGTAAGGCATATGTTTTTCTTGAATCCAACCACAGTTTTGAATGTAATGTTTAAAAGGTTCATCAAGGTATTTTAGTATATCTTTGTATTGTGCGGTTTCATGAATATCCGTATCAACAATTCGTATTTGGTTCTTAGCCAAGGTTCATTCCTCCAATTACTTGATTTTTCAAAAGATTTTTCAAAAGATAATGTAAATTGTAGCAGTAGCTCGATACATCCTCCAAACCTACTGAGTGGCAATGAGTATCAATTAGCTACCTCAGTGAAGACCAGTGAAGCTCAGTGAACGTCAGTGACACATTTTCAAACTGGGACATGGGGACAGGTTTGTTGTCCCAGTTTGTGTGGGACAAGTGCCCTGTCCCCATGTCCCACTAGAAAAATGAAACCTATGTCATGGTTGATCGTATAATTTAGTTGAAGGGAGTTTGTTTATGTGAAAAAATATTTAGTTATTTTATTGGTCTCTTTTATTGTTTTGTTTATGCCGTCGCAAGTGTTCGCGGTTGATTTCGAAATAGAAAAGACAGAAATTCATGCCCATTTAAAGGAGAATGGTGCTGTGCAAGTAACGGAGGAGCATCGTTATCAATTCGATGGGGCCTTTAATGGTGTGACTAGGTCTCTGATACCGAAGAGAAATACTGTGATTGAAAATTTTCGAGCTTCGGAACAAGGTACGTCGCTTGAAGTGGAGCAGGATGACGAATTATATAAAGTATACCGCAGCGGTGATGACGAAACGGTTACCGTCACATTTGACTATACGATTCAACATGCGGTTGAGACAGATACAGAGTTAGCGCAATTTTATTGGCCGTTTTTTGATAGTAGCAATGAAACGCCTTATCAAAACATGGATATTTTTGTATATCCTCCGCAAATAACCGATGACGTACTTGCCCTTGGCTACGATGAAGCGCAAGATCGTGTGGATATCCAAGATGGAGGAGTTGTTCATTTTGCATTGGGACAAGTAGAAGATGGCGAAAATGGAGATATTCGGGTAGCGTATGATGCCAGTATTTTTGCAAATGGATTACCGAGCACTGATGAATCGATTCAACAAGATATGTTAGCAGATAAAACAGAACAAGAAGAAAAAGCAGCTGCTTTTTCTAATCGCCAAAATCTATTGGGTAAACTTGCCCCATTTGTTGTAGTGGGTTCATTTGTTGCTGTTCTTGCGTTAATAATGATGGCTGTCAGGAAAAAGCGCCAAGCGTTATGGGAGGCGACTCGTACCTCGAATCAGCATGGTATTCTGCCAAAAGAGAACATGAGTCTGCCTGCAATTATGTATTACATGGGAGGTATTTCCAAAGGTGGTGAAATGCTGTCCGCATCCTTATTAGATCTAGTCAGGAAAGGTTTTGTCAAGCGTGAAAATGAGGATCAATTCAAGGTGGTAGATCACCATACGGACCATGAACATGAATCGATGTTAATCAACTGGTTATTTTATAAAGTTGGGAAAGATGGTCTGTTTTCTCCTTCCGAACTAAAAGCTTATATGGAAGAGGAAGAAAATCAAAATACCTATTCGAAAGATAACCATAGCTGGCTAACTGCTGTGAAACAAGAAATGGACCAGCAACAGTTGTATGAAAAATTACCAGCATACAGGTGGACAGTAGGACTATCCAGTATTGGTGTACTGGTATTCGCTATATTATTTGGTATACATCAGTTGTGGATGTGGATGTTTTTATCACTGTTTGGCTTTATAGGTTTACTAGGATTTGCGCTTTTCTATTTTCCAAGGACGACCAAAGGTACACGTATTAAAAAACAGTGGGAAACATTCAGTACCAAATATGAACAAATCACTAATCAAGACTGGAATGAATGGATGAGCGATGAACAGATGCAAGCAATCATATATGGGGTCGGAACGAATAACAAGAAAATGATGGAGAAAAACAAAACGTTAGTAGAAAGCCCCAACGTTTCTGCTGTTTCGTCTAGCGTGACATCCAGCGATATGGTAATGCTGATGTTACTATCTACTACGTTAACGAGTCAATTTAACGAGGCAAATCATACAGTTTCCGCATCAAGCTCAACTTCTACTGCCGGAACAGGCGCAGGTGTTGGTGGTGGAGGCGGAGGTTCAGGCGCATTTTAACGGGGACACGGGACCTGTCCCTCTTCTTTTTTATTTCCAGTAATTTGGATTGACAATGCTTCATTTGATGATACTATAAGCGTTAGGACTAGCTTAACGTATTGCTTGAGATTGTCAGTGCCGATGGTTGAGTAATCTGTTTTCGGGCCGAAAAAGAGTGGTACAATTGAAGATACATTTTACAACAAGAGATTTTTAAGCTATTACATAACTTGCGCCGGGAAAAGGGACGAATAATCAGTCACGGCCTATGAATATAGTGGCGATCGATATGATATTAGCAACAAACTCGGCTTTGTCAAAGCAACCACCGATTTTGCGCTAAAACGTGAAGATATAAACGAAGAATTACGAGCGTATATGGAAGACATTCTTAAAAAACAAAAACTTGACTGGGACGAGAAACCTGTCCCTCTGTCCCCCCTAAATATTGGGGGTTTTTTTGGTGGGACAAGGGGACAGGTACCTTGTCCCGCTAGGCTAGGAGGAAATTATGAGGCGTGCATCAGTTGTTTATGTTATTTTATTATCGGTCTTTATCGTGGCAGTTAGTTTTTCTGTCTATTTTTATAAACAAGTACAGTTCTTTGATAGTCAAGTGGAGGATGCTGTTTTGCCTGATGAGTCCCAATCAAAGTATCATGTTACGTTGGTTGGGCAGGAAATGAATCATGACTATTGGCGTTTAGTTGGTCAAGGGGCAGAAAAAGCGGAATCAGAGCATAACGTTTTTGTTGAGTATGTTGGTCCGAAGCGGTCGAACCTCGAAGAACAATTAAAACTTGTTGACATGGCAATACAATCAAATGTAGATGGTATTATCGTACAAGGGCTTAATGAGCAATTTACGGACATGATTAATCAAGCGGAAAAGCGAGGGATCCCAGTGATCACAATCGATACCGATTCCAAGCAAAGTTCTCGTCATGCCTATATCGGAACAGATAATTATCTTGCAGGAAAGTTAGCCGGAGAAGCACTGATAGAAGATACAAACGGTGCGGCTACGGTTGGGATTGTTACTGGAAGTTTAGATAATCCTCATCACCAGCAACGTGTGCAAGGATTTAAAGAAGTGGTCGAGCACGCAGAAGGGATTGAAATCATCGCCTTAGAAGAATCGAACATTACTAGAGTAGAAGCAGAGGAAAAAGCGTACAAAATGTTACTTGAACATGAAAACATTACAGCCTTTTATGGAACGAGTTCCTATAATGGGATGGGGATAGTAGCTGCAGCTAAATCATTGAAGAAACAAAATGATATGTATGTGATTACATTTGATGCGATTGATGAAAATATTGCATTACTAGAAAATACGGACATTGATGCAATCGTCGAACAACAACCTTATGAAATGGGCTATCAAAGTGTGCAATTAATGCTAGACATTATCCATGATAGATACGTGCAAGATGTCTATTATAAACAACCAACTATTATCCATCGGAGCGATCTATCTAATTGGAAGCGTCAAAAGGAAGGTTCACTATGATTCGCATTCGTACGAAGTTACTTATTTATTTTACGACAATTCTTTTTTTATTTGTCCTGTTATTTTTTGTTAATGAACAAAGTAGTCAACAGGTTAAGGAACTTTATGATGAGAATCTCGAACACTACTTTTTATTAAATGAAATTACAAAAGTGACGAATCAAACCTTTGAAACGGTTCAAATTTATGCACACGAACCATTACGAGAAAATTTGTCAGTCTATCAAGAAAGTAAAGATCAGCTCATCCAATTGCATCAATTATTTCAAGCAGATATAAATGGATTTGGGATTGAGAAAAACATCTCCAATATGATACGTAGTTTTCTTGAACAGACCGACCAAATAGTTGAAGGGGTAAAGCAACAAGATATAGAGCAGTATTCTTCTTATGTGAACGAAGCAGATAAGACCTCTAGTTATATTCATGACCAAACGCTTGATTTTATGAATAAGGAGTTAACCAATTATCACACAGTCTCCAATTTAATTGAGAAAAAAATAAGTGCTATGAACAAGATGGAGTCTGCGATCATTATTTCAATTATTATTATCAGCATTTTGTTTGCCCTATGGTTTTCTAATGGCATTACACGAGTGATAGAGCAGTTAACGCGATCTGCAGAAGAGATCTCTACCGGATTTTATTCTGGGGAGGATGTTGTTGTATCAAGGAAAGACGAGCTATGGTTTTTAACAAAGACCTTTAATCAAATGAAAACAAGTATTCGAAAATCAGTTGCGGAAATGAAAGATAAAGCAAGACTAGCGCAATTGGTGAAAGAAATGGAACTGAAGAGTTTACAAAATCAAATTAATCCGCATTTTCTGTTCAATACATTAAATACTATTTCCAAGACATCCTATATCGAAGGCGCAGAACGAACGAGTGATTTAATTACATCTATTTCTACCTTGCTGCGATACAATATTGGTAGTCTTGATCGTGAAACACTCTTGAAAGATGAAGTGGAAATTGTTAAAGAGTATTTTTTCATCCAAAAAACTCGTTTCGCCGAGCGTGTGAAGTTTATCTCAAATGTTGATCCTGCTTGTTTAACGGTTCCAATTCCTTGTTTAACACTTCAACCGATCGTGGAAAATGCCTTTATACACGGGATTGAAGATATGGCAGAAGATGCTGAAATTGAAATAATGATTTATGAGGAAAATGAAATGGTTCGTATTGATGTGAAAGATAATGGGAAAGGAATGGATCAACAAACAATCGACCGATTGCTGGATACAACGGAGGAAGGTGACGTGTTTACAGTTAAACAAAGTACCGGACACTCTACTGGAATTGGAATGAAAAATGTAATAAATCGTCTTCAATTATTTGATAAAGGTAGTAAAGTAACGATCTCTTCTCAGTTAGGGAAGGGAACAACGGTCAGTATTCAAATAAATAAAACAACAAAGAATGGGGGGATATAGATGATTAGGGTGATGCTTGTTGACGATGAAGCCATTGAAAGAGAAGGGCTAGGGATGATGCTTCGAAAAAAACGTTCAAACTTTGAAATTGTTGCGGAGGCTAGCAATGGCGAACAAGCAATAGAATTAGCTCTTTTACATAAACCTGATTTAATCTTTATGGACATAAAAATGCCAGAAGTAGATGGAATGGAAGCAATTAAGCGAATTGTCCCAGTTCTCCCAGGTACAAAATTTATTATGGTATCTGCTTATGATACATTTGAATATGCTCGTGGAGCGATGAAGTTTGGAATTAAGGAGTACTTGCTGAAACCAAGTAAAGTGTCGGACTTGTTAAAAGCATTTGATCGAATGGTCGCTGAAATTGAAAACGAAGAACAAAAACGGATGGAAGAAAAGAAGGTCAAACAGCGATTGAAAAGTGTCAGTTCCTTTGTGGAAATGGAATATATCGTTTCGTTCATTATGGATCATGTTCATGAATTTACCGAAAAAGACTGGCAGGAATGGGTGGACCTAGAAGAGAAACAAGGGTTTGTGGCAGTTTTTTCATTTGAGTCCGACCTTATCCAACCAAGCCGAGAAGAAAAAAGTCAATGGTACAAATTATTAAAACAAACCCTACATGATCACTATCCTTCTAGTCTTGTTGGCCCGTTAACAGGTTTTCAAGTGCCTGTACTGATGCTATTTACGGATAAAGACGTGGCGGATGATAAAAGAACGGAGGAGTTTGCACGTACGGTTATTCATCATGTTCAACACCAGTTAGATGATTGTCGCTTGTATGCTGGAATTGGGAGACTTACCACAGATGGTGACAAATTTTCTGACTCGTATAAAGAGGCAATGGCAGCACTCGAATTCGTGTATAATCACCCAAGTGCTTCCTATATGGTGTATAGTGATCGTGTAAAACAAAAGCGTAATAAGCTTATTCCTTTAGAGGTAGAAAAACAGTTAATCGATGCTGTCAAAAAAGCTGATATGCAAACAGGGTTGCAATTGTTTGAGACATACTTTCAGTTGATTGAACGGGCATCTGACTATCAGGTAAGGTTGATCCAAAAGGCCATGGAAAATTTCTTTATTGTGATAAATCGCTCGATTAAAGAAATGGGATTTGAAGCGGATGTGGAAACAAGTCTTGGACATTTTGAAACTATCATGCAATATAAACAAGCAGCTAAAGCGCACCTACAAATGATTATTGAGCGATTAGGAGATTGGCGCTCCCGCGGTGGGGATGCCTACTTTGGGCAAGCAAGGGAGTACTTGGATAATTATTATGATAAGTCGATCTCTCTTGAAGAAGTAGCTGATTGGTTAGGGATTAGTTCCTATTATTTAAGCAAGCTTTTTAAAGACAAGTATCAAGTGACGTTCATTGAATATTTGACGGCTAAACGACTACAAAAAGCAAAAGAACTTCTATTAGATCAAACGGTTCCATTGAAAGAAATAGCACTGAGTATAGGATATAAAGATCCAAATTATTTTAGTAGGGTATTTAAAAAAGAAACAGGTACGAGTCCTAGTGAATATAGAAAAAAGTATTTATAGTGTGTGTTCAAAAAGGAAGATAAAAAGGGGCAAGAAGTTCAAGGCAGCTCAGCTTTGAGGAGCGGAACGTATGGAGTTAATACGTGAACGCAGGAAAAGCAAGCTAACGAAGAAATTCACCGTGTCAATTTTATCGGCTTTTTAAACACCTCTTATAGTAAAACAACGATCTAGAGGTCGTTGTTTTTTTGTTAAAATGTGACAAAGCTTTAAGACGAAGATCATGACTTAAATTTTATACAGCATGTAACTGAGGGAATCGTAAAAGCTGATCGAGATTACTAAGGATAGTTTTGGCATGAATAATTAGCATAGATGACAAAATAGTCTAGAAATTAACAAGAAAGTAAAGATGAAAGTGCTAACAAGAAAGCGGATTCATGGTATTTTGTTATTAGTTGCTGGTGATCGCAACAGAAAAAGAAAACGCTTCATAAAGTTTCAGATACTGCAGTAACGGTTCGAAGGGTTTCATAAACTGCGGTACTATTAAAAGTATTGTAAGGGGTACCAAAAAGTGAGGAAATTCCAAGTGAAGAGAGGAGGAGGGAAAGAGAACGGTCTCTTTCTTAACGAAATATGAAGAAAAATAGTTATTCTTATATTGTACTAATCACACTGGTAGCAACATTAGGGGGGTTATTATTCGGCTATGATACAGCAGTTATCTCTGGAGCAGAAGGAGCGCTTCAGGCGTATTTTACAGATAATCTAGAACTTAGCTCCCTTGTTCATGGTATTACGGTTTCCAGTGCTTTGATCGGATGTATTATAGGTGGTTTTGTATCCGGTTACTTAGCATCAAATGTAGGGAGAAAATATTCTCTTGTAATAGCAGCGATGTTATTTTTAGTTTCCGCTTTAGGTTCAGGCTATCCTGAATTTTTATTCTTTACGAAAGGTGAGCCAACCATGGCGTTATTAATTACCTTTAATATTTATCGTATTATTGGAGGTATTGGTGTTGGGATTGCATCGGCTGTAGCACCTATGTATATCGGGGAAATGGCACCTCCAAAAATAAGAGGAACTTTAGTCTCCTTAAACCAATTTGCAATTATTTTTGGTATGCTTGTTGTTTATTTCATCAATTGGGGGATTGCAAAAGGTCAACCTGTTGAATGGGTAAACGATATCGGTTGGCGCTATATGTTCTTTTCGGAAGCGGTACCAGCACTATTATTTCTTGTTCTATTATTTACAGTACCAGAAACACCACGTTATCTTATCTCGAAACATAAAGACGACAAAGCGATGTCAGTGCTTAATCGAGTGTATGAGAAAACAATGGCAAAAGCGACCATGTTTGAAATCAAATCATCTTTTGATACCGCTCAAACAAAAGCAAAACTGTTTGCATTTGGTAAGGCAATCATTGTGATTGGTGTTTTATTATCGGTATTCCAACAATTTGTTGGGATTAATGTGGCCCTTTACTATGCGCCGAGAATTTTTGAAAGTATGGGGGCGGGAAGAGATGCTTCCATGTTCCAAACTATTATCATGGGTTTAGTGAATGTAATTTTCACTTTAATCGCAATTTTAACGGTTGATAAATTTGGACGTAAACCACTGTTAATTATTGGTTCTATAGGTATGACAATTGGTATGTTTGGGGTAGCTGGCATGGCCTTTTCAAACGCAATTGGCATCGGTACATTGGTATTTATTATCATCTATACAGCTTCATTTATGATGTCTTGGGGACCAGTAGTTTGGGTGCTTATTGCTGAAATTTTCCCTAACAAAATTAGAGGACAAGCGGTGGCAATAGCAGTTGCAGCACAATGGGCAGCAAACTACTTCATCTCTTCCACCTATCCAGCAATGATGGAATTTAGTGGAGGACTAACGTACTCATTCTATGGATTAATGAGTCTATTATCCGCAATCTTCATTTGGAAATTCGTTCCTGAAACAAAAGGAAAATCATTAGAAGAATTAGAAACTATATTAGTTAAATCACAACAAAACACGACAACACAAAAGAGTAAAGCAAGCTAGGGGGACCTGTTCCCCTTTTTTGGTGAGCCAAGCATGGGTGCATGCAAAGGGTGAAAGTCCCGAACAGTGAAGGCAGTAGTAGCTGTAGCTCAAGACAAGGACTTGAAGGGGGAACTTCAAGTCTGAAGGAAGTTGGCGGCAAACTCCGACAGATTCTCCCCTAGGTAAGAATACTAAACTTTCCTTCCATGTCCCCATCTTATGTACTTTGTGGCACCTTCGGCAGACAATTTGTCTTGTTAAACGGTAACTTCTTCTTAAAGTAATCTTTATACCATTTTCCATCTTTGCAAGCTCATAACTAAAGAAATGAGAAGTTTTCCATTTATGTCCAAGCTTGCCGTCTTCATCTACAATAGAACGGACATCTTTTGCCCTTCAAGATAATTACAGTAAGATCTCTAGAGGTTCATTGGTAAAAGTGAAATCTGCTACGTCTTGAAGTATTAAATAGATGACTATTTGGGATTTATTGTATAGCAAAGGTGCTTAGTTGATTTGCTTATTCACTAAGTATCAAAATACCTTCTATGTTTAGTGATTGGTTTGTCGGAATTCTTTTCTACCAAATATTACGGATCGCTTTTTATACTTTTTATTTAAATATAGTTTTCGGAACTTTTTAATTGATTTTTTTCAATGGCCTTGGACAGCAACCTTGTCCCACTTAATCAATAATCTGTAGTTCTTTTGGGAATATGGTGAGTGTTTCGAATCCGTCTTTTGTTATGAGCACGTCGTCTTCAATTCGGACGCCACCAATTCCGGGTAGATAGATTCCTGGTTCGATCGTAAAGACCATGCCTTCTTTTAAGATGCCGTCGTTTAAATGACTCATTGAAGGGAACTCATGCACATTAATTCCCATCCCATGTCCAATGCGGTGTGGGAAGTACTCGCCATATCCAGCTTCTGTAATGACATTTCTTGCAACCGTGTCAAGATCTCCAATCCGGGCACCAGGTTTGCAGGCTTCTAATGCGGCAAGCTCTGCTTTTAGTACGGTGTTGTAAATCTCTTTTTGTTTATCTGATACAGATTTAAAGGCTACTGTTCTAGTAATGTCTGAGCAATACCCATCAAGGACAACGCCTAAATCGAATAACACCATGTCACCAGCTTTTAATTTGCGGTCACCGGGGTTGCCGTGTGGGTCACCTGATTTTTCACCAAACAATACCATCGTAGAAAATGACATTTCACGAATCCCTTTTTTCTTCAGTTCATATTCGATTTTAGCCAATACTTCCATCTCGGTGATTCCTTCTTGAAGGGCGTTAACTCCAACTTGCACCCCATAATCAGCCATTTCTGTTGCTTGTTTGATGGTGGCAATTTCATTTTCCTCTTTTACTACACGCATCTGATTTAACTTATCTTCCACTGATACAATGTTTGCTTCAGGGAAGAACTGAAGGAAAGATTCGGTTCGGCTAAAGGAAAGTACTTCTTTTTCTAGGGCAACAGCGTTTGCTTTTGCTAGTTTTCTTGATTCAAGCGACGTTTGAATCATGTCCCAAGGATTTTCATGGTCTGAATAGCCAATGATTTCGTATTGCCAACCAGCATTTTTTAGTTGATTCACTTCCATGGCAGGTAGAACAAATAATGGTTGCGCTTGTTTAAAAACAAACACCCCCATTAATCGTTCATGTGGATCGGTATAGAAATTTGATAGATAGTATACATTTTCCGTTGAATTGATAAATGCAACTTCAATATTTTCCTCGTTTAACCAATTGGTTAAGGATTGTAGACGTTTGTTCATACTTAACACTCCTCGTTTAACATGATTTTTTTTAGTAATAAAAAACGGTGAAGGGGAAAAACTTGGGATCCTTCACCGTTCATTAGCTTGATTTTACTGTTTCTTTTGTGTTGCTAATGATACAACGATCAGTACGATAATCGCGGTTGGAACGGAAATAACCGAACTGTTTAAGTCAAATGGTGTGTTCAGTATCAGTTCCCATCCTAAGGTTGTCACAACACCAGCAACCATGGATGCAATACCACCGATTGCGGTTACGCGTTTCCAGAAAAATACCGCTAAAATCGCCGGCGTAATGCCCGCACCATAAACCGTGTATGAATACATTTGTACTTCTAATACGGTTGGGAAATAGCTGATTAATAGATATGAAAAGATACCCAGTCCGACGATGAACACTTTCGTCATGACTAATTGTTGCTTGTCGGATGGGTCTCGATTAATATACTTTCCATATATATCATACGTCATATTTGTCGCTGCGGAAAGTAAATAGGAATTTCCTGTTGTAATAATGAAAGCTGCAGCCGCAGCAAGTAAAATACCGCCAACACCAAGTGGTAATGCTGTTGTTGTTGCCATTAACGCCATTCCAGGGTCAATATCAGGGAAAAGCGAACGAGAGGCAAACGCAATAATCGAGATCGCTGGAGAAATAAGTAGCATGATTCCTAACCAACTGAGTGCTGCCCGTTTCGATGACTTGTCCCCATTGGATGCGGCCAAACGCTGATACATGTTTTGGTCACTTAATAATAGGAATAAAGAAGGTAATAGGTATCCTAGTAATTGAATCGTTGTTAAGCCACCAGTTGCTGTCATATGAGATTCTGGTACATTTGCTACAATTGTATCCCAGCCACCTGCAACAGAGATAATGATAGGTACCGTAATTATCAGACCACCCACCATTAAGAAACCGCTAATAGCATCGGTTTGAGAAACTGAACGTAATCCACCGATCATTGCTAGGAAGATGATTAAGACAGCGGCAATAATTGTACCGAGTTCAACACTCATGCCTGTTGTTAGATTTAAGATAAATCCAAGACCTGTCATTTGATAGGACACAATTCCGACGTACGCTAAGATTACAATGATACTTGCTAGATTTCTGGCAAATGGACCGTATTTTGCTTCAAGTATGCCTGAGATGGTGTATTTTCCAAAAGCCCGAATCTTAGGGGCAATCGTATAAAGGATAAAAATACCAATAATGGTTGGGATCATTAACATTAATGAAGGAATAATACCAAAACTATAAGAGACCGATGTTTCTCCACCGGAAATACTTCCACTACCTGTCCATGTAGCTAGTAATGTACCCATTAAGACGATTGGTCCTAAGCTTTTACCAGCTAAGATAAAATCTGTACTGTTTGATACTTTCTTTGACATGTAAATGCCAATGCCGACCATAAGTACGGCATAGAACCCAATAAACCAAAGTAATTGGGGATTTGATTGTAATTCCATTCTTTTAGTCACTCCTGTTGTGTGATAATTTTTACTAGTTTATTTCTATCGAACATATTGCTTATAAAGATTAAAAAAAGAGCCTATGTATAGCATATCGTAACGAAATAAGCTAGTAGGTAAATAGTCTTTAAAATACGAACTTCACAAGAGTAACACGAGCCAAAAAACGAATCAAACAGCCTATACAAGCGTTTATGCCTCTATAGAATCGTATTTTAACCTGAACCGAATCCTGTCCACTTGTTCGTCAAAATACGACAAAATTATGGGACACGGGGACAGGTTTGTTGTCCCACGTATGGATGGGACAACAAACCTGTCCCTCTGTCCCGTGGCTTGCACCGTAATTTAATTGTATAATAGATGTTGAACATCATTCGGGTTGGTGACAGGTAACGATTAGATACTTTATTGTAACCTCTTCACAGTACAATGATGAAAGGTGTTCAATCGTTATGGAACAGGAGCACAATGAATGGATTGCTGCGGGTAATTTAATGATTTAAAGAATGAAAAATTCATTAGGAATTTTCCGAACTATGGAGATTATAGTGAAAAGAAACAGCAATATTGCCGAGGAAATGTTAAAGGAAGGATTGCCGATAAATGATTGCTCGGGTCTCTTGTTTGCAGGTAAGGAAGTTTGCAAATAATGTGAGAGTTTAATGAGCAATAGCGTAATGTTATGTGGATTAAGTGAAACATCACTCAGTGGGGGCTCTTCCTACGCCAGTATTAATACCACAAGTGGAGACACGCAGGCTCTTAAACGGAGTGAAAGCGAAAGTTAACTGCCGCTTTAAAATCTTCTCTCGTTTGAAGTTTTGAAGCGGGAGTCTTACGGACAATTAACCGGGACAAAGGAGGGACTTAATTGATCTATTTGAGAAATGTGCAGCAAACAGATTTAGAAAAAATTTGTAAAATAGAGAATGAGGGCTTTTCGAAACAAGAAGTTGCCACTAAACAAGCACTTATGGAAAGAATGAAGATGATCCCTGATACATTTATTGTGGCAGAACAACAAGGGGAAGTAATAGGTTATGTAAATGGTCCAATCATTCCTAATCCATATATAACAGATGATCTTTTTGAGCAGATCGAGACCAATCCGAGTAAAGGTGGATTTCAGAGTGTTTTAGGATTAGTAGTATCCAAACAAGCAAGAAATCAAGGGATTGCTAGAATATTAATGGACAGGCTAGAAAAACTTGTGAGGGAAAATGAACGACAAGGTATAACACTAACATGTAAACAAGATCTTATCCCATTTTATGAAAAATTAGGTTTTGCTAATCATGGTATTTCTGAATCCGAGCATGGGGGAGTATGTTGGTATAATATGGTGAAGATGAATAAAGAGATATAAGAATATTTTGGGACAGAGGGACAGGTTTGTTGTCCCGCGCTGGGACAACAAACCTGTCCCCGTGTCCCACCCGTGTCCCGCAAAAAAAGAAGCAGAGGGGGAGTCCTCTGCTTCTTTGTAATTTATTATTTTCCTAGCATTTGATCGACTTTGTCGCGGTTGTCTTCGATCCATTCTGTTGCTAAATCTTCGAAGGATGTACCGTTTTCTTCATTTTCAAGAATCATCGCTTCTAACTCAGCGATTGAGATGCTCCAGTTTGATAAAATTTCATATGCTTCTGGATGTGCTTCTTCGATTCCGTCATAGGACAATACATACACATTATCTGCTTGGAAGTATTCATCCTGACCTTCTAAGAATTTCAAGTCGTTACGTGCAAAGATAGAGTGTGGTCTCCACGGTGTGAAAACAACAGGCTCTTCATTGTCAATTTTACTTTGTACAACGGAAATCATCGCACCTTCACTTGAAGGACTTAATTTAAAGCCGTTCTCTTCAAAGTTTTCGCCTTCGAACATTTCTGTAGAAATCTCAACAATTCCTGCACCTTCCGAAATGGTTACGATTTCGCCATCGTATTTGTCTGCATTTGCTTTTAGTTCTTCAATTGTGTCTTCTTCCACATAGGATGGTACTGCCCATCCAAGTTCAGCATTTTCATAACTTGTTGCAACTTTTACTAACTCGTCTTGGAACTTTTCCCATCTTGGTGCTTCAGTATATGGTAACCATGCATCCATGAAGAAATCAATTTCTTGATTACTCATGCCATCCCAAATAATTGGTTGGGATACGTGTTGAACTTCGATTTCATAACCTTGTTCTTCTAAAATTTGTTTTGCAATTTGTGTAGGAGGGGCCGTACTTGACCAAGGTGTTTGTCCAAACACAATGGTTCCTTTTTCTTCGTTAGCTTCTTCATTAGTCGTTTCGTTTGTTGCATCTTCAGTTTCATTTGCTGTTGCATCATTATTTTTCTCTTCGCCATTGCCACAAGCAACAAGGGCTAGTAGTGCTGCGCTAATAAATAATAATAAAAACTTTTTCATGTTAGATTTCTCCCTCTCTTAGTTTATTTTTTTAAATACCTCACGCATATTTTCTGGAGTGAATTGTAAGGAATCTACTTGTTCTGGTTCCCATGCATGGTAGTCTTTTCCATTAATGCGTTGGAGGATATTCGTTGTATCATACATTTTTATGTTATAAATCCAGTTTGCCATCATCATAAGGGATGCCATATGAGATCCTTCGTTAGAAGCTCCACATATATCTTTGACAAGGTGAATATTGTAATCTCTGAAATAAGCATCAAAAACAGAAGTTAACAGGCAACCATCTGTCACAACCCCACCAATGACAACATTTTTTACATTCAAACTTCTTAGTGTGAGGTCTAGACTTGTTTCATGAAAAGCACTCCAACGATATTTATCAATGACGACGTCCCCTTCTTGAGGTTTAATGCTGTCTAAAATTTCGATGCTACCGTTGGCATCATTATAGTAGTATGGGGTGCCATCGTCATTTAACGGTTCGCCTAATGATAGGCCAACACGATCCGCACGATTGATTTGTCGCGTGTAAATAATAGGCATGTTTTGTTCTCTGAATCCGTTAATGAGTGTTTTCGCATTTGACTCGACCTGTTTCATCTCAAGTCCAAAATTACTTTCCTTTTGAAGATCAATGAGCACCAATGCCGTATTTTGTTTGTCCATTGCTATGTCTCCTTTTCTTTAGGTGTTTTAGGTAATAGTCAACCATTTTCCTAGATTCCATTTCACACGAATGATTGAGTGCCCAATTAAAATTTTGGTCGGAATCTTTTATAAGAGCAAGCTTTTTCATGGCTACTTCTGTTGGATGTTGATCGGTTGTGTGACATGTTATATCTTCTAAAATAGGTTCTGCCTGTTCAGAGCGCTTGGTGATGTGATAGTGTTCATGTTTAACTTTTTAATGATAAATGTGATGAAATTGCGTAAAAAATCTTGTTTAGCATAATCCCGACCAACAGAAGGAGTAACGCCATCCATAACGATAGATTGCTCAATTGATTGTAGTTTATAGACATTACCAACATCTGATCAATTCTTTTGTTTAATTTGTTTAATTAAAATTGAACACATTAAATACATTAAACTATATACCCGGAAAAGTCAACCTTTTGGGACAAGGGGACAGGGACCTTGTCCCAGTAATGTGTTAGAAAATGTAGAGGTGACAAGGCTTAGCGAAAGGTGACGAAAGTGGGACAACAAACCTGTCCCCATGTCCCAGTTATGTCAACTAAATTGACATCTGGTTGGAGGGGAGGTATATTAGGTAGCGAAGATGAAGAGGGGTGAATCGTTTGGAGCGAAACACTGAGTTCGAGCGTTTAGATTTGATAGATTTAATTAGTGAGCGGCACAATATACTGCGAAGAATTTCTGAGAAAACGTGGAATGATGAGAGCGAGATTTATATAACGAATTCTGAATGGTACATCATGGCTAGGATTTATAAAAAGCAACCAACGTTTTCGTATGTGGCTAAAAATGTAGATATTTCTCGGCAGGCAATCCATAAGTTTATAAAGAAGTTAGAGACAAAAGGACTGGTTGAAGTTCAGAATGTAGAGAACAATAAGAAAGAGAAATGTATCCGTTTAACTGCATTAGGGGAATCCTGTTATGAAAAAAATCAGGTTCAAAAAGCAACAATAGAGAAAAAAATTGCTGAGCATATAGGGGAAGAACAATTGCTTACTCTGAAACATATTCTTAAATTGGACTGGGGACTTAAATAGGGGAATGGTAACGAATGTGAAGAAAAATGCGGGTAACGTTAAAACATATAGTTTCTATTACTAATAGGAGGAACACAAAAAGGCCTTACTGATTGTAATATTCAGTAAGGTCTTTTATTAGACTAATTCAGCTTCTTTTAGTGAACGTAAAACCATTTCATTGATTTTTTCAAATGTCGTGTCTAAGGAAATGGCTAATTCTTCAAATAGAATCTGTTTCGTTTCCTTCAACATACCACTTTCTCGTTCATAGAATTTTCGTTCGTTACGCTCCGCTTCTATTTTCTTCCGTATTAATGTATTGATTACTTTTGCAATCTCTTTTCGATCCCCTGTTTTAATAATAGTAGAATACTGCTGGAAACGCTCATGGTGATTCGTATTCCACTCGACACCTGGATGATGAAAAGAATCAAGGATCTGCTGTGCCTCTTCTCTATCGATAAGTTCTAGCATCATTACTTTGTCATTATTAACAGGAGTACTAATTGTTAATTGATGATCATCCTCCATTGGGTGTAAGACATAATACTTTTTTGTCGTTCCAAAAATAGTTTTGTCACAAATATCATCAATCTTGCAAATGCCGTGCGATGAATAGATAACCAAATCCCCAATAGTAAACATTTGCTCACTCCCAAAAGTTATTGTCACTATTTTTATAATAGTCTAAATTCAAAATAATGTCAACAAAGTTGACTTTGGTGGGACATGGGGACAGGGCACTTGTCCCAAGTTAGAGTGGGACAACAAACCTGTCCGAGGCCACTGAAGAACTGTCTTTTTCGAAAAAACACCATGAACTTAATCAACATACAGGAGTTTAAAAGAAGATGACCACCTATATATAGTAAGAGGTTACCTCCTTTTTTCCTTTGAGTAGACTTTTTCAGTGGCCTCAACCTGTCCCCATGTCCTGACCAAGCAAATAGCATACCAATTGACAGCGGTTGGTATATTATTTCGTTTGCCGTTGTATAAGGAGAAAAGCTTTAAGTAATTAGCTCCGTTCACCTATTTTCACCAATTCCAATGCTACAACCTTTGTCTTGGAGCTATCTTTTGCACTTAATTCATATAAGTATTGTGATTGGTTCTCCATTTGTAGCTGGTAGGTTGATGGTGAATGGCGACCATGCAGATGCAGTAGTATCAACTTTCTACTTCAGTTTCGATTTTTACGCCATAGTATAAGAGGCTTCGAATACTCTTTCTTCACCTGTTCATTAATAGATTTTTCTGCTTTCATCCTGGTGCAGCCGTCCGTAAGACTCCCGCTTCAAAACATGATATGACACGGCAATGTTTATGTGTGAGAAAACGGACGCTAACACCCAAATTGTTTCAACTAACCAGTGGGGGGGAAGAACAAAAACTCCCACAGAGTGAAGTTTCACTTTATATCACGAAATGCAGTGTTTTCTTTAATTTTTTGCCTCTTCGCTGTCTTCTGAGTTTTGTTCGGGTACTGTTAAAGTTGAGTTAGCATCCAAATTGTCAGCCTCTAGATCGTTTAGTTCGCTTATAATTACTGTAGTGGTGACATTATATTTACCAGTGCTGACATGTTCGCCATTATTGTCGTTGGTTATCAGTATTTTTAATGTGTTTTTAAAGCAGCAAGAGATAAAATGAGCAAAGTTAAGGTGGAGGATGAGCGAAAAGTTAGAGACAAGTGATGTTTGTGAAAAATGGTTCATTAGTATGTGTGATAGTTGAAGACAGATCGACTAATAAGTCCGACTATATATGAAAAAAGTTTTGGTTTTGTTCCATTAAATTATAACTGTTGCTGAATAGGGGGGGTGTCCTTTTTAGTGTCAGCTAGATAATTTTGGATAGATTTTAAGTGATATCTTCTAATGGGGTGGATGAGATGGTAATTAAATAAGAGGAAACTAGGTAACTATCGATCTATTACAATAGATATAAAGGGAATTTGCTGTTAGTTTCTTTGTGCTCGTCCCGTCAGTTCTAATTGGTAAAAAATGGTAAGCTATATTTCATTGATTAAGTTTATGAATCATGGTATATTATAAATCTCTCATCAAGAGAGACGAACACAGCGAAACAACTTCAAAAAATTGTTGACTTTAAGTTTTGTAGTATGGTATATTATTAGAGTCGCTTTAAACGACAAGAACAAAACAAATATTGAATCAAAAAGTTGTTGACAATTTAACAACAATGTGATATACTTCTTTAGTCGTCAAAAAAACGACGCCGATTTGATCTTTGAAAACTGAACAAAACAACCAGTATGAAACAGATCAGGTAAGACGTTTCAATTATTTGAAACAGACTACCCTGAATCAATTTTTAAAGCTAGTTTTTGAAACGAGCAAGCAAGCTCATTACTTTATGGAGAGTTTGATCTTGGCTCAGGACGAACGCTGGCGGCGTGCCTAATACATGCAAGTCGAGCGCGGGAAGCAAAAAGATCCCTTCGGGGGGATTTTTGTGGAACGAGCGGCGGACGGGTGAGTAACACGTGGGCAACCTGCCTGTAAGATTGGGATAACTCGCGGAAACGTGAGCTAATACTAGATAATACTTTTATTCGCATGAATGAAAGTTGAAAGATGGCTTTTGCTATCACTTACAGATGGGCCCGCGGCGCATTAGCTAGTTGGTAGGGTAATGGCCTACCAAGGCAACGATGCGTAGCCGACCTGAGAGGGTGATCGGCCACACTGGGACTGAGACACGGCCCAGAC
>NZ_SZNM01000030.1 GCF_005870085.1 Aquibacillus sediminis | reverse complement strand
ATGAGACTTCCCATCATTTTAAATGAGTAAGATCCCTCAGAGACGATGAGGTTGATAGGTCCGAGGTGGAAGCGTGGTGACACGTGCAGCTGACGGATACTAATAGATCGAGGACTTAACTATATTGTTTAGGAGTCGGACCTAGACTGTTTTTAAATGTTTGTTTGTCTTGAGACTTTCTTATCTAGTTTTGAAGGTACATATCTAACTAAATACACCATTGTTTAGTGGCAATAGCGAAGAGGTCACACCTGTTCCCATGCCGAACACAGAAGTTAAGCTCTTCAGCGCCGATGGTAGTTGGGGCTTTGCCCCTGCGAGAGTAGGACGCCGCTAAGCAAAAAAAACCTTAAAGATAATGATATCTTTAAGGTTTTTTTAATTGTGACAAATATTGTAGAACCAAAATTATTTATTTCTATAAGTTCCTAATAAAGCTATAAAATAACGGAATGAGAAACCGGCTTGCTTGTTAAAATATGACAAATTCAGTAATAATGTAAGTGAATCAGAACCTCATTCCACTAGGAGATCCAAAAGAAGTTTTCTGACGAATATTTTAAACGTAACCTCTCCAACATCTAGCCTCACCTAACCCTCAACCTCCCCCCCTATAAGCCTGAGGCGAGTACTTGGTAATCTTTTTAAAATTACGATGAAATGATCTAAGGTTATTATACCCACAGTTGATGGCGATCTCACCAATCGATTGCTGACTATTTTTCAGAAAATAACATGCCTGGGAAATGCGATAATGATTCAGATAGGCAGTGAAAGTCATGTTCGTCATTTGCACAAATAACTTTGATAAATAGGCGTAATCATATTGTAGCTGGTTCGCGATCGCTTTTAAGGTGCAGTCATACATATAATGTTTATCAACAAAAAGTAACATTTGATGCAATACCTTCGTCTTAGTGGAGTATGTAACCGGAGTGAATTTGCTATGATCCACTAACATACTACAACAATCATATAAAAAACTTTTTTGCTTAAAAATGGAATCAAGCTTACTTAAGTTGGGTACATCACTTAATGGAAAAACATTATTGTCGGGGATGTATCCTTTATAATGCATAAAAAAGTCTCCGATTAATTCAGGTGAAAAAATTATGATCGTAATCGTGGAGTGATCGATCGTCTTGAATTCATGCAATTGGTTATGAAAAATGAAAACGGCATCATTCTTATGTAAAATATACTCTTTTTGATCAATCGTTACCGATAAATTCCCTTCATTCACAAAGATAATTTCATAGGCGCGGTGAAAATGGAGCGGAAAATTAAAATTTGTAAGGGTAGAATAATGAAAGGACTCTTTTTCTTCCACGCCATGATGTTCAAAAAAGACCATAAGCTTTTCCCTCCCGCAAAGAACACGAATATTGTCTCTCATTATACTATATTTCGAATAGAAGTATAGTATTTTTTATTACTATAATAGAAGTAGATTTTGTTCTAAAAGGAGGAAGCGAGATGGCTTTTACTTATCACGTAGCGAAAACTGGTTCGGATCATGGGGCGGGAACAGAACAGCACCCATTTTTAACGATTAATCAAGCAGCAACTGTTGCAGAAGCAGGGGATACGATTATTGTCCATGAAGGAGAGTATCGTGAGTGGGTCAAACCTAAAAATCCTGGGTTGAGTCATAAAAGGCGTATTACATACCAAGCTGCACCAGGAGAGCATGTCGTCATTAAAGGTTCTGAACGGGTGCAAAATTGGGAGCAAGTTAATGGAACGGTATGGAAAACAGTCGTACCGAATGAAACATTTGGTAATTATAATCCATATCAAGAAGAAGTTTTCGGTGATTGGCTGTTTGCGACAGATCCTCCCAAACACTTAGGGGACGTTTATTTAAACGGCATGTCGTTCTATGAGGTTGGAAACTACGAGGCATTGTTTGACCCAGTTGTTCAAACGGAAGTACTAGACAACTGGACCAAAGAGGTAGTGCCTGTCCATAATCCAGACCAAACAAAGTATGTATGGTTTGCCGATGTGGATGAGGACAATACAACAATCTATGCTAATTTTCATGAATCAAATCCAAATAAAGAATTAGTTGAAATCAACGTGCGAAAGGCTTGCTTCTATCCGGAAGTAACTGGTGTAGACTATATCACGGTCAAAGGTTTTGAAATGGCGCAAGCGGCAACCCCATGGACGCCACCGACGGCCGATCAACCAGGGTTACTTGGTGCGAATTGGAGTAAAGGCTGGATCATGGAAGATAATGTGATCCATGATGCCAAATGTAGTGCGATCAGTATTGGAAAAGAAGCATCAACCGGAAATAATTATCGCTCGATCCGAAAAGATAAACCAGGCTATCAATATCAACTAGAATCCGTGTTTCTTGCTAGACAAATAGGTTGGAGTAAAGAAAAAATTGGTTCCCATATCATTCGGAACAATACGATTTATGATTGTGGCCAAAATGGTATCGTAGGGCATTTAGGTTGTGTTTTCAGTGAAATCTATGATAATCACATTTATAAAATTGCATTAAAACGTGAATTTTTTGGCCATGAGATTGCTGGAATCAAATTGCATGCAGCGATCGATGTACAAATTCATAACAACCGGATTCATGATTGTTCACTGGGAACTTGGTTAGATTGGCAGACACAAGGCACAAGAGTTAGTCAAAATTTGTATTATCACAATAACCGGGACTTGTTTGTCGAAGTGAGTCATGGTCCATATATCGTCGACAACAATATTTTAGCTTCAGATTATGCGTTCGATAACTATGCGCAAGGTGGAGCCTATCTTAACAATTTAATTTGCGGGAAAATGGTACATCGAAAAATTTTGAATCGATCGACACCCTATCATTTCCCGCATAGTACAGAGGTAGCAGGATTTGCTGTCGTGCACGGTGGAGATGATCGTTTTTATCATAATATTTTCGTTGGTACGGATACGACAGAAGGTGTTGTTTCTGGTAAAAATGATTCGACACATGCGGTTGGTACGGCTCATTTCAAAGGTTATACCACCTCACTTGAGGAATACATCGAGACTGTTCATCAAAAACCAGGCGACGTCGAACTATTTTTAGATGTCGACCAGCCTGTCTATATTCACAAGAATGCCTACTTGAATGGGGCGGTGGCCTTTGAGAGAGAAGAAGATAACGTCATTGATCAGGCTAATCCGAATGTACGGATTATAGAAGAAGGAGAGGGCGTGTATCTTTCTTGTGAGCTTCCAGAAGCTTTCGCGAACATGGCTGGAGAAATTCCTTCGACAAGCACACTACCAAGAGTGCGAATGGTTGATGCAGAATTTGAAAATCCAGATGGAAGCGACGTTATTATCGATGCGGATTATTTTGGTGAAAAAAGACAACAAACAAGCGTACTAGGTCCAATCGCAAAGTTGCAACCAGGCAAAAATCACATAAAAATTTGGGGCTAAAATGGGACAGGGGGACAGGTTTGTTGTCCCCCTGTTTGTTGTTTCGCATAAACTTTTTAGCGCAGAAGAATTATCGGCATAATAAAAATATTTAAAAAGACAACCTACTACTTCCAAAGTATTGTCCAATTATCACCGTCACTTCTTGAACATAATGTCCAGTTAATGACAAAATCAACACTCTTGTAAGATTAACCGATATACTTTGAACTTAAAAATTTATCCTCTATTTTCGATACGAAAAAACCTTAATGAAACGCTCTCCGCGGTTACTTTCACAATCGGTAAATGCAAAAAGTTAATAAGACAACTATAGCCTATACACATTCACCTGTTTTGCATAGTCTACTATAAAAAGGAGGTTAATACCTATGCCAAAATATAGAAAAAAACCGGTTGTTGTAGAAGCGGTGAAGTTAACAAGATCTATTACAATTGAAACATCCGATAGTACAATGAAGGGGGTACCTGGGGATTATCTCATCACAAATAAGGACGGAGAACAGTACGTTTGTGATAGAGATCAATTCGAGGCTGAGTACGAGCTTGTAAAAGGACAAATCGATTTAAAAGAAATGGTTCAAAAATCCTTTCGATTAATAAAAACAAAATTAAAAACATAACGATTAATAAAAGCATTATGGACGTTTTTCCGTATTGCTTTTTTTGATAGGAAACAACTACTATCATAAGAGGACTCCCCCATGAAAATTGGCACCATAGCTATCTTCCAACTTACGGCGATATATCTAATGCCATAATAAGCCAATCCTCTAGCTTCACCACAGATCCAACCCATCTTTTTCCGTAATAAAAGGGGAGGCTGTTCATACCTCCCCAATTTTACTCTGTATAACAGAAAAGCTTTATTTAGTAAATGTCACTCGTTCTTTTTCGCTACCAATCAAGACATGCGTTTCTGCTGGTTTCGTCTCGGCGATTATTTTTCCATTGCGAATCGAATAAAGGACTGGTGCTTGTTTGCGAATGGCTTCATATTCGTTTTCTGCATCTAAAATAATCAAGTTTGCGGGTTTGCCTTGTTCAACCCCATACTTTTCCTCGATGTTTAACGTTTTGGCACTGTTTTTTGTAATAAAGTCGATCGAATTGACAATTTGCTGGTAGCCCATTAATTGTGTGGCATGGATGCCCATGTGAAGCACTTGCAACATATTTCCTGTACCCAGTGGATACCATGGATCAAAAATATCATCGTGCCCGAAGCTAACATTGATGCCAGCCTCTTGCATTTCTTTGACTCTCGTAATGCCGCGACGTTTTGGATAGGAGTCAAATCGACCTTGTAAGTGAATATTAACTAGTGGATTGGCGATAAAGTTAATATCTGATAGTTTTAATAATCGAAATAGTTTTGACGTATAGGCATCATTATAAGAATGCATCGCTGTTGTATGGCTAGCAGTGACACGGCTTCCCATTTCATATCGGTGTGCCTCAGCGGCAACTACTTCAACGAAACGTGATTGTTCATCATCAATTTCGTCACAGTGGATGTCGATCAAGCGGTCATATTTTTCAGCGAGTTGAAAGGCGATCGCCATCGATTCGACACCATATTCTCGTGTGAATTCATAATGCGGAATTCCACCAACCACATCAGCCCCCATACGCAGTGCTTCTTCGAGTAGGTCCTGTCCGTTCGGATAGGACAGGATTCCTTCTTGTGGAAAAGCAACCAATTGCAAATCAACCAGGCCAGCCATTTCTTGTTTTACTTCTAATAGGGCTTTTAATGCCGTTAATTCAGGGTCTGTCACATCGACGTGGGTGCGGACATGTTGGATCCCTTGCGCAATTTGCCATGTTAATGCTTTCGTTGCTCTCGTTTTCACATCTTGAACGGTTAATGATTTTTTTCGTTCCGACCATGTTTCAATGCCTTCAAATAATGTACCACTTTCATTCCATTTTGGTTCCCCAGCAGTTAAGGTTGTGTCTAAATGGATATGTGGTTCGATGAAAGGAGGGAGGACCAAGCGCCCACCCGCATCGATCGCTTCATCCGTTGATACCCCTTGTTCACTAATCTGTTTAATTTTTCCATCTTCTATTTCAATCTGCCAAAGGCCTTCCGTACCTCGTAGTTTTGCGTTTTTAATAATCAATTTTGATAGCTCCTTTTTCAACTTCCAGAGAAGTGTTTGTATTGGTTAGCTTTTGCGTAACGATCGATACACTTAGGTAAACAATCACAGATCCAATTATTCCGTTCAATGGTGGGATCCCTGGTAAAAATTGTGCCGCAGCAAAACCTAATCCCCAAGCAATAATGGCTGGCCAGTTCACAACTTTAAATTTCATCGTTTCAAATGCTTGATAGCTTCCACGGTTCAAAATAAAGAAATCCGCCAGTAAAATCGCTCCAATTGGTGGAAGTGCCGCACCTAGTAAGGTTAACCAACCGACAAAATTGTTGTAAAGCCACATCGCAAAAATCGTTCCGACAATCCCGTTGAAGATGACAACTTTTTTCTTTTTCACTTTTGTAATATTTGAAAAGCCTAATCCTGACGCGTACAAGGCACTATCATTGGTCGTCCAGATGTTCAGACCTAAGACAATCACGGCTGCAACAATTAATCCTTGAGTGAACATGACTTCAGAAATATCTGCAAAACCTGTTGCAATCGCACCAATCGCACCGAAGGCAAACATTAACGAGTTACCGATTAAGAAAGCAATCAGTGTGGTTACAACTGCGGAACGCTTTGTTTTAGCAAATCGTGCAAAGTCTGGTGTCAGTGTTCCGGCACTTGCAAATGACCCAACACAGATCGTAAGTGCTGCTGCAAGACTAATCGATTGTGTTGGTTCATACGCCATTAATTCGCTCATACCACCAATTGTATCTACTGCTTTAAACATGGAGAAATTTCCTAAAATCGCAATCGCTGGGACTGAAATGAAACTGATCATTGCTAGTGACTTCATCCCGAAGAAAGCAGATGCAGTCATCAATACGCCGGCGATTAAAATGATCAGGGACATATCAAGTCCAATTACTTTTTGAACAGGTACGGCGAACATCGCGAGTCCAACACCGAACCATCCTACTTGTGTACCACCTAATAATAGTGACGCGAGGTAAGAACCTTTTTCACCAAAAGCGTAACGAGCAAGTAGGTGGGTGGATAATCCTGTTTTTGCAGCAATATAGGCAAGTGCCGCTGTGTAAAGTCCTAAAATTAAATTACCTGCTAACACGACCCAAATAAATTCTTGCATGGATAATCCTAACCCTAATTCACCACCAGATAACATGCTTGCTGAAAAAAATGTCAACCCAAGCATCACGACTAACATTTTCCAAAAACCATTTCGCTTTGTTACAGGTACTGCTTGTAAAGAAAAATCCTGATCTGTTTGTTGCTTGTTCATAACCAATTCCTCCTAAATAGTTTAGTAGAATTGGTACCATGTTGTAACGGATAGGGGATGGGGACTTGCTTGCTACAAAAAAAGCTTCTCGCCATTTCTGACAAGAAGCTTTTTTGCATGTAAAGAGATAAACGTATCCTAAGTGTATACGTCACCCTATTCTTTTCCGCTGTCCTTGTCAGCCTCACTGGACTGAATTAAAGGTACCAATATTTAATTAGTGTTATTATCACAGGAATAATCTGTTATGTCAAGTTGAAAAAAGCTTGCATTATGCTGGACTCTCTCTAGATCCAAACGTAAAATGGTTCCTAAGGAATTAGAAAGGATGATACGATGGGACAAGCTATAAAAGGAAAAGTTGCTTATATTACAGGTGCAAGTAGTGGGATCGGTCGAGCAACTGCATTGCAATTGGCTGAAGAAGGGGTTCACGTTGGATTGATCGCTCGTAGGGAAGAAAAACTAGTAAAAGTAGCGGAACAAGCAAGGGAATTTGGAGTGAATGCAGCAATCACTGTAGCTGATATTGCAAATATGGACCAAGTTGACCAAGCGGTTTCTATTCTGGAAAAAGAGATCGGTTCTGCGGATATTTTGATCAATAATGCGGGAATGGGGATGCATGGCACATTTTTAGAAACAGACCCGGCTGTTTGGAAACGTACGTTTGAAGTGAATGTATTTGGTACCTACCATGTGACACGTGCTGTGTTGCCGCAAATGATCGAAAACAACCAAGGAGATATTATAACTATCTCTTCAAGTAATGGTCTAAAAGGTACCGCGGGCTCAACAGCCTATAGCGGTTCAAAATTTGCGATTCAAGGGATGACCGAGGCATTGATGCAAGAAGTTCGCCGAAACAATATTCGTGTGTTCACATTAAATCCAAGCTTAGTGGCAACGGAATTAGTGTTCGGTGATAAAGTAGAGGACCAAGATAAACAGAAGTTCATGCAACCAGAGGACTTAGCTGAGTATATGGTGGCACAGTTAAAATTACATCCACGGATTTTCATTAAACAATCACTACAGTGGGCGACTAATCCGTTTTAAATATGGAGTACCTTACTAATATAGGAGTGGAGATCAATTTTAGGGGTAGACGACAAATTCATCAAAGTTGCGGATTCTCTCTCAATAAAAACCTTTGACACCTTTCGTGTCAAAGGTTTTTATCCGTGATTTATGTTCAAAAATTTAATTGTTCCTTCTTTTACCTTCATGTTTTTTTGTTTCTTTTACGTTAAAAACACGGTCAATATCTAATGAAGGCTTACCCCGAATTGCATCATTCGATCCAACCGTGACATTGTCATTATTAAATCTTTTAGACATATACATTCCTCCTAAATCCTCGTTTGTAATAAGATACCCTGTTTTGAAGGAATGTAGTACATTTTGTTAAATGAACAAACGATAATGTCATTAATCATCCAAATTTAACACATATTTGACGGATATATTGTATTAATAGAAAGAAGAGTGGTTTCGAAACCACTCCTCCTCGTACTTATTTAGTTAAAATATATTCTGATTCTTCAAAATCGTATTGAACTTTTTCAATTTCACCGGTGAAAAGGAAGTGTCCCTCACCCGCATATTCAGGGCTTACAGGATATAGTAAATCTTTTCCAATATCCAACCCTTCAAAAGAGTTTTTAAGTGGTAGTGTTTGTACTTCTGTTTCTCCAACAGGTTCCTCATTAATGAATAATGTACCTGTACCTTGGTTCTCACCAGTGTTTTCAAATGAAAATGTGATCGTATTCTCACCTTCAGCTAAATCCATTTCTGGGGTGATAGTAAACCTTTCTGTACCATTATGAAATTCATAATGGAGAGTATTTTCTTTTATATAAAAGGTATATCCACTCTCATCATTACCCAATGCTAGCAAGACACCTTCGTCCCCTTTATTGAAATCGATAGGAATGGTAATTTCATGGTTGCGAGCTAATGTCAACGGTGCAGCTGATTCACTTAAATGTGACATGCCTGGATAAAACGTAAACGAACTTCTTGCTCTTACATTATCCTCTGGCAAATTTCCTAGACCTTCTAAGAAATTTTCTGTTAATGGGAAAACATTATTCTTTTCTGCTTGTTCATTCCAAAGATCAATCAATTCTTCTAGTAATTCTGGATGTTCAGATGCCACATTATTTAACTCGGAAAAGTCTACAGTTACATTGTAAAGCTCCCATTCATCATCCTCAAAATCTGTACCTGGCTCATGATTGGAAATTGCTTTCCACCCATCATGATAGATGGTACGTTTTCCACTAAGTTCAAAGTATTGAGTATCCTTACCTGTATCTGCATCTGGGTTGTCAAAAGTCTCGGCAAAGCTCGTTCCTGTTACTTCCATTTGCTCGACATCATTTAATTGTTCAGGGACATCAATTCCAAGGACATCACATACCGTTGCTGTGATGTCGCTAACATGGGTGAATTGTGTTCGTATTTCTCCTTTTGCGTCCATACCATTTGGCCAGTGAACAATCATAGGGGTGCGTATGCCACCAGCATGTGTACTCCCTTTAAAGTCCGCAAACGGTGTATTACTAACTTGGGACCAACCGGAAGGATAATCACTATTCGTTTGTTCTCCACCAATTTGATCATATTTTTCCTTCATGGATTCAAATTCTTCAGGAATCTTATTGTAAGCAAGAGTCTGATTTGTTGCACCATTTTCTCCGCCTGAGAAGCTAGCGCCATTATCGGATATAAATACAATTAGCGTATTATCCAATTCACCAATTTCCTCCAAGTGATCCATTAATTTACCAACTTGTTCATCGGTATGCGTTAAAAATCCTGCATATGTCTCCATAAACCTAGCATAAAGTTTCTTTTGATCTTCATTTAGGCTATCCCATGCTGGAACGCCAGTCTCACGTGGGGCTAGTTCAGCATCTTCTGGAATAATTCCCATTTCCTTTTGTTTTTCAAATCGCTGCTCCCTAATGACATCCCAACCTTCATCGTATTTGCCTTCATACATGTCAATATATTCCTCAGGCACTTGATGTGGCATATGCTGTGCACCAAAACCAAGATACATAAACAAAGGATCGTCCGGTCGAATAGATACATGATCCGTGACATATTGTCTAGCATTTTCAACGATATCTTCTGAATAGTGATAGTTTTCTTCATCAGGGAGCGGTACCGTGCTATTATCCCGAAATAATTCTGGACGGAACTGATCAGAAGAATCTTCTAAATTACCATAGTAGCGATCGAATCCTCTTCCAAGTGGCCATCTGTCATAGGGCCCAGCTGGAGAAAGTTCTGCTGTCGGTGTAATATGCCATTTACCAAGACCAAAGTTCGTATAATTATTTTCCGCAAGTACTTCTGTTACGAACCCAGCTTCTTTGGTTATTTTCCCTCTGCGACTTGGATCTTCCTCTCCAAAATCAAAGTTCGCAACATTACCCATCCCAACCGCATGACTATTTCTTCCTGTTAATAAAGAGGCTCGTGTTGGCGAACAAACTGGTGTTGTATGAAAGTTATTATATTTTAAACCATTTTCTGCCAGTTCATCTATATTTGGGGTGCTTATTTCGGAACCAAAGCTCCCCAAATCAGAAAAGCCAGCATCATCTAGTACGATATATGCCACGTTCGTTTTCTCTTCTACCTTTGGTTGATTTTCGACGTTTTCTTTAGGAACTTCATCAGCATTCGTGTCTTGCATCTGGGTTTGACATCCCCCTAAGAAAGCAGCTGTCAAAGCCATTGTGCCAATCATCGAAAATTTATTAACATACTTTCTCCAAGGCTTTTCTTCTTTCCTGTTAAATACCAAGCTCATTCCTCCTCATAAAAATGGTAGTTTTTAAAGGTTGTCGTGTAAACGCAATACTACATTGCCTTTACTTACGTGGTTTGAAACATAAATCTCATTACGAAGTTTCCTTGCTTGTTAGGATTACATTTGACTAATTATTCGCAACTATAGTAAAGGGCAATAATTACGAAAAAGAGAATAATATTAATTAAGCTTTTTAAACATCTGACACGCAACGAAAACCTATGTTCCCTGATGCGCTATCAGGAGTATTTTTGGATCTTGCTGCTACTCGGTAGCGATTACAATAAGAATGATGACAAAGGTATGAGCCACCACGCATGACACGGAATCTCCCTGATTTTGGTCCTTTAGGATTTATCCTTCCACCACGATCTCGTACGCGCTTTGCAAACCAATCTGAACACCACTCCCATACATTCCCAACAACGTTGTATAAACCGTATTGATTCGGTGGAAATGACTCTGCTGGTGCAGTACCTTTGTAACCATCTTCTTTCGTGTTTGTTTTGGGAAACTCTCCTTGCCAAACATTACAATGATGTTCTCCGTTTGGTGTTAATTCATCTCCCCATGGAAATTTCTTATGTTCCAATCCACCACGTGCCGCAAGTTCCCACTCCGCCTCTGTTGGTAGTCTTTTGCCAGCCCATTCACAATAAGCCCTAGCATCATTCCATGACACATGTACAACAGGATGCTCCATTTTATTTGCTATGCTAGAGTCGGGTCCTTCTGGATGCTTCCATGATGCTCCATGTACGACAAGCCACCAAGGAGTCTGCCGAACGACTTGCTTTACTTTCCGTTTTGTTTGATTACTAACAAATTGATAGAAAACAAATGACCATCCAAATCGTTCAGATTCCGTTATATAATCAGTAGCCTTTACGAAATCTTGAAATTCTGCATTTGTAACAGTATGGGCATCCATATAAAAGGGGTCTACCGTAACTTTTCTAACTGGACCTTCTCCATCTTCCGGGTAACCTTCCTTATCCTTTGTCCCCATAAAGAAACTACCACCTGGAATGTAGATTTGCTCATTAGTTGTTTCTACTTTTTCAGATAGAACGATTTCCTCAAATTTTTGCTCTTGTGGAGCATGATCATCTATTAGTTCGACGTCATTTCTACTCATACTGCAGCAATGCGATGGTTTATTATGTTCCATTGAATCACTCCTTTTAACCTCTGGTATTTCTATGAAGTTTCCTTACCGAATAAAATGCAGAAGTAGACTTCGATCCATATAAAAGTGAATATTATTAATATTCAGAAAATTTAACGCGTATTTGTTCGAGTTCAAAAGGACGTTCAGCAGCTTCGACCAAATCACAAAACAAGTAAGTGATTAAGGGAAGAGCGATACAAGTGCCACGGAAAAAGCTAGAAACAGTCCTGTGTTTCATTGGTTAATGAATGAATTTTAAAACAACGGATGTTTGATGGAAACGGTCAAAGAAAACTTCATTGGATGACTAGGATCATGAAGCGGCCAAATCATTACCATCTAAAGAAACAGGGGAGAAGCACTTTCAAAATTGCTAATGTCTCCATTTATTTAGTCTTTGGAAGTCAGTTAGAAGTAAGTGTATTAAACACACAATAATCTTTAAGCATTTGGCAAACTTTTCACCTGAAGAAACCTCGCACCTGAAGACATGAATGTTCATACAGGGCGAGGAGAACTACATGTAATTTTTAATAGATACTTTAAGGTTTAAAACAATAAGTTGCAGATTATTATTATGAGTAACTATACGTCCCAGCATTATCCTTAACAAACGCCAACGTATGATCGATAAATGGTTCTGTTTTTTCAATTTGTGTCCAGTGACCACACTTATTAAATAAATGTAGCTCGGCGTTTGGTAGTAGTTGAACCATTTTATAACTTGTGTCTTCGAATGGAATCACTTGGTCATTTACACCATGGAATAATAAAGTTTCTGTGTTAATTTTTTCAATTTCTTCGTCAGGTAAAGCGAGTTCATCCAATCTTTCTTGTCGAGAATCAAAGAACATAGCTGCAAATGCATCTCTTGTTTCAGGTTGAATGCTAGCTTCATAACGCAAACGAACGAGTTCTTCATTTTTAGCTGCCTTTTGATCATAGGAGAACAGCTCAATTAATTCACGCATTGTTTCAAGGCTAGGTTCGTATCCCCAAACGCGGTCTAACCCATAGGATACTTGATGCTTGGTGCCAACACTGCCCATTAAAATTAATTTCTTTACTAAATCTGGTCTTCTATGTGCTACATGAAGGGACAGTGCACCGCCGAATGAATTTCCAATTAAATAAACAGGCTCATCGGATACTGCTTCAATGAAACCAATCAAATGATCCACCCACAGATCAAGTGTGTATTGGTCTTTCGGAAGTTTATCAGTTTTACCAAACCCAACGATGTCTGGTGCGAATACATGCAGTGACTCACTTAACCGTGGAATAACAAGTCTCCAGTTTGCAAATGCGGACACCCCGGGACCGGATCCGTGGATTAAGATCATTTTTTCTTTTCCTGAACCTTCTTCATGGTAATGGGTATTAATGCCATTGACTTTCATATAATTTGAACTGATTTCCAACTAAAACCCTCCCAATAACTTTTTAAATAAAATGGATAGATCAATTGAATAACTGAATCAATCCTAGTAAAATGTTAGGTGTGTGTGTGTGGCAAGAAAGAAGAAACCCACAATTTTTTCTTCTTTCTTGCTGTATAGGAAATTATAGACTTGAATATCTGTGGATAACCGTGTACACATATTGAGCCACGTCCGGCTCCAGTGCCCAACGACTAGCGCAACTTCCCTCACCTCCGTACGATAAGTCAACATCGATTCACTCCATTCATCGTGTTTCCTTTATCTCCTACGGCTCAGTCCAGTTCGTACGTCGCTAACCGGGCGCTTGCACCTTTGTCTCGGTATAAAAAATTATGAATTTTTTACAGGTTTTTTGCTTCTTACTGGGGTTCCATATTCGAAAAAGTTATCTGGTAAATTAGATCCGCCATGCCATAGAATCGATTTAGCTGTATCTTCCCCTTTCCATTCAATTGTTTTCCAATCTGGGTCAAAGATTAGATAACCAGCATCACCGAATAGCTCGACACGGTTGCCACCTGGTTCGTAGACATACATACATGTCGCTTGAGAAATACCATGTTTAATTGGGCTTACTTCGATTTCGTAATCCGCTTCAACAAGTAATTCAGCAACATCTGTTAAATGTTGAGGATAGCCATACCAGTAACAAATGTGGTGAAGACGACCTTCTTCTTCTAATGCATCGCCCATGATTGCGATGTCGTGAACTAAGTTCGTTACACTTAACCAAGCTGCAATGTCATTATTGTCATCATCTAAGATACGTTCCCGAACATTAAAGCCTAATGCATTCTCTAAGAACTCCACATTTTTATTTGTATCTTTTGCTAGTAAGTTAATATGGTCGATCCGACGTACAGGAACACCACGATTAGGACGTCTTTGCGGACGGTTTAACAATGCTGTTTTCTGATCTTCTGGCGCTTGATAATACTCCACATCCCAGAAAATTTCCATCTTATGACCATCTGGTGTCTTGAACTGATAGGCACGGCCATGACCAACATCTCCATCAATCCAACCAATGCCATAGCCCATCTTCTCAATTTCAGCTGCACGACGTTCTAGTGCTTGCGGAGAAGTCGTTCTTAACGCCATGTGACCTAAGCCAGCCTCCGTGTTTTCGGTAATGATTAATGTATTATGATAATGATCTTCATAAGCGCGCAAATAAACGGAGTTTCCTTGCCGTTCAACTTCATCCATCCCAAGCATCTCTTTGAAAAATGTTACCGATTGTTCTAATTTTGGACTATAAATTTCAATATGTGCTAAGTGAGAAATATCAAGGATTGGTTCTTGTTTCATTTTAAATTCCTCCCATAAAATATAGTTATATCATTAGTAAAATGATTGATTTACCACATTGGATGACCGTCATAACCAAGAATTGTTTTTCCATAGCCAACCATCGCGTCATCGTATAGATGGGTTGGGTGGGCGGCAACAGCGATTAGGTCACGAACAAAACGTTCGGAATGACCTTCCTTATTTAATGCATTACCACCAAGTGTTACTAAGATTCTAGTTGCCAATTCGGAAGAAGTTTTAGAAATATGTCCACGCATCGCAAAGAGCTGTTCACGCTCTTCTTCTTCTATAACTCGAATCCCATTTTCCTGATAATAGGTTAATTTATCCATGTATTCTTTCCCTACAGCTTGTAAGGTTTTCAACTGCATTTTAAATTCACCTAGTGTATGCTGAGCGCTACTACCGTCTTTTTCGTTCGCATTCTTGTTATAAATACGAACTCGATTTTTTGTCTTTTCTTCAAAATCATTAACCAGGCGTTCTAAACCACCAATACAGATCTGTGGAAAACCTGATAAGAAGTAGACTAAGTAAGGAACGTTGAAAAGTAGATAGTCCTCTTCGTAGTTACCATCAGGCGCTATAGCACCTCCAACAACTTGTTTTAATCGGAATACATATTTTTCTGGGACATAGACATTATCTACTTTAACCGGGTTACTACCAGTCCCACGTAGACCGATTGGGTTCCAATTATCGATAACTTCTACATCATTCTTATGGACAATAAACATATTTAGTTCTGGCTCGGAGGCATCTCTCATTTTATGAATTGCACCTAAAGCAATCCAATCAGACCATAATACGCCACTACAGAAATTCCATTGTCCACTAAGTCGGTACCCTTTGCCATCAGGGTCGTCGGTCACTTTTCCAACTGGTGCAAACACATCAGCAAGTAAAGCATCGGTATTGTATAATGCTTCGCGACCTTGTTCTGGTAGAAATGCTGGCCAAGTTTCGTGGATAATAGCGAAATACGTGATCCATGCTGCTGAAATATTGTAATTGGCAACGGTTCGAATAATATCTCCAAACGTATAAAAATCTAAATCCTGACCGCCATATGCTTTTGGTCGATGAAGCTTATGAAATTCAGCCTCTTTAATTTTATCAACGACAATATCGGGTAATTTCGCATCGATGTCTGCTTGTAAAGCATGTTTTTCAGCTAATTCCCCAATTTCTTGTGCTTTTTGAAGTAATTGTTCTCTGTTAGGTGACTTTTTAGGGATTACGACAGAATTGGTTGACAAATAAATTCCTCCTTTATCTTTGTAAACGTTATCAAAATAATCAGAGGGTTTGATCTGATTGGTTATTATTATATTTTTGTTTGAAGAATTAAGATAGCTATTAAAAATGTTAAAAATTAATAATTTTTAGATTATTCATGCGAAAAATGGATGGAAAGGACTCATAAAGACTGAGTGGACAGGATTTTAACAATGGAAAAAATTCATTTGTTTTTACTTTTTCAGCAATTGTAACGAAGGGAAGGGGGGAGTAAATTAAACGATTTATCCATTGACAGTTCAATTGTCGGTAAAACTGCTACTTCACTTTTAAAATAAAGGCACTTTTAGTAAAGTTTGTTGCTTTTTGTTTCGTAGTTGATCGAAACTCCGACGAACTGATTTTGTGAAATAACATTTTCCTGATTTAAATTGAGTGCTAAACAATCGCTTCGGTAGAATGCTCCGCTTTCCATGGGCACGGCTTCAGCTAACTTGGTAAAGAAAACCACTTTACCAAGTGGATCTTCAGCTCGCGCTGTTCCCATAGGACAAGGAACATTTCGGCAGCGTTACATCGCACGAAGAAAATGGCTTTGTATTTTCGAGGAGTCTACGTATTCTACCTACGCTGTTATAGGTGTTCTGATTTATAATGGTAATAATTCTTAAAATGTCATTCATGTGATTTTTCCCAAAAAAATACGAAGCACACGAACAGCGGAGGAAATACACGGAGACTCCTATGGGACTAGTGGCATCGGTGAGACCCCACAGTGCGATAGCACGAGGAGGCTCACCAGCCCCCCATGGAAAGCGTAGTGTATTTCCGCAGCGATCATTTAGCACTCATTTTCATAAGGAAAGTTGGAAGCAGTTACTTCGGATTCTATAGTTATTGTGACAAAACAACAATCTTTTAGAAAATAGCCAAAATAAAAAAACAGGAAAGCTTAAGTGGGAGTATTTTCACTTTCCTAGAAAAAGAACAACCTCAGAAGAAATAGTCCGATTAGAACTAGTTTCAACTGAGGTCGTGTAGAAAACTTGTGAATGATGGAAGGTTAGATGGTAATATGTCCTTTTGCTTTTAAAACATTTAATGCCATATATACAGAAAAAAGACTTTTGGTATCATCCAACTCGATATTTAAAATTTCACTAATCTTATATAATCGATAGCGTAATCCGCTGATCGACATCGAAATAGCTTTAGCTGTTTTATTAATGTTAATACCATTTTCAACAAAAGCATATAACGTTTTCGTCAAGTCAAAATTTTTGTCTATTTCGAGCAGTTTTCCTACTTGTTTATTAACAAACCGGTCAATTAATGTCTCATCAGGTATTTGAAACAAAACACTTTCAATCCCTAAATCCTCAAAATATTGTACTTTTTCATTCGGATCCAACGCTTTTAAAGCTGCCAATGTTTCATTATATAAAATCGATAACTGGTCAATACTTTGTACCAAGGAGCTCACACCCGCAATAAACGTATAATTGTTGAAGCGGCGTGAGCAGTGTTTTAATAACTGACTAATTAATGTTGATTGCTTTATATTTAGCTTATGGAATGAGCCATACTCAATCAACATGATAATTTTACCCGATTTTTGTGACACAATCGTATTTATCTTTCTGTCCCTAAAGAACATGTTAACGTAACGAACGATTTCTTCATTGACTTCTACCTCATGACTCATCTCGGATTGATTGATTGACCTTTCCATCGTAAGCATCCAATAGGAATCATTTGGATTAAAATTAAGGTAATGAGCAATTTGATAAAGTTTCTCTTTATCAAATTTTCCCTCTAAAACCTCACTTAAAAAATCACGTCTAATGTTTTGCTCTGTTTGAATCTTAATATTTTTATTTAGCAATATAATCGATGCGGTGAGGGAAGCTTGATCGATAATCATATATTCTAAATCGGTGGGGGTGTGATCTTTTGGGAAAAGAAACGAACAATACCCTTTAATTTGTTGTTCAAAATAAATCGGTGTTCGAAGCATTCCGACATCGGGAGATACTCGGATAAAATGAGTCGTACGTGTATTGATTTTATTCAATTCAAAATCTAAGTCAACTCCATCAGATTTCACCATAATCTGATTTTCTGCATTTTCAATAAAGGTTGGCAGGCCTGTTGACTTATATAACACGTCAACAATTCGTTGCACCCCTTGTTTTGAAAGTAATTCGTCCATTAACTTTCGGTGAAGTCCATATGCTTTATGTAAGTTATCACGTTCAATTTTTAATTTTGCTGTTATTTCATCTAACTCCTTAATCATACTAGTAGATTGATAATACTTATATTCATTCTCTAGTTCTTGTCCAAATTTTTCCATCGGCATACAAATGACTTCACAGTGATCATGCCCCATTGCTTTGCATTTGGTTTCCGTTACGAGAATAGGCCTTTTTAGGACGGTAGATAAATAGCCACTAGCATAACCACACATCGTATGACAAACTGGTTGCTCACTGTGTGTTCCGTTTTTTAAAGATTCATCTACTTCAAATGAATTATACCAAGAGACATAGATTGCCTCTAGGTCTTCTTCTTTTTCATAGTTAAGAGCATCAATTTTTACATGATCGACGTATCCGTGTAACATATGCAATTCGGGTCCAGCTTGAATTAAATCAATTTCCGTTTTCCACTCGAACGTCATCGCTTTTTGTCCATCACTAACCCCATTATGCCAACCATATCGAATAAAAATCCCCTTCGATCGATCTTTCCCAACCGTTGTTTCCAACTCTTTTTTTAAAGATGCAATTGATGTAATGGGAATGGTAATCATACGATCATAAAAAGTATTCAGGGCCTGTTCTTTAGGTAAATCAAATACATCAATCAAATTTGAACTGTTTACATTTGTTTCCATATGGATCCATCCCTCCAAATGAGTTGATAAAATATAGTATAAATTTTAAATATTCACACTTTTTGCGTTAAAAAAATAAAAATTTGCTATTTTTCATAGGATTCAATTTAACGACGGCAATGATACGATGTAGTTAGTCAACTCAAAGGCAACATGTAAATGTTAGGGAGGGGATTGTCTGCAGATAACCTTAACCATTTTAACAAACTTTTTGGGAACGGTTACATTTTTTAGGTGTGTAAATTTCTTTTCCTAACTTTCTAAACATTTAAGTTGAATTAATTATAACACATAACAGATCAAAAAGAGAAGTGAAGAAGATCGGTCTTAGGGCTTGGACAGCTTAAGAAAAAGGGTGTGTTATGTTACAGCAACTGTAATGATCTTAACAGCATGAACATCGAGCCAATCTCATTTTTTGAAAGAGACTTACCGTACTAAGGAGGAATTTAAAAATGGATGATCGTTTATTTCGAAATGCGATGGGAAGTTTTGCAACGGGGGTTACGATTATTGCAACCGAATCGAAAAATGGACAGACGCATGGCATGACAGCAAATGCCTTCATGTCACAATCACTTGACCCAAAACTGGTTATTATTTCGGTAAAAGAGGATGCGCAAATGTTACCGAAAATTCAGGAGAGTGGGCAGTTTTCCGTTAACATTTTGTCAGAAGACCAACAGGAGTTATCGATGATTTTCGCTGGTCAGGTAAAGAGTGAGGAAAAAGTAATATTTGATTACCTAGATGATAAACCAGTCATTCCTGGTGCACTTGCACAAGTTGCTTGTAATGTGAAATCAGAGTATGTAGAAGGTGATCATACCATTTTTATTGGTCAAGTAACGGACATTCATTTACAAGATGGTGAACCACTAATCTTTTCTAAAGGAAAATATCGTACATTGGAAAAAACAATCACTGCTCATTCGAACTAATGATGTAAGGAGGAGGGGGAAATCCATATGGAGACAATTCACTTAAACGCTAGTAATCTTGCGTACTGGAAAAAGCAATCTACACCAAATGTCATGGCATTGGGATTCTTTGATGGAGTGCATAGCGGTCATGAACAAGTGGTTAAAACTGCCTGTGATGTCGCGAAAGAAAAGCAGCTTTCGGTTGCAGTCATGAGCTTTTTTCCGCATCCAAAGACGATTCTAGCAAAAGACAACACAGCATTTGACTATATTATGCCACTCTCGAAGAAGGCCTCGATTTTAGAATCTCTAGGTGTCGATACGTTTTATGTGGTGAACTGTGATAAAGATTTTCTCTTCCTTCCACCAGAGCAATTTGTATCGAACTACCTGCTTGGTCTAGGTGTGAACCATGCAGTAGCAGGATTTGATTTTTCCTATGGCCATCGAGGAGCCGGCAATATTGATCGCTTGAAAGCAGATTCTTCGGATCAAATAGAGGTTACCAAAGTGGATAAAGTAGATTTTAATGGAAAAAAGATTAGTTCCACCTGGATTCGTGAACTCATCTTGAAGGGGAAAGTGGAACAACTAGCGAATGTACTTGGTAGATGTTATGAAACAGAAGTTTTCTGGGACGGCGAGTGTTTTAAACGATTACCCTATTATATGCTACCGGCCCCTGGGAATTATAGGGTAGCGATTGCTAAAAATGAGGAGCAACATGAAACAGAAGTATATGTATCTAAAAGTCAAACAGGAGTCTACTTGGCAAAAAATCAACGATTAAACATGTTTCCAGATCAAAAGGTAGAAATGGTGTGGTTACAACAACTACCGGTAGATCAAGAATTACCTATAAAACGTTCGTTCATGAGCATGCATCCATTCTATCGATTAAAGGAGAGTTGATCAATGGACATAAATAAAGCAGTTCAAGCACTAATTGAAGTAGAAAAAACAAAACAAACGATTGAACCGTTTACATCTCGAGAAGAAATAACAAAAGACAAAGCTTACCAAATCCAGTTAGGGATTATCGATGACAAGATAAAAAATGGTGCCAACGTGGTCGGTAAGAAAATTGGCTTAACGAGTAAAGCGATGCAAGACATGTTAGGCGTATCGATTCCAGATTATGGCCATCTGCTTGATACGATGATGTATAAAGAAGATACGGCGATCTCTATCGGAGAATTTATTCAACCAAAAGTAGAATTTGAAATTGGCTTTGTTTTAAAAGAAAAACTGAAAGGTCCAGGAGTAACCACTGAAGATGTTGCCAGAGCAACGGATTATGTGGTACCAGCTGTTGAAATTATTGACAGCCGGATTCGAGATTGGAAAATTAATTTTGAAGACACGGTTGCTGATAACGGCTCATCAGCTGGTGCCATTATTGGAAAGGACGCCAAAGCATTAACTGAACTAGAGCTGCCAGAAGTGAAAATGACGTTGTATAAAAACGATGAATGGTTTGATTCTGCCTATGGATCGGCTGTTATGGGAAATCCAATTGAAGCAGTTGCGTGGCTAGCAAATGAGGTTGGTTCTTACGATATTTCCCTTGACCCAGGCGAAGTGATTTTAGCAGGAGCGTTAGCAAAGGCCGTACCAATCGAAGCAGGTGACCATTTTATTGCTGAATTTGAAAAGCTTGGAACGGTGTCAGCCACATTTAAATGATAAGGAGGATTATTTATGTCAAGATGTAAAGTTGCAATTCTTGGTTCGGGAAACATTGGAACCGATTTAATGTATAAAATTGAACGATCCGATCAGCTTGAATTAACGATGATGGCGGGGATAGATCCTGATTCAGAAGGGTTACATCGGGCAAAGGAACGCGGGTACCTCACCACAACCAAGAGTGTGGATGGCCTGTTAGAACATCCAGATCAATTTGACATCGTTTTTGACGCAACATCCGCGAAAATTCATCAAAAACATAATGATTTACTGACTGCAATTGGAAAACAAGTACTTGATTTAACACCAGCTGCGATTGGACCTTTCGTTGTACCACCAGCAAATTTGGATCAATTAAAAAATGAACCAAATGTGAACTTAGTTACGTGTGGTGGGCAAGCAACGATCCCAATGATTCATGCGATCAATCGTGTTTCCTCTGTTTCCTATGCAGAGATCGTTGCCACCATTTCCAGCAGGAGTGCTGGTCCTGGAACACGAGCAAATATTGATGAATTTACCCAAACAACAGCCAATGCGATTGAACAAGTCGGTGGAGCCAACAAAGGGAAAGCAATTATTATCCTAAACCCTGCTGAGCCACCAGTGATTATGCGTGATACAATCCATGTAACAGTAGAAGAAACAGGAAAAGAAGAAGAAATCGTTCAATCTATCCATGACATGGTGAAAGAAGTACAAACCTATGTACCAGGTTACAGAATGAATACAGAACCGCAATTTTCTGGAAAAGATATTTCCATTTTTATTGAGGTAGAAGGTGCTGGTGACTTTTTCCCGACTTATTCCGGTAATCTAGATATCATGACAGCCGCGGCAACAAGGGTAGCGAATGAATTAGCAAAACAACGTGCGCAAGAAGGAGTGAAATAAGATGACAAACCGTAGTTTTGAAATCGTAGACGTTACACTTCGAGATGGAAGTCATTCGATGAGACATGCATTTACAAAAGAACAAGTAAGAGAAACAGCTAGAGGACTGGACCAGGCTGGTGTGAACTATTTTGAAGTATCACATGGAGATGGGTTAGGTGGCTCTTCTCTTCAATATGGGCTATCCAAAGTAAATGAACTGGAATTAATTGAAACGGCAGCAGCGGAATGCAGTAGGGCAAACATTTCTGTTTTGCTGCTGCCTGGAATCGGCACAAAGAAGGATTTAAATGAAGCTGTCAAAGCAGGTGCAAACATGGTACGGGTCGCAACCCATGTGACAGAAGCCGATGTAGCGAAGCAGCATATTGAGATGGGCCGTGAACTGGGATTAAAAACAGTTGGCTTCTTAATGATGGCCCATATGGTACCAATTGAAAAGCTTGTCGAACAAGCAAAATTATTTGAAAGCTATGGAGCAGAAGTGGTGTATGTAACCGACTCAGCTGGTGCGCTTCTACCACATGAAGTGACCGAAAGAATTACCGCACTAAAAAATGAACTTGATTGTGAAGTAGGATTTCATGGACATAATAACTTGTCGATGGCGATGGCGAACACGCTAGCTGCAGTTGAAGCAGGTGCAACGTATATTGATGGTAGTTTACGTGCATTAGGAGCAGGAAGTGGAAATACGCAAACAGAAGTAATGGCTGCTGTTCTTGAAAAATTGGGTTATAATACAGGCATCGACCTTTATAAAATTTTAGATGTTGCCAATGATGTGGTTGCCAAATTTATGCCACGTCCACAGGAAGTGACTGGCACAAGTTTAATCATGGGTTATTCTGGCGTATATTCCAGCTTCCTACTTCACACAGAAAAAGCAGCAAATAAATTTGGCATTGATGAAAGAGATATTTTAGTAGAACTTGGGAAAATGCAAGCTGTCGGTGGGCAGGAAGACCTAATCTATGAAGTGGCAGCCCAGTTAGAGAAAGCGTAACGAAAGCAATCGAGGAAAAGAAGGGGTAGAAATCATTGAAACTATTACAGTTTATTTTAAATGATGAGGTTCGGTTAGGGGTAAAGACGGATCGGGGTGTTCTTGACGTTAAAGAAGCATCTTCTCGGTTGAATGTAGCCGCACCAACTGCTATTCAGGATGTAATCTTAGCTGGTGACGAAGGAACGAAAGCACTTGGTAAATTAATAGAAGCTGCACAGGATTTGTCATCGCTCTTTTTACAAGAAAAAGAATTGGAGTATCAACCTGTTGTCAGCAATCCTGAGAAAATCGTTTGTGTTGGCTTAAACTATCAATCTCATGTTGAAGAATCGAAAATGGAGCTTCCTAGTTCACCTGTTTTATTTAGCAAATTTAATAATACACTAGCTAGTCACAATCAAGAAATTTCATTACCTAATGTTGCGGAGAAATTTGATTATGAAGCAGAGTTAGTCATTGTGATTGGGGAGGAAGCAAAAGATGTAACGGAAGAAGAGGCATTGTCCTATGTATTTGGTTACAGTGTTGGAAACGACCTGTCAGCCCGGGACCTTCAGTTAAAGTCTGGCCAATGGTTGATAGGAAAAACGCTCGATCATTTCGCACCGATTGGGCCTTACTTGGTAACAGCAGATGAGGTTGATCCATCTGGTTTGGCTATTGAATGTAAGGTAAATGGAGAAAAACGCCAATCAAGTAATACTAAATATATGATATTTAATTGTTCGTCATTGATTAGCTATATTTCTCAATATATGACGTTGAAACCTGGTGATGTCATTTTTACTGGTACACCAGAAGGAGTCATACTAGGCTATTCGGAAGAAGAACAAGTGTGGCTACAATCCGGTGATGAGGTTGAAGTTTTTATCGAGAATGTCGGAACATTAAAAAACACGTTAATCTAAAGGACGAAAAAGTTATCAGGATGAAAGGTTTATTCTGATAGCTTTTTTGTTTACTACATTATTTGGGGAGGAAAGGCTCTTTAAGCTGAAGCAGCAAATTATTGATTAAAGTACAGTGATTTTCAAAATACACGGAATCAAGGGAAAGAGTGTTGAATAACGTAAGAAAAAACCGTAAATGCGCAAGATCTAGAGAAAAAGCGCAGGGTGATGTAAGAAAAAGCTGTAAATAAGCAAGGTCTAGGGAAAAGTATTCAATAATGTAAAAAAGCTTTAAATACGTGCTATCGAGAAAAAAGCTCTAAATACACGTTATCATGACAAAACAATATTGCACATAAGACAGCTTATGCGTACTAAAAACTTCATGATTGCACATAGGTATAACAATAAACGAAAGGATGGTTTAGTTTGCAGACTGTTTTTTATTATCAAGTAAAGTTACCTAGTCGGATCAAAGAGGATAAAAAATATCCGCTTTTAATTGCGATGCATGGAATAGGGTATAGTGAGAAGCACATGATGGATGTGTTTGATGGCGTGACGGATGAATACATATTAGTTGCACCTAGAGGTAACCTTTCATACAATAAAGGATTTGCTTATTATTATTTGGAGGATTATGGCAAGCCGGATATGGACCAGTTTAAGGAAAGTATGAAAGATCTGCAACGTTTTATTGAAGATGTACTCGAAGAATATCCAGTTGATCAGGATCATGTTTATTTAGCGGGATTTAGTCAAGGGGCAATTCTTTCCAATTCTTTAGCATTTGTGCTAGGGGAACGCATCCGCGGCATTGTCTCGATGAATGGCTATGTACCAACATTTCTTAAAGATACCTATCAGGTTCAATCGGTCGAACATTTAAACGTTTTTCTTATAGATGGAAGGGAGGATACCATTTTTCCACCAAAAGTTGGGCGTGAGAACGAATCTATCTTTCGTCAAGCAGGAGCAACTGTTTCCTACCAAACTTATCCAACAGGACATGAAATTGGAGAAGTGAATAAACAAGATGCTATCCAATGGCTACTAGACTTGAATCGAAACATGCAGACAAAAAATGGATAAACATCTTCAAAAAATTTGTGGACTATGTGCACATAGCTGAAGAGAAAACAGAATGAAACAAAAATGTATATGCGTGATCACAAATTTGCGAGTGTATCACGCTTTTTGTTTTTACTTTATCTCCTAGCGTCAACCACATCTAACTACTCGGCTTAACGCCATTGTCTTTAAATAGTCACAAAAAAACAATAACGAACACTTGTTCTTTTGGTTGGTGATGTTATAATAATAGTAGAAAATCTACTAGGTTACAATACCCATTCTATTTGATAAGGATGTGGTCAATATGTTTGTTCATCGCTCGATCGAGAAGACTCAAGTGACTATGTCCCACATGATTAATAATGAAAGAATTTTTACGAATGCTTATTTGGATGGAAAGTTAATCCAGCCAAGATGAAATGAATCAACGTTTTTTCAAAGTAAGATATTATAAACCTTTGGGAGGAAGAGGAAATTCATTAATTGAGGAAATTGATGGCAGACTGAATTAGTTAGGAATTTATGTGAAGACTTTTACAAGTGGTGGGTTTGCCTCTTAAATCTATTCTTTTTCCTAATCAACTGCCAATGTCATAGCTATCAACAGCTAATATGGGAAGACCACCTTCTATAAAAGCCCTTCCTACGTAATTCTTCCCTATTCGAAAGCCACTTGTATTTTACACATCACCACAAATTCACATTCCTTATTTTTCTACTGTTTTCGACCTGACAAAATCTAGTATAATAGAATGAAAGTTGAAATGTTTAGGAGTGTGTCAGTTGGAAACAATGAAGAAACAGCTAGCTACATTTCGTAGAAAAACAATTGCTTTATCTGAACTAGAACAATTAATAGAACCACCTTTACATACATACGAAGATTTTGCACAACGAATAATACAATTAGAAGAAGATAAGGTTCTATCAATGGTAAAGGCTAAAGGACGAAATAATCGGACCCCATCACTAGCCTTTCAGTATCGAATTAATAAAAGTTTACTAATGGAAGATTACCATAAACAATTGCAATCCTATCGTACGACGTTACATCCTTTGATAGATTTGGATGATTACTATAGCAAGGATCCCGCCGTTTTTCAGAACGATCTCGTATTTTTATCGATGATCGATAACTATCTAAGGACAGAAGGACTTCCGATTGAGCCGGTTCCTGCACCAGAAAGAAGCTATCAACTTGCAGGCGATGAAAAGTGGATAGTAGAAAAAGGTGGCAAGGAGGTATTAGAAAGGATAAAGTTATTTGATGCGCTAAAGATTATACCAGTTTCTGAACCGTTAATGTTCGCGGTTAATCCTTACAAGATGCAGGTAGCAGACCAATACCACTTAGTAGTTGAGAATAAGACAACCTACCAAGGATTACTTCCAGCATTACCTGATACTATGTTTTCGACCTTAATTTACGGCAGTGGAAAAGCGGTTATTAAAAGTATCGAACAATTTTCGATGCAGTATCCAGTCAAGGCAAGTCATCATTTCTTTTATTTTGGTGATTTAGATAAAGAAGGAATAGCGATTTGGCATCACTTTCATCATAAGCAGTCTGCTCTCCCGGCGTTACCATTTTATCTTGCCTGTTTGCAAAAGACACCTGCCAAAGGAAAAGTCTACCAACAAGAGAACCTACAAGCGTTGCAGAACTTTCTATCCTATTTCTCCAAAGCAGAAGAGCAACAGACTATTCAAGCACTAATAGATGACGGGATGTATCATCCGCAAGAAACATTAAAAACGAAGGAACTGCAACAGATTTGGAGGGAGTCGGATTGGACAAGTTTGATCTAACAGACATAACAAATGGGTATCGAGAACGAATAAGACGACTTGCCTTGTTTGATCCATTGTTTGATTTAGACCGTAAACGTGAAGTAGATCGAAACAAATCCAAAGTGGACATGAAAGGGTTAGGACTATTAACGTTGCTGTTTTTCTTTGAACAAAAATTAATGCGTCAGTACCGGACAGGGATACAGGAATTAGCAGCCTTTTTGCAACAATTAACGGCTGAACAGTATCAATTGGACCGTTCTGATTATCAGCGACTTGCGAGGACGATTATCGAAGTATTTCGTCCGACAACAGGGAAGAAAAGAAGTTACCCGTTCTACAATTGGGAAACAAGTATGGAAGAGGTACTCGATTACTCAATTTTACGAGCAAATGATTTTGATCTCGAGACGAATACACAGTATTACACCTTGGATGAGGATGGATTGGAACTTGTTTTTGCTACCAAAGAGTTTTATAGCGAGTTTCAATTATCGATTAATCAATTGATGCTTCGTAAACAATTGGATAAAGGCGAATTCAATGGAGCATTACGACAAATTAATGAAATGCACATTGATGTGGAAAGCTTGCAGGAACGAATGAACAAATTGAAACATGAAATTCAACGAAGCATTGTGTCAGAGGAAACTTTTGAGCGTTATAAACAGTTACTCGAAGATATTTACGGACGTTTGACAAGAGAAGACGAAGAGTTTAAGGAACTCCGGCAATTCGTCAAGGAAACTAGGGAACGACTCTATTCAAAGGATATACATAAAAAAGAAGCGAGAACTTACCAACTAATCCTACAAATAACAAGTGAACTAGAGTCTGTTCATTACGAACATTCGAGATTGCTAGAGCAAACGATCGCCTTGAAGAATACTACGTTAATTACAGCACAGGAATCGCTTTATTATACAGGCATTCAATCATTTAATTTTGACCAAGATATCGTGTCACAAGTTGTTTCCAATCCATTGCCAATCGAAGCGATGAAAGGTGTACTTCACCCCTTTTTAAAAGTAGAACAAAATCAAGTATGGTCGCCATTAACCCTTTTTGCAGAACAAAATATTACCGAGGAACGTCCGCAGGCAGAACAGCAAAATTTTTATGAAGTAGATACTGAGGGACAAGAGGATCCTTATCGTAAAGCGTTAATGGAAATGTACACAGTCTACATGAAGCAATTTTTGCGTGCAGTGGAAGCAAATCAAGGGGAAACATTATCCACTTTTATGGACTATTTACAAGAATCTGGACAAGCTGACTTGTATCAACAACGGTCTTTTTATGATTTTTGGTTGATTTTGCATCAACGATCACCAATTATTCAAGGGCAAGTGGAAGAGGACGGAGCGCAAACATTGTTAGGAGAAGCACTTACATTATTAGAAGGTCAAACCTTAATTGTTACTGAAACAACTGGTGTCATCCAGCGCACAGACCGGTTTACCATTCAAGACATGACGATCCAATTGGAGGGAGAAGCAAATGAATTATCCTGAACAAACGATCATGAAAGCATTTCAAATCTATACGACACTTGCACGAGACGGGGTAGCGGATGTGGAAACGGTACAACAATATCGTGCAGATGATGCGATTCGTGGACTTTTAGAAATGTTTGCTAGTGAAGTAGATGGGGTGATTGTGACAACGAGTGAGCAAATGTTTTTAGTTCCAAAGACGAGACTCTCTCCGTTCCATGTGAGTAACGATTGGATCAAACGACATTACTTGCGCTCAAGTGCAACGAATGGGGATATCTATTTATTATATTTTGCTAGTATTATTTTATTCGGCACATTCTATGATACCTATCAGAGCCAAGAACCAACAAGACAGTTTCTGCGGTTAGATGAATGGATAACTTTTATTCAAGAACGTATCGACCAATTAAAAACACATGATTTAGAAACATTAAAGGAACTAGAAAAAGAGTTTTCCTATAATTGGCGACTTATCATAGATAAGTGGGAGGACATGAACGATGTAAAAGAAACGGCTAAAAAACAAACAGGTAATACGATTAGTCGCTTGAGTTTTATTGATACGGTCAAAAAGTTTTTACAGGATCAAGGACTCGTACAAGAGATAGGGAACAATGAGGTAACGATTACGGAAAAAGCAAAAACGATTGTCCAGCGTTTCTTTATGGAAGTGGAATACAATAAAGGGATATTTGAATTCATTTACGGATTTGATAAGGGGGATGAACATGCCATCGATCAGTAAAATTCGTTTAACAAATGTTGTGTATGAAGAAGGCAACAAAAGGTATAATGATGAACTGTTTTTATTTGAAGGGCATAATGGCGCGATTTTGCTTGAAAATGGTGGCGGGAAGACAGTGTTAATCCAAACAGCCTTGCAAGCAGTCATTCCTCATGCAGAATTAGCCGATCGCAAAATCAAGAACACGTTACAATTGGAAAATGCGCCAGCCCATATTGCGATCGAATGGATCATTCACGACAACCCGCGCCGGTATGTCGTAACGTCGGTTACCCTTTATGTGACGAAACAAGGGATTGAGTCCTTGCGTTATGTGTATGAATATGATGCAGGGGATGCAGATGGTATGGAGGGAATTCCATTTGTCCGTGAAGGAAAGGATGGCAAACGTCCAGCAGAGCGCGGAGAAATGCAAGATTACTATAGCGCGATGCGTGAGAAATCATCGATCTTTGCCCATCAATTTAATACGATTAAAGCCTATCGGGCTTTTCTTGAACAACAGTACCATATTATTGCTGGTGAATGGGATAGTATTGTCAAGATTAATAGTACAGAAGGTGGCGTGGAAGCGTTCTTTGATGACTGTAAAAGCACGAACCAATTATTTGATCGTTTATTAATTCCGACAGTAGAAGATGCGATCGTAGGTCATGATGCAACGATGTTTGTCGATATGTTTGAAAAGCAGCATACAAGTTTTAAAAACTATAAGAAATTGAAAGCAACGATCGAAGAAAATAAAAGGATACAACAACAATTAGATGCCTATGTCGCAACATATCAAGAACTTCATAACAAGGAGTTAAACTATCTAGACACCAAACAACGAGCAAAAGGTGTTTGGGAAGAAATACGTAAGCAAAAAAAACAAACGACAGATCAACTACAAGAAATCGAACAAAAGGTAGTGACATGGGAAACAGATCATGAAAACTACGCGATCCAATCCAGTGCTTATGATATTTATGTGGAAAAGACAACACTTCAGCAAATGGAGGAAGATTATAAACAAGTCTTAGCTATGTATACGGAAACGGAAGACATACTTGAGCAACAGCAAACGGATTATTATTCGTTAAAACTAGCACAATTAAAACGCGATGAACTGGAACAACAAGCGCAATTACAATGGGTTGAAAATGAATTAGCAAAGCTTGAACAAACAGAAGAACTGACAAACCTTGAAGATGATTTGCAAGAGACAAACCAAAAATTACTCGGTTATTATCATCAACAAATGGAACAAATCGAAAAAGATAAGCAAGCAGCCATCTATCAACGAAACCCGATTGTGGATCAGATGGAAAAAGTACATGCTACGAAACAACAGTTGCTCGAACGTGCACGACAATTAGGTGAACAACTTTCAGGAATCGAAGCAATGATTGGGGCAAGATCGAATGATATGCAGAGGTTAGCGCAACAAATATTAGCTAATCCAGATCAAGAGCATGTTAGAGAAGTATTAGCAAAGTGGCAAACGCGTAGTCAGTATTTAGATCAAGAAATCATTAACGTAAACCAACAGATTAAGCAGTTCGAGCAGGAAGTAGAAGCGGCAGAAACACGAATGGAAGACTTAACAACACAGCAAACGAATGTAGAAATGAAAATCGATCGCACTTCTTATCAACTAGCAGAAATCGATCAAGTCCAACATAGGTTAATAGAACAACTCGTCGATTTACGGCCACAATGGCAAACACTAGAAGGCATTTACACATCACAGCAATCGATTGAAACACGGATAATCGAACAAATTGACAAGCTCAAAAAAGAGCGGAATACGCTATTGTATCGTGAACGACTTTCCTATCGTTTTGTCGATGATTATGGAACGCAGGATTTGTTTTTCGGAGATACGTTTATCGAACAACAGGTTGCGAAATGGAAAAATCAATTGGACTATCTCGTAACAGGATCAGAATATTTACAATCGTTGGATCGGGAAACGCGTGAGGAGAAAAAACAGTTTTTGTTATGGCCTTTAACGTTAGTGACAACAACGAAGTCAAAACCTCAACTGCTATCAAAGCTTGAACATGTTTCTGATCGTTTGCAATATCCAATTACAATAGTAACAACAGAAGAAGCCTTAACACTAGACGAAAGACAGCAAGAAACTTGGATTGCGCCAGATCACTGGGCAGATAATTTACATGTCGATGTGTTTCGAGAGTGGCAGCAGTCGATTAAGGTTGACGCAGCTGAAACAACAACAAAACGGGAACAAAAGGAACAAGAAATCACACGTTGTGAGGATGGTTGGAAACAGTTTAATCAATTTATTCAGAACTATCCTTATGACAAATATACGGCATTACAGCAAGAACTATCCGATTTAAGGAATCAAAAAGAGGACCTATCCTATAAACATAGCAAAGAAAAAACATTTATCCGTGAAACCCGTACGACGGTAGGATCATTGCGAACAACGGTAAGTAACTATGAAAATGAGCTCCAAGGGTTACACGTACAAATGGATAAAGCTCAACAATATCTTTCTTACGAGAAAGAAGTTACAGCAGAGAAGGAAAAGAAACAATCCCTTTCCTCGACATTGCGACAAGTAAATCGTGATATCTCTAAAGTAGACAAAGACTTAGCTTTCTTTACAGATGAAAAAACAGCACTGGATGATCGGGTAAATACACTGGAAAATAATATTCAAGTTATTTATTTTCAGGATGATTACCAACAGGTCCAATCACTTACGCCGATTTTTTCCGATGAAAGCAAACAAGTTATCAAAGCTAAAATCCATGATCTTGAGCGAAAGATGGACCGTATTACCGTCACCCGGGGGGAGTGGCTAGCAAAACGTGATGCTGCCGATGAACAGATCGAAAATTTTAACAACCAAATGGCCGATCTACGTCAACAATTTCCTAGCTATTTAGATGAGCATCGTACGTTTCCGTCTGACGGTTTCCGGTTTATGAATCAGTTATGGGATAAGATTAAGCAAGGAAAAGAAGAGCTTGAATCGTTAGATAAACACGTACAACAACAATCGGTGCTTAAGGAACAACAACGTGGGAAATGGCAAGCAAAAGTAGACCATTTTCATGATCGTTTTCCTGGAAAAGAGATAGTGGAATTTGATGAGTCGCCAAAACAAATAGCGGATCAGTTACAAAAACAACAGGAAAAACTATCTGAACGAAAAGTTTTTCTTGATCAACAACTTTCTACTACAAAAAAAGAACTGACAAGCATTGAAGCAGCTGAACGTGAGTTGGAATTATTTATTGAAGGACATCATTTTAATGCACCAGATATTCAACAACTGACGTTAACAGAAGAACAGGTAATGGATTTTTCGTATAATCGAAAACATTTCGTTCAATCGATTACAGAGCAGATGAAAAGCAATAAACAAGCGGTTGTGCAAGAGCGCAAGCAAGTTGAACGCGCACAAAGCCTATTTCGCGACTTTTGTCGTAACGAAATATCCGATATTAAACTACAACAAATGGCTGTAAATGGTGTGGAAAGTAAACATACTTACCACGATGTGATCGAATTTAAGCAAAATATGTTTAAGCGAATTGAGCAAATCTCAAATTATGCAAATGAACATATTCGTAAAAGTGATGAGGACTTGCAGTTGTTTATTAATCAAATTCATTCTCATTTACAAACACTTGTGGAAGAATTAAAACAAATTCCAACGAAAACGAAAGTGAAAGTAGCAGATGATTGGAAGCAAATCTTTACGTTTTCTATTCCAGAATGGGAAGAGGAAGAAGGAAAGACGAGAATCAGGAATTATGTGGAATGGATTTTGCAACAATTAGAATCCGATCAATTTTTAGATGACCAAGGAGCACAAGATGATGGGAAAGTGAGAAAGAAAATCGAAATGTGGCTTCAATCCAAACAGTTGTTGCAAAATGTGATGAATAATGAAGTAATGAAGGTAAACTGTCGTAAAGTAACCAATGATAATAAAGTGACATCCCGCTCCTATTCTTGGGAACAAAGCAATGTTTGGTCTGGAGGAGAAAAATGGAGTAAGAACATGACACTGTTCTTAGGTATACTGAATTATGTAGCGGAGAAAAAGCAACATATCCATGCAACTATGAAGCGTCACCGTTCTGTTATACTGGATAACCCATTTGGAAAAGCATCAAGTGACCATGTGTTAAGTCCTGTATTTTTTGTTGCAGAACAACTAGGGTTCCAAATTATTGCCCTAACGGCACATGCAGAAGGGAAGTTCTTACAAGATTATTTTCCTATTATCTACAGTTGTCGCCTAAGATCATCTCATGATACAAGCAAAAAAGTGATGACAAAAGAAAAGTGGCTCCATCATGCTTATTTCCAAGATCATGAACCAGCAACAATTGACCGATTAGGAGAGACAGAACAGATGCAGTTGTTTGAGTAAGAGTCGTGTTCGTCGCTATCTAGCTATAAAGATAACAGGTACAGCGTAGGAGAAAAGCTTCCAAGTTGTACCTGGTTGTTTTGTTATAAGGGAGTATTTATCGGTAGGAATTAGTAAGTGTCATAGGAAGTAATTAATTTTGTTATTGTTTCGTTAGTTGTCTAATTTTAATTGAATTGGTTCCTACTTCCTCGTATAAAAAATCTGTATTTTTTTCTACTGTTTCTAAACGTTTGTCAATTTTGCTCAATCGATTCTCTATGCGATCGAACCGCTAGTCCACCTGTTCGAACCGTTTATCGATTTGTTCAAATTTGGCTTCCATATTGTCACTGAGTTCTTTAATCACCTGTAAGGTTTGATTTGTATTAAATTTCATTTTTTTACCTCCTAAAGCAATTCAATTATACCGCTAACTAGTACTTAATTATATATTGATTCTTAGACAGTTTTGTTCTAACGATTGAAAGGACTGGAGATAAGAAGTGACAGGTTCAAAATCAGTGGAAAAAATAACTGGATTGTCATATAAATATCGTCTTCTACCGAATAGTTTTATGATATGATATAAATGTTCAATAAAAAAGATTTTAAATGTAGCGATGGAATAATAGAATAAGTAGAAAAGATAGGAGCTGGCATGATGAAAGTGAAAATTATAACATTGGTAGGAATTGTTGTTGTGGCAATAGTGACCATAGTGATGATGTCTGGACCTCAGGATCAGCAAGCGAATGTAAAAGAAACCGAAGATATTAAACAACTTGTACATGATTATAGTATTGGCAATATCACTGATCAATCGGCTTCGATTACTTCGGAACAACTGGTTGTAACGAATGAGGATGAAAGTCAGGAAGCATATGATTTACCTGAAGATGAATTTTTTGTTTCGATTGCACCTTATGAGGAGACAACCCATCCATGTGCTGTCCATAGTTTAACAGGATGCCAAGGAGAATTAGCAAACGAAACGTTCCATGTCACGATCGTAGATGACGAAGGGGATACGGTGATGGATCAAGAAGTAGAATCTCTTGCAAATGGATTCATTGATTTGTGGTTAGAACGCGACAAAAACTATCAAGTTACGATCGCACATGACGATAAAGTGACAGAATCAGAAATCACTACATTCGAAAATGATAATACTTGTATTACCACCATGCAATTGGAAGACGCACAAAGCGCTTAAGAAAAGGCATCATTGGAGGGAGAAAAAGCCGAAATCATAGGTTGATTTCGGCTTTTTACATGAATCGTGATAAATACCTTCCATGAGCTTTTTAGTCATTGCTATCTTCCCTATAATAGGTTTTATACCAGTTAACGAATTTAGCTAATCCTTGTTTAAGTGGGGTGCGTGGTGAAAAGCCAAAATCGGCTTGTAGGTCGTCAATATCTGCGTAGGTCTCTTTCATATCACCTGGTTGCATGGGTAGGAATGTTAGATTTGCTTTTTTTCCAAGTAATTTCTCCAAAGTCGCAATGAAATCCATTAAATGGACCGGTTGATTATGGCCGATATTATAAATGGTGTATGGTGCATTACTGAAGCTAGAATTCGATTTCTCTCTCTTGTGGGATGGACTTTGTTTTGGCGGATAGTCCAATATTTGAATGATCCCATCGACAATATCATCAATATAGGTGAAATCTCTTTTCATATCCCCATTATTAAATACCTCGATTTCCTTGTTTTCCATTATTCGCTTGGTAAAAGCATAATAGGCCATATCTGGTCGTCCCCAAGGACCGTAAACGGTGAAAAAGCGTAACCCGGTTGTTGGGAGATGGAATAAATGACTATACGTATGCGCCATTAGCTCATTTGCTTTTTTTGTGGCGGCATATAGACTTACTGGATGATCAACGGAATCCGTAGTTGAGAACGGCAATTTGCGATTTGCGCCATAGACAGAACTGGAAGAAGCATAAATGAGATGCTCACTTTTATGTTGTCTACATACTTCTAAAATATTGGCAAACCCTACCAAATTAGAATCCACATAGGCAAAGGGGTGTTCTAGACTATAACGGACCCCCGCTTGTGCTGCAAGATGGATGACAATGGAGCTATCATGTTTTTTGAAAATGGAATTTAATTGATGATAATTGGCTATGTCTACTTTATAGAAGTTAAAACGCTCCTTATTTAGTAGTTGATTCAGGCGTGATCGTTTCAAGTTTGCGTCGTAGTAATCATTCAAATTATCGATGCCTATTACGGAATATCCAAGTGTTAATAGTCGATTTGCTAGATGATAACCTATAAATCCAGCTACACCAGTTATAAGAATGGTTGGTTGTGCCACAGTCTTCCTCCTTCCCGTCAAGAGTGTTTCTTTCTTTACTATCAATTCAATTAAACTTGAAAGTGTAAGGGTTAGGACCTATTGAAAAGAAAACTAGGCCAATAAAGAGAATTGATAGACAATGGAAAAAATAGCTATTTTAGGCAAAAGACAGTTCCTATTCGTCCACGCAGGTTAGGACTGTTTGCATAGATTACAAAGTAACGAAACGTTTTCTATGGAAAGGAGAAGGAAGCATGCCAAAAGTAATGCATTTGAATCTACGCGTGGATCCAACTCAATATGTACCCCAAATACGCCAAGTTCCTCGTTATGATTATATTCATCTAGTACGACAGCCGAAATATATGGTAGATATGTCCCTGTTGAATGATAAAGTCCACTATCTGAACGAGATATTTTCTCCAAAAGAATTTGTGAAACAGCAAGATGTGCGACTTCTGCATGCACATCATGCGCAATTAGGTATGTTGCTACTACCATTTAAACAAAAAACAAATCTACCACTATTAACCAGTATCCGGGGACGTGATGCTACAATGGCAGATCAACCTGTAGGCTATAAAGAAGGCATGAAGAAATTAGTGGACCAAGGCGATCTATTTTTGCCTGTGTGTGATTATCTTGCTGAACGGATGGTCGATTGGGGCTGTCCACCTGAAAAAATAAAAGTGTTATATGGTGGGGTTGACCTGAGGCAATTTAACTATCGGGAAGTCGATCGTAGAAGGTTTACGCAAAATATTTTAACAATGGGCCGATTAGTAGAAAAGAAGGGCCATCATGTTCTAATGAAGGCGTTTAAAAAGATAAGCGAATCGTTTCCGAACGCTAAACTCACGATTATTGGTAGTGGCATGATGGAGGAACAATTGCAACAGTTAGCGACAGAACTGCGATTAGGGGATCGGTTCCAATTGTTAAGTAGTGTTCCCAAAAAAGTTGTCCATGAAAAAATGCAACAAGCTGATTTATTTGTTGCAGCAAGTATGCAAGCTTCCAATGGAGATGTGGAAGGAATCCCAAATACGCTTAAAGAAGCGATGGCGACAGGGATTCCGGTAGTTTCCACGACGCATGCAGGAATTCCTGAGTTGATCACAGATCAAAAAGATGGTGTTCTAGTACAAGAAAACAATGTGGATGAACTAGCAGAGGCGCTGGAATTTATGCTGTTAAATCGATCATTATGGAGAGATTATACGAGAAATGCCCGCAAGAAGGTGGAACAACATTTTGATCAACGTAAGCAACTCAGGGAGCAAGCGAGAATTTATGATCAGTTGTTAGGGGGATCGTCATGAGTAAAAAGAAGAAACACAAACAAAAAAGTATGTTTCCCGATTTGCACAAGATTAGCGTAACGAAAGGGGAAAAAACGCTACAAATTGATAATCCAACTAATTATCCGCTAGTAGGTATGGGGGCGCAAGGTGCAGTGTTTCAGTTATCTGATGACAAGTGTGTCAAAATTTACCCTGATCCCTTAAAGGCGAAAATGGAACAAGAAGCATTAAAAGCAGGACAACAGTTTGATTTTTTTCCAAAGGTGTATGAGACAGGTGAACATTATATCGTTATGGAATATTTTGCTCGACCAAATCTAAAAGACTATTTGAAAAATAGTACCCACTTACCAGAAGCCATCACAAAAAAACTGCTGCATATTTTAAAGCAACTAAAACAAGCCAACTTCACGATGGTTGATGCACCACTTCGCCATATCTTTGTACTTGAAAATGGGGACTTAAAAGTGATCGACCACGTCAATTCCTTCAAAAGACAACACCCCGTTCCATTAAAATTATTACGCGATTTAAATATTATTCTATTAAAAGATGCCTTTTTAGACCAAGTGAAGCGACTAGAACCAGATATGTATGCAGAGTGGGATGCGTACTATAACAAAAATAATATCGATTATAGGAACATTGTTGTATCCTCAGGAGGGTCTGGTAGTGCTGTTAAAGTTGATAGTGCTACATCTGCTCCACTTGTTGGAAAAGGACACCAAGGTGCAGTTTATCGAATTGCGGAAGATAAATGTGTCAAACTTTATCCCAAGTCAGAGCATGCCCAAAAAGAAAAAGAGGTACTAACATCCAATCAACATTTAGCTTTTCTTCCTAAAGTGTATGAGACGTCTGAACATTATGTTGTAATGGAATATCTGTTAGGTCCTGACCTTAACGCTTATTTAAAAAAGCAATCTACGTTATCAAGGGAGGTGTCGAAGCGACTGTTAGCTATTCTTAAAGCGCAAAAAAATGCTGGGTTTACTTTAATTGATGCCCCATTGCGTCATGTATTTGTAACAGCAAATGGTTTCAAAATGGTAGACCATGTCTATGCTTATACCCGTCAGCAGGATCGGCCAATCGAGCTATTGCAAAACTTACATGAACGCCAATTTTTAGATACCTTTTTACAACATGTAAAAGAAATGGAACGAACATTATACGAGGAGTGGACCAAAGAGCCGATTCCATTAGAAGAACAGGAACAACAGGAGCAACAGGAAACAAAGAAAAAGAAAAACAAGAAAAAGAAAAAAGATAAGAAAAAAGAAAAAAAGAAAAAGGGCAAAAAGAAGAAAAAGTCTAAGAAGAAGTAGTAGTAAAACTGATATCAGGTACATGCGATGGACAAATGTTCAAAAGGGGTGTGCCTGATATCACTTACCGTTCCTCTTTTGATATGGTACACTTTTTATACAAAATAAGTAGATATAAATTGAGGTGCACATACATGAAAAATATTTTAGTTTTAGGTGGAGGGGTCACTGGATTAACGGCCGCCTATGAATTGCAAAAATGGAAAAAGCAGCAGCAAGCGGAAGTTCATTTAACACTTGCCGAGGCAAGTTCTTCACTTGGTGGTAAAATACGTACAGTCAAAAAAGATGGATTTGTGATCGAATCTGGAGCAGATTCATTAGTGGCAAGAAAAATGAATGACTTGGCCTATGTAGATGAACTCGGTTTGCGTGATGCGGTTGCTTATAATACAACAGGAACATCGTTTTTATATACGGATGGGGAATTAAAACAAATTCCTGCAGACGCTGTGTTTGGCATTCCGACTAGTGTTAAATCTTTAGAAGGTAGTGCGCTCGTATCTGATCAAGGCAAGGTTACTGCTTTAGCAGATCTTTACACGAAAAATGAGACCTTCACCGAAGAAGACTCTATTGGCGAATTCTTAGAATATTTTCTTGGCAAGGAGCTGGTTGAAAAACAAATAGCTCCAGTATTATCAGGTGTTTATGCAGGGAAATTAACTGATTTAACGATAGCGTCCACGCTCCCATATTTACTTGAATATAAAAATACATATGGAAGTATTATCCAAGGGTTAGAAGCAAATAAGGAAAAGTTTCTTAGTCGTTCCGATAAAAAGTTTTTCTCATTTGATGAAGGGTTACACACACTTGTAAATGGATTTGAACATGCTCTTCGTGATGTGGAATGTCGCTATGAACATCGAGCAATAAGTATCGAGAAAGAAAAGGGAAAGTATGTAGTCACTTTTCAGAATGGAGAAGTTATCGAAGCAGACCACGTTGTTCTAGCGATTCCTCATGCGCAGGCAGAAAAGTTATTTGCGGAATCTTATCTTTCTGATCTATACAGTCGCTTTAAAAGTAGCTCTCTAATTAGTGTTTATTTAGGATATTCAATCCCTGATACCGTGTTGCCAGGGGAAGGAACAGGCTTTATAACGGCAACGAGTAATGACGTTGTATGTAATGCCTGTACATGGACAAGCAAGAAATGGAAGCACACATCACCAGACGGAAATCTACTTGTTCGCATGTTTTATAAGAGCGGCCTTGCTAATTTCGAGTCAATGAAGAACATGTCTGATCAAGAATTAATAGGTTTGGCACAAGAGGATGTTACCAAAGCATTTGGGATTGTGACAGAGCCAATTACAGGTGAAGTAAGTAAGTGGAATGATATGATGCCAAACTATCAGCTGTCACACCCTAACGACCTAAAACAACTTGAACAGGGATTAGCGGAACATTATCCAGGTGTTTGGCTTGCAGGTTGCTCTTATTATGGTGTTGGAATTCCTGATTGTATGCAAAATGGGAAGGAAACAGCGAAAAGAGTGATTGAAAACCTATAAACTAAATAAAGCCCTATCCTCCTCATCTTTGTCGATGAGAGGGATAGGGCTTTTGTTAATTATTTGTTAGGGTGGTTGCCGAATCGGTGTGCCAACAAATGTCTGATTGTTTGGAAAGGCCGGATATGATAGTTGGTGCGCCATTCGGACCATTCCAAAGCTAATATACAAAGGGTTAACCAAACTGCGCCTGCGAGGAATCCAGCTAGTACATCACTGGGGTAATGAGCGCCAAGATAAGCTCTGCTAATTCCGATTAAAAAAGTAAGTACGGTTGCAAAAAATGCGAAACTCCATTTGATTAGGGTGGAGCGCTTGCTTCTAGCGACTAAATAAATAACGAATCCGAAGAAAATGAGGGACCCCATCGAATGTCCACTAGGAAAGCTGAAACCAACCGCATCAATTTCAGGGTTTATCGAAGGTCTACCGCGATCATAATAGTTTTTTAACACTTTTGTTAAAATCCCACCACTAGCAACGGCTATAATGAAGGTAACAATGCCCCATTTATCTTTTGCTCGAAACCAAAGCAACAGGATAACGAATAGGCTCATGGTTGTTAAAAACCAAACAGATCCTAATTCAGTAATAATGATCATGATTTGATCAAGTCGATCCGTTTCTATAGTTTTTAGATAGTTGATAATGGTATTGTCAAAGGTCACAATTTCTGTTGCTAAAAAATCTTCACCAATTTCAACGAATAAATAGGTGAAAAAACTTATGATGGCTAGTCCGATTACTAATGCTGTGAGCGGGATGCTTAACTTTTTTACTAGTTTTTTATCCATTCATATTTCTCCTTAATCATAAAGCTGTTTATTATTTTTAACGTAGTTGAATTTGATATTCCTCTATTGAAATCTTTCCTTATAATATGAAACTGATTTAGAAAGGAGAAGAAGGTTTGTTGTTGGGAAAAATTGGCTTAAAATAAATGTTGATGAGGATTATCATTCATGATATATTATAAATCTCTCATCCAGAGAGACGAACACAGCGAAACAACTTTTGAAAAAGTTGTTGACTTTAATTTTCGTAATGTGGTATATTATTAGAGTCGCTTTTGAGAACAACGCGAAACGCGCAAGAAAATCAAAAACTTATTGACATGAACATGTCGATTTGATATAATATTTTTTGTCGCTAAAAAAGGACGCAAAACATTTGATCTTTGAAAACTGAACAAAACAACCAGTATGAAACAGATTAGGTAAGACGTTTCAATTGTTTGGAACGGACTACTCTAAATCAATTTTTAAAGCTAGTTTTTGTATGAGTAAAAGATACTCTTTCTGTTATGGAGAGTTTGATCTTGGCTCAGGACGAACGCTGGCGGCGTGCCTAATACATGCAAGTCGAGCGCGGGAAGCAAGTAATCACCCTCCGGGGTGTGCGCTTGTGGAACGAGCGGCGGACGGGTGAGTAACACGTGGGCAACCTGCCTGTAAGATTGGGATAACTCGCGGAAACGTGAGCTAATACCAGATAATACTTTTATTCACATGAATGAAAGTTGAAAGATGGTAGGATGAAAGTTTCCTTTCATCCCCGCTATCACTTACAGATGGGCCCGCGGCGCATTAGCTAGTTGGTAGGGTAATGGCCTACCAAGGCAACGATGCGTAGCCGACCTGAGAGGGTGATCGGCCACACTGGGACTGAGACACGGCCCAGACT
>NZ_SZNM01000003.1 GCF_005870085.1 Aquibacillus sediminis | reverse complement strand
AGATGAGACTTCCCATCATTTTAAATGAGTAAGATCCCTCAGAGACGATGAGGTTGATAGGTCCGAGGTGGAAGCGTGGTGACACGTGCAGCTGACGGATACTAATAGATCGAGGACTTAACTATATATAGAAAGCGGAGCTAGACTGTTTAAAAGTTTGATTGTCTTGAGTAATTCTTATCTAGTTTTGAAGGTGCAAAAAAAAACACTTGCATTTTATATGAAAAATGCATATAATATATTTTGTCCTTAATAAAAAATATGGTTTAGTGGCAATAGCGAAGAGGTCACACCTGTTCCCATGCCGAACACAGAAGTTAAGCTCTTCAGCGCCGATGGTAGTTGGGGCTTTGCCCCTGCGAGAGTAGGACGCCGCTAAGCAATAAAACCTTGAGATTATTATAATTTCAAGGTTTTTTTGTTGTAAATTAGAAAGGTCTAAAATGTTGGCAAGGAGGCTTATTTCGACGTAGTAAAAATTTGTAGGTGCTAAGTATACGTGCACCTTTGCTTAAAGGATTGCTAGTCAGCAGTTTTCTTTATTCCGATAATATTTAGGCATACATAATAGGTCCAATTCATGTTCCTGTTGTTGCATCGAATTTAATATAATAGGATATGAAATGAGTTTAGAGTATAGGATCTCTAAACTCATTTCTAATAGTATTACGCATTTCCTCCAACAATTTGATCTGCTGCATCTGGATCAATCGAGTTTGTTGCGTTGAACCCTCCGTTGGTGTTAATGAAGTCACCAGTGTTGAGAGCACCAGACCCAGCAGCAGTTTTATCAGCACTTTTCGGAGAAAGATAGAAACTATCTCCGTAATTTATTACCCCACCGCCAACACTATTAATTTTAATTGGTCCAACAATAGATGGCATTTCCAAACACCCTCTTTTATTTTTACTTTATGCATTGCCACTGACAACTTGATCTACTGCATCTGGATCAATTGCATTGGTAGCACTTGCGCCATTATTCGTATTAATAAAGTCACCAGTGTTGAAGGCACCAGATCCAGCAGCTGTTTTAGAGGCGCTCTTTGGAGATAAGTAAAAACTGTCTCCAAAGTTAATTACGCCTCCATCAACACTGTTTATTTTAATTGGCCCTACAATAGATGGCATGTTGAACACCTACTTTTTTAGAAGTTAATTCTCCTAGATATATTATATTTCATTCGTTTCATTTTGTTCCTCTTTTAAGATGCGAATGTGCTTTATCCTAGCCTCCGCATTAATAGTATTAAGGCTACCAATTTGAACGATAGAAGAACTAGACACACCCGTTACGTTAACTGCATTGACGTGTATATGTGGAGTATGATGAATTGTTTGTTGATTTAGCTGTTTTGTTTGTTCTAAAGACTGCAATTGACGATGAAAAAAATCGAAGTTAGAGAATTCAAATCCCTCGTCCGTTTCCACACCACCTTCTTTTTGAACAGCAATGGCCTTTGTTACTGGGGTGAACTCATGAACATCGCCAATGTCAAAAACAGAGCTGTAGGATAAGGAATTTATACGAATTTTATTTGTGTGTGCTGTTCGCTTCTTCATCGCTCATGTGCCCTCCATCAGTTGGTTGCCTTAGTGGTACAAGCGCACCAACAATGTATGATTCCGGTGGTGTATCGTAATAAGAAGACAACTTAATTTCTTCGTTATCTCCAATCAAAAAAATGGAGGAAGATGTAATACCCGTGATATCTACATTTCCAACATTTAATCCCCAATTATGCACGTGATAATTCATCCATTACTCTCCTTTTGAAAAAATTGCCGAAGGGAGCTCGTAATTTCCTTTTCAACTTGCTCATATATATATTTACCCAATTCATCTGGATTCGCTTGATTCCTATTTTGTTTGGCCTGGTCTTCATAAAATTTAACCCGCTTAGGTAATTGATTGCGAATATCAGCTAAAATCTTAGATTGATAAGTTGAATCAATTGGATAATTATATTCATGGGCTAGTTGCTGTAAAAGTTGTGGACCTTCCCCTGTTAAAAAGGAATCGAGCTGTGCAACTATTTGTTGTTTTAAAGGATCTTGTGCTTGGTTTCGTTGATTAAATTGAGAAGGCTGATATTGCATATGCTCAGATTGGTTTAATGCTAAATCTTCTACATTAGATGAAAAGTCATCAGGGGTTAGACCAATATGCAATGTACCATCTAATCTTTCAATTTTTAATTGATCAAAATGATATTCTAGCTTTTCAACAGTTGTTTGATTGCTAGGTGGTTGATGATTGTTTTCAAGGTTTATGATTCGTTGTTCTAAACTTTTTACTCTTTCGTCTTGTTGGCGAATATAGTTGTGAAGTTGCTGAATATATTCATACCAAGAATTTGATGGATTCATATGGAATACCTCCCTTAGGCGATGACCTATTACTAGCCTATGCACAAGGACGATTAATGTGATTTTACGCTGTAGTTGGGGGAGCAAGTGGAACTAATGGTTCATCTGAGATATCTTGTGGTTCTGCTTCTTCTGCAAATTCTTCATACTCCCCTGTATTATGAAGATCCGCATATGCTTGCAACTGCCCTGCACTTCCTATTTGAAGTACAGAGGAGTTTGTTACACTGTTTACTTTTAGCATATGAATATTAATTGATTGATGGACAGTTAAGTTCATATGAAAACACCTCTATATATCATGAACAATTTGATCAAACTGGTCTTTATCATAAACATTGGTATCATTTTTATCTAATTGAATTTTTATATCAGTACCAGTATTAAATGAACCACCACCTGCAAACGTCTTTGCTTCTGAATGGGGGCTCATAGCGTATACATCACCAATATTAAATATACTTGATGAAGCAATAGAAATGACTTTGACAGCTCCAACAGCAGCAGGCATAGTGATACCTCCTTTTGTCCATAGTTTATGTTGTGTTATAGGTTCCTGTTCATGATTTGTTGGTGTATGTAGACGATATCGATTAAACTGTTAGAGAGGGATACAGGTAGGAAAGGAGTACATTTATGGAAAAAGTAGATTCTCCGTTATTGAAAGACAAGCGGCTAAGGTGGATTGATGCTTCACGTGGATTTGCAATACTAGGAATCCTTATGGTGAATTTGCCTGCATTTAATGGACCATTTTTCTTATACGGTGGTGGTGAAAACTACTGGTCTAGTTCCGTAGATCCCTTGATCAGAAGTTTGATTGATATATTTTTTCAAGCTAGCTTTTATACATTATTTTCTTTTTTGTTTGGTTTTGGGATTCAAATCATTGTGGAAAAATTAACTCAGAAACAGCTAGAGGTTGGGAAAACTATCTTCCGTAGATTATTCATTTTAATCGGTTTTGGATTGATTCATGCTTTTGTTATTTGGCATGGAGATATATTATTGTCGTATGGCATCATAGGGTTACTATTATTGGCCTTTTTTAAACGAAAAAACATTACCTTGCTTGGTTGGGCCTTTGGGTTGTTACTTATTCCAACTGTTCTTTATACATTTTTATTATATCTAGTACGAGATCAACTTGATTTTGTGAATGATGTGGCAATACAAGCAGCTTTTCAAAACTATGGGAATGGTTCGCTTGTGGAAATTTGGCAGCAAAATTATTATGATTGGTCGTACGGTGGTGTAATCTATAACTACTTTTTCTTAATCATTGGTTTATTACCACTGTTTTTGCTAGGAATGGTAACAGCAAGGAAAAGGTGGTTACATCATGTACAAAAGTATAGAGCCTTTTTAAACAAGGTATGGTGGGTCACGTTAAGTTTATTCTTATTTGTAAAGGTCGGTCCACATATGATAGGAAATCCTTCGTGGATGTCTAGTTTTCAAGACAATATTGGTGGAACAGCATCGGCATTGTTTTATATTGTTTCCATCACATTAGCTTACCAAAACAGTACGTTTAAAAGGTTTTTAAAACCGTTGGAAAAGGTAGGGCGAATGTCACTAACCAATTATATTTTGCAATCCATTATTTGTTTTTTGCTTTTTTATTCAGTTGGTTTTGGTCTATATGGAAAAGTAAGTCCTTTAGCAAGTATAGGGTTAGTGATGATCATTTTTACTGTTCAAATTTTATTTAGTCACAAGTGGTTAAAGCATTTTCGGTTTGGTCCGTTAGAAGGCTTGTGGAGAAGTTTAACCTATCAACAGAAATTACCTTTAAAACGGAATCAAAGAAGGGAGGAAGAATTGTGAACTCGTCTTCCATTAAGAATGAGGCTAGAAAGTGGAAAGAAAAGGGGATTATTTCGGAAGAACAACGACAACAAATTGTTGCTCTTTATCAAGAAAAGGATCATAACTTTCTATTATTAAGTTTTGCTGGACTTTTTGTAGGGTTAGGTTTTTTAACATTTATTGCATCTAATTGGTCGGTGATTCCTGATTTAGGTAGAATGGCGATTATTCTTTTGTTTATGCTTGTCTTTTACGTGACTGGGGACATCATTTATCGAAAAAAATCTCATGCTGTAGGGATTACATTCATTGTAATGGGATTGTTTGTTTTTGGTGCAGGTATTTTTCTTACTGGTCAAATGTATAACTATATGTCTTTTCAGGCAACACCATTTTTTATATGGTCTATAGTCGGCTTGTTATTATTTGTTATTTACCAGCATGTTGCTTTATATATTGTAGCAATAACAATCACCACGGTTGGTCAATTGTATAGTGCGTTTGTTTATCAAGAATTTCACTTGCTACTATTTCTTGTACTTTTGTTGGGCTTTGGTCATTATACGTATCATCAAGCAAGAAATCTGTATGGTACGTTAGCTGCCGTTAGTTTTATTATACAAACGATGGTGCTCGTGTTTGTTGGCGAGCAATCTTACTACTGGCTAATCGTTTATTTTCTACTTTTATATGTGCTTGGTGATGTGGCAGATAGGAAGAGGTTGACACAACCATTAACTGGCATCAGCCTACTGGCTATCTTTCTATTTACGGTAATTCAAGTGTTCATCCTAAGCTCTTCTTATATAAAGGAGCAGTTATCATTTAGTTGGAGTTTCTTTGGTTGTTGGTTAGTACTATTTATAATCAGTTCCTCAGTAAAATATTGGAAAAATAAAAAAATGCAGTATGTTGATCTTGTTTTATTTTTACCAATCGTTTATTTGCCGTTTGCGGACATGGTGTATATGCTTAGTTTATTTTTATTTTCACTTGGGTATTTACTGATTGGTTATAAGGAAGAAAATCAAGCCATGATCACGGTTGGCACGATTACATTTTTAATAAGTACCCTGATTGCCTATGTCCATCTTGCTTGGGACTTTCTTGATAAATCATTATTTTTCTTTGTTGGTGGTATCCTGCTCTTTCTGTTAAGTTTTCTTTTAGAACGGAAACGTCGGTTAGTAAAGAAGGAAGCTAAAGGGGGCGAGAAGTAATGAAACGGATTGGTTTTTATGTACTTGTTGCTATCCAGGTATTATTTCTCGTTGGAATGGCAATTGCTTATTACGTCATAGATGATGTTGGAGAGACTATTAAATTACAAACATTGCCTGTTGATCCGCAAGACTTGTTTTATGGTGATTATGTAACATTACGTTATCAAATTGAAGAAATACCTGATGAAAAATGGCTTGGGGACACAGACGATACAGATGGTCGAATCCATGTTATTGTCGAACAAGCGGATGATGGCTTTCACCAAGTTGTGAAAGCATCGAATCAAAAGTTACAAGCATCTGAAAATCAAGCTAAGTTGACTGCAGCTTATCGTTATTATGATGCTCACAGTCAAACCCACCATGTGAATTATGGAATTAATCGCTATTATATCGAAGACAATACTGGGGCTCAATACGAGCAAAGTGGTGAAATGGAAGTGACAGTAGCTGTAGCTCCATGGGGGCACAAGAAAATTGAAGAGTTAAAATAATGCCAGGGGAACCTTCCTTTGGTTATTATTTTAGGTTTTTTGTATATTAATGTCATAGTCGAGAGAAACTCCGACGTAACTAGAACCAAGAACTTCACGGGATAATCGAATGAGCAACCACCTAGGAAAGGGAAGCGGTTCCTGGTTCCGTTAAAGGCTCAAAAAGTAGCCATAATGAGGACGAATCGGTCTCTGATTCCGCTAATGATCCAAAATCAAGTAAAAAAGCCCCCGAATTGAGCAAATAGCGGAATGAGAATCCGCTTTACCGTCCGAAAAGGCTAAATAATGTAGAATAACGGAATGAGGAACCACCTCGCAACTTCACCTGGGTCCTTATTCCATTAATAGCGCCGGGTTCCAAGAGTATTGCCAAAGTTACGTCGGATTCTCTATATAATGTGACAATAATCTAGAGGAATCAATGATTATTATTGTATCTGTAACAAGATAATAAATCTGTAATCTTTATTGCATATCGTACTCTACTCAAATACCTCTTTCATTTTATTAATTGCCCAATCAATTTCTTCTTTTTCAATCGTGAGAGGTGGTGTGAAGTCTATGACATTAGGTTGGGTACAATGACAAAGGATACCTTTTTCTATTAGTTTTTCACAATAGGGTCGTGCTGCTTCAGTAAGTTCGATACCAATTAATAATCCTTTTCCTCTAACCTCTTTTATTACTTTGGTGTCTAACCTTTTTAACTGTTCAAGCAAATAGTCTCCTAGTGTAAGCGAGCGCTCTGCAAGTTTTTCTTCTTCAATTACTTCAATGGAAGCAAGCGATACAGCACAGGCAAGGGGATTCCCTCCAAATGTTGAGCCGTGGGAGCCAGGATTAAAAACACCAAGAATATCCTTATTGGCCACCACACAGGAAATAGGTAATACACCACCACCTAATGCTTTACCTAGTAAATACAGATCAGGGGTAACGTCCTCCCATTCGCATGCAAACATTTTTCCTGTTCTACCAAGGCCTGTTTGGATTTCATCAGCCATAAAAAGGACATTATTTTGTTTACATACGTCGGCAGCTTGTTTAAGAAAATCTTCAGGTGGCAGAACAACACCAGCATCTGATTGAATGGGTTCAATAATAAATCCAGCTGTATTCTCTGTGATCGCCTCTGTTAATGCATCGAGGTCACCGTAAGGGATGATTTTCATACCTGGTACCATTGGTCCGAAGCCGCGTTTATATTCTGACTCTGATGATAAAGATACTGCTGTCATTGTTCCACCATGGAAGTTACCACTACAAGCGATGATTTCAGCCTTATCTTGTTCGACTCCTTTCACATCATAGGCCCATCTTCGTGCAGCCTTTATTGCTGTCTCCACTGCTTCAGAACCAGTATTCATTGGCAACGCCATCTCTTTGTTTGTCATTTTACATATCTTCTCATACCAGGTTCCAAGCTGATCATTATGAAATGTTCTTGTTGTTAATGTTACACGTTCTGCTTGATGTTTTAATGCTTGCATGATTTTTGGATGTCGGTGCCCCTGGTTAATAGTACAATAGGCACTAAACATATCCATATATCTATTTCCTTCAGGATCTTCTACCCATATTCCGTCAGCTTGTGAAATGACAATGGGGAGTGAATGATAATTTTTTGCCCCATACTCTTGGGTTTGATCAATAATTTCTTGACTTGTTTGTACCATCGAAACCCTCCGTTCGTTAACTTTTAAAGGGACAACTACATAAGTTAATTAATCACCTTTATATGTCTTTTTCACTATTCTAAGCGATATCAAACATATTAATATGAAATGAGTGACCAAAAATGATATGATAAATTTGATTAAGTATGAGGAGGTAAACAATGACACACTTACATATCACATCATGGGTATTAGCACTAATTTTGTTTTTCGTTGCTCGGAGCTTTTACAAAAAAGGAAATGAAAAAGCTGGAAAAATTTCACACATGATTCTTCGTTTGGTTTACTTATTAATTTTGTATTCAGGTGGAGATTTGTTAGCGGAGTATTTCAGTACAGGCTATCAGTTAGGTGAAGTAATTTTCAAAAGTTTAGCTGGTTTATGGTTAATTGCTGCAGTGGAAATGATTTTAATCAAAACTTCTAAAGGAAAACCTACGAAAAGCTTTTGGATTCAGCTAGTGATCGCGTTTATTTTTGTACTAGTCTTAGGTTTTGGACGATTACCAATGGGACTAAAGCTATTTTAAATTGTAATAAATTCTAAGAAGGCGCCTTTATGGTGTCTTTTTTTGTGCTCTTTTTTCGTCTATTCAAGTAAAATACCTTTCAAGTGTGCTCGCTGTTAGAGTAATCATGCACATTAGGTATGATATTGAAGCTAGATTTACATGGTTACTTTATTAACGTCTATGTCCTAGGTGAACAAACTTCTAGATGTGTCATTTCGAACAGAGAATTTAAAAAATCAGTAACAAACTAGGCACATTCATCATACTATTGTAAAGTGGCGTATACAGTAAGAAAGGATGTTGATCAAATGTGTGGAATTACTGGTTGGGTAGATTTTCAACGCGATTTATCCAATGAAATAGACAATGTAAGAAAAATGGCAAATGCAATTCAACATCGTGGTCCTGATGAACATAATGAGTGGATCTCCTCTGATGTGGCATTTGGACACCAGCGCCTGATTGTTGTCGATCCAGATGGTGGAAAACAGCCAATGGAATGTGAAAAAGACAGGTCCAATTATATTCTTGTCTATAATGGCGAGCTATACAATACAGAAGATATAAGAAAAGAACTACTTGATAACGATTGGACTTTTGCTTCCCACTCAGATACGGAAGTGTTACTTAAAAGCTATATCGAATGGGGAGAGACTTGTGTAGATAAATTGAATGGGATTTTTGCTTTTGCCATTTGGGATCCAAACAAACAGCAATTGTTTATGGCCCGCGACCGTCTTGGCGTAAAACCATTATTTTATACTGAAAAAGATGGTGGGATTATATTTGGTTCTGAGTTAAAAGCATTAATAGCTCATGATGAAATTGACCCCATTCTCGATCAAGAGGGGTTAAGTGAAGTTTTAGCATTAGGTCCATCAAGAACACCTGGTCATGGGGTGTTTAAAGGAATACATGAATTGCGGGCAGCGCATATCGGAATTTTCGATCAAAATGGATTTCGCACCAAGCGCTACTGGAATGTAACGAGTACAGCCCATACAGATGATGTGGAAGAAACGGCCGATACGATTCGTTATCTATTTACTGATGCGGTGGAACGTCAATTAATTTCGGATGTTCCATTAGGTACTTTTCTATCTGGTGGGGTAGACTCGAGTGCGATTACGGCGGTTGCATCTAACTATTTAAAACGCCATGATAAAGGAAAGTTAAGTACTTTTTCCATTGATTATGAAGGCAATGATAAGTACTTTGAAAAGAGTTCATTCCAACCGAATAGTGATAGTGACTTTATTGACTATATGGTCGACGCACATGATACAGAGCACTATAATTTTGTGATTGATAATAAAAAGTTAGCCGATCTTTTAAAAGAAGCGGTCGAACTTCGAGATTTACCTGGTATGGCGGATGTTGATTCGTCTTTATTATGGCTATGTCGCAGAACGAAAGACGAGGTAACCGTTGCCCTATCTGGGGAGTGTGCAGATGAAATATTTGGTGGTTACCCATGGTTTTATCGGGAAGATGATTTGAAGCGTGAAGGGTTCCCATGGATTCGCTCATCTGAGGTACGGAGGTCCTTGCTAACCGATGAATGGAAACAAAAGTTAGACCTTCATGAATATATGCTCAAGCGTTACCAAGAAACAATTGATGAAACACCAGAGTTTGAAGGAGATTCTGAGTTGGAAAGCCAGCGTAGAAAAATGTTTTATTTAAATATGCATTGGTTTATGCCAACACTTTTAGATCGAAAAGACCGAATGAGCATGGGAGCTAGTTTTGAAGCCCGTGTACCATTTAGTGACCATCGATTAGTTGAATATGTTTGGAATATTCCATGGGAGATGAAGACGTACAAAGGAAGGGAGAAGGGAATTTTACGAAAAGCTTTAGAAGGGTTATTGCCTGATGAAATTCTTTATCGTAAAAAAAGTCCATATCCTAAAACGCACAATCCAGTTTATAAAGATGCAGTGATTGAGTGGATGAACGAGATTCTAGAAGATCCAAATGCACGCTTATTTGAAATTTTTGATAAGGAAGCAGTTCGCAACCTTGTTGAAAGTGAAGGAAAAGAAATCGATGCACCATGGTTCGGACAATTAATGACAGGTCCGCAATTACTTGCACACTTAGCACAAATGGATCACTGGTTACGGACGTATGACATTAAAATTGAAGCATGATAGAATTAGGACGATAGGTAGCTAGGATGCACATCATAACGGTGTTGCATCCTATTTTAATATTTACTGTCCTGAAATAGAGAGCAGAGCAAGATTTCGGTACAGAAAACATAGTTACTGTCCCAAAACAGAGAGCAGAGCAAGATTTTGGTACAGAAAACAGGATTACTGTCTCGAAATAGAGTGCTGAGCAGAATTTCAGTACAGAAACAAACATTTTTTGCTTTCAAACAGAGACGGGACAAGAATACGGTACAATAAAAAAGAGAAAAAATTGACATAAGGCCTATGCGTAGTAGAAACTTAAGTTAAGTTAGCAAAAAATGGGGGATTTTAGTTTATGAGAAAAATCAGTATCGTTTTAATTAGTTTTATTCTTTTATTTACATCTGGTCACTCACTCATTGCACAAAGTAGTGAGAATGCACGAGAGGAAATTGTCTATTACATAATGATTGACCGTTTTGTGAATGGATCTGCTGACAATGATTATGACGTAAATGTGGAGGATGAGAATGCGTACCATGGAGGAGATATCCAAGGGATCATAAGTAAATTAAATTATATAAAAGAACGAGGGTTTACCACCATTAATCTCAGTCCATTTATGAGCAATGAAGCGGATGGATATCACGGTTTCTTAATTGATGATTATCGAACAATGGAAAATCATTTTGGAACAATAGAAGATGTACAAGCATTGGTAGAAAAAGCACATGAAATGGATCTAAAAGTAATCACTGATTTTGTTGTAACCCATGTCAGTCCTGAACATTCGTGGGTGACAGAACAGGAAAATTGGATCGCAGGTGAAACTTCAAACAGGTGGGGAGAGCAGTTACCAGTACCTAATCTAGAAAATGAAAATGTTCGTCAGTATTTACTAGAAACTGCTATTGACTGGATGGAAAAAACTGGGATTGATGGCTATCGTTTACATGTGAATCATGATACACCAACCGATTTTATTGATCAATTTTCTGAGCAAATTCAATCACAAAAACCTAACAGTTATCTCATGGTAGATGGGAATGATCATGGTGCACCAGTTTCTGAAGGAATTATAACGCTTGATGATCGATTATATGAACAAATGACAGAAGTGTTAAGTAGTGCAGGCCATTCACTAGAACCATTATTCGAACAGTGGCAAACTTCCACAGACCAAATGAAGGGGATTTATATTGACGACCATCAAACCCCTCGTTTTACTAGAGAAGCGGTTAACCAAGAGGGGAACCCTATAACAAGATGGAAGCTTGCATTAACATTTATGTATATGACACCAGGAACACCAATTGTTTATCAAGGTTCGGAAATTCCTATGGATAATGGTACATCAACACCAGATCATCGCATGGCACAATTAAATAGTGGAGATGACGATTTAAAACAATACTATGAAAAACTCGCAACGATACGAGAGCAACTCCCTGTTATAACAGAAGGCGAGTTACAGTATATCGATAGCAATGGTGCCATGTCCTTATTTAAACTATCGAATGATGATGAAATGGTCTATGTTGCGATTAACAATGATGAAGAAACCAAAACGATCACAACAAAAGATATCGAAACTGGAATGCAATTAAATGGTTTATTACAGGATAATATCGTACGCGCACATGAAGATGGAGAATTTCATATCGCACTCGACCGAGAGACAGCAGAAATCTTCACTGTCTCAGGAGATACTGGGTTAAATTGGTGGTTTATTTCTTTTGTTGTAATTGTTTTAGGGGGATTTGTGGTAGGAGTTAATTATTTAAGTATAAAAAATAAACGGAAAGAACAATAGGTAGTAAAAAACGAGATTCTAACATTACGGAATCTCGTTTTTTTTATGTTACTAACCATTTACAATAGATCCACCATTGACATGAAGGGTTTGCCCCGTAACATAGCTAGAGTCGTTACATGCTAAATATACATAGGTTGGTGCCAATTCATATGTTTGTCCAGGGCGTCCCATGGGCGAGGTGGAACCAAATTCTGCTACTTTCGTTTCATCAAAGCTTGCAGGAATTAGTGGGGTCCAAATAGGTCCAGGTGCGACGGCATTGACTCGAATACCCTTTTTAATAAGTGATTGTGATAATGACCTTGTAAACGAAGTTATCGCTCCTTTTGTACTGGAGTAATCAATTAACGTTTCGTTTCCTTTATATGCGGTAATGGAAGAAGTGTTAATAATGGAACTTCCTGTTTGCATATGTGGAATCACTGCTTTTGACATATAAAAGAAAGAGAATATATTGATTTGAAAGGTTTTCTCTAATTGTTCGTTTGTAATGTTTAAAAAATCAGTTTGCGGATATTGAACAGCAGCGTTGTTAACTAAGATATCAATTCGACCGAATTCGCTGGCAATGGACTGTACAGTTGATTCGCAGAAATCGGCATCACCAATATCTCCACTAATAAGTTTACAGGAGCGACCTTCCTTTTCAACTAATTGCTTGGTTTCGTTAGCATCTTGGTGTTCGTCAAAATAAATAATCACAATGTCAGCACCTTCTTTAGCAAAGTAAAGACTGACTGCACGCCCTATTCCACTATCACCACCAGTAATAATCGCTACCTTGTCTTTTAATTTTCCACTCCCTTGATAACTTGGGTCTTCAAATTTTGGTAATGGATTCATTTTATATTCATATCCAGGTTGTCGATTTTGATGTTGTTCAGGAAGTATTTTCTTTTTATTTGCCATGCTCGTCCTCCTATGATTACTAAAGTAATTCTATATTAGTCATAACCAATTTTTTATCACTCATGTAACTGAAGTAACACTCCAACTTCAATCTACGGGGTAAAACGATAGAAGGTAAATGGGGGGGACCTGCGAACAATCAGTGGGGATGAGAGAGAACCAAACAGATTAAGCGGCTCACTTTATCAGACAAAAAAACTGATCACTTGGTTAAGTGATCAGTCAAATTGATAGGCTTCCAATTCATGACAAGAGGTAGCCCCTTCATTGTGTAAGGTTTCCATTAATTGCCGATAATTCCCGATGTCGATTTCCCCAAGCACGTATTTTCGTTTACAAAAATCTAAAACCTCATTCATAGAACCGGGCTCATGATGACGCTCTCTACGGTATAAAGACATTAACTCTTGTAACTCCATCGACTTCCCCCTAATCATTAGTTAGTGAATAATTCCATGATTATGCCACTCTATTTCGAAGTCTATTAATAAAATGATATGGAAAACAAAGTTAATTTATGTTTAAAATGAGATACAATCTTCTATGGTGTACGTTATTCATTATAAATGAAAGCGCTTCATTAGTAAAAGGTTAATTTTTACTTTTTTAATGATGAGAAAAAAGTATTAGATAGAAAAAGGTAGATCTAATACTAAACTCCTATTTATGCGGACTGTTTAAGAAAAAGAGAGCAATCGTCCCAGGTCCTGCGTGGGCACCAATCGCTGAACCGACCATTTCAATATGAATGTGCTCTGCACCGACGGTTTCTTTAATCAAATCTGCTAATTGATGTGCGACTTGTTCGTTATCCCCATGGCTAATACCAATGGTTTGATTTTTAAAATCTTGTCCACGTTCCTCCATAATTGTAACCATTCGTTTTAAAACCTTTTTGGCTCCACGTATCTTTTCCAACGGAACTAGTTTACCGTCTTCGACATGAAGAAGTGGCTTGATTTTTAACAAAGTCCCTACAAATGCTGCTGTTTTACTAACTCGTCCACCACGATATAAGTATTCTAAATCATCCACTGTAAAAATATGTTCCATATGTTCGGCATGATAAGAACTAATATCCACTATTTCTTGTAGGCTAGACCCTTGTTGTGCTAATTGTGCAGCACGAAGGACAACTAATCCATAGCCGAGTGAAGCACCTTTCGTATCAATGATTTGTAAATCCCAATCAGGGTACTGGTCTTCTAGCTCTTGCTTAGCGATAACAGCGGATTGATAGGTACCAGATAATTCGGATGAAAAAGCTAAATAAAGGCACGGTTGATTTTTTTTAGCATAAGTCTCAAATACTTGTTTAAAAGTTTGTGGGGAAGGTTGCGATGTTTTTGGTGCTTTTCCCTCACGCATTGCTTGATAAACGGTATTAGCAGAAATTGTTTTACCGTCTTGATAGTTGTTATCGTCTAATTGTACATTTAATGACACCATTTCAATATGATAATCATCAAAAAAAGTTTGTGATAGATCAGAAGCTGAATCAGCGATTATTTGAACTGCCAACCTCTAACACCTCCATTTGATATGTAATAATACTGTGAATAATACGCATGGTTATAAAACATAAGTGAATAATAACTATAAATATAAATCCATTAGCAAATAGTATTGTTTAACTTATAGTTTAATCTTAGCAACTCGATTAGTCAAAATTTATCACGATGCACTGTCTATATATGCACATTCAAAACATAGTGGAAATGGCGAGGTTTAAGTAGGAATAAACGGGCACTTTCATCCAGGTTGGTTCAGGCTAATATTTGAGTGGACAAAGAGCAAAAAATTCCAACTGATTAAAGTTTGTTTTAATCATAGTAATTGTTTTGTCGTGTTAAGTTTTTAATTGGTGGTTTACTTTGAATAGGATTATCATGTAGGATTGTTGGGTATGAAATAAAAAGAGTGTTGATACATATATTGGGGTTTGGAGGTAGGTTATATGTTTCTTATGGAAACAAAACGGATTCTCATCGTTTTAGTTGGTGCATTATTGAATGCAATTGCTCTTAACTTATTTTTAATTGGAGCTAATGTTTATGCTAGTGGTTTTACAGGGATTGCACAGTTAATCTCGACTATATTTAGTGACTTTTTTAATATTGATTTTATTAGTACGGGGATTCTTTTATTTATACTAAATATTCCAGTAGCTATTTTAGGTTGGTTTAAAGTTGGGAAAGGTTTTACAATATATAGTTTCTTATCTGTTTTATTCACGACTGTGATTTTAGAAATTTTACCAATTTATAATTTATCAGATGATATTATGTTGAATGCTGTCTTTGGCGGTGTAATTGCTGGTGTTGGTATCGGAATTACGCTAAAGTGGGGGGCATCTACTGGTGGTTCTGATATTATTGCGATGGTTTTATCAAGAATAAAAGATAAGCCGATCGGTAGTTATTTAATGTTAATTAATGGATTTATTATTGTATTTGCAGGTCTTATAAACGAACCAGAAAATGCGTTATATACATTACTAACGTTATATGTCACCACACGTGTGATTGATACGATTCATACACGTCATGAGAAATTAACCGCGATGATTGTAACGAAAAAAGCGGATGAAATGCAAAAAGAGATTCACAATACAATGGTAAGAGGTATTACTATATTGCCTGCAAAAGGTGCTTATACTAAAGTGGACAAAAATATGTTGATGCTTGTTATTACAAGATATGAATTGTATGATCTAGAACGAATTATTGGTGAAGTAGATCCAGAGGCATTTACTAATATTGTACAAACAACAGGTGTATTTGGATTTTTTAGGAGAGAATAGTGAAACTGTAATGAATTGTAAATCCAATAAAAAAAGGTTGTCTATTTGACAACCTTTTTTATGTATATGCTTTAATACCCGTAACCGCTAATGATTTGTTCAACTTTAGGTGTTAGTGTTTCCCATTCTGCATCGAACTTTTTATTGACGGTGATGAAATTTTGAAAACCAAATACATTATCAACTTCTTCAATTTCCATCAAATCATTTAAGATCTTATGCTCGCTTGTTTGACCAGGCATAACAGAAACACTGTCATTACCTTCGAAAATCAAGGAATCAGTTGTAAATTTCATTGCGTTTGGGTTTGGTGTAGTTTCAGCACGAACACTCATATTTTTTCCTCCTAAATGATAATTCTTATCAAAACTAATGATAGCAGAAAATAGGGGAATTAAAAAGTGATATAAATTATCAATTATTAACCATTAGGATGTAACTTTATGAACATTTTCATTATATTTCCTGGGGAATATAGGTGAAATATGTCGTCTTTTAAGCAAGTAATATGAGTCCTCAGTAATTGTCAAAGTATTAGACATAAGGTACTTTGTGGAGAGCATTACGCACTCCACATTTATTTCAAAAGTGATACATATATCTTACAATCCAATCTGATCAACCGCGTAAGTTGCTTGCTCATTGGTATACCCATCAAATTTTAATTGATCAATTAATCCACTTCTGGAAAATGACATTGTGTCAAGATACTGTTCTCCACTTTTTACAGCTTGCTCTTTCCAATCGACTTCAATATTATCGACAGCAAACTCCGCATCTTCTTGACTGTAGCCATCGAATTTCAGTTGATCAATTAATCCACTTCTGGAAAATGACATTGTATTAAGATACTGTTCTCCACTTTTAATGGCTTGCTCTTTCCAATCGACTTCAATATTATCGACAGCAAACTCCGCATCTTCTTGGCTATATCCATCGAATTTCAATTGATCAATTAATCCCTCTCTTGAAAAGGCCATCGTATTAATATATTGTTCAGATGCTCTTATCGCATTTTTCTGGGAAAGCGTTAATTCAGGTTCTTCTTCTTTGGGCTCTTCTTCCTTAGGTACTTCTGCTTTGGGTTCTTCTTCTTCATTAGGTTCTTCTCGCTTCTCTTCTTTCTTCATTTCTTCTTGCTCTGTTTTTGGTTCAGTTTGTGTATCATTCGTCGATGTATCTTCTTCTTCACCTGCAAATATTCCAATAATAATACCAATCACGACTATTGCACCGATTGTTGTTAAACAACCTTTAAAAAATTTCCTCATTTGTAAATCCCCCTAACTATAATTTGAAGTCGAATCTTTTTGAACTACGAAAGAGTCACCTAAAAACAGGTGGTATCATTGGATATATATCCCTCAACAGAAAAGAGAGGAGCTAGTCCACGATTAGGACCGGCCCCTCAGTTTGCGTGTTATTGAATTTCGTTTTGCTGACGCAACTGCTGTTCAAGCTGTTGCAACTCTTGTTGTTCTTCTGGGGTAGCATTAGTATATGCAGATTGAATTGCATTTTGTGCTGCCTGTTTATCTTGTTGGCTGATGTTTTGACCATTTGTGATTTGTTGGACAGCGTTTTTAGCTTGTTGGAATAAATTGTTAGCCATGTTTGCCATCGTTAAAACCTCCTACAGTTTCATTGTCAGCTAGTTATTTTTCAGTCGCTTCTGATAATCGTTGTCTGTAAGGAAATCGCTCATCGTGTTTTTTGATGGTATCTGCACCTTGTTGAGTAAAACGTTTTGATTTACTTTTTTTACTCATGATTTATTCCTCCCAGTAATGAACAACTTTAAAAGCGAAAGAAGCATGAACGCTTTAACCGCGTTCATGCTTAGTATGAACTGTTCCTTATGATTCATAAGAAGAAATATTTGCTAGAGTGTAAAAGGCAATATATGGTATTTGTCCAGTTTTGGGTTAACTTGCAAACAGGTTTTATTTACGCATCTATTTTTAAATAGTTCTGTAAAAAAGTGCCGACACCGTTGTCTTGATTGTTTGTTGTCGTATGTTTGGCTAATGCTTTAAGTTCATCAATAGCATTGCCCATTGCAACACCAACTCCAGCATAATCAATCATCTCTAAGTCATTATCTTCATCGCCAAATGCGATGATACGATCTTGAGGAATGTGATAGTAGTGAGCAATCCTATGTAAGCCAACTGCTTTGTTCATGCCTTTTCGAACAATTTCAATCACATTCCAAGGTGCTGCCCACTTGCGATGTTCAATCATCTCAGCGTGTTGATCATCTAAATGGTTTCTGATTGATTCAACATGATGATCGCGAGGATAAATCAACAAGGAAGTTGGATCTGTTTTTAATTCATTTTTTAAACTTCCAATCGTTATTGGATCTTCTTCTTTACCAGTAAATAATATTTCCATGAATTTTTCGTCATATTGGTCCAAAAAGATATCATCTTGCACTTCTGCCATAATATTTCTTACTTCGTGATCGTAACAAGTTTGAATAATTCTTTTAGCTGTACGAATGGGTAGTGGACTATGAAGCATGTCCCACTTTTTATCAGTTGGGTGATGAATCAAGGCACCATTAAAATTAACCATCGGTGTATCAAGTCCTAGTTCATGATAATAATCTATACTTGCACGATGAGGTCTTCCAGTGGCGATTACTACAATATGACCAAGCTCTTTTGCTTTCATGACAACTCGTTTCGTGTATGTACTGATCACTTTGTTATCTGTTAGCAATGTACCATCTAAATCTAATGCAATTAAATGTTGTTTTGTTCTCATTTTATCACCTCTTATAGTAAGTATAGTTTATCGATCAAAGTCTATTCTGTAAAGGAACGATTCGATTGAAATGATTGCAAGTATAATTTGGAAAATATAAGATATAAGTAGATGCTTGTAGAAAGAAGGGAACCGTAAAATGATAGGTGTTAGCAAAGAACGATGGAATGATATACCTGTATTAGAAGTTGTTGAAGATATCAAAAAACATGAAGCATTGCCTGTTCTTACCTATTTCCATGGTTTTACTAGTGCAAAAGAACACAATCTTCCACTCGCCTATTTGTTAGCGGCAAAAGGATATCGAGTAGTCTTACCTGATAGCAAATTTCATGGCGAGCGACAAGGTGAAACAACGGATGAAGAAAGACAGCTACAATTTTTTAATATTGTAGCACAAAATTTAAAGGATTTGGCCATGATTTACGAGTATATGCTTGAGCATGATTTAATCAAGGATAGTCGCTTTGGAATTGCAGGAACAAGCATGGGTGGGATCACGACTGCAGCTGCTTTGACAAAATACCCATGGATTAGAGCTGCAGCAATACTGATGGGTTCACCTAAGATTACTGCATATGCTCAAGATTTGGTAGAGCATATGCGTCAAGTAAATGGAAAGCTTCCGCTTACAGATGACGAGATTGAATCGATCTATCAGTCCCTTACAGAAGTGGATTTATCAAAACAAATGGTGAAGCTAAATCAGCGTCCATTATTTTTTTGGCATGGAGAGAATGATTCTGTAGTCCCTTTCACCCATGCTTATAGTTTTTATCAAGACGCAATTGACTATTATGAAAACCCGGAAAACATTCGATTTTTGCGTGAACCAGGGCGAGACCATAAAGTGAGTCGGATTGCAATATTGGAAACAGTGAATTGGTTTGAAATACAATTATAGTGGTGTTCAAGAAGAAGTTTGAATCTAATCTAGCTGGTTAGGAAGTGAGTTTGTGCTGTTCGGTACATGAGGAACAAAAAGTAAGCTATCCTATATAAGTGAAGCTTGAATAAGCGAAACGGTTACTGTCAGTTACTTGCAGGGGAAGCAACAGTGTTTTTTTGAACATCCTCTTAAAAGTGATTTAGATCATTTAATTTTTTTAACATTTATGTTTAAATAATAATAAGAATGATGAAGGAGGTTGAAAGGCATGGATGAAGCGTTACAAGAAAACCTAATGGGTGCTTTGGAGAATGTTATTGATCCTGAGCTTGGTATAGATATTGTAAATCTTGGATTGATTTACGGTGTGGATTTAAATGATGATGGAATCGCAACTGTAACCATGACACTGACTGCAATGGGGTGTCCATTAGCAGGTCATATTGAGCAAGATGTGAAACGTGTGATGGAAGACATTCCAGAAGTAAAAGACACAGAAGTAAATATTGTATGGAATCCACCATGGTCGAAAGATCGCATGTCACGTTATGCGAAAATTGCACTAGGTATTCCAGATTGATCAATTGATTTCCCTCTGCAATTAAGCTGAGGGATTTTTTATTTTGATCTCCATCGTAAAAATTGTTAATTAACAAAACAAGATCCTGTGCTTTTTCATTAGATCCTGCGTAATTAAGGCATTTTCATACATGATCCTGTGCTTTTCCACTAGATCCTGCGTAATTAAGGCATTTTCATACATGATCCAGCGCTTTTTTCACTAGATCCTGCGTAATTAAGGCATTTTCATACATGATCCTGTGCTTTTTCACTAGATCCTGCGTAATTAAGGCATTTTCATACATGATCCAGCGCTTTTTTCACTAGGTCCTGCGTAATTAAGGCATTTTCATACATGATCCTGTGCTTTTCCACTAGATCCTGCGTAATTAAGACTTTTTCATACGATCCTGTGCTTTTTCACTAGATCCTGCGTATTTACGACTTTTTCACGTATTATCCAGCGTTTTTCTCCTTTGATTCCGTGTATTTTGGAAAATGACTGTACCTCAGTAGTTAACTTAGCTAATGATTTGTTGCACATAATAGCTTATGCGCAAGAACACAGTGGGGAAAGTATAGCTGTAGGAGCGGAAAAATGAGTAACCAAACAAAAATATCTGCCGCAAAGGCGACAGATACGTGTTTATCCTATTAAAACATCAACAATTCTTTTGCTTCACGGCTCATCTTTTCTGGTGTCCAAGCTGGTTGCCAGACGAGTTCCACATCAATTTTTCCAACACCTTCGACACGTCCCACCATATGCTCCACACCGCCAACAATGCTATCGTGTAGTGGACATCCAGGTGTCGTAAGGGTCATCGTGATGTGTACGTCGTTTACTTCATTTACATCAATGTTATAAACAAGTCCTAAATCGACGATATTAATACCTAGTTCAGGGTCAATTACCTCATATAGAGCTCCATTTACATCTTCTACTAAACTCATGTTCTCATCTCCTTATTTAAATAGTACGCGTACAATCGAATACATGTAATAAAGTGATGCGATTAACATCACCCCTTGGAAAAGAGCTACAAAAAAGTGGAATTGTGCAAGGCCAGCTAATGTTAAACCTATCACCGCAACTGTAAAAGTGATAAATAAGATAATCCCAATTTGATCATCAATCATGTCTTTTAACATTGGCACCTTTTTCTTCCCTACTTGACTGGAGTATTTATGTGTCCACCAAAGAAAGGGAACGATTTTATATAAGTATCCTAAAATACTGAACATCACCCAACTGACGATATATAAGAAAATTAGCCAACTCCACACGGTTTGATTGTCAATTGAGAAAATACGTAACAGTACGGCAACGAGATGGATCATCCAACCATAACCAATTGCAATCATGGAGAATGTAAAGGGACGATCTAACTTCTTTTTAATTCGCTTTTTCAAAATTTCTATTATATCTAAACCGAAAAAGGTAAAACCAATCCACAATAACAACCAGCCAATTGTTTGAATGCTGGACTGTTGAATGAAAAAAGAAATAATTAATGCTATCAAGCCGATGGTGTAGGTGAAAAATGCAGGTTTCGCCCATTTCATCGAAAATCCATGTGATAAGCTAAACATCGGGACCATCTTGTAGGAAAAACCAAAAATCAATAATGTAAACCAACCTGCTACACCTAATAGCATGTGGGAATGGAAAATTGCTGTATAATTAAAACTAGATCCAAATGCCATGGTCCATACTAATAATAAACCAGCAACAATTGTTACTAGAAAACAAACCAACCCCGTGCCAACAAACCATGTCATTGGTGTTGTTTGCTGCTGTTGCTTCAACGTCATACCCATTTGAAACAGAAATAAGCCAATTCCTATTATGACTAGGATTGCACCATAGACAGCGTGACTCGTTTTAAAACCTAGTAATAAGGAAAAAACGATGATACCAGTGGAAGTAATTGTGAATTGGATGAATCCTAATTTTTCACTCCAAATCTTCGTTAAAAATGCAACAGGGACGAGTTGGTACATCGCCCCCATAATTACCATTACAATCCAACCAAGTAATAAGAAATGTGCACCCATCCAAATTTCAGGTAAACGAAAGATTCCATTGGTTAGGGAGTCACTATTAATAAAAAGAATCCATTGGGCAGTAACAAATGCACCTAATCCAAATAAAATAAACGCTAACGGCAGCTTAATCGTCGTTTCTGTTTTTGTGGATGCACCAGGGGATATCAATGCTATGCCCCGTTTTTGGTAATGGTGATCGCGAAGCTGCCATCCGCTTGTTCTTCCACTTCATAACTGTGCCCTTGGTCATCTAATTCTGGAAATAAAAACATTGGTCGTCTATCATTGATGATCGTTAATTGACTACCTGCTTCAAGTTCCTCGAGTGCACTTAAGGTTCGCATCATTGGCTGTGGAGGTTGCAGGCCGCGATTATCAAGCCTCATCTGTGACACCATCTTTCTTAGTAAAGGTAATTTTCCAATGTTTCTTTTCAATTTGCTCTGATTCATGGTCAAAGCCTTTTTTCGCCATTACTTTAAATAATGGGAAAGGGTTAAATGGCGCATGCAAGACAAGTTGTTGGCCATCTTGTAAGTTCTTTATAGCATCCATAATTTTATGAAAAGGTTCAATTCCTTGTTTAATATCTTCACGTACATCAACTTCTACAAAGTGATTTTTCATAAACAAACACCTCCAATAATGATTTCATAGTTCTATGATAATCATTATCAATTAAATGAGTAGTGATAAGAATCACAATAAGCTGTTTTCAAAGAGTTGTCAGAATTACTATAGAATTCGACGTAACTTTTAAAAAGAGGAGAGTGGATGTGGTACCACTTTGCGGAAGGAGCGCCCGTATTAATAGATAGGATAACTCTAAGTGAATAGAGGAACCATTACTAAGTGAAGTTAAGCGGACATTTATCCCGGTGCAACCGTCCGTAAGACTCCCACTTCGAAACATCAAGGGAAACGGAAGATGTTTAAGTGGGAGTAAACTTTCGCTTTTACCCCGATTCGTTCAAGGGCCTTTAGGTCATACCCTTGTGGTACTAATAATCAGTGGGGGAAGGGCAAAAAAAACCCACTGATTGAAGTTTCACTTTATCCCCTTAATTAGTCATAAAAGGGACGAAATGCATTGAGCAGACACCTGTTCCGTTATAATGCTGAAATTAGATAAAAAGAGCTGATTAAAAGGAAATAGAGGAATTGATGTCCACTTAAATAGAGAAATAGGTGGAAATAGTGACCACATGCGCCAATTCCAGAAACAGGATAAACATAGAGGAATGTGAGCTAGTTTACGAAAAATGATTCCAAGGGGGGTGATCGAGATGATCTTATAAAAAAAACTCCCAAACTAATGTTGGGAGTGGGATTAGAACAACTCATCTTCCAAAGCGTCTTTGTCAATAAGAATGTCACCAGACTGTTGGGTTGTGATTAAGTTTTGTTTCTTTAATTGAGTTAGAGTTCTACTTATCGTCTCGCGACTTGATCCAATCATATTTGCTAGTTCGCGATTAGTAAAGTTTGTTTTTAATTTATACTTTCCGTCATCAGTCTCAATACCATGACTATCTGTTAACCGAAGTAATAACATCACGATTTGTTCGTACGTATTGTGTAGAATTTGTTCTCCTAGTCGTTTTTGTAAGTCAACGATAAGGTCTCCTAGTACTCTAAACAATTTAACACTGATTTCTGGATGGTTTATGAGAAATGTTTCAAATTTCTGGATCGGAATGTAAATTAAAACCGCATCTTGAGATACTTCAGCGTGTGCCGGATAATCATCTTGGCGGAAAAAGCCTTGGTGCGGGAACATTTGTCCAGGCTGAAGAATATTAACGATTTGTTCTTTCCCGTGAATATCTGTTTTATATATTTTAATTGTTCCCTCATGGATGAAATAGACATTTGTTAATGGGTCACCTTGCATAAAAATATGAGTACCTTTACGGTATGCACGAGTTTGAGCTAATTCAATAATTGGCTTCATTTCCTCATCTGTAAGATCTTTAAATAATGGTACTTTTTGCAAGAGGCCTTGTATCGATAGAGAATGCATCATTTTTCTTCCTTTCTCATGTACCAAACTTCAATAACTTTTTCCATTGTAACTACCTTTTCAAACATTATCAATAAGGAAGAATAAAATGTGTGATTAAAATCATACCAGTTCGTTGTTTGCTATCACTATTCGACATTTTGTTATCATCTATGCTTGTAACTGTAAAACCAAAAGGGAGGCCGTTCAAATGAGTGACATACAGTATGCAGCAACAATAAATGCACCAGACATTGAACCAAGATTTCGCCATCCACAAATTTTTGAGGTATTTGATGGATTAAATCCTGGTGAAGTGATGGAATTAACCAATGATCATGACCCACGTCCATTACATTACCAATTCATGATGGAACGAGAAGGCCAGTTTGAGTGGGAATACTTAGAAGAGGGTCCAACAACTTGGCGTGTAGCTATTTCAAAAAGGTAACAGAACATTGACACAAGGCTTTTGCATCTAGGGCGCAAAAGCCTTGTGTATTTTTACTAAATTGATTGTATAAAAATCTCGTTGTGAACTTGGTCACACCTTAAAAGACAATATTTATTTAAAATAGATCTAAATCGATGTTTATATGGAGGGATCTCATGCAACCGCGTGATTATAATAAAGACCCGTTTATTGTTATTTGGGAATTAACCCGTGCATGTGAATTAAAATGCTTGCATTGTCGAGCAGATGCGCAGTATGTCCGAGACCCAAGAGAACTTAATTTTGAAGAAGGTAAAAAGTTAATTGATCAAATATATGAAATGAATAATCCGATGCTTGTATTTACTGGCGGCGATCCGTTAATGCGGCCTGACGTATTTGCAATTGCTGACTATGCAGTGAAAAAAGGTGTACGAGTATCGATGACACCATCCGCAACACCTAATGTCACCAAAGAGGCAATGAATAAAGCAAAAGATGTTGGGTTGTCTCGTTGGGCCTTTAGTTTAGATGGACATTGTGCCGAAGTCCATGATCACTTTCGAGGAACAAGTGGTTCCTTTGATTTAACAATGGAAAAAATTAATTACTTACATGATTTAGAAATGCCATTACAAATTAATACCGTTATTTCAAGATACAACGTCGAATATCTTGAAGAAATGGCAAAATTAATAGAAGAACTGGATTGTGTATTATGGAGTGTCTTTTTCTTAGTACCAACTGGACGTGGACAAGAAAAAGATATGATTTCACCAGCTGAGCATGAAAAAGTTTTCAGATGGTTGTACCAACTTTCCAAACGTGTACCATTTGATATCAAAACAACAGCCGGACAACATTACCGACGCGTTGTGATTCAAAATAAGATAAGAGAAAATAAAGGGGAAAGTGATCAAGACCATATTTTCTATCAAGATGCACTGATGAAAGGTGCGACAGGCAGTATTGATGGGTTAGGAAGAGCCCCTAAAGGTGTGAATGATGGAAATGGATTTATTTTCATTTCACATATCGGAGATGTCTATCCAAGTGGTCTGCTTCCAGTTAAAGTTGGAAATGTACGTGAGCAAACACTCGGAGAAATCTATCGTGAATCCGATGTGTTGAAAGATTTAAGAAACCCTGATAAATACAAAGGAAAATGTGGAATATGTGAATTCCGTCATGTTTGTGGTGGTTCTAGATCAAGAGCGTATGCAATGACAGGGGATTATTTAGAAAGTGAACCATATTGTGTCTATATTCCGAAAGCAATGCGTAAGAAGAGAAAATCAGTAACTAGTGAAAATGCACAATAATTATGGTGTGTCTATTAAAATATTCGTGGTTGATAGTAACTTCGACGTGGATGGAAGCGGGCCCTTATTCCGCTATATCGCAGAATAACTCCATTTTAAGGTACAAAACGGTTTCTCATTCTGCTATTTCCTATTTTCTTAACGATTTTCATCAGTTGTGGGCCTAATAGCGGAATCACGAACCACTTATCCGCAGTATTTAGGCTCTTTTCCTTGAAGTAGCGGAACCACGAACCGTTTCATCCTTTGAAGCGGCTCCTCATTCCGCTAAACTCCACCTTACCAATCACGTCGGATTCTATGTTTATTGCGACAGAACAACATATTAAAAAGAACAAACGACTCAGAAAAATATGAGCCGTTTGTTCATGTTTCTAATCAATACTACATAACACAACAGGACAATCTTCACAATTAATCTCACTTTTTAAGTAGTCTAAGTCGTGAATAAATATTTTGCTTTTTTTCATTTCGATGATTTTTTTCCGTTTTAAATCGTTTAATAAGCGGTTTACACTTTCACGTGACGTACCACAAAAGTTAGCCAATTCTTGATTGGTAAGTGTAATATCAATCAAGATTCCATCATGTTGCTTAACGCCATAACTATTGGTTAATCGAATTAAAGTGGAATAAAGTGCACCTTTTTTTCCATGCATGACAAGGTCACGAAATTTTGTTTGATCGCGACGGGAAGTCTCGCCCATTAGTTTAATAAATTCAATCGCCAAACTGTTATCATGTAATAAACGCTCTTCTAATTGTTTCTTTTTAATGACAGCTACTTCTCCAGCTTCCATTACTTTCGCGTTTAAAATGTACTTGGCATCATCGGAATATAATGCCAACTCCCCAACAATATCCCCTTTGGTGCAAATTCTTAACGTTAATTCACGACCATCGGGGGACATCTTACCAATTTGTATTCGGCCTGATAATACGATAAATAGTTCGTTAACTACTTCTCCCTGCTGGAAAAGAAATGTATTTTTTTCCGTTTTTATCTTATGGTCAATCGATGTTAATAACTCTTTTAATTGATCAGACATTTGACGTTGTTTGATAAGATGATCCACTAAAAATCCTCCTTCAGCAAGGAATGGATAATGTGCACCAAAATTACCCATTCCTATTGACAATTACCATTGCTTTAAGGCTGCACATCCAATAAATTTCTATTATAAAAATAGAAAGGCAAGCCCACCAACGATAAAACAGTAAAAGGCAAAATATTTCAGATTACCTTTAGCCATGATATTCATAAACCAACGTAAAGAATAATACGTTGCCACAATAGCAGCAATAAACGCTAATAAATAAGGAATCCACATGACACTTATATCTTCAAGAACTTCATCAATCGATAGTAATAGTGTACCTAAACTGACAGGAATATATAGTAAAAAGGAAAAACGTAAAGCGGTCTCTTGTCTCATCCCGACTAACATTGCCGCAACAATGGTAGCGCCGGAGCGGCTAATACCAGGAATTAAGGCAACTGATTGGGCTAGTCCAACGATGATTGCATCCTTAATCGTTAATCCACCATCATTTTTTCTCCCTTTCAGATTACGAATAATCCAAAGAGCTAGTCCAGTTATGATTAGCGTGATTCCGACCATTTTTGGTATCGAAAATGTTTCTTCAATTTGATCTTCAAATAATAAACCAATCACGCCAGCTGGGATCGTACCTATTATTAAATAGAGGATAAAGTTAAAATCGGACTTTGCTTGGTTATCTTTCGTCGTTACATAAGCCAATCCATTTTTAATCAATCGTAATATATCTTGTCGATAAATTAATAATACTGCAATTAGTGAACCAAAATTAACCATAATTTCAAAGTTTAATCCTTGTATATCTAAGTTGAAAAGGTTTCTGATGAGTACCAAATGCCCACTAGAAGAAATCGGGATTGGTTCGGTAAACCCTTGGAAAAGTCCTAAAAAAATGTATTTCAACAGTATGATTAAATCTTCTAACATTGTATAAGTTCCTCCCGAACATCAATTATTATTACTACACTCCTATCACAAATTTAGGTTAAATGAATAGTTTATAAAGTGAGAGGAGGCGGGTTGTTCATGCATTATCCACATCATTATGTTTCGCATCACCATCAACATATGTATGAGCTATGTAAAATGCATATGCATGCTAATGTGGTAGCCAAATTAAACGATGGTACAGAAATAAATGGGATTATTACAGGTTTAGATCAAAAAAATGTATATTTATCAGTGCCAAATGTCGGGTATGAACCGATCGAACGAGGTGCACCTCCATTTGGTTATGGGTATCCATATCCATGGGGCTATGGACCAGGGGCCGGCTTTAGACGTTTAGTTCTACCATTAACTGCTCTTGTTGCCTTAAGTGCTCTGCCATGGTATTAATGAATACGAAACCCTTGCCATTCCTTGTTGGCAAGGGTACACGTAATTCTTTTCCATTATACTTTTTTCGAATCCCCTAGTATGCCATCACCAATAATAATAACAGCAATACTAAAAATGGCAGTTAATGCAAAAATTGGTGCAAGAGATAGTGCTTGTCCTGCCATACTTGTTAGTACATAAGAAATAATTAAACTAAGTAACAAAGCCCAAATAATGGTCCAAACAAAACGCACAGTTTTCACCTCATTTTTTTCTCATTCTATTGTTTAGTTTACCAAAAATATCATGGAAAATAAATAAAAATAATAGGAATGCTATGGCAGTATGTAGAGTATTCCCAGTCTGAGATGTGGAGGGTGTTCAAGATGTACGTAGTTTCACGATGCTTTAATTGGATTGGTTATCATCTAGTGGATCAATTATTACAGCAGGGGCAGGAAGTGATTGGAATTGATGATATAAAGACACCGAAACAGGAGCATTTTGCGCTATTAATTGGTCGAAACAGTTTATTTACACATCAGGAAACGGTAGAAGAGGCTAGAAAGGAAGGTGAAATCGATACTCTTTTTACCATAAATGATCACGAACGGGCGGAGAGTTTGAGTGACTTAAAGACTTCGAAGTGGATTCATTTATCAAATCAAGCAATACGAGATGGGGATCACATAATTAATGTTCATTTACCACTATTGTATGGGGAATGGATGCCTAGAGATGCGGAAGGTTGTTATGTGCAACAACAGTATATCCGCTTTGATTCCGATACATTTAAACACCAAGCCATTTATATTCAAGATTTTGTTCAAGCACTAATCCAATTGGTTAAATCGGAGCAACTTCCAAAAACAGTTGATATGTATCCATTGAAGCGTTTAGAACGTGCTCAAACAAAACAAGAAAATCATTTGTTCATTCGAGAATTAGCTCCACTTGAAAAACGACACCAAGATCTATTAACCCATTATCAAAAATTTCAACAAATTTATTTGACGTTAAGATAAGTAGCTTGATAAATGTCCTGAGAAACAAAGAAGCGACATGAAGTAAGATTTCTTCTTAAACACTCCATATATAAAAGCAAATAAGTTACATTATTAGTTAAAAAACATCCTTTAAGAAAACAGCATAAAAAATGAGTTATCATCACATCTTTGGTTCATAATTGAAAAACACATTTACGCAGTAACTATTACACGATAAAATAAGACTAGTAAAACGATTGCTTTTTGAATAGGAGTGCGAGTTTTGTTCAAACGATATGGTTTAACATTAACATTAGTATTAGGAGTTGCAGTTTTATTAGTATGGTCAATCAATTCGAACAATGAAGATAAGATAACAGGTGTCGGTATGTTAGTGGAAAATACTGTAAATGACCAGACTTGGGGAAATAAAGGGTATCAAGGCTTAATGAATATAGAAGATGAGTTTGATACTGACGTTTACTATAAAGAAAAGATACAAACACAGCAACAAGTTAACCAAGCTGTAGAAGAATTTTCAAGTAAAGGGGTAAATGTTATCTTTGGACATAGTAGTATCTATGGAAATATGTTTAAAAAGATTAATCGTTCGTACCCTAACATTCATTTTGTTTATTTTAATGGCGGTTATTACGATGATAACATAACTAGTTTGCATTTTAGTTCTCATGCAATGGGCTTTTTTGGTGGTATGGTCGCAGGGAAAATGACGGAAACAGACCAAGTAGGTTTAATCGCTAGTTATGAATGGCAACCAGAGATTGAAGGTTTTTACGAAGGGGTTAAGTTTGAAAATCCTGATGCTAAGTTGAACATGGAATTCGTTAATAATTGGGATGACACAGAACGAGCCATGAAACTACTTGATCAATTAGATGAAAACCAAGTAGACGTTTTTTATCCTGCTGGAGATTCATTCAGTGTTCCAATCATTAAGGAGATCAGTCAATTAAATAAATATGCTATTGGTTTTGTGACAGATCAATTAAACATTGCAGAAGACACAGTCCTCACCAGTACCGTCCAACATGTGGATCGTTTATATTTGCTCGCTGCTAAGAAATTTAATCAGGACGAGCTAAAGGGTGGTGTCCATACCTTTGACTTCCAGGATGACGTAATATCAATGGGATCATTTGGACCAAAAGTGCCAAACTATTACAAGCAATATATTCTTGACCAAGTTAAGCGATATAAAAGAGAAGGCTTATTACCAAATGAAAAGTAAAGAATAGAAGAGTGTGTAGCAGGTTCATCTTGTTACACACTCTTTTTATCGCGGTGCAACCGTCCGTAAGACTCCCACTTCGAAACATCAAGGAAAACTGAATATGTTTAAGTTGGGAGTAAGCTTTCTTTTTTACCCCGATTCGTTCAAGGGCCTTTAGGTCATACCCTTGTGGTACTAACAATCAGTAGGGGAAGGGCAAAAAAAACCACTGATTGATGTTTCACTTTATTTAAGAAGTAGCTTTAATTCTACTTTATTTAGAAAGTAAGAAAGCACAAATCTTCTGACCTTTTTCCAGTTTATATGCAGTAGCAGCCATGTCTACGAAGTACCCAACATAGCACTTTTTTTATTTTGGTTTATACTTCTTTACCATATCGGATAGTCCTTTTACATATGGTGATAATTGTTGGTAGGTTTCTACAATTGTTTGCGTTGTATTAAATAAATCAAACTTGTTTGTTTCATCCTCTTGTTTTGCTTGTTCTGTTGTGGACGGTTCATTTATACGATTACCAAACATCATCTGATCAAATGGATGGCGGCTTGGTTGTTCTCGCTTTGTTTTTTCCTGCTTTTCGTTCTCATCCGTCATCATCGAACACCTCCTTATTGCTATGTTATGGTGTTGTTGATAAAAGCGAGAAGGCGGGTATCATGAATCAATGTAGAACGATTGACTTGATATTAGAAGAAAGATCCATTAAAATTAGTACCAAGTCTTAATATTTGATTTTAAAGTCCGTAGAGAGGATGAAATAGATGAAAGCAGGATTTATTGGTACAGGACATTATGTGCCAGAAAAAGTAGTGACAAATGCTGATTTAGAAAAAATTGTGGATACAAATGATGAATGGATTCGGACAAGAACAGGAATTGAGGAAAGAAGAATTGCAGATGACACCATGGATACATCTGATTTAGCATATGAAGCAGCGCTCAAAGCAATGGAGGATGCTTCTATTACGGCAGATGAAATAGATATGATTTTAATAGCAACCGTAACACCTGATACACCATTCCCATCAGTCTCTTGTATGTTACAAGAGAAGTTAGGGGCGACGAATGCCGCAGCCATGGATGTAAGTGCCGCATGTTCAGGTTTTATGTACGGTGTTATTACAGCGAAACAATTTATCGAAACAGAGGCATATAAAAACGTGCTTATTGTTGGTGTTGAGAAGCTATCAAAAATTACAGACTGGTCTGACCGTAACACATGTGTGTTATTTGGTGACGGTGCAGGTGCTGCAGTCCTTGGCCCTGTAAGTGATGATAAAGGAATTCTTTCTTTTGAACTTGGTGCTGACGGTGGCGGTGGCAAATATTTATTACAAGATAAAGACTACATTAGCATGAATGGTCGTGAAGTATTCAAATTTGCAGTAAGACAGATGCCAGAGTCTTCTGTTCATGTCGTAGAAAAAGCAGGATTTAATAAAGAAGATGTGGATTATTTAATTCCACACCAAGCAAATATTCGAATTATGGAAGCCGCTAGACAAAGACTTGGCATCCCGGAAGAGAAAATGTCAACGTCCGTTAAAAGGTATGGAAATACTTCAGCGGCATCGATTCCTATTGCTTTATCTGAAGATGTAAAAAACGGTAAAATAAAAGACAATGATTTAGTGGTTCTCGTTGGATTTGGAGGAGGACTTACCTGGGGTGCGATTGCGCTCAAATGGGGAAAGTAAAACGACTAAAATCTAAACAACAACTAAAATAAGGAGGAGACCCCTTATGGAAAAAAGACGTGTAGTTGTTACAGGACTAGGTGCCGTAACACCCGTTGGCAACACGATTGATACAATATGGGATAACTTAATCCAAGGTAATTCGGGGATAGATTTTTTAACTAGAATTAATACGGAAGATTTTCCTGCGAAAGTTTCAGGTGAAATAAAAGATTGGGATCCATCTCTATATATGGAGAAAAAAGAAGCGAAACGAATGGATTTGTTTACCCAATATGCAGTTGCATCCGCGAAAATGGCTGTTGATGATGCGAAACTAGACATTACGGACGAGCTGGCTCCACGTGTTGGTGTCTGGATTGGTTCTGGAATCGGTGGTATGACAACTTATCATGAACAATTTGAAAAATACCAGAAAAAAGGTTACCGCCGAGTTAGTCCTTTCTTCGTGCCAATGCTAATACCAGATATGGCAGCTGGACAAGTTTCCATTCAATTAGGTGCAAAAGGAATTAACTCCTGTTCGGTAACAGCTTGTGCTTCTGGTACCAACTCGATTGGTGATGCTTTTAAAGTGATTGAACGAGGCGATGCTGATGTTATGATTGCTGGTGGCGCTGAAGCACCGCTGACAGAAATGGCATTTGCTGGTTTCTCAACAGCGAAAGCATTATCATTCAGTGACGACCCGAAAACAGCAAGTCGTCCTTTTGATAAAAATCGTAACGGTTTTGTTATGGGTGAAGGTGCTGGAACACTAATCCTAGAGTCATTAGAATCAGCGCAAAAACGTGGGGCTACCATCTATGCAGAAATTGTAGGTTATGGTTCAGCAGGTGATGCCTATCATATTACTGCACCTGCCCCAGAAGGAGAGGGTGCGGTAAGAGCGATGAACCAAGCGATTGAAGATGCTGGTGTTGAGGCAAGTGCAATTGATTATATTAATGCACATGGGACAAGTACGGAATTAAACGATAAGTTTGAAACCATGGCGATTAAACATGTATTTGGTGAGGGCGCATATGATATCGCTGTGTCTTCAACTAAATCAATGACAGGTCACTTACTTGGAGCGGCTGGTGCTGTTGAAGCCATTGCATGTGTGAAGGCAATTGAAAATAGCATCGTCCCACCAACAATTAATTATGAAACACCAGATTCTGACTGTGATCTTGATTATGTCCCAAACGAAGCGAAGCAAAAAGAAGTAAACTATGCCTTAAGTAATTCACTTGGCTTTGGTGGGCATAATGCAACGTTATTATTTAAAAAATATGAATCGTAATGTTTTGAGCTCTAGCTGCAGATAATGTGGCTAGAGTTTTTTATTGTGCATTAGATGTATTATACGACATAACCTTCGTAACTTTGCTCTCTACCATTCTGATTGAAATGCGTGATATACCATCGCTACGGCAGAATACTACGCTTTCCGCGGGCACGGCCTCAGCTAACTTGGTAAAGAAGACCACTTTACCAAGTGGATCTTCACCTCGTGCTGTTCCTGCAGGACAAGGAACGCTTCGACAGCGATACATCGCACGCAGAAAATTGATCTTTATTTTCAAGGATCTCCGTATTCTGCCTTCGCTGATATAAGTTTTCTGATTAGTGATAGATGTAATACTTTACATATTCAAAAATAAAGAATTGCTGCATTGTTGTGTTATAACATGCCAAGTAATATGTGGTTTCATCAGACATAGCAGCACTAAAAAACTTCAGAATACTAAAAAAAGCGGAGGAAATACACGGAGACTCCCGAGGCCCGACGAGGGTCATGCAGGCGTTGTCCGACAAGGACGATTTTAGCCTGTGGTCCTTAATTTATCATCGGTGAGACCCCGCAGTGAGGTACGAACGAGGAGGCTCACCAGGCCCCCCACAGGAAAGCGTAGTGTATTTCCGCAGCGACCTTTTACACTCATTCTTTAGAGGAAGTTGAAAGTGTTAGGTCGTATAATACAGCTTATGCGTAATATTCTATCACCCTCTATTAAATTTATAGACATGTTCTCCATTTGTCTATCATATATCTATACTAATATAAAGTGGACAGGCTAGGTGAACGCGTGTGCGATATATTTTATTATTTTTAATAGGGTTTGGTCTAACAATTTCAGGTGGAGTTTCTTTGATTCTTTATATGAATTTTATACCTGCAGGGTTATCGTGGAGCGAATATTTTATTTTTATATCCAAAAGGATTGAATGTTACGCTTTTCCACTTGGGGTCATTTTACTTATCATATCCATTTTAAAATTTCCAAATATACATGTTAAAAAATAGCTAAACTAGAATAAAATTTCTTCTGCTGGTCATAATGTATTCTAAAAGAATCAATAAAAAAGCGAGGGTTCACAATGCTATATCTACACGATGTTTGGGTGAATTGGTTCGAGGGTGAAGAAAATGGATACAATGTGTGTCATTTTCATGAATGGAGAAAAGAAGATGGTATAGAATTACTAGATCAAGTACCAATTCTATACATAAATGACTTGTTGTACCACTACATTGAAAATGACCTCCAAGATTTACCAAAGCCCTTGTTGGAAAGCATATATAAACGAGCATATTTAAGAAAAAATCAAGAACGAATCTCACTTGAATACGCATGTATTGTCACAAATGGAAAATCAATTGTTGCTTTTGATACAATGGGCTATCATTTACCAGTACGTAAAAGTAGGTTAATACCTAGACAAGAAAGATTAGTGTACGAAATGATTGAGGGAACAGAACCGATGGAGTTCTCTTTTTCAGCAACGGAGGATGACAAAGAATATCATATCTTATCATTACCACCAGAACGCATGGTGGGACTAACTAGAAAAGAACGTCAATTGAAACAATTACTAATGATGGCTTTAGATCAACTAAAGGGTACAAAAAATAGTGAAGAAGTAAGATATTGGCTAACGGAATGGGATCCAGCGCAATATTCAGAAATTCGTAAAATGGATTTTGAAGAAGCGTGGTATGAACTGTATCAAGGGGTGATTGAAGGTTGGAGTGTTGCCCATGAGGAGTTATGTGGAAAAATGATAAAAGGACAACCTTTCTTTGAAAAAATGTGGGAACTAGAACAACATCAAGAACAACAAAATAGTTTTAAAAGGATTTTATAATAACAAGAGGCTGTCATTAAAAAAACAGACAGCCTCTTATTGTTATGAATGTAATCCTTAGTGGCTATTTGTGCTTGAGCGGTCATTTGATGTGCTATACGAACTAGATGTCCGTTCAGATGACAAATTGGCTATAGGCTATATATTGGTAAAAAGAGCACTAAATGTCCATAAAATAGACGATCTGTAGCTAGATTCAGTGTTAAAACCAGAAAAAAGCGCTTAGTCTCACACTAAGCGCTTTTTTAATATTATTTTTTCTTTTTAACGCGACCTAATCCCATCGCCTTCTTCGCTTTTCGGATCATTTTTGTTGCTGCAAAATTTGCTTTATCTGCTCCTTTATCCAAAATGTCATCTAATTCTTGAGAATCAATTAACTCATAATAACGTTGCTGCAATGGTTTTAGTACGTTAATTACTGCATTAGCAGTATCCTGTTTAAATTCTCCGTAACCTTTACCTTCGTATTTTTGTTCTAAGGTTTCAATTGTTTCTCCAGTACAACTAGCATGAATCGTTAATAAATTGGATATGCCTGGTTTATTTTCTTTATCATATTTTACGATACCTTCTGAATCAGTCACAGCACTTTTAATTTTCTTTTCAATTTTCTTCTCGTCATCAAGCATGAATATTGATGCCTTGTTGTTTTCATCTGATTTACTCATCTTCTTCGTTGGCTCTTGAAGTGACATAATTCGCGCTCCAACTTTCGGAATACTTATTTCAGGGATCGTGAAAATATCATTAAATTTATGGTTGAAACGCTGAGCAAGATTTCTAGTCAATTCAAGGTGCTGCTTTTGATCATCACCAACAGGTACAAGGTCTGTATTATAAAGAAGAATGTCAGCAGCCATTAATGGTGGATACGTCAAAAGCGATGACGAGACAGCTTCTTTACCATGTGACTTATCTTTAAACTGTGTCATCCGTTCTAATTCACCAATGTATGAGATCGACTGCATCATCCAACCTAGTTGTGTGTGTGCAGGTACTTCTGATTGAATAAATAAAGTAGACTTATCTGAATCAATCCCAGAAGCTAAATATAATGCTGCTAATGAACGAATGTTTTCTCTTAGTTTTAAACGATCTTGTGGTACTGTGATCGCGTGTTCATCAACAATACAAAAATAACAGTTATTGTCTTCTTGGAGATCAACGAAGTGTTTCATTGCCCCTAAGTAATTTCCAATTGTCAACGTTCCACTTGGTTGAATTCCTGAAAATATAGTTTTCATTTTACCTCACCTCTAGTTATTAATTGTTCTACATGATTAGGATGTTTCCCTAGATTATTACCGCTTGTACCGTTATTTGCGCATAAAAAAAAGTCCATTCCGTTCCCCATAAAATAAGGGACGAATGAACCGCGGTGCCACCCTTGTTATCTTACAATGTAAGATCACTTTGAATGTAAATTAGCTCAGGAAGTCCAATTCCCATTTACCATAATGCTTGTTTTCACCAACCACAAGCTCTCTAAAATTAGCGGATAAATAGTACTACATCTCCTTCATAGCTAATGCTATCAAGTTATTATCTATCACGGTGCAACCGTCTACTTCAAAACATAATATGAAACGGAGACTTCACCACCGATTGGTTCAAGCTACCTAAGTGGGAAAAGCTAAAAAACACTGAGTAAAGTTTCACTTAATTATATAAATTCTTAAGATGAAATGCAAGGGGAGTGGCTGCGAAAAAAACGAGTAGAAGAATTGCGTTTTTATTCGATTTTCCTCCCGTAAAAGAAGCTCATCTGTTTAAGGAATTCATTTACATTAAAGATAGTAGATTATAAGCAATATAAGCGTTAATAAAGTACACAAGCTTGCTTGGATAAAAATAAATCTTAAAAATGATGGTGATATTTTTTCTGAAGGTAATGGCTTTTCTTTCCACTCATCTAATAAATCTTTATTTTTCGGTAACATACTTAAAAATCTACGAAAACCAAATGTAACACCATCAAAGAAACGTTTACTTGTTACAAAAAGTATAATCGAAACCGAAAGATAGATAAAACTCATAATGAATAAAGTGTTAATGAAATGGAAAAGATTGTATACAGGAGAAAATACGAAAAAAGCAACTGTAACAGCAATTAAATTTATAAGTAGCCATGTAATATGTTTATTTAATATCAATGATGCTCGTCTCTCCTTCCTTAAAAACTTGTTCGACAATATTCTTCATAGTCGCCTAGCTACAGTATAATTAAAAAATAGGAAGAAAGGAAGGACCTGATGAAATGGTTTAATTTGACATAAGGTGGATAAAAATGTCAAAAATCGACAAAATCAAACTAGTTCTTTTTGCCTAAATTATGACGAATGAATGTATAGAATATGCAAATTCTTAAATTTTATGTAAAAAAAATAGTGCAAAATTGTAAGAAAACTTGTATAATTCATTTTGTGGATGTTCTATCTACGAAAAATTTAGAAAATTCGGGGAGGTCATTGATTCATGAGAAAGTCAAATTGGCTATTATTAGTACTAGCTTTAGTACTAAGTATGTTCCTAGTAGCTTGCTCTGGTGGCGAAGATACAGACGACACTACTAGCGACGACACAAATACTTCAGATGAAGGTAATTCGGAAGAAAATGCAGGAGATGGAGAACAAGTATTTAACTTCCTAAACGGGGACACCATTCCATCCATGGACCCTAATATGGTTACAGATACTTATGGTATTGAGTTTACAACTCATACAATGGAAGGCCTATACCGTTTAGGCGAAGATTCACTTCCAGTTGAAGGTATTGCAATTGATCACGAAGTAAGTGACGATGCAACTGTTTGGACATTTAACTTACGTGAAGATGCTGAGTGGTCTAATGGTGACCCTGTTACAGCACATGACTTCGTTTATTCATGGAGACGTGCAGTAGACCCTGACACGGGTTCTGAATATGGTCCATATATGATGGGCGGCGTACTTGAAAATGCTACAGAAATTAACGCTGGTGAAATGGCAATAGAAGAACTAGGTGTTGAAGCTGATGGCGACTATACGCTTGTTGTTACATTAGAAAAACCAGTTCCATATTTCGAATCGTTAACAACATTCCCAACATACTTCCCTCTTAACGAAGAGTTTACGGAAGAACAAGGCGATGACTTTGCAACAAGTACTGATACATTACTATTCAATGGTCCTTTCACTTTGGAAAACTGGGATAGTGTTGCAAGTGAATGGGAAATAGTGAAAAACGAAAATTACTGGGATGCAGAGACAGTTCAGTTGGATAAAATTACCTATCAGGTAATGAAAGAGATTCAACCACAGATCGACCTTTACGAACAAGGTGAAGTAGATCGTGCAGGTATTTCTTCTGACTTTGTTGATGAATATTCAACACATGAAGATTACCAAATCACACCAGAAATGTCTGTGTTTTACATGAAGTTTAACCAAACACGTAATGAAGCTTTAGATAATGTAAATATACGTAAAGCTATTTCTAAAGGCTATAACAAAAATGCATTAGTTGATACAATTCTTAATAATGGTTCTATTGTTGCGACTGGACTTATGCCAGCAGACTTTGCTCCACATCCTGAAACAGGAGAGACATTCCGCGAATTAAACGGAGACTTAGTAGAGTTTGATGCAGAAGAAGCGCAGCAATTATGGGAAAAAGGTCTTGAGGAACTAGGTGAAGAATCTGTTGAAATTGAATATTTAACGGATGATAGTGAAACGGCTAAGAACCAAAGTGAATACATTAAAAACCAATTGGAAACAAATCTTCCAGGTTTAACAGTAACATTGAAACAAGTTCCGTTCGAACAACGTCTAGATCTTGATACGGCAATGGATTATGATATTCAAGCTGCTGGTTGGGGCCCTGACTACTTAGATCCGAATACATTCTTAGATCTTTGGGTAACAGATGGACCAAACAACTACATGGGTTATTCAAACCCTGAATATGATGCTCTAATTGAAGAAGCTGCAAATGAACTTGCACTTGAACCAGTTGAGCGTTATAATGCTTTCTTAGAAGCTGAACAAATGTTGTTTGAAGATGCGGCAATTGCGCCAACATATCAACGTGCACGTGCACAATTGATTGCGCCAAAAGTACAAGGTGTACAAACAAATCCATTTGGTTCTGACTATGAATACAAGTGGGCTTATGCTGCAGAGTAATTACGATATTCTATCAATAATAGGATAGAGTTACTATTAATGGAAAGAGAGTATATGACCTTTTTTGGGTGCATATACTCTCTTTTCCCTTTTAAGCAAAAAGACAGGCAATAAAGAATCTTCTGTCAATTTCGCTTATAATTCGACAAAAATTTTATAGGAGGTGTTGGGGATGACACGATATATTTTTCAAAGAGTAATATACATGCTTCTAACATTATTTATCATTGCGTCCATTTCATTTTTTCTTATGAAGTTTCTTCCAGGAACTCCTCTGAACGTTGAGAATAAACTTTCACCAGAGCAACAAGAGATCATTCTTGAAAAATATGGATTGAACGATCCTCTACCAGTACAATATTTTAATTATATGGCAGGTCTTGTACAAGGTGACTTAGGAATTTCCTTCCACTTTGATAGTACACCTGTATCCGATATATTGCTAGGCCGGATTGGTCCATCGGCTCTACTTGGGGCTCAATCGTTACTAGTGGGGACAGTGTTAGGAATTTTATTAGGATTGGTTGCGGCAATAAATCATAATGGAATTATGGATTATACTTCAACGTTAATTTCTGTATTAGGTAAATCAATTCCTTCCTTCGTGTTTGCTGGACTATTACAATTAGTATTTGCAGTACAATTAGGGTGGTTACCAGTTGCCCTCTGGGGTGAATTTAAACATACAATTTTACCTACCATTGCTTTAATGATATTTCCACTTGCAACTGCAGCCAGGTTTACCAGAACGGAAATGCTTGAAGTATTGGGATCTGACTTTATTACAACTGCAAGGGCAAAAGGTGTCAATGAGTTTGGGATTGTATTTAAACACGGATTACGAAATGCATTGATTCCTTTAATAACAGTTATTGGTCCAATGGCCGTTTCTTTAATGACTGGTACTTTGGTTATTGAACAAATCTTTGGAGTGCCTGGTATTGGGGAACAATTCGTAACTTCTGTTATGGTAGTTGACTATCCAATCATTATGGGAACAACCTTACTCTTTGCCGTATTGTTTGTTGTGATTATTTTAGTTATTGATCTCCTATATGGAATCATCGATCCTCGAATCAGACTTGCAGGAGGAGAGAAATAAAATGGATAAAAAGAATTTACCAAAAGATCTCTTTGTCCCTGCGACAAAAAGAGATGATACGAGTGAAAAGATATCAAGGCCTAGTAGAACTTTTTTACAAGATGCAACACGAAGTTTGTTTAAGAACATTCCAGCTATTGCATCGATTATTGTTTTAATGTTGGTTATATTGCTAAGTGCAATTGGTCCAAGTTTTAACGAATATGGATTAGATGATCAAGAGTTAGAACGTGCTAAAATGCCTGCACGTGTACCAGTTCTTGAGAATATATCTTGGTTAGGGTTCGATGGTACATTACGTGATACCTACCAAGGTCAAGATGTAGAAGATGCAACGAGAAAAGCTGTTGCCCGTTTCAATAATGATGAAGATTTCATCGATATCAACGTGCTAAATGAAGGAGACGGTAGCAAAAATTCAGCAGAAGTAAAAGCCACGTATAATATTTATGATGCAAAAGATATGAGTGACCAGTATTTTTGGTTTGGTACCGACGGATTAGGTCGTGACCAATGGACTCGAATGTGGTTAGGGGCGAGAGTTTCTCTTTATATCGCTTTTTTAGCTGCTGCAATTGACTTAATTATTGGTGTAGCCTATGGTGGTATTTCTGCCTATTACGGTGGACGAGTTGATAATGTGATGCAACGTATTATGGAAGTACTCGTTGGAATTCCAAACTTAGTTGTTGTGCTACTATTAATGCTTGTGTTAGAACCAGGTATCATCTCGATTACGATCGCCTTATCGATCACCGGTTGGATAGGTATGGCCAGGATTGTTCGTGGTGAGGTGCTTAAACTCAAAAACCAAGAGTTTGTTTTGGCATCTAGGACGCTCGGAGCACCCGATCGAAAAATTATATTACGACATTTAATTCCTAACGTGACAGGTTTAATTATTATAAATACAATGTTTACGATTCCTAGTGCGATTTTCTTTGAAGCCTTCTTAAGTTTCATTGGACTAGGGCTTACACCGCCAGATGCATCACTTGGTACACTAATTGATAGTGGATTTGATACGTTGCGAATGTATCCATACCTATTGGTCTTCCCTGCGGCTGTATTATCAATCATAATGGTTGCATTTAACTTATTAGCAGATGGATTACGAGATGCATTTGATCCTAAAATGCATGATTAGAAAGGTAGGTGCTTGAAATGGAAAAGATTTTAGAAGTGAAAAATTTAAGAGTTTCTTTCGACACCTACAGTGGGGAAGTACAAGCTGTACGGGGTGTTGAATTTGATCTGAATAAAGGGGAAACCTTAGCGATTGTTGGTGAATCAGGATCAGGTAAATCGGTGACAACCAAAGCATTGATGCGTCTACTTCCTGAGCCCCATGGATATATTAAAGATGGACAAATTCTGTTTGAAGGGGACGACCTAGCTAAGAAAACTCCAAAACAGATGCAAAAGATTCGAGGAAAAGACATGTCAATGATTTTCCAAGATCCAATGACATCTTTAAACCCAACGATGAAAGTTGGGGCACAAATTATGGAAGGTTTAATTAAGCACCAAAAAATGGGGAAAACACAAGCAAAGAAACGTGCCATTGAACTATTGGAATTGGTGCAAATTCCTAATCCACATGAACGAATTAATCAATATCCACACCAGTTTTCAGGTGGAATGAGACAACGTGTAGTAATCGCGATTGCACTTGCATGTAATCCAAAAGTGTTAATTGCCGATGAACCTACTACCGCATTAGACGTAACCATACAAGCTGAAATTTTAGATTTGATGAAAGATATTCAGAAAAAGACAGATACTTCGATTATATTTATTACACATGATTTAGGTGTAGTAGCTAATATCGCAGATCGTGTAGCTGTTATGTATGCTGGAAAGATTGTAGAAGTTGGTACTGTTGATGATGTTTTCTATAATCCAAAACATCCATATACTTGGGGATTATTAGGGTCAATGCCTACCCTTGATAGTGAGGAAGAGGAGTTGTTTGCCATTCCTGGTACACCTCCAGATTTACTACATCCACCAAAAGGGGATGCATTTGCTCCAAGAAATAAGTTTGCATTGGAAATTGATTTTCACGAGCAACCACCAATGTACCCAGTACCAGGATCTGAAACACACTTTGCAGCAACATGGTTATTACACGAATATGCACCAGAAGTTGAGATTCCTGCTTCAGTGAAGCGTAGAATGAAAGACATTTCCAAGAGTTCTGATAGCGGGGAAGGTGAAAAACAATGAGTGAAGAGAAATTACTTGAAATAAAAGATTTAAAGCAATATTTTAAGACAGGTCGCCATAGTGTTGTAAAAGCGGTTGATGGAATAAACTTTGATATCTATAAAGGGGAAACTTTCGGACTTGTTGGTGAGTCTGGTTGTGGAAAATCTACGACAGGCCGTACAATTATTCGTCTTTATAATGCTACTGATGGAGAAGTGTTATTTAAAGGGGAAAATGTTCAAGATCGAAAATCCCAAACAGACCTAAAAAAATTCAACCGCCAAATGCAAATGATTTTCCAAGACCCATATTCCTCATTGAACCCACGTATGACAGTAATGGACATTATTGCAGAAGGAATCGATGTACATGGTCTTGCTGAAAATGAAAATGATCGTAAAGATAAAGTGTACGAATTGTTAGAAACAGTTGGTTTGGAGAAACAGCATGCAACTCGTTACCCACACGAGTTTAGTGGTGGGCAACGTCAACGTTTAGGGATTGCTCGTGCCTTAGCGGTAGAACCGGAATTTATTATTGCCGATGAGCCAATTTCTGCACTTGATGTTTCCATTCAAGCGCAAGTTGTTAACTTATTGAAGAAGTTACAAAAAGAGAAAAACTTAACTTATTTGTTCATTGCTCATGACTTGTCAATGGTAAAATATATAAGTGACCGAATTGGTGTGATGTACTTTGGTAAAATGGTGGAATTAGCAGATAGTGATGAATTGTATAAAAATCCAATTCATCCGTATACGAAATCTTTATTATCTGCCATTCCTTTACCAGATCCAGATTATGAACGCGAACGTATTCGTCATCGCTATGATCCTAGTCAACATGATACAAGTGAAGAACCGGAGTTTCGCGAAGTTCGTCCACGTCATTGGGTATTATGTACGACTAAAGAATTTGAAGCATATAAGAAAGAACTTGATAACAAGTAATTCTTAATGCTGGTCGCTGAAATAAATCACCAACAGTTTTAATTAACTTTTTTACTAAAATAGCCCTTACCATTGATTGGAAAGGGCTATTTTAGTATCAATCAATACATACAGACAGACAAATAAAAATTACCAAAAAAACTTTCAATTTTTTTTACTATTCGAAGGTTTTCTCTTATATAATAGAAATAACTAAACAAATTTATGGGAGCTTGATTCTAATGGAGAAAAAACAACTGCGTTTCGTCATCTTCATTACTGTTCTCCTGCTAGGGGTAGTTATTCCGACTACGACACATGAAGCGGAAGAAACTGAAGTTTTGACAGCAAACGATCATTCCGAGCGGATGATACAATTAACAAAACGCGATATACCGAATAAGATCAAACGCTTTTATTATGATTCTGGCTTAACATTTGAATACCCTGATGCTGTTAGAGGGATTTACCTGACAGGTAATTCAGCTGGAGGGGCAAGGTTTGAAAGCCTACTTGATTTTGTTGACGAAACAGAACTTAATTCAATGGTAATTGACATTAAAGATGATCATGGTAATTTAACCTTTAAACTTGAAGAGGGACATCCCTACGAAGACATGGCTAAAAACTATATCGACGACCCAAGAGAAATGTTGGAAGTACTAGAGGAAAAAGGTATTTATCCGATAGCACGGGTTGTAGTTTTCAAAGATACTAATTTAGCAGAGAAACGTCCGGATTTATCCTTTACAGAGAATGGTCAGGTTTGGGCTAATAGTAAAGGTGAGTCGTTTGTAAGTCCTTTCCAAACTGAAGTATGGGAGTATAATGTGGAAATAGCTAAGATGGCCGCAGAACTAGGCTTTCAAGATATACAGTTTGACTATGTCCGCTTCCCAGAAGGTTTTGAACGAAGAGACGAGATGTTAGAGTATGACCTTGGTGATTATAAAGATGTTGACATGAATAATATTAAAAAGCGTGTTAAAGCTGTTACAGATTTTGTGGCATATGCACGGGAAGAATTACAATACTATGGTGTAGATGTTTCGGTTGATATCTTTGGATATGCTGCTACTATTGAAGAGACACCAGGAATTGGTCAAAATTTCTCTAAAATCTCTTCAAATGTCGACGTAATCTCATCAATGATTTATCCAAGTCACTGGACATCATATTTTGGAATAGATTTTCCGGATGAAGAACCATATCGTCTAGTAAATGAGTATGCTAAAGTTGAAAACGAAGTATTAGGCGAGTTAGAGGAATCCCCACTATCACGTCCGTGGATTCAAGACTTTGAAGCTCCATGGCTATATAGCGGCCCAACCAAACAATATGATAAAGAGGAAGTAGAAGCACAAATAAAAGCACTAAATGAAAATGGTATTCAGGAATTTCTACTATGGAATTCATCCAATAAATACACAGAGAATGTCGATTATACACCATTGGATTAAATAATCCCCCCTTGTCTTTAGATTGACAAGGGTTTTTTTTATATAGTTGTTTATCCCGGTGTAATCGTCTGTAAGAATCCCAATTCCAAACATGAAATGGAATCGAGAGGTTTACTAAGTGGGTGTAACTTTCTCATTCTTCCCGATTGATTTAGGGTCTGCGGTTCTTTTCTTTGCGGAGAGAAAAAATCCACTGATTGAAGTTTCACTTTATTTACTTTGTGTGCTTATTAGGAAAGTATTTGGTCATAATAATTACAGACTGCGGATCAACAGGTGAAAAGAGCGAAATGAGAACCCGCTTCATCCGTAAAAATGAAGTATTCTAATGTGAAGATATTATACAGAAACGGATGAAAAAAAACTTTATTCCATGTAAATATTTCTAGTCATTTTGGTCAAACTAATACTTATTGCCGAAATTTTAAAAAACTTTATGGTAAAAAATGTTAACAATTAGAGAGATATTCGTTATACTAATGAAGGGAGATTTTCATTTTAAATAAGTTAATTGTGTAATATAAGTAATCCTTCGTGCATAACTTAATGGTTTCTAAGTTTCATGAATTTTTTTCACAGTTTGATCACTATAAACTTGTTAAGGGAGTAGATCAATGAATTGGTATGAAAAGTTGAATGAGTATTTTCCAATTGAAGAAATGAAGTCAAAGGAACATATGGAAATGCTTTTGAAGGAAAAAGGAGACGTTTATCATAAAGATGAAGGTCCTAATCATGTTTTAATGTATGCGGAATTTGAAACATTTATCTTTATTGATTATGTATTTGTATCAAATGCTGCCAGAGGTCAAGGCTTAGGAAGTCAATTAATTGAAAAACTAAAGAAAAAAAATAAGCCAATTATTTTAGAAGTAGAACCGTTTGACTATAAGGATTCGGATTCACAAAAGCGACTTCGATTCTATCAAAGAGAAGGCTTTCAACACGCGCAGTCAATTGGTTACTCTAGGAGATCGTTAGCGACGAATGAGGAAAGTCCGTTAGAAATCCTATATTGGTCCCCAAATGATGAAGGTGAAGAAACGATCTATAAGCAAATGAAAAAAATGTATGAGGACATTCACACTTATAAAGATGAAGAAATATATGGTAAGCCCTATCAACCTGTTGATGAGGTACTTACTTATGATGATGATCGTGATATTGAAAACATATATGATGCAATTGATGAAAAAAATAGTAAATAAAGATATGATGCTAACTAAACTCCCGCGTTACCATCATTGGGAACTAGGGGAGTTTTCATTTTTGGGTTTATTATGTTCAGAAATAGGGTATTTCTAAAAGGTATGGAAAAGTCAAAAAAATTACATAAATTTTAAAAAAATTATAGAATTCTCTACCTTTGAGTTGACAATTGTAGTATACTGTAGATAGAAGGTTATTTAAAGTTATTTTAATTTAATAAAGTCTTCAATTCATTAGTAGTTACTATAAATTAAAAAATTTATATATTGAGGAGTGAAGTTTCAATGGTAACACTTTATACCTCACCAAGTTGTACATCTTGTCGCAAAGCAAAAGCATGGCTCGAAGAACACGATATACCATTCCATGAACGAAATATTTTCTCCGATGCACTGACATTAGATGAGATTAAAGAAATTCTAAGAATGACAGAGGATGGAACGGACGAAATTATTTCAACTAGATCAAAGGTTTTTCAAAAGCTTAATATTAATTTAGATCAGATGCCGATGAAAGATTTATTTGAACTGATCCAAGAAAATCCAGGACTTCTTCGTCGTCCGATTATTCTTGATGAAAAACGTCTTCAAGTCGGCTATAATGAGGATGAAATTAGACGTTTTCTACCTCGAACGGTTCGAACATTCCAGCTTCGTGAAGCACAACGAATGGTTAACTAAACATAAGCGCAGATCTTTTAAGATGGAGGTCTGCGTTTTTTTCTATATACTACCAATCGATTGCAAAGGCAGGACTAGTGACAAATGTATCGAAATAAGTTAAAATAATAAACTAATCATCCTTTAGTATAGCCTATTATCCAAACATGAAATTTGTGAAATTCGCCTGTTTTTTAAAGAGATAAGTAATATGTGTTTTCAAACAGGAGAAAATATCATAAAATAAAACTAAGATAAAATGATGATTGATCCATGTAATAATTGGGTATGGTGGTAATAGGAGTATAACTAGGTGAAGTATCCCTTCCACCTAAAATTTTATCAGAAGGGAGAGTGGCGAGATGGAAATAGAAAGAATTAATGAAAATACGGTAAAGTTCTATATTTCCTATCTAGATATTGAAGATCGTGGATTTGACCGAGAAGAAATTTGGTATAATCGTGAGAAAAGTGAACAATTATTTTGGCAAGTAATGGATGAAGTCAATTACAATGAAGAAGATTTTAATATAGATGGCCCATTATGGATACAAGTTCAAGCACTTGATAAAGGGCTAGAGATCGTGGTTACAAAAGCCCAGTTGTCTAAAGATGGGCAGAATTTAGAATTACCAACGGAAAATGGAAAAACGATTGATATGCCTGTTGATGAAAAAATTGAATCGTTATTAGACGAGAAATTTGGAACATCCCATCAAGAAGAATTTGATATGAAATTGCTTGAGGAAGAATTATCATTCGTAGTAAGTTTCAATGATTTCGAAGAGGTAATTCAGTTAAGTCATTACTTCCCAAATGTGGATGGTGTGTCCGACCGCCTTTATCATTTTGAAGGTCAATATTTATTGTTAATTCAATTTGAAGATGATTATCTAGAGGACGAAGAACAAGAAAACGTGCTAAGCCAAATTTTAGAATTTGGTAAAGAATCAAGTGTTACGATATACCGATTACAAGAATACGGGAAGTCAATCTTTGAAGCTGACGCACTGTCGCAAATTAAAGAGTACTTCCCATTGCAAGATTAGCATTCGTATAGCGCGAATGCTTTTTTTTGTTCTTTTTTAGAGTATGTTGTGTTGTCACAAAAAATATAAACTCCGACGTAAGTTTTAAATTTAAGGACAATTTGAGTTGAGTGCTGATTGTTTTCTGGTTCAACGACGCTTTTTTTTCCGCTTACTTACATGCTTGTACTTTTTTCGGTTCAACCGCATATATAATGAATCATAGCTTAAGAGAAGTAAGTATATGGTATAAGCGATAAAAACTAAGTATTTGTAGAAAGGCATAGTAAAATTACATCGGATTTTCTATCAACTACGTCATCGAAAATCACAAAGTGTCACATAGACGTCACATATCAGTAGAGGAAGTATACCTCTGTTATCGAAATATAAAAGTGGAGGTGTATGGAATGCTACAAGCAATGAATCAAAATGGCTATTTATTAACCCCTGCTTTATTAGAACCCCACAAATTAGAAAAGCTGAAACAAAATTCATTTTCCTGTCCACATTGTAAGGAACATGTGATTATGAAGACGGGTAAGTACAAGATTCCCCACTTTGCCCACTATGCGAAAAGCGCTTGTCCATCTTCAAGTAGCGGGGAGGGTGAATACCATGAACATGGTAAACTTGATTTATATTATTGGCTAAAGAATCAAGGGGTTGATGTGCGTTTAGAAGTATATTTACCGACTATTAATCAGAGGCCGGATTTGTTATTTCAAATTGGCTCGAAGACCATTGTTGTGGAGTACCAATGTGCACGCATTTCACATGAGGAATTTATTCACAGAAATAAAGGCTACAAACGATTAAACATCCATCCAATATGGATCCTCGGTGGTAATCGAATGAAGCGAAAAGGAGAGTTTTCACTACAAACGAATGCTTCTGACTACAAGTTTCTTCATCAATTCTCCAAGCAACTCCCACTGACTTTTTACTTTTATTGTCCAAAAACGAAAGATATATCAATTGTTCATTCGATTCAAGCTACAGGAAAAAATGTATCCTACGCACAATTTCAGTTTCAAAAACTTACTAGGTTAAAATTGGCCGACTTATGGCGTTATAACGGCAAGAGCAACTATCAACTTTTGCAAATATGGAAGATAGAAAAGGAACGACTTCGAACTAAACCATTACGTAGTTATTCTTCCAAACAACGTCAATGGAATCAGTGGCTTTATCTTCAACATTTGCATCCCAGTTTACTCCCATCTATTGTACATTTACCTGTACGGGGGCAATTCATCATGAACAGTCCACCATGGATTTGGCAAAGCAGATTAGTCTTAAATCTGTTCCAAACGCCATATAAGCAAGTTACCAAACAGATGTGTGATTGTTTAATAAGAAAAGACAAGTTACCTCCTTCATATTTCCCGCTTGTCAAACCTGTCTATGATCCAGTTTTGGAATATCTCCACTTACTTGTTCAATTAAATTACTTGCATGAGGAAAGTCCAATAACCTACAAATTAGTAAAGGAAATTCCATGTCACCACCATATCAACCGTGCGATTGATGCGGATCATCGCCTGTTGGAACAATTAATGAATAGCGGATTATGAGCAACTATTCGCATGATCTGGTTTTGTTTCGATATACTAATAATAGGTGATAAAAAGATAGGGATAGTTATAAAGGTTTTTAGCTTTTTATCAAGAAATTATATAGGTAGAAGGAAAAAGGAGGATGGACAGTTGGCACAATCTGCTAAACAAATAAAAAAAAGAGAAGAAATACCTGAAGAAAAAACATGGAAATTAGAGGATATTTTTGCTACTGATGAACAATGGGAACAAGAACTAGAAGCGATTAAACAACAGGTACCGACTTTTAAAGAGTATCAAGGTAAATTAGATCAATCAGCACAAAACTTGTATGAATTGTTGACCCTTCAGGATGAGGTATCAGAGCGTATTGGCAAACTTTTTACATACGCACATATGAGATATGACCAAGACACGACGAATTCTTTTTATCAAGCATTAAATGCAAAAGCAGAAAATCTGATTACGCAAGTATCTAGTGCAATGAGCTTTATTGTACCTGAAATTCTGTCGATTGATGATACAAAATTAAAAAACTTTCTAGAGGAGAAAGAAGAACTAAAGCTTTATCAACATGCACTAAATGAAATTACTAGACAGCGTCCACATATTTTAAGTGAGAAAGAAGAGGAACTGTTAGCAGAAGCATCGGAAGTGACTGGCAATGCTGCACAAACATTTGGAATGCTAAACAATGCAGATTTAACGTTCCCAGTTATTAAAGATGAAGATGGAAATGATGTTGAATTAACACATGGCCGTTATTTAGGATTTTTGGAATCTAGTGATCGTCAAGTCCGTAAAGAGGCATTTAAAGCGATGTATGACACGTTTGGTAAGTTTAAAAATACATTTTCATCAACCTTGTCAGGCGCTGTCAAGAAAAATAACTTTTATGCTAAGATTCGAAATTATGAGTCTGCACGTCAATCAGCACTTGATAACAATAAGATTCCAGAACAAGTGTATGATAATTTAGTGGAAGCAATTAATGAACGTTTATCTCTATTGCATCGATATGTTGCAGTACGTAAGAAAGTTTTAGCACTTGATGAAGTGCATATGTATGACTTGTATACACCATTAGTCAAAGATGTCGATATGAAAATTCCATATGAAAAAGCACAAGAACACGTGCTAAAAGGCCTTGCTCCACTTGGAGACGAATATGTAGGAATCATAAAAGAGGGCTATGAGAATCGCTGGATTGATGTCGAAGAAAATAAAGGAAAGCGTAGTGGAGCATATTCCTCAGGTGCTTATGGTACCAATCCATATATTTTATTGAATTGGCAAAATAACTTAAATAACCTGTTTACTTTGGCACATGAGCTTGGTCACTCCGTTCACAGCTATTATACACGCAAACATCAGCCATTCCGTTATGGAAATTACTCCATATTCGTGGCCGAAGTTGCTTCTACTTGTAATGAGGCACTTCTGAATGAGTATATGATTCAAAATACGAAAGATCAAAAGGAAAAATTATTCTTATTAAATCATTTCTTGGAAGGCTTCCGTGGTACGGTATTCCGTCAAACAATGTTTGCTGAGTTTGAACATAATATTCATATCCTGGATCAAAATGGGGAGGCATTGACAGCTGATAAGTTAACGGAGGTTTATTATGATCTTAATAAAAAATATTTTGGTGATGATATTGTAATAGATGAAGAAATTGGATTAGAATGGGCTCGTATCCCGCATTTTTATTACAATTATTATGTGTATCAATATGCAACAGGTTATGCTGCTGCAACAACACTAGCATCACAAATTCTCAAAGAAAAAGACCCTGCTGTTGAACGCTATTTAGGTTTCTTAAAAGCTGGGAATAGTGATTATCCGATTGAAGTATTAAAACAAGCTGGAGTCGACATGACCGAGAAACAACCAATCTTGTCTGCGCTAGATGTATTTGAAGAGAAGTTAACAGAAATGGAACAATTATTAGAGGAAATGGAATAAATAAATTTAACCGAGTGGAACATGTTGATGCTTTCACTCGGTTTTTTTCTGTGTCGCGTTTAGAAGGAGGCTTAACGAAGAGGTAAATACGTTATTTAAATCCCCGAAATGCATTTCTATGTGTTAAAGAAAAGATCATTAAGTAAATAGAAATAAATAACATTGGTAACGTAAGGATTAGTGGAATGAGTTGCATTAGCGCAAATATGTTTAAAATAAAGGAAAGAATGGTTAAAAAAGAAAAGAATAATGGAAAGAAGCGTCGCACCTCTATTCACCTCCAAGGCTTTGTCCACTGATATTTTCTATGTAAATTATATGAGAAAAGATTTGTAGATAGAAGTGTGACATTTATGTGAACTAGTGAACACTGCTATTGCAAAATTCGTCGAACGATGCTATATTAATAAATGTGAGATGTTTAACAAACAAAAAACCCCTTTGTTTGACCTGAAACTTTCTCCCATCCCCCCTTGTCTAGAAATAGACGATAAGAAGGATATGTCGACGGACATATCCTTTTTTTATTTTATTTTGATTAGTGAACCTTATGGTTATTACTGTTCATTTGCTGTATTATGCGCAGTAACATTTATAATTGTTTTTAATTGTTGTTTTGTTATAACGCGTATTTAGATTTTTCTCGATAGCACGATTTTAGAGGCTTTTTCACGCATAATCCAGCGCTAATTATCTAGATCCTGCGCATTTAGTGCTTTTTCACGCATAATCCAGCGCTAATTATCTAGATCCTGCGTATTTAGTGCCTTTTCACGCATAATCCAGCGCTAATTCTCTAGATTCGGCGTATTTAGTGCCTCTTCACGCATAATTTAGCGCTAATTATCTAGATACCGTGTATTTTGGAAAATCACTGTACTTCAGTAGTTAAATTAGTTAATGACTTGTTGCCATAATACAGCTTTTATACAATAATAAAAATCTGTATATAGCATTGCACCTCCCGCATGTTAAGAGGGGATTGCGAGCAATAAAAAAGACCAACTCCTTTGTCCGAAGTTGATCACTAAAACTGGTTTATCCAATATATCTCCAAAATGTTCCATGCTTGACAGGTACTTTTTCTACAAGTTGTTTTAATTGTAATTTTTTCATTTCTTTAGCTGTTTTTTCGTAAGACCAATCATAAACAACGGAGATCTCTTTCGTTCCCACGAAATGAAAATGGGATAAAAAATCTACGAGTTCTGGTTTGGTAGCGGGAGTGGGATCCTTTTGTAACATCTGTTTTAAGACTTTTACATAGATGTCATATGGATATAACCCAGATAGTTTCAAACCTTCTTCTCCATTTTCATTGAAAAAAACAAGTGATGGAATGTATTCCACACCCATTTCTTTCGTTAGTTTCAGATCACATTGTAATGCTTTTCTAGCGGTTTTGGAATAGAGGTCGGATTTAAATTCTTCTATATCTAAGTTAGATTGTTCCGCACATTTGAGTAGGACATCTTCTTTTGAAATATCTTGCTTATCTAAAAATACGTTCTCCTGAATTTTTCGTAAATATTTTCGTCCAGCTTTTTTACCTTGTAGTTCTGCTGCTTTGATTGCGATAGAAGTGTATAAGGGATGTGTAATTGGATTTTCTATCCATATATCTCCGTCACAGCTCATACCTGTACGATTAGCAGTTTTTTCCCAAATTTCTTTCAGACGTTTCGGTTTTCCAAAATTATCTTTATTTAATGTCATTAAACGACCACTTAGGATAGGGCGAATGGTAAAAAAACGGCCATATTCGATCGTAAGCTTTTTTAAATAGGGTTCAAGCGACCAACATTCTGGACATAGTGGATCAACAAAAACATATATTTCTACTTGTTTTTTCAAAAAATCAAAAAAGCCATACGGTGCGGTTTGGTTACTCTGGTTGTTAGATCCAGATGAATTCCAAGTCACAATGATTCTCCTTTCTGTTCCTCGGGTGTATTCATCATTTGGTGTGTTGTTAAAGATAGGCAATGAAACAGCGCACATTTGTATGACTTTGGTATGGAAACTGGATTAAGTACTGCATCCATGTAAAGAAGCCATGCATCTTTTTGAATTGGTGTGTTTGTAAACGGTAGAAATCCCCAATTTAAAACTGACCTTTTTCTTAGATGTATAGCTATTCGAGCAGAGAACATTTTACAGAGTTGTTCTATTCTGTTGTTGCCACCAATTGTCTTAGAAACAGTAATTGGTTGTATCATCCTTACCAAACCCCTCGTGCATCATCAATCAATCATTTTAGTATATTGTACCAATGCCTCATTCGCTTGAGCAACTTATCTGTTTAGTAGGTTGAACTATTATATGTTTAACAAGGCTAAAGCGTTGTATAAAACCGTTTTATTTTATTGTCGGTTTCTCGTTTTGGAATTTGTTGTTCAATGAGTAACTGATTAAAGACTTTTTGGCCATGTTGAAAGTTTTTGGCTTCCAACTCTAGCTCATAATCAACATGATTGTTATACGTATTATAATCCAAAACAACGATCGTATCCTGATAAGGTACTTCTTGCCTATGAGTTTGCAGCCTACCACCATAATGAAGTTTGGCAAAATCTATTCCTAACTGATTCAATTGTTTTGCAACATGAGGTTTGGGAATAATATCGCCATTTATCCACGAATGTGCTTCTTCGGCTGTTAAGGTATCATGGGTCTCTAATAAGCCATCCGTGTGTGGCTGTTTTAATGTTAATTGCCATAAGTCATTTTTTTTTCTAATTCTTAAAGCAGCTCCATTTGCTTTTAACTGAAAGTCTTTGGTTTCAAAATAGTGATTTGTTTGAATGGTTGCTGGATGGTTATCTAAGTTAAAAAACTGTTGCAAACGTTGATATTCTAATTTAGTCAACATATTTTTAAATTCAATTTCAATTTCTTGTGTCAAAATCCATACCTCCAACAAAGTAGTCTAATCTATATTGTGTAGAATCTCTAATGAAATTGCAAAAGATAGCCTTAAAATCTTCTACAATTTCTTTCATTTCGTGTACAATAATAAAGAATGATCATATAAGTGAGTTCTCTAAAAGGAGGAGAAAAAGGACCTAGACGTTTGGTATACTTTACCTTTAAGGTCCGCAGAGTAAAAGTTTGTTGCAATCTTTCGTTAAATTTTTACCTCCTTTTAGAAATGAAAAAATGGATACAATAACAAGGTGGTATGTCATGTGAATTGGGAAGCTTTCCTCGCCCCGTATGTACAAGTGGTCGAGGAGTTAAAAGTTAAACTGAAGGGAATGAGAGCCCAATTTGAATTTGAATCGCGACATTCTCCAATTGAATTTGTTACAGGTCGTGTGAAGCCCGTTCCTAGCATTTTGGAAAAAATTTATCGTAGAAATATTCCGCTAGAAAAAATGGAAACTGATCTTCAAGATATTGCAGGTGTACGGGTAGTATGTCAGTTTGTTGACGACATTTATACGATTATCGATATGTTGAAAGCACGAAATGACTTCGAAATTGTTGAGGAAAAAGATTATATTGCAGAAAAAAAAGAAAGTGGTTATCGTTCTTATCATATAATTATTAAATATCCTGTTGAAACAGTAAGAGGAGAAAAACTTTTGCTTGCTGAAATACAGGTTCGAACCTTGGCGATGAATTTCTGGGCGACAAACGAACATTCTTTAAATTACAAATATGAGGGCCAAATCCCTACAGCTGTAAAAGCAAGGTTAAAGAGCGCAGCGGAAGCAGCCTTTCAATTAGATGAAGAAATGTCTAAGATAAAAGATGAAGTCCTTGAAGCACAGCGAATTTTTCATAAAAATAAAAACAAGGGTGGGAAAAATTAATGAAATTTGCAATTAAGTCCAAAGGGGATGAAAAGTCCAATCAGATACGGGCAAGAATTGAACAGTACTTAATTGAATTTGATTTAATTTATGATAGCGAGGAGCCAGATTTAGTTATTTCGGTTGGTGGGGATGGTACGTTTCTTGAAGCATTTCATACATATAACCACCGCTTGCGGGATACAGCTTTTATTGGTATTCATACTGGACATTTAGGGTTTTATGCTGACTGGGTTCCAGACGAGATTGAGAAATTGATTATAGAAATAGCTAAGAAACCTTTTCAAGTTGTAGAATATCCATTACTAGACTTAACCATCTATCCTAAAAATGGAGGGAAAGTCGATCATTTTCTTGCATTGAATGAATGCTCAGTAAAAACTGCGGAAGGATCTGTTGTGCTTGACCTTTCCATTAAAGATGAACATTTTGAGCGGTTTCGTGGTGATGGGTTATGTATTTCCACCCCTTCAGGAAGTACTGCTTATAACAAGGCATTAGGTGGTGGGATTATTCACCCGTCCCTAGAATCGATTCAAGTAACCGAAATCGCTTCGATTAACAATCGAGTATTTAGAACAATTGGTTCCCCGTTAATTTTACCAAAGCATCATGTTTGCAAGTTAGAACCAATTCATGATGAACGGAGTTTCCTCATTACGGTTGATCATATAACAGGAACATACAACAATGTGGATGCAATTGAGTGCAAGGTAGCAAGTGAAAAAATTCGGTTTGCGCGATTCCGCTCCTTTCCATTTTGGAAACGAGTCCATGATTCCTTTGTATCCGATGATCGAACGTAAAAGAGAAGATTCTGTTTAGCTTTTTTGCGTCGTACTGAAAGAAAATTCGACATAACTGATTTTCTGTTCGTTCATTTATTACGGTGCAACCGTCCGTAAGACTCCCACTTCAAAACATGATCGGAAACGGAAATGTTTAAGCGGGAGTTAACTTTCGCTTTCACCCCGATTGGTTCAAGGGCCTGCGGGTCTCTCCTACTAACATTTAGTTGGGGAAGAGAAAAACAAAGAGTGAAATTTTACTTTATAAAATGAATGCTGGTCTAGCGCTGTGGAATACACCTAGCTTTTCGCAGGTGACTGATGAGCCTCTATAGAAAACAGCCAAAGAGAAAGAAATCCATAGGGGAAGAAGGGTGTAAGTCAAAGTGAAATGGATGATAGAAAAACAACATCAAGACATGCTAGTGTATGATTATTTACGCCAAATAAAAGGTTTTTCTAGTCGATTATTAAAAGAAGTAAAATATGATCGATTATTGGTGAATGGGAAGGTTGTAACGGTACGCAGAAGGTTAGTAGCTGGTGATGAATTAGAGGTCTTGCTACCGCCTGAAGGGCGTGGTGCATCCTTGCAATCTGAACAGCTTCCATTGGAAATTATTTATGAAGACGATGATGTGTTAGTGGTAAATAAGCCCGCAGGCATCGCCACCTTACCATCGATGAATCATAAGTCAGGTACAATTGCTAATCGACTACTTGGTTATTATGACCAGCATCATTTGCCATACACTGTTCATATTGTGACAAGATTAGATGCTGATACTTCTGGTTTGTTGCTTGTGGCGAAACATCGTTATAGCCATTTATTGCTTTTTCGTGATCAACAAAAAGGTTTAATCAATCGTCGGTATCAAGCGATTATTGAGGGGCAATTGTCTAATAAGCAAGGGACAATTCGTCTCCCAATTGGGAGGAAATCAGGATCGATTATTGAACGTACTGTTGTAGAGGATGGAAAACCAGCTATAACGCATTATCAAGTATTGGAAATTCGCAATGGTTACACGAACGTAGGTGTGAACTTAGAAACAGGGCGTACCCACCAAATACGTGTTCATTTTGCCCATATTGGACATCCACTACTAGGTGATGGATTATATGGGCAAAAGAAACAAGAAATCGAACGACATGCGCTACATTGCTCGGGATTAAGTTTTCAACACCCTATTACCAATGAGTTAAAAACCTTTCATGCAGAAATGCCAGCAGATATGAAACAAATTATTTTATAGATAGAAAATATCTATACATGCGGAGACGAAGGCGCGTAGATGCACACAAGTGGTGCACATAGAAGCTCAGGTTGCTCGTCCCCATATCAAAGTTGCGCACACCTTAGAATACGTGTAAGCACCTTTGTCAAGCGCAATTATACTAATGATACTCGAAAAAAAAGCACTTCTTTCTTAGAAGTGCTCAATCTATCCGAAACTTTTCTTCTATATAAGGTTGCTTTGACGGAACAGAAATACATTCTTCTTCAGGCAACCGAAAACAAGTTAAGGCATTACCAAACACGCAACCAGTATCAATGTTAATGGTTTTATTTACGATACGAGGATGGTTGACAGGGGTATGACCATATACAATCCATCTATCTCCATGATAGGATTGTGCCCAATCTCGTCGTACTGGTCGACCATCTTCATGTGTTTCACCAGTAATATCTCCGTATAATACAAAGGTTTTTACCTTTTTTCCAGTTTTGCCAATCAAGTTTTCACTAATGCCAGCATGAGCAATCACTGCATTTACTTCAGGTAGTTCTAGGTAGAGTGATGCTTGGTCATATAACGTCATAAAATGGTGTCTAACTTGTTTTTGCAGTTTTTTGTCCAATGCTTGATATTCAGCCACGGTTGTTTCCAAACCATGTTGTTGTTTGACATTATTGCCTAAAAAATAGCGGTATAATTTGTTACAATGATTGCCTGGAACATATTTCGCAACTTGTTCTTCGACGACCATCTTGTAAACGAGTAATATCACAGCGATGGAATTCGGTCCCCGATCTGTTAAGTCGCCAACAAAAACAGGTAGTCGGTCATCAGGGTGGATCGGAACGTTATTGTTCCATTCGTAACCAAGACGATCAAATAACTCTTTTAATTCATCAATACAACCATGTATATCTCCTATAACATCAACTTTCACGATCATTAACCTCCAACCATTATAATTGCATTCATAAGAAAAGGGCGGAAAACCCATACAAATAGCTTTTCCACCCTTTATAAATCTAATCAAACATATATTCTTTTGTTCGGTAATGAATGTTTAAGACAATCCCAATCGCGATTAAATAAGTCAATGTGGAGCTACCACCGTAACTAATAAACGGTAACGGTAATCCTGTAATTGGCAGTAATTGAATCGACATACCGATATTTTGGAAGGTTTGGAATGTAAACATACCAATGAAACCAGCGATCATAAAGCTTCCAAACGGATCATTACTTTGTAAACCAATATGAATTAATCGATAAATCAATAAGAAAAATAACGTAACGACAAAGCTAGCCCCAAAAAAGCCATATTGTTCGGCAATTACTGAGAAGATCATATCCGTATGTCGTTCCGGGATGTATACTTGAATGTCAGCATATCCCTTTCCAGTTAATTGCCCTGACCCAATTGCCATGATGGCACGTGTTAATTGATAGCCAGAATCACCGTATGTTTCAGGGTAGAGCCAACCAAGAAAACGACTTTCCACGTGCTTGAATCCAACATTATATAGTACATCCCTAGTAGCGTCAGGGTAATTAATATAGAAAAACACAATCACACCTGCAATGATTGTGACAGTTGCGGTAATGGCAAATAAGATCCGCCAACGGATGCCTGACACTAAAATCATACACGCAACAATCGCTGCTAGAACTAAAAAACCACCTAAGTCTGGTTGTACGGCGATTAAGCCCATTGGTGGAAAAGATAGACCCAACAATTTAGCAAGTAACCATAGATCCGTTTGATTGGTCCGTGTTTTGAATTTTTCGTTGTGACTAACAATGATATGTGCAAGAATAACGGTTAAAAAGATCTTCATAAATTCAGCCGGTTGTATCGTTGTTGATGTTCCTGGAATGATAAACCAACTTCTTGCGTTATTTGCCTCATGGATAATTGGTGCAGGAAAATTGAAAAATATCATAAGCAATGTGACAATGCCGAAACCATATAAAATCCATGAGATTTGTCGAAAACGATCATAATCCATTAACATAATTAATACCACTAACATAGAGCCAGCGATGTACCACATAATTTGTTTAATTACTAAACCACTAGCATCGTATGTGGACGGAACGGATGGTTGGAATTGGACAGTATAAATGGCAAAACAACTGACAATTCCCAATAACAACAGGATAAATATTAAAGAATAATCTATACGCATATTTGAATTTGGTTTGTTTGTACTCATTGTTTTACCTTTCTTTCTTTAGGGTAGATGGATAAAAATTTACCAAATATTTATTATAAACGAAAAAAACTATTTTGTACGTAGTTTTTGATATAAAATGTGATTTATGAATAGATAAAAATTTCTTCTTGAGATAAGAAAATACAAAATGTTGATCTATGGTAAACAATTTATTGGAACAGCCGTCTCCAAAAAACGTTAGAGCATGTTAGCAGAACCTCTTTAACATTTGCTTTTAAGATGTACACCATTCCGGTCATGTTACAGGTTAGAAGTTTGCATCTAAAAACTTCATTTCAAGTTTACATCATTTATACAAGAATTTTAAGCATTGTTTATCAGACATTATAATAGGTAAGTAAACGGGTGAACTATTTTCTTAATTGACAAAAGTGCTGGTTGGCAATTACTATTAAACTCTCTAGGCGATAGGAAGGTGATAACAATGGAACATTTAGATGCACAAGAACGTGAACATTATTGGGGAAAAATACAGGATGCTCTAGTTAATGAACAAATTGATCAATTTCGTGCTGAGTTTTTAGAAATGCATCCGTATGATCAAGCGAAAATTTTCGAAGAGCAATCGGAAGATATTCGTTTTTTGGTTTACACGTACTTATCGCCAAAAGAAATAGCAGAAGTAATGGAACATGTGGAAAGAGAATGGGTGGAAACATTTATCACTGAGATGAATGCTACTTTTGCAACCCAAGTACTAGCAGAAATGGCTACCGATGATGCCGTGGACATACTAAATGAATTAGATAAAAATAAGGTTGCAAGTTTTCTAACGGTGATGGAACCTGATGCAGCAGCGGAAATAAAAGAACTATTACACTATGAAGAGAAAACCGCTGGAAGTATTATGACAACGGAATTTGTTGTCATTGATATGAATCAAACTGTAAAAGAAGCAATGCGTCACTTAAGAAAAGAAGCACCAGAAGCAGAAACGATTTATTACATTTATGTTGTTGATGAATTTAAACGACTTGTGGGTGTTATTTCATTAAGAGATCTTCTTATTGCGGAAGGCAGTTGGTTAATTGCTGATGTGATGAGTGATAGGGTTGTATCTGTATCAGTAGGGGAAGACCAAGAAGAAGTAGCCCATAAAATGCGTGACTACGACTTTCTAGCTGTTCCCGTTGTTGATTTTCAAAATCATTTGTTAGGGATCATAACTGTCGATGATATTATGGATGTTATGGACGAAGAAGCAAGTGATGATTATTCCAAGCTTGCAGGTGTCGCAGATATGGATGGTGCCGATCAAAGTGCTTTTGAAGCGGCAAAGAAGCGTTTGCCATGGTTAGTGATCCTGTTATTCTTAGGAATGTTTACTGCAAGTATCATTGGTAGATTTGAAGCAACACTTGATGAAGTTGCAATTCTGGCCATATTCATTCCTCTAATCGCTGGAATGGCTGGTAATACAGGTACACAAGCACTAGCAGTAGCAGTGCGCGGGATTGCAACTGGTGAAAGTGATAAAGAAGGAAAGAATAAGGTAATGTTTCGTGAAGCACTTACAGGTTTAATTACTGGAACTTGCTGCGGAATTTTAGTTACAATTGTCGTATTCGTTTGGCAAGGAGATATCTTTTTAGGCTTGTTAGTTGGTATTTCAATCATGGCAACATTGATTATTGCAACAATTGCAGGCGCATTAGTACCACTTTTAATGCACCGACTAAATATTGACCCAGCTGTTGCTTCTGGGCCGTTTATTACAACGATTAACGATATTATATCGATACTTATTTATTTTGGAATGGCTACAGCATTTATGAATTTACTTACTGGATAAAGGGGGATACAAAATGGAACACGGAGAATCACTTAGTTCATTATTGATTGTGATCTTAGCAGCGTTTTTAACCCCAATAATATTACATCGTCTACGATTAAAAATGATTCCTGTTGTAGTAGCAGAGATCATCGTTGGACTTATTATTGGTTATAGTGGATTGAACCTTGTGGATGAAAGTACATGGTTGGAAACATTATCTACTTTAGGATTTATCTTTTTGATGTTTTTAAGTGGACTTGAGATTGATTTTTCCATCTTTGCGAATAAAAAGAAGGGTCGGAAACCGAGTAAAAGTAATGGAATGCCTAATCCTGTAGTAATTGCGTTAATTGTATTTGTAGGTATATTTATTATTTCGATCGGGCTTTCGTATTTATTTGTTCTTGCTGGATTTATTGATAATATTTTCTTGATGACATTGATTATTTCAACGATTTCATTAGGTGTTGTTGTACCGACATTAAAAGAAGAGCAGGCGATGACAACAACAATTGGTCAAACCATTTTGTTAATTGCAGTAATTGCTGACTTGGCAACTATGATTCTATTAGCAGTATTTGTATCCATTTACGATAGTTCAGGTAACATGTGGTTGCTACTGATCTTATTTGCTGCAGGTATCTTACTCTATTTTGTTGGGAAGCATTTTAGGAATCAAACCTTTATTGAAACCATGTCTAAAGGAACGATTCAAATTGGTACACGAGCTGTCTTTACGTTAATTATTTTCTTAGTTGCTCTATCTGAAACGGTTGGAGCTGAAAACATATTAGGTGCGTTTTTAGCTGGTGCGTTGGTATCATTATTATCACCAAACCAAGATTTAGTCCACAAAATGGATAGTTTTGGATATGGTTTCTTAATTCCAATTTTCTTTGTGATGGTTGGCGTGGAAATAGATTTATGGTCGTTATTCCAGGATCCAAAAGTATTCATCCTAATTCCAACGTTGCTAATTGCATTATTACTCTCTAAACTAGTGCCAGTTGCAATATTAAAAAAATGGTATGATTGGCGCACCGTGTTTAGTTCAGGGATGATTTTGACTTCGACGTTATCCTTAGTTATAGCGGCAGCAACAATTGGCGAACGTATGGGGATCATTGATAGTGACATGGAAAGTGCGTTAATATTAGTCGCTGTACTATCCTGTTTAATTACACCGCCATTCTTTAAGAAATATTATGTAAAACCTGCGGAAGAGGACCATAAGCAAATTATTTCTTTTGTTGGTTCTAACCAAGCAACACTTCCAGTCGTAAGGGAATTAGACCAGCAAGCATTTGAAACACACTTGTACCATACGAAACAAGAAAAGATAGACGAAAATATTACGAAGTCACTGTTTGATATCATCCAATTACAAAATTATGATGTGAAAAAGTTAGAAGAAATTGGTGTGTTTGATGTCGATTTAGTTGTTGTATCCACAGGTGATGAAGCACAGAACGCCGAGATTGCAACGTATGCGAAGGAAATCGGTGTTGAACGTGTCATCGCACGAGCGGAATCATCTCGAATTGATAAAGAACTAAAAGAAAAACAAATTGAAGTCTTTTCTGTCTTAATGTCAACCAAGACAGTGTTAAGGTCATTAATTGAAGCACCAAATGTGGTAGATATTTTAACCCAACAAGAAAGTGCACTATACGAAATAACAATGAATAATCCAAATTACCATGGCATTAAAGTACGTGAGTTTCCATTTACTGGAGATGTCATCATGGTTCGGATCTTTAGAGGGGAAGATACCCTCGTGCCTCATGGTGATACACAATTAATGTTAGGGGATAGTTTGATCGTAACAGGATCAAATGAATATGTGGAAGAATTACAAATGATTTTAGAATATAGTTATGATTAAAGAAATAGGTTAACACATTGTTGTCAGACTCCATTATTTAACTACAGCAGAAAGTTATTTGACGTTGTAGATAAGGGTGTCTGACACTTTGTTTTTGTGCCACCCTTTATATAAAAGAATGCAATAACCATTTAATCAAAGTAATTTTCTAATGTATGCTATTATTGATTGTGTTTTAGCTTGTTTTCATCTAAAATAGTAGCAGGTACTAATAACAAGTGTTAATTATATTGGAGGGTGAATTGTGAATTTTTCATTAGCAGGTCGTACATATGTAGTAATGGGTGTTGCAAATAAGCGTAGTATCGCCTGGGGGATTGCACGTTCCTTACACGAAGCGGGAGCACGTCTTATATTTACCTATGCGAATGAACGCTTTGAGAAACCTGTGCGCGATTTGGTGGCAAGTTTAGATGGACAAGATGCTTTATTTTACGAGTGTGATGTAACAAATGATGATGCAGTGAATGCAACCTTTGAACAAATTAAAAATGATGTCGGTGTGATTCATGGTTTAGCACATTGCATTGCTTTTGCCAATAAAGATGATTTAAAAGGTGAATTTGTTGATACAAGCCGTGATGGTTACCTAACTGCACATAATATTAGTGCATATTCTCTTGTTGCGGTTGCACGTGCTGCGCAACCGGTAATGACAGAAGGTGGCGGCATCATTACGATGACATATTTAGGTGGCGAACGTGTCGTGCAGAATTATAATGTGATGGGCGTTGCTAAAGCAAGTCTTGATGCAACAATGAAATATTTGGCTAATGACCTTGGTAAACATGGTGTCCGTGTCAATGCCATTTCAGCTGGACCAATTCGCACACTTTCCGCTAAAGGGATTGGTGACTTCAATTCAGTATTGAAAAAAATTGAAGAAACAGCACCACTTCGTCGCACCGTTACTCAAGAAGAAGTAGGGGATACTGCTTATTACTTATTAAGTGATTTATCACGCGGCGTTACTGGTGAAGTGATTCATGTTGATTCTGGGTATAATATTTTGGGATTATCTTAATAAGTTTTTAGAAAGAGAATATGTGAGTTATTGTAAAATCCGAACGATGGTTTATAAACCATCGTTCGGATTTTTTCTTCAACCTGTCGAGACAAGCTCTCTCGTGACAGATTCCTCACGTCAAACTTACGACGGATTTTTCTAAAGTTATTACGATAATACAGTAAGCACTTAGAAAACGTCTTTTCAATGACGGAGTATGATTTTTTTGGAAGCTTTGTTTTCAGTTTGAAAAATCGACTACTCATTCTAAATTTTCTGGGCACAAATCCCAATTTTTAAACATATACTATCTTGAAGAGTTTGATGATGGGGAGGAAAGCCGTTTATGAGGAAGAGAAGAAAGTATACCCAAAGACCAATGTTATACATTGAACAACCTAAACTAGGGAATCCATCAGCCTCCATGCAATCCAAATACCGAACACCAAAGAAGAAAGAACCAACAGTAGAACAAAGAAAGGCACAAAAAGCTGTACGCAATAAATCTAAATTTCTACAGGATATGAAACAAGAGGCAAAGCAATCAGCAGATCGCAGTGAGTCAATAGAACAATATGTGGATGAAGAGGAAACAAATGACACAAAAGAAAATGAAAATGTATATAGTGGTGAGAAGCAAACCTTAAGAAGGAAACGGACCGAACGAAAAAAATTTAAGGATATGACGATTGAGGAAAAAGTGGAGTACTTTGTTGGCCTTCCTTCACAGGTGCCGAGAATGAAATGTGAAGTAGTAACTACTGAAGAAGAGAAACTTCGAGGGGTAATAGCTGATTATCAAGACGGAATTGTTCAGATGGCTACCTATAAATATCCGCGACTAAGAGAATTAAATATTGATGAAATCGAAAGTATTCGATTGTTAAGTTTTTAAGAATTTAAAAGGTCTGGCTTCAATCGAAGCCAGACCCACATATTTAATTATACGCGGTCGAATGCATTGATTGCTGGAAGGCAAGTCACGTGACAGAAGCAGTCAAGATCTACTGTCATGCATACACCTGTTGCACGAAGGTGACTAGTATCTTGGTCTGCTGGAGATTTAGGACATTCATCATCATCGTTTGGATCGCGTAGTAATTCTAGTACTGCGCAGTTGTCCTCGTCTACAGACTTCACACGGAAATAGAAACTTCCAAATGCATTCCATAAGTCGTCTTCAGGTACCCCGAAACCTTGGAATGGTTTGCAGTCCCCTTTGCAATAAAGAATTACTGGCACTGTGTCATTTTCGCTTGTTGGGGCAGTTTCCCCTAGAAGGTCCGCAATTGATCTTTCACAGCTTGTGATACAGCCATTATCGATAATATCTGTTTGTGCATCAGCAATATCTCGAAGAATATCCGCTACACAATTTCCTGAATCGAATTTCTTTCCACAACTCATTATATCTAACCCCTTTCGAATAGTTATTGACTTATTTGTCACTAATAGAGTATGTATGGTTGGCCAGTTTGTGTGGGCAAACGTCTCAAATTGAGAAATTGAGCAAAGTGACACAAGAAAATTTGAAAAACGGGCGAATGTCCATATCGGTATTATTTCATTTTCATACAATATAGCGATTAAACCTTCAACGTTAAGGGGAGTGACTAGTTTCATGTCTGAAAAGAAAAAAGTTATCTATGTAAAAGATTTGGTGATAAAGGCAGATAACGTTACGATTGAACCACCGAAACCACGTCGTCGGGCCTATGATCCCTTTTTTGGAGGACCGATTAAAGACGATGTAGAGGAAGAAAAGGTGGAAGAAAAATACGAAGAAGTGGAAGCAATTGATAAAGATGTTGAAGATGACGATGATGATTACAAAGATGACGATGATAAAAAGCGTCCATTTTCATGGGTATAATGTAGATAGCAGGCAAGGCAGCAAGTGGCTGTCTTGTTTTTTTTATCCCGATGCAACCGTCCTTAAGACTCCCAATTCAAAACATGATATGAAATTGAGATGTTTTAGTGGGAGTACACTTTCGCTTTCACCGCGATTGGTGCAGGCTAACACTTAGTGAGGAAGGGCAAAAACCCTATTGAGTGAAGTTTCAATGTATCAAAGTGACTTCTTTCGACGTAGTAAAAATTTTAAGGTGCTAAGGGAAGTGCAACTACATCTTTAACCGGCGCCTAAATGTTTACCAGTAGACATGTTTTCTTTATTAATAGGAAAGGAGAGATTTCCATTGACTTTAAAGTGGATGAAGCACATTCGTGATATTGAAAAACACCTAGGTAAGAATGAGAAATGGTTTCAACATCCAGAAAAGAAAATGACAGAATTTACAACAGAAATGACAAAATGGGATCAGCAATTTAATAAGAATAGGAAAAAGTTTGAAGAAGTATTTGACGAATTAGAAAAAATGTTTGAAAATTGAAACAAAGGGAGTTGTTTACTCGTATAATAGGTAAACCTTTTTTAGGGGGGATTATTCATGGGATATGTGCTTCCAATTCCATCTTATCAGTATCAAGACTATCATACTCGTATAAGTAAAACGAAAAGTGATCCATTTCCTATTGGAAAGTTATCGAAAGCGCAACTAGATGAAACTTACCTACAATACAGAACTCCACAAAAAAATCAAACCATGAAGAAACTCCATCTATCCAAAAATTATCATCAACTGACAATAGACCATGTGTATGCACAGTTAACAGGGATAGGAAAAAATATTAATGAAAGAGTATAGTGTTCCGTCTTAATTAGAAATTTACTAAAATCGAGGATACGATTTCAGAATAAATGAAAAAAGAAGTCGTCGTAATGAAACTACAACAAGTAAATCATTTTTGTTATTATTTTCATGGTCCAGTTAATATAGGATATGTCAGAAAACTAAAACAAGGAATGTTAATTGGATACAGGAATTGATAAATCAACAATGAAAAAGTATTAAAACAATTAAAACATGGTTTTCCAGTTACTCACCTGTTCATTATCCATCCTCATTTGATCATTTTATTGGAGCGCAGTATTTACAGCAAAATCATAAGGTTTATACGATCACTCCGATACTAGAAGAAGCTATTATGAGATGCCATGCTTCCAAAATACACGGAATCAAGGGGAATGTGCTGGATAATGTATGAAAAAACTCTAAATACGCAGGATCTGGAGAAAAAGCGCTAGATTATGCGTGAAAAAGCCGTAAATAAGCAGGATATGGAGAAAAAGCGCTGGATTATGCATGAAAAAGCCGTAAATACGCAGGATCTGGAGAAAAAGCGCTGGATTATGCATGAAAAAGTTGTAAATACGCAGGATCTGGAGAAAAAGCGCTGAATTATGCGTGAAAAAGCCGTAAATACGCAGGATCTGGAAAAAAGCGCTGGATTATGCATGAAAAAGCTGTAAATACGGCAAGATCTAGGGAAAAAGTGGTCGATAATTAAGAAAAAGCTCTAATACATGCTATCGAGGAATGTTACTTCACATAATACAGTTTATACGCATGTATCAAACTTTTGAAGAGATAAAACGGAGAAGCCTAGTATGTTTGAACAAACAAAGCTTCTCCCTCTTTGTATTCAGCATAAAACACATCTTGATATGATTCAATTTTCTGCTTCTGTAATTCTTGTTCAAGCCATTGCTCATCTTGGTTGATTTCAGCTAAATTGTCTTGTACAATCTCCCCGTCCATTATTAGCGTCCATGGTAATGCTACATTTTCGACCATTAAGTTAAGGTCTGATCGTTTCGGAGTTTGATCAAGTGTTTTCTTTAGAACAGATACTGAACCGTCTGTTTCAAGAACTGCGAATTCTACTTCCCTTACGGAAAAGGCGCCTTGTGATCTTAATAAGTGTTGTAGTTGGTTTATATCCAGCTTCCCACGTTTTAAGGCATCGCGCTGAAGTTGTCCGTTTCTAATAACAATTTCTGGCTTTCCTTCGAACACACTCCGTGTTCGTTTGAATTTCTGGGTAAGTATTTCAACAATATACAAGAATGCCCCCCATAAAAAAACTGCAAATGCAACTTCTTTTACACCGACTTTATCATCATATATACCATTACCAACTAGTTCCCCAAAAATTAGAGCAGAAATAAAGTCAAAGGCAGTTAATTGTTTGATTTGCGTTTTTCCTAATACTTTAGCAATAATAAATAAAGCAACAAACCCGAATAATGCTTCTATAAATATATCTTTCATAAGGCCATCTAATCCTTTCGATTTCTACTGAACTGTACTTAATAGGACGTACATTTTGTTTACCCTGGTGCAAGTGCAACCGTTTTAAAACTCCCACTTCAACACATGATAGGAAACGGAAATGATTAAGTGTGAGTATGGTAGCTAACTACCCCGATTGGTTCAAGGTTCTGCGGGTCTTCCTTGTGGTACTAACACTCAGTGGGGGAAGAGCAAAAACCTACACTGAGTGAAGTTTCACTTTATTTTTGCCGGCTGAAGGAATGTTTATACGAAGAGCAACTAGGGGAGATTAGCTCATATCTAACCAGGTTAATCATGATTTACGATTAAGTAGGAGAAATAAAAAACTCTCACCAATTTGATTGGCGAGAGTTTTTTATTAAAGTTGTTTGATCATGGTTACGTGAGGAATACCTGCATCCATGAATTCTTCTGAAATGGTTTGATAACCTAGGGATTTATAAAAGGATTCAGCATGTGTTTGTGCATTTAATTTTGCTTTTGCTTGGCCTTTTTCAGCAATCATACGTTCCATTTCTTGAATAATTTTTTTGCCGAGTGATTTGCCACGGAACTCTTTCAAAACACAAACGCGTTCTAATTTTCCGTAATCTTCAACCAAGCGAATGCGTCCAGCAGCGATGGGTTGCTTGTCCTGATAGCCGACAAAATGGATTGCTTGATCCTCAAGGTCATCAATCTCTAAGTCTGGCGGAACGTTTTGTTCATCGACAAAAACGGTATTCCTTACGTGATAGGCATCTTGTTGTTGTTGTTCTGTTGTTACGATTTTTACTTCCATTAATCTTACTCCTTATCAAGTCTAAATGTATCATAGACCGTCCATGTACCATTTTCAAGTTGGTATACTAATTGGAAACGATCTATTGTTTCGTTCATATTAAATTCTTGTATTCTTAAACTTCCGAACACATCGGAAAATTCATCATTTGATAATTTTTGCGCAATGGTGATGTGCGGTACAAACGAATAAGTTTGTTCGGATGGCAGATTACCCGAATGTAGGCGATCGTTAAGCTTCACTAATTCATCGACAGGTTCTACTTTTAAGTAAATGGTGTTGGTGACTGGTGTAAAAGAACTTACTTTTTTGACCTGCAGTTGAAAAGGTTTTGATTCTTTAGCAGCATCTTGTAATTCCTGGATGATATCGTCCAATTGTTTGTCATCAGCGTCAAATGGTTCCTTTAACGTGATGTGTGGTGGAATTAATGCATAATGTGGATCATAACGCTTGCGGAAAGAATTAGCCTCATCTTGCAACTTTTTCGATGGAAAAATAACAACTCCGTACTTCATAGGGTACTCCTCCTATTCGATTTTTTTCATAGTCATGTATGTTCTCTTGTAGTGAAGCTTCTAAAGTATCCTTATTATAACAAATAATTGCAAATCTTAGATGCAGATGGGAAAATTTGTTAATTCCAACCAAACATTGTTACTAAGGCACGAGGTAAATCTTTTTGCCAATATTTCCAAGTATGATTGCCATCTAATTCATGATAATGATACAGGGAGTTTGATTGCTCAATTAGTTGTTTTAATTCGCGATTTGGACCTAAGAAATCTTTGGTATCACCAGCTGTCGTATTAACCGCCGTTTCTTTGTTGCCTATTGTATGATAGATGGAAATGTTATCAAAATATTTCGCTTCCCTAACGGATTGAAGCACGTCTTCATCAACATAAGGTGATTGCATGATGACTTTTCCAAATGTATGAGGGTAATTTAATGCGGTCATCAATCCCAATGTACCAGCAAGTGAGTCTCCCATTAATGTTCTAGACCCACCAAGGTGTAAGTTTGGTATTTTTTCGTTTAAAAATGGTACAACTTCTCGAATGAGAAATTGCATATAAGCATGCTGTTTGGAACCAGTAGGGTGATATTTATCTTGGCGATCATATCGATCTTTATAGTGAATTCCAACAAAAATGGTATCTTCTATTTCTCCATCTTCGTGTAGTTGATCACTCAGTGTTGCCACACGACCAAGTTGAAAGTAATCATCCCCATCCTGCATGATGCAAACGTGATATTTATTCAATGGTGTAAATGCTTCTGGTTGATACCATTTTACCGTAATTGTTTCACTTAAATATGTGCTATTAAGTTGTGCGTCTAACATTTTCCCTTTTCTTCCCACTTTTCACACCCCTAGTATTCGGTCAGTGTCCAACATGTGAAGGACTAAATATGTTTACAGTGTAGCACAATTTTGATCAATTGCTGAAATCTACTGTTTCGTGTGTCATAATAGGGGAAACACAAATAGTTGAGATACTGTCGTGGATGAAAAAACAGTACTATTATATTCATAAATTGGAGGAAACATGTTGAGAAGAGTTACATTTACTTTTATAGCTTTTGTTCTGTTAACGATCGCTTTCCTAGCATTGACTGGGAACTTCCCACCCCAATTAGGAATAGGCAATCCTACTGCAAAAGAAATTCTTGATGGTAACCCAAATGCTGACATTTTACAGATTGATGGTGTGGTCTATGCGAATGTGTCAGATGTTGATCGTTTCAAAGAACGCAACAATGAAGTTGGTGAAAAAATTGGTGAGGTAAAAAAACAAACGGATCGTACATGGTGGTATCGAGACTTTTTTGCGACTAAACTACCCGTGGGGACAGAAATTTTTGTTACGAAAGATCAATCCTATTCTGATGGGGATACTCCAAGTGTAATTATTGCGCAATCGGAAGGCAATTCTTTTATGTACTTGGCATATGTAGAAGGGTAATCGAAATAGGGATACACTAGGCTTTTACCTAAAGTATATATAGGTGGTTGCGGATCGGACATTTGTTGCATATGGTATCCATGTAAGATGTTAAAGGGGAGGTAAACAACAAATGCCAACACACAATCCATATGGAAATCCACAGCAACCTTGGAATCTTCCATATTCCAATTATCAGCAACCTATGCAACCTGGATACGGTGCAATGCAACCAGGTTATCCAGGCGGGTATGGATCCAATGTCCATTCACAATTCCCGCAGTCCTATGCAGGCTATCCTCAAGTAGGATTTGATTTTAATTATGGCGCTTCACCATATCAAGGTGGATATGATGCAGGAATGTATTCACAAGCTTCACCTTACTATGGTGGTCCAGGGTATGGTCAAATGCCGCCAAATTTTGAAGGACCATTACCGGGTCCAGGTGGAGGCAATGTGAATCCGCAATTACCACCAAATTTTGAGGGACCATTGCCAGGCCCAGGTGGAGGCAATATGAATCCGCAGTTACCGCCAAACTTTGAAGGACCATTACCAGGCCCAGGTGGAGGCAATATGAATCCGCAGTTACCGCCGAACTTTGAAGGACCATTACCAGGCCCAGGTGGAGGCAATATGAATCCACAGTTACCACCGAACTTCGAGGGACCACTACCAGGCCCAGGAGGCGGAAATTGGAACAATCCAAATTATAACGCATATGATAATGACTGGGAATCCTAAAATGTCATCATGAATGCTTGTAAGTGGTCAATCAATATTCATTGGTTGGCCGCTTTTTATTATAGGAATGCTAGCAACCATACAATTCATTTAAGCTAAATTATACGCAGTAACTTTCGTTTATGCTGATTGAAAAGAGAGCTATGAGGACGCTTCTGTAGAATGTTTCGTTTCATATGGGCCAAGGTTTCAGTCCCCGAACCGAATCTGCTCAAAACGAATAAGAGCAAAACGTGCCCTGGATCAGCTCAAAAGCGAGAAACCAGTAAACGAATAAGAGCAAAACGTGCCCTGGATCAGCTCAAAAGTGAGAAACCAGTAAACGATTAGGAGCAAAACGTGCCCTGGATCAGCTCAAAAGCGAGAAACCAGTAAACGATTAAGAGCAAAACGTGCCCTGGATCAGCTCAAAAGCGAGAAACCAGTAAACGATTAGGAGCAAAACGTGCCTTGGATCACCTTAAAAGCATGAAACCAGTAAACGATTAGGAGCAAAACGTGCCCTGGATCAGCTCAAAAGCGAGAAACCAGTAAACGATTAGGAACAAAACGTGCCTTGGATCACCTTAAAAGCATGAAACCAGTAAACGTTCTTGCGTATAATATAATAAATGTGAAGCTGAGACAGTTAAATTTGTAAACTATTAGGAGTTGAAATTATGTATAAAACAGCTATTATTACTGGAGCATCTAGTGGATTCGGTCTATTAACGACAGTGGAGTTAGCTAGGCGGGGATTTCATGTGCTTGCGACAATGCGAAACATGCAAAAATCACAAACTTTCCAGACGATGACAGAGGATTCCAAGATATTGAATCGAATTCATGCTTTTCCATTAGATGTCACAAACCAAGATTCGATCCAGACTTTCCAGCATAAAGTAGAACAATTAGAACAGGTAGATGTATTAGTAAACAATGCAGGCTTTGCAGTAGGTGGATTTGCTGAAGATGTGAGTCTCGACGCTTATCGCCGACAGTTCGAAGCCAATGTATTTGGTGTGATGGCCGTAACTCAAGTTGTTCTTCCGAAAATGAGACAGCAAGGCTTTGGAAAGGTGATTAATGTTAGTAGTATCAGTGGGAAGATTGCTTTTCCTGGTCTATCTCCATATGTGGCGTCCAAACATGCGCTGGAAGGATATACGGAAAGCCTGCGATTAGAAGTGAAGCCGTTTGGTGTTCAAGTTGCGCTAGTGGAGCCAGGTTCATATAAAACAAATATTTGGTCAACTGGGATGGAAGTAGCAGAAGATTCGATGAAGGATGATTCTGCATATCAAGGTTACATGGAGGCAATCTACTCCCAACTGGAAACTGGTAAACAGAAACATGGGGATGCGAAAGAAGTGGCCTATTTAATCGCTGACCTATCAGACAGAAAACATTTTCGAAAATTACATTATCCAATTGGTAAAGGTGTGAAAGTATTGCTATGGATTAAACAGACATTGCCATGGAACAGATGGGAACAGCTGGTGTTATCGAAGTTAGGGATGAAAAAGTAGATCTAATGAAACCATTTCAAGTGCTTTTTCGTTATTATTACATATAACAAATTATAAAATGGGGCGATTATAATGCACAAAAAACTATCGTACAGTATTGGAATAGTCGCCGTGCTGTTTCTTTTATTAATAGTGGCATCAATATTGGTTCAGTCAACAATTGCCGCTTCATTTATTGGGAAGTGGGGCTTATTATTAGGGTTCGCGTTATTACTGGTAGCACTGCCTCTTTACAAAGTTATCTATTTTGGTGGGAGAGGCCTTGTTGGTTCGCAAACACCTGAAATTCCTGCAGATGAACATTTGCATCAACAAACGCATCGTTACTATGAAAAAGACCGTAAACCTAACCTATATCAGGATGTATGTACGATTGCTGGAATACTCATGATTGTCATTTCTATATTTATTGTTTAATTGGTGGAGGGGACGAATATTGATTTGTCCCCTCTTAGTTATAATTAATAATCCTTCATTGTTTGATTAAATGCTTCCATATCCGGATCCTTCTTTAAGTTTTTAACCCGAAAAGGATTTGTCGCCTTGGCCGCATCGGAACTTAGTCCAACTTGTTTACCTTTCGTGTCAGCAATGATATTTTCTCTTTCTCCATCAAAATGAGGATCCTGGTTAACAGTCACGCTTCTTTTAGTCATTGTTTACCACCCCTTAATAATAGGATGCTACACATAGCAAGAAAACATGCCTATCTAAGTGTTTTTGAATCGACCTATAAAATAGTAGTGTTGGGGGTATAATGTTACCAATATATGGAATAAAAATGGAGGCATTTTATGAATCAAGAGGAGACAAAGGTTCAACAAACGGAAATAGAAGTAGGTAATCATATAAAAATTAGAGGATCAATGGCTATCCCTAAAATAATTGAGGGAAAGATGCCTGCGGTTATCATCATTGCTGGAAGCGGGTCAGTCGATCGAGATGGAAATGTCACAAAACCGGAGATGGAGCTAAATTTATATAAGGATTTAGCGATGTTCATTACTGGCGATTTAGGTTTTATCACTGTTCGCTATGATAAGCGAGGAGTCGGTAAAAGTGATGGCGACCATATTGCGACAGGCTTTCATGATTTAGTAGAAGATGCTGGTCTTATTTATGATTATTTAAAAAATCATGCAAATGTTGACAAAGACAGGATCATTGTGGCAGGACATAGTGAAGGGACGATCATTGGAACGGCTTTAACGGAGACGCGACCAGTTGCTGGCTTACTATTGCTATCAGGTGGAATTAGTAACTTAGAAGAAGCGTTGTACGGACAGCGTCAGTTAGCCTATCAAGAACTAATGAATAAACCAGGACTAGCGGGTTGGTTAAACCGTTTATTAAAGATCGACAAGAAAAATGAAAAAAAGGTTCAAAAAATGAATCAAAGGATTATGAAAACAAATAAAGATGTTCTTTCCGTGATGGGTATTAAGCAACCAGCAAAGTGGATGCGTGAACATTTTAATTATCACCCGAGGGAGTCACTGAAAAAAGTTGCATGTCCTGTCTTAGTCATCCGTGGGGATAAAGATAACTTGGTAGATAATAGCGAATTTAAGGAACTCAATGAATTAATGGGTGAAAATGCTGATTATTACGTGATAAACAATATGGAACATGGATTACGAGAACAGACGGAAGAAAAATCCATTTTAAACGCGAAAAAATTAATGCAGCAAAGTATTGGAAAGCCCTTGCATCCAGAGGCGAAGGAAAGAATCGCGAATTGGTTGGTGAAGTATTTTACGAGCTAAATATGTATAGGTGAATTTCAAAAATTAGTTCCTAAAGATTTCCTTGTATGGTCCCTTATTAGGAGCAAAAAACTAAGATAAAAAAAGGGACAGAGGCAAATGAAGGGACAAATCTTTACTATTTGGTCACTATTAGATCCTTTATATTTCAGATGTACGCGCTTAACCTACTTAGCCAATCGTGACAATATTTTTCGGATCAGATTAACTCGTTATAAAGGAAAAAAACGTATATTAAATGATGGAACAACAATTGATAAGGATGATCTGTTAGTAAAAATTCATTTGCATAATGTCAAATTGTTAGCAGAACTGAAAGATGTCAAAAGTGAAATAAAAAAGGCAATGATTACGTATCAGAAGGTTAAAACGTCTTTACCAGGTATTACGCAATACATTACAAACCACCAAGAAGGAGAAAAAATAAAAGGGATTGTTGGCATCACCTTGCTGACAAAGGGAACACAACATTTAGGCTTTAATTCATTTCCAATAAAAAACCCATTTTATAAATTATTTAAATATTTGTCATTTGTGCCGATCGCAATCCTATTTGGGACCAATCCATTTGCAAGAAAGCAGGATGTTCCCAGTTATTTGTTGATGTCTAAGGAAACATTGCAAAAGATGTATCATTGATATTTGTGTCGCCTTAATCTCAAAAAGAAATTCTATTGAAACTTGGACATTTTGAGGAACAAGGAACCGCCTTCCATTTCATGCCGGTTCCTCATTCCGTTATTCTCCTTTTTTAAGCACTTTTTAGTGGTTAGGCGGTTCCTCATTCCGTTATTAGTCTGATTCAAGACCGTTTTCACTTAATTTTGGTGCATTAGCGGAATCAGAAACCGTTTCACCCATATTATTGCTGCTTTTTGGGCCTTTAGCGGAACAAGGAACCGCTTTCTATTGCAAGGCGGTCTCTGACTGCGATATCAGTTATTTCTGGTGGTTTGGCAGGCTATGTCTATAAAGTGATTATACACTACGGTTCCAAAAGATAGTGCATCTTTTAGGTAAGTATGGAGCTGTAAACTTTGTGTCATTTGCATCGAGTTTCTCTCGACGGCGGTGTACGTTTAAAAAGCTTAAAAATAGCAATAAAAAACTTAGGCAGATGAAATAACTCATTTGCCTAAGTTTTTTTATTATATAGCAGGATTAATTTTTTGTTCTTTTTCTTCTGTTGCCAGTGATAACTGATGGAAAGTTATTTCAGGTCTACTTCCAACACGGATATTTACACCTGTTTGCCCTAGTCCTTCATTAATATAATAAGGACTTCCGTTTTGATGATGAAGTCCTTTCACGATATTCATACGGGCTAATTTTCCCATTTTAGCTAGGTGATAGGCTTTGGGGTAGCAAATTTGTCCGCCATGAAAATGGCCAGCTAACAAATAATCAAAATGATATTCCTTCATGTCAAGCACCAAGTTGGGATCATGAGTTAAGACAAGGTTCGTTCCATGTTTGATTCCACGATAAGATTGACTAAGGTCACTGCGCTTAGTACTAAAATCGTCAACCCCAATGATGTTCACTTGTTGACCGTGGACAGTGATGGTGTGATGTTGATTATGCATGACGGTAACATTGTGCTGTTTTAACGTGTCCTTTAAATGCTGGAGGTGTTGGCCTTTTAAAACGTAATCATGATTACCTAGTACTGCATAGATACCATATCGTGGCTTAAGTTTATTTAACATTTGCAAATAAGGAATAAGTTTTGGAATGGTACGTTTACGATCTAGAAAATCACCAGTAAGGGCGATGATATCAATTTTTTCGTCTTTTATTTGATCGTAGAGCTCTGTGGGGGAAATAGAAATATTTTCCAAATGTAAATCAGATAATTGTAAAATAGTTAGTACTTGGTGCTGGTGGTCTTGTGGTGGGCCAACCTTAATATGATTGATCATAACATCTTTTGTGTTGTCATTTGCTCTTTTCATAAATAAATAGAGCAATATGACTAATAAGGCAATAAATGCAATCAACATCAGATCACTCCTTCCACTACAATTATACAACTTAATTTAACTAATTGTTACGGTAATTAGTGGAAGGAGAGTCAGAGAAAGGAACCATAATTAGATTGTTAATAACTAGAAAATATCTCAACAAGATGATTTTTATCACGAACAGTTGCTAATAAGATCTTTCGGATTTCTTTATAATCTTTTGCGTAAATTTCATCCTTTAACCACTGTTCGCTAAGGTTCAATGATTGTAAGTTATCGTGTTGAATCTGTCCATCGATAATAACAGGAACTGGTAATCCTGTATCTTTAACACCTATATTTAAATCATTAGGAGTGACATGTGTGAATTTCTTCTTTGGAAATACACTTATTTTTCCATTCGGTTCCAAAATCACATAATCAATGTCATTAATATCGAAATATCCTGCGGTTCGTATGTTGGATAAAAGCTCCATTAAATTATAACTACTCCGTTTCAAGTTTTCGGTAACAATCTTTCCATCTTTAACTAAAATGGTAGGTTTTCCAATAAAAAGCGTGCTAAAAAATTTATGAAACAAACTTAGTTTTGAGAGCAATAAATTAATAATGACGATCGATACAATCCCGGCAACGACTTGATTATAATTCTCAATATCGATGGCGCCAAAAAGCATATATGCTAAAAAGAATAATGCGCCAAAGTCGTGGGGAGTTAATTGTGCCAAGGCAGTTTTACCCAAAATCCGTATCGAAATCACATAAATTAAATAAAGAACAACAACTTTTCCAATGAAAAGTAACAAAAGATCACCAACTCTCTATTGTTGCAGCATCTTAACGATGTAATCCTGTTCTAAGCTCTATTTAAATCTTTTCATAATCAGGCAAGAAAAATACGTTAGAAACAAAAGTTGCAGAAATTAATTGTGCGAGCATGATAAGAAACCGTTAAAGGAATGAGGAAACGCTTAGCTTATGGCAATGGCAAGCTCTTTATGCAACTATACTCACAAAAGTATTCAGAATTTACAGAATTATGTTGACAAACCGTAACAGAACAACTAAAATTATAGTTGTAAAAGAAAGCGTTTTCTAGTTTCTTTTTTTCTGTTTTTTACCGTTATTTTGCACAAACTAAAATTTTAGTTTGTGTAAGAATCGAACTAGACGCTGAATTGTTAAGTGAAACTATTTCTTAACAAATAAAAAATAATGATAGTGGGGTGTGTATCATGGGAGATATACAAACAAAGACAGTTCAAACTGGGGATTACAACACATACATCATGGAAGGTGGTGAGAAAACTTCTGATACGATTATTTTTTTGCATGGCAGTGGACCAGGGGTAAGTGGTAAAAGTAATTGGCAACATGTCTTACCAGCTTTCACAGAAAAATTTCACGTTGTTGCTCCTGACTTTTATGGGTTTGGCCGCACCGAACATCCTGATGATCCGCCGAATAATGGTGTTAAATGGTTGAGAGAGAGAATTGATCAGATTATTAATTTGATGGACGAAATGAAGATTGATAAAGCTCATTTAGTAGGTAACTCGTTGGGGGGAGTGATTTCTCTTCATTTGTTGATGCAAGCTCCTGAACGATTTGACAAAATTATTTTAATGGGAGCTGGGGGTGGTAAATTTGAACCAACTCCAGAATTAATGAAATTACAGAACTTTCATAAAGACCCAGATCCAGCATCATTCAAAAATTTACTTCGCTGGTTTTTATTCGATGAGCAAATGGTTGAAGATGAATTGGATGATATTGTTCAAGAAAGATTGGAACTGTTTTTTCAACCTGAGGTTCGTAAATCATATGAGGCAACCTTTACTAATGCAACATTAGCTGACTTAGCTGTTCCGCCATCTGCGATGAAACGGATGGAAAATGAATTTTTACTCATTCATGGGAAAGAAGATCGTTTCGTTCCATTAGAAAGTAGCTTATATATGATGGATTATATACCAAACAGTCAATTACATGTTTTTAAACGCTGTGGCCATTGGGCACAAATTGAGCAAAAAGATCGATTCATTAAGCTGACTAAGGACTTCTTTCTAGGTGAACTATAAAACTAGCTTCAATAGCAACGTATAATTTTCTATTCTTTTACACGGTTGGTAAAATAGATAGAAAAAAGAATGACAGGTGTAGAAAATATGAAAATAGAAGCAGCTTACAAATATATTAAAGAGAATATTTTACAAGGGGACTGGAGTCGGGAAGAAGCGATTAATGTTAACAATATTACCAAGACATTAAACATTAGCCGTACTCCAGTCAATAAAGCACTTAGAAGATTGGAACAAGAAGGATATATAACGATCGTACCGCAAGTTGGTGTGTTTGTGAAACAACCAGATCCACAAGAAGTTTATGAGAAGATGCTTATATGTGCAACGATTGATGCGCTGATGACTTCCCATGCAGCATTAACAATAAGTGAGGAAAAACTCGCATATTTAGAGGAACTACTTTATCAAATGGAAGATGAAACACTGCCTTATGACCAATATGCAGAGTTAAATATCGAATTCCATACCGTGATTTTGCATGCTTCAGGGTTGAAATATATGCTCGAAATTACGAAAGAATATTGGGATTACTTGAATTATGTGAGCAGTCCACATGATTTATTTGCAGGCGAAGCGAGAAAGCGATCCCATATAGAACATTGGATGATTTATAACAGTTTAGTAGAAAGAGACAGCGCGATGGCGAGGTCGGTAATGGAAAAACATATGGAAAGAGTCGCCAAACATGTGAAAAAGAAAATGATGGCATTGGAGTAGACTAAAGCGAATTGAAAAACAAAAAGGGAGGAATTTCTTTGAGTAAAGAAACAGTCACAGTCCGTGAAGAATTAGTTAACAAGGCACATGCACTTATTCCTAAATTGCGTGAACGAGCTGAGGAAACAGAAGAATTAGGTAAAATGCCAGATGCAACGATCGAGGATTTAAAACGAAATGGGATTATTAATGTATTCCAACCGAAAATGTATGGTGGATTCCAAGAAAACTTTAGAACTTTTACAGAGGTGACAACAGAGATTGCACGTGGATGTGGCTCTACGGCATGGTTCGTATCGTTAACAAATATTAGAGGATTCATGGCATCTTATGTATTTGGAAAACAAGCACTGGATGAAATTTTTGTGAAGCAAGATGCAGTGCTAGCTGGTAACTTTAAGCCAATCACCATAGATATGGAAAAGGTGGACGGAGGCTACTTTATTAAGGAAGCTAAATGGCCATTTGTCTCCGGGTGCCGCCATGCAGATTGGTTATACTTTGGGGTACCTTTAGAAGATGAAAACGGTGAAGTCGAAATGGCAATTATCATTGTCCCAAGTGATGAAGCGTATATTCATGATGATTGGGATGTAATGGGACTGAGAGGCTCTGCCAGTAACAGTGTATCTTTGAAGAATGTGTTTGTACCGGAACATCGAGTATCGTTAGACCGACTAGCAAGGTTTGGACACTATACGGCAGAAGAGTTGAAGGAAATTGCCGTTTATCGTACACCATTTGTTCCAGCGTTGACACTATCTATTGTAGCGCCAGCATTAGGGTTGGCTAAAGCGGCAATGGATTTGCAAATGAAAACAGTAGAAAGGTCTCACATTGGAAATACATTCTATAATAAACAATCGGAAGCTGCCGTTACCCATTTTCAAATAGCGAATGCTCAATTGAAAATTGACTCTGCCGAACTTCACTTATTCCGTGCGGTAGATATGCTAGACAACTATGCGGCGGAAGGGAAAACCATGACGACAGATGAAGTCGTTCGAGTGAAAGCAGATTTTGGTTATGTCAACCAGCTCTGTAAGGAAGCGATCGAATTACTTGTCGCAGGTGCAGGATCTCGATTTGCTTATAACACCAATCCACTTCAACGTGTCTACCGTGATTTCATGACGATGCATTTACACGGGTTTATTACACCTTCCAGTCTTGTTGAAACATATGGAAGAGTACTTTGTGGCCAAGAACCTAACACCTATTTCTTATAATCAACTAAAAATAAACGAACTTCACTACATCCTAGTAAAATCACTTCTCATCATCATAATCAGCTATAGAAATGATGCCTCTTATGTAAGTCATTATTAGTTTATCTCCAAGAATAATTTCGCAGAAAAATGGAATTGTCAGTATATATTGTGTTTAGTAATTGAATTAAAAATAAATGAAAACGCTTAATTTTAGGAGGGATTTGTATGAGTACACCAGAATTAGCTAAATTAGGTCATGTTGGCCTTGTAACAACGGACCTTAAGAAGTCACTTGTTTTCTTTAAAGAGGTTGTAGGGTTAGAGGAAACAGAAGTAAAAGATGGTGTTGTCTACCTACGTGCGTGGGGGGATTTTGAGCATCATACTCTTGCCATTCGTGAAGGTAGTGAATCGCGGGTTGACCATATAGCTTGGAAAGCGAAACGAGCAGAGGATGTCGAAAAGTTTGCAGAGTTACTGGAGTTTGCTGGTACCGATGTGACGTGGGTCAAGGAAGGTGAAGAAGCTGGACAAGGAAGTGCGATTCGTTTTCAATTGCCTAGTAAACATACGTTTGAAATCTATTATGAAATGGAAAAGACACAGCCAGATGAGGATCGTCGCTCTGTCTTGAAAAATCAGACATATAAATCTTGGCGTAAAGGCATCTCTCCACGTAGAATTGATCATGTTAATATTTTGTCTTCCTATGATGCGAAGGCGATCACAGATTATTTAATGGAAAAACTTGGATTTAATTTACGTGAATATATTAAGGCACCAGACAATTCTTATGCTGGTAGCTGGTTAAGTGTTACGAATCTTGTGCATGACATTGCTGTTAGTTTCGATCCAACCTCTCCTACAGAGAATCAAATACACCACATTTCTTATTGGTTGGATGATGCCCAAGATTTATTGAGAGCAGCCGATATTTTATCTGAAAACGGGATTTCCTTCAAGGGGCCAGGTAAACATGGCATTTCTCAAGCGATGTATATATATGTAGAGGACCCTGGAAGCGGCTTAAGGGTTGAACTGTTTACAGGTGGTTATTTAATATTTGAACCAGATTGGGAGCCAATCGAATGGACGCTTGATGAAATGGATGTTGGTTTCACCTACTGGGGAGATCAAATGGATACGAAACGTGAGAATAACCCTACAATTAAAGCTTAGAAAGTGTCTGCAAAGTCTAGTTGTGTCAGGTAAAATCCTGAACATTAACAATACTCAATCTATATAAAGGCATGCCGATAAGGAATGAAAGAATATGCTTGTGCTTGGATCCTGCCCCAATGCTAAATCTAGAGAGATCTGTCACCTCCGTAATTCGCTAACTCGATCCTAAGCATTTATTCCCAGGCATGCCTTTTACACGAGTGAAAAATTCGCGTTAGTAGTGAGGTGAATGAGAGATTGAAAAACTCAACAGATTTACTAAACGATCCGTATAATGCTGGTAACAGCAAGCGAATTTTATCCACTACGGAAGCGTTTGGTCTGTTACGAAAAGAATTAATAGAAAATATGGGTGCAAAACGAATAAGAGGTTTTTTATTTCGGTATGGTTGGCGATTAGGAGCGAATGATGCAGCTGAAGCGATGAAAGTAAGCACCTCGATTGATTACTTAATTAAACAGGCTTCTTTGTTACATTTAAGCACCGGTCATATACGTGATATTGAATCAGAGCGTCAAATCGAAAAGAAAGATTCCCAAAATATCAAATCGATTACGGCTAAAGGAAAGTGGATTGACTCATTTGAGGGCCACCAACACATTAACCATCATGGATTAGCTGATCATCCAGTATGCCACACATTAACAGGATATGCGAGCGGGTATATGTCTAAAGTTTGTAATGCAACGATCATTGTGAAAGAAACGAGTTGTATCGGCCAAGGGGATGACGAATGCATCTTCGAAATGAAGTATGAAGAGGATTGGGGAAGTGAAATCCAAGAAGAACTGGGATACCATCACGAAAAAACGATTGTGGAAGAGTTAGAATATACGTATGAGCAATTATTAGAAGAGCGCAATAATATGGAAAAGGTCTCAAGGTTTCATAAAATGTTAACCGAGAGTATTTCGAATGGAAGTAATCTACATGATATTGCGTCAATTGTTTATAAATCACTCTCGATTCCAGTAATGATTGAGGATCTGAGTTTTCAACATATTGCATGTTCAGGAATGACGGATCAACAATATGAGGAGCTGAACAAGGATTTAAAAGAGAATTTAGTAGAAAAAAATCGCATCGATAATATGCTTCCTTTATTTAAAAAAACAGAGCTAGTTAAAACGGAAAATCAAACAAGGATGATTACCCCAATTTATGTACAAAAGAAAATTATCGGTTATTGCTCTTTCGGATATATGGAGGAGAGTCTTAGTAGCTCTGACAATGATTCGATGTTCATTGAGCGAGCCGCTAATGCAGCATCCTTGATCTTATTAAATGAAAAAACGAGCTTTGAAGCGCTAGAAGAATTGAAAGGGAATTTCTTGGAACAAATTTTGTTAGGAGAATGGGCCTCTAAAGAGGAAATTGTTAATCGTGGTCGCTACATGGGGATCGATTTTGAAGATAGTTATTATATTGCAGTACTTGATTATGAACAGGCTTTATCGGTAAATCGACTGAAGAGTCACGAAGAACATTTGTTAGAAACAATCTCTAAATATCTGGATATTCAAGGATATGAAGCGCTAATTGGTCGTTATGATGAATATATAACAATGCTACTCCCTGCAACTACCAAAGATAAGAAACAACTTATCCACCTGTTAGAAAAACTCCATGATCACCTACAAAGTACCTTCAAAACAAATGTCTATAAAATTGGAATTAGTAATCAATCAAACAATATAGCGGAAGCGACAAAATTTATGGAAAAAGCTTTAATTGCTTTACGAGTTTCCGATAGACGAAAGGTTACAGCTTATGAAGACCTAGGCATACTAGGTGTGCTCATTAACTCTGAAAATACAAAAGTTATTAAAGAAATTGCTAAAAAAGAATTAGGACCACTGTTTCAACCTGACGATCCCAAGTGTATGGAATTAATTAAAACACTTTATGTTTTTTTATCCAATGGTGGAAATCTACACCAAACGATGGACGACCTTTCCTTGTCTATGAGTGGATTAACCTATCGAAAAAACAAAATTGAAAAATTGATTGACAAAGACTTACGGGATCCATCACAAAGTTATCAACTGTTGTTAATACTAGATTCGCTGCTTGCATTGAATGAGTTGGAGATATAGGGTGAATGCAAATTGGTTACGGCTGTCAGCGACAGAATAAAAATAGACTCCGACGTAGCTCAAAATAATTACTCATATTCATCGAATTTTTAAGCTAGGTGTGTACAATTAACTAGTGTCCGTCTGTATTTGAGGCGAAACTCCCTGCTAATTTGCACGTTTCTTAAGTTTTCGTGTACATTAAGGTCAATTTTTAAGCTAGATGTGCACGTTTCTTAAGTTTTCGTGTACATTAAGATCAAATTTTAAGCTAGATGTGCACGTTTCTTGAGTTTTCGTGTACATTAAGATCAAATTTTAAGCTAGATGTGCACGTTTCTTGAGTTTTCGTGTACATTAAGATCAAATTTTAAGCTAGATGTGCACGTTTCTTAAGTTTTCGTGTACATTAAGGTCAATTTTTAAGCTAGATGTGCACGTTTCTAAAGTTTTCGTATACATTAAGATCAAATTTTAAGCTAGATGTGCACGTTTCTTGAGTTTTCGTGTACATTAAGATCAATTTTTAAGTTAGATATGCACGTTTCTTGAATTTTCGTCTTGTTCTAAGTCGAGGTTTCCATCAACTATGACATTAAAAAGCAACAAACCTTGCAAAAACAGCCATAAATAAAAACCAATAAAAATCCACATAAATTTTCTAAATATTAAAACATTTTTATTCTAGAAACCAGCTTTAACTATTTCTACAATGGTATTAAAGATAAATTCATCATGCAAAGGATCTTTGAAATTAGCAAAAAATCATTTTAAATGATAACGCTTTCCAAACGTGGGGAGTTAATTTTAAAAAATGCTGAAGAATTGAAGGAGGAAAATACAATGGTAGAAATTAATGAAACAGTAGTTAAAACAGGAGATTTCGAAACGTTTGTTAATCGGACTGGTGAAGGAAATAAAGAAGCTATCTTGTTTTTACATGGATCAGGCCCAGGGGTTACGGCTTGGGTGAATTGGCGCTATGCATTACAAGCTTGTGGAGAGAACTACGACTGTATTGCTCCGGATTTATTAGGCTTTGGACAAAGCAGTCATCCTGAGCCTCTACCAAAAAATCGCCAAGCATGGACAGAACTTTGGGTAGACCAAGCGGTAGCGCTATTAGATGAGTTGGGGATTGATAAAGCGCATGTGGTCGGTAACTCATTAGGTTGTTCGATTGCCCAGGAGTTATTAATTGAACATCCAGAGCGATTTAATAGAGTTATTTTAATGGGACCAGGTGGAACACCAAATACGAAGCTTACACCTGAATTAGGACGTGCAAAAGGGTTTTACGACAATCCGACACCAAAAAAATTACGCCAAATTATGAGCTGGTTTGTCTATGACTTTGAAAAACTAAAGCCAGAAATTGATAAATTGACAGATGTTCGTTATGAGACAGCAATGAAACCTGAAGTACAGCGCTCCAATGATTCAATTTTCGCAACCAAGGCGGTGCCAGTACCTATCACAGCACTTAATCGAATCACTCATCCAGTAATGTTAGTACATGGACGGGATGATCGTGTATGTTCGGTTGAATCAAGCTACTATCTACTGTCGCATTTGCCTAATGCACAACTTCATGTTTATTCCCAATGTGGGCATTGGACACAAATTGAGAAAAAAGATAGTTTTAACAGTTTGGTTCAACAATTTTTTTCTGAATCTATCTAAGGAGGATGTAAAAATGGATGATCGTCTGTTTAGAGATGCGATGGGGAAGTTTTCCACTGGTGTTACGATTGTTGCAACTGAGCAGAATGGTACTGTTCATGGCATGACCGCCAATGCGTTCATGTCTGTGTCACTCGATCCGAAGCTAGTTGTTATTTCCGTTAAGGAAGGGGCAAATACACTAAAAAGAATCCAACAAACACAAAGTTATTCCGTTAATATTTTAAATGAACACCAAAAGGATGTAGCAGATTTCTTTGCTTCGAAGAATAAACGAACGGAAGAATTAGATTATTCGTACCTTGACGGCTTACCTGTTATTCCAAATGCGATTGCTCAAATTTCTTGTGAAGTGGTTTCGGAACATGTGGAAGGCGACCATACCCTGCTTGTCGGAAGCGTCACAGACATTCGCACCCAAGATGGGGAACCGTTAATTTTTGCTGGTGGTCGTTATCGCAATTTAGAAAAACAGGTGGAAGTCAATAGCACCATCTAACTTTGATACAAGGAGAATGATGCATGGATATTGAAAAAGCAGTAGCTAGCATTATCGAAGCCGAAAAGAGCAAAGTACCGATTGCACCGCTTACGTCATCTGAACAATCTATTTCCGTGGATGACGCCTATCAAATCCAACTCGGAATTGTTCGCGATAAACTAAACCAAGAAGCAAAAATTGTTGGTAAAAAAATAGGATTAACAAGTAAAGCAATGCAGGAAATGCTGAATGTAAATGAACCTGATTACGGGCATATTTTTGATGATATGGTGTATAAAAACAATGCTTCTATCGCAATTGATCAATATATTGAACCAAGAATTGAGTTTGAAATTGCCTTTGTTTTAAAGAAAGATTTAAAAGGTCCTGGAGTTACTGCTGAAGATGTAAAAAAAGCTACAGATTATGTGGTTCCAGCATTTGAAATTATTGATAGTAGGATCAAAGATTGGAAAATCAAATTTGAAGATACGGTGGCAGACAATGGTTCATCTGCTGGGATCATTCTTGGTGATCAACACACAGCTGTCGAGGAAATTGACTTACCTGAAGTAGACATGACCGTCTATCGAAATGATACGTTTTTAGATGCCGCAACAGGTGCCGCGGTAATGGGAAATCCACTTGATGCAGTTGCCTGGTTAGCCAATGCGATTGGTAGTTATGACATTACACTTCATGCAGGGGAAGTCATTTTAGCTGGAGCACTATCCAAGGCTATTCCGATTGAAGATGGTGACACGTTTAGAGCAGACTTTTCTATTGGAACGGTGTCAGCGTCATTTTATAAGGGGGGGTCATGATGAAAAAGTATAAAGTAGGGATCATTGGTTCCGGTAATATCGGAACAGACTTAATGTACAAGGTTGAACGATCAGATAATTTGCAGATGAGTGTCATGGTAGGAATTGACCCAGATTCAGAAGGATTGCGCCGTGCACGTGATCGTGGTTATGAAACGATTGATAATGGCATTGATGGACTGTTAGAGCGTCCAGAACTTGTTGATATTGTTTACGATGCAACAACAGCAAAGGCCCATCAATACCATAGTCAAAAGCTGACAAAGATCGGAAAAAAAGTAATCGATCTAACGCCAGCTGCTATTGGTCCGTTTGTTGTACCACCAGTTAACTTAGACGAACACCTTGCAGAAGGTGATATGAATATGGTGACATGTGGCGGGCAAGCAACGATTCCAATTGTCCACGCGATTAATCAAGTTGCACCTGTATCTTATGCGGAAATTGTTGCAACGATTTCAAGTAAAAGCGCTGGTCCAGGAACAAGAGCAAATATCGATGAATTTACGAAAACGACTTCAAGTGCGATTGAACAAGTTGGTGGTGCTAAGCAAGGGAAAGCAATTATTATTTTAAATCCAGCTGAACCTCCAATTATGATGCGTGATACAGTCCATGCACTTGTAGAGGAAGACGGGAAAGAGGAAGAGATTGTTGCGTCAATCAAAAATATGATCGGTCAAGTAAATACGTATGTTCCTGGCTATCAATTAAAAGGGGAACCTCAATTTGATGGCAACAAAGTGACCGTGTTTTTAGAAGTAGAGGGGGAGGGGGACTTTTTCCCACCGTACTCTGGAAATCTAGATATTATGACTGCTGCAGCTGCTAAAGTTGGGAACGAATTAGCGAACCAGTTAAATGCCGCTGCAATTTAATAAGGGGGATGACAATGACAGAGCGGAGTTTTGAACTTATTGATGTAACACTTCGAGATGGCAGTCACGCGATGAAACATGCCTTCACGGAAGAACAAGTAAGAGAAACAGCGAGAGGATTGGACCGAGCTGGAATCAATTATTTCGAAGTATCTCATGGCGATGGGTTAGGTGGATCCTCTTTACAATATGGTTTGTCAAAGACTGATGAATTAAAGTTAATTGAAGCGGCTGTCGATGAATGCCAGCAAGCGAATGTGTCGGTGTTACTTCTTCCGGGAATTGGCACAAAATCAGATGTAGAGGAAGCGGTTAAAGCTGGTGCGAAAATGCTTCGTGTAGCAACACACGTAACAGAAGCAGATGTTGCCGCCCAACACATTTCACTTGGTCGTGAACTAGGTTTGAAAACAGTTGGCTTCTTAATGATGGCGCATATGGCATCAACAGAAAAAATAGTTGAACAGGCAAAATTGTTTGAGAGCTATGGTGCGGAGATCGTTTATGTTACCGATTCAGCTGGTGCAATGCTACCGAATGATGTCACTGAAAAAATATCTGCTTTGAAGCAAGCACTATCATGTGAGATTGGTTTTCATGGCCACAATAATTTATCGATGGCAATGGCAAACACAATTGCAGCTGTAGAGGCTGGAGCCACTTATATTGATGGTAGTTTACGTTGCCTTGGAGCTGGTAGCGGAAATACTCAAACAGAGGTCATGGCAGCTGTATTCGAAAAGCTAGGCTACCAAACAGGTATTAACTTATATGAAATTATGGATGCTGCCAATAATGTTGTTGCTGACTATATGCAGCGTCCGCAAGAGATCACAGGGTCAAGTCTAATTCTAGGCTATTCTGGTGTTTATTCTAGCTTCCTATTACATGCTCAAACCGCTTCTAAAAAGTTCGGTGTGGATGAACGAGATATTTTAATGGAACTAGGAAGAATGAAAACGGTTGGTGGACAGGAAGATCTAATCTATGAAGTTGCAGCAAGAATGGCTGATGAGAAAAAATCAATTTCGAAAGTCTAGTAAACGGAACGCAGTTGGCAAACGCTTTTATAGGAGATAGCGTTTGTCTACTGTTGCTTGTTAAACGTTCTAGTATTCTATTGGAGGAGATAGCATGAAAATTTGGCATCAAAGCTTAACAAGTATAGCAAGTGTTGCCCCGTATCGAGATGCAGTAAAGTCACATATTCAAAAGTTAGCTCGACCTGGTGTAGAAGTGGTCCTTCATGGCATGTCAGAAGGTACCTATCCGACGGAATATCCAGGTCATTTTATTACGTATTCCTATTTGCAAAATTTGCATCGTGAACAATTTGTGCGTGCAGCATTGACAGCGGAAAAAGCCGGTTACGATGCCATGTTTATTGGTACCATTCCTGATGTTGGTTTACTAGAAGCAAGAACATTAGTAGATATTCCTGTCGTTGGATATGGTCAAGCTTCCTTCCATATGGCATCGATGCTTGGGGATCGAATCGGGGTTGTCAATTTTCTTGCGCCATTAGCGGATGAATTGCGCCACAATGCACAGCGTTACGGACTTGGAGAGAAGCTAGGTCCAATTGTACAATCTGAAGCAGGGTTCAATGAGGTGCTCGCAGGTTTTGATGACCCAGATCCAGTGATTGAAGCATTCAAAAAAGCGGCTGAAACTGCTATATCTGAAGGTGCAGATGTAATTGTTCCGGGAGAAGGGCCAATGAATGTTTTTTTAGCAACACATGGTATTTCCAGGATAGGTGACGTACCAGTTGTGGACTCATTTGGGGCAGGATTGAAAATGTGTGAATCGTTAGTAGATTTACGTGAAGTATCAGGCGTCTATATGACACGTCGTGGCTACTATAATGCCAAACCACCAGCAGAAGCGGTGGCAAGACTTCGGGAATTGTATGGCTTTGAAGCAGACCCAGACCCAGCAAATGATCATGGGCTTTCCGTTAAAAGTGAACGAATGCACCCTGCGCGTTCTTAATGGGATGGAGTGTCACGGTAGATTCAGAAGAGAAGAGAGTTCGAATCAATCGAGAGAGAATTACTAATCAAGTGTAAATGAAAGTGAGGAGTTGTTTGTGACCAAGCGAGAAGTATATGAAACAGATGTGGTGATTGTAGGAGCAGGGAATGCTGCGATGAGTGCGGCTATCTCTGCAAGTGAAAACGGTGCTAAGGTAACTGTATTAGAAAAATCACCAGAGAAGGAAAAAGGTGGCAACAGCACGTATACTCATGGATCGATTCGTTTTGCTTATCAAGGTGTGGAAGATTTAAAACAGATTATGCCTGATTTGACCCCGGAAGAAATTGCTGAGACTGACTTTGGGACGTATCCAGATGAGAAATTTTTTGATGATATCTGTCAACTTACCAACTATCGAACAGATGGCGATCTTGCCTCACTGTTAACGAGTAAAAGCTTTGAAACGATGAAGTGGTTGCATGCGCATAAGGTTCGGTTTGTACCTATTTATGGACGCCAAGCTTTCAAAGTAAATGGCATATTTAAATTTTGGGGTGGAATGATTGTTGAATCTGTTGGAGGTGGACATGGTTTAATTGATGCATTGCACAATGAAGCAGACCGCATGGGTGTGGATGTTCTATTTGATGCAATGGCAACCGAACTAATCCATGACGATGATGGCGTACATGGCGTTGTTTTTAAACATAGAGGTACGACAAAAGAAGTTCATGCTAAAGCTGTCATTTTAGCAAGTGGAGGATTCCATGCCAATACTGAAATGCGGACACGTTATCTTGGACCAAAATGGGATCTTGCCAAAGTAAGAGGAAGCCGATTTAATACAGGTGACGGCTTGAAAATGGCATTGGATATCGGCGCGATGCCACATGGGAATTTCTCTGGTGCGCATGCGGTTGGAGGAGACATGGATGCTCCTGAGTTTGTCGAAGGGTTTCAGAAACTTAGTTACCCATTTGGTATTATTGTGAATGCAGAAGGACAACGGTTTGTGGATGAGGGGGCCGATTTCCGGAATTATACCTATGCCAAATATGGTAAAGCAATTTTGGAACAAACTGGGCAATTTGCTTGGCAAATTTTTGACCAGAAAGTAACGCATTTGCTTCGTGAAGAATATAAAACGAAATACGTAACGAAGGTGCAAGCAGATACGTTGGACGAATTGGCGGAAAAGCTTGAAGGCGTTGATGCAAAGGCATTCTTAAAAACTGTGAAAGAGTATAACCAATCCATTCGTAAAGACACTCCATTTAATCCAACGGTGAAAGATGGCCGTTGTACCGAAGGGTTAGCTGTACCTAAATCGAATTGGGCCAATACCTTGGATGAAGGGCCATTTGAAGCTTATGGTGTGACATGTGGGATCACATTTACGTATGGCGGGGTAAAGATTAACACCAAAGCGGAAGTACAGGATGTATTAGCACAACCAATTCCTGGACTCTATGCAGCTGGAGAGGTAGTCGGCGGCCTATTCTATTTTAATTATCCAGGCGGTGCGGGCCTTATGGCAGGTTCAGTGTACGGGAAAATTGCCGGAGAGAATGCTGCTGAGTTTATTGAAAAGAAGAGTGAGGTAGGAATAAGCAAATAGGAACTAGCGGAAATATAAATCCAGCTCCTATCAACTAAATGTGTACATTTATTCAAATAATCAAATTTAGTAATATTTTCGATAATAGTGTATACAATTATACAAAAGAAAACTAGACAAATGCTAGAAGGACTATTTAATAAAGCTAGATTTTTATAGTCTTTAGTGATAACGCTTACAAAAGAGTGGGTTTAAATTAAAAGGAGGGAATACATGATTATAAAAAAACTGTATTTGCTTATGGCTTTTGTCGGATTAGTAACTGTATTAATTGGTTGTGGGAGTAACAATGCTGAGCCAGCGACCTCAGAAGTCGAAGGAAAAGATGACTCAAATGGTGAAATACAGGAGAGAACAGTTCGGTTTGCTCATACGTATCCAGTTGAAGAGCCAGTTGCCAAAGGGGTAGAAAAGTTTTCAGAATTGGTAGCAGAAAAGAGTGACGGAAAGGTGAACATTAGTGTCTTTCCATCAGGTCAATTATACAATGACCAAGAAATGCCCGAAGCTCTTACAACAGGGCAAGTTGAAATGGGGATGAATACAGTTGAAATGTGGTCGGGACAAATTCCTGCTGCTGAATTCACTGTACTCCCATTGTTCTCTAATTATGATCAAGTACATTGGGCTCTTGATAATGGTATCGTAGACCTCCTTACTACAAACCTAAATGAGATAGGTGTAGAGCCATTATTTTGGGCGGATTTTGGATTTGGTTATTTTGCTTCTAAAGATGAACCACTTATAAGCCCTGAAAATTTTGAAGGAAAAAGAGTTAGAACTACTAGTCCAGTTCAAGCAAAAATGGTTGAATTAGCTGGAGGAACGCCAATTACGATGGGAGGGGCAGAAGTAGCGCAAGCTCTACAAAGAGGAACGATAGACGCAGCCTTATCAGGAATAACTGCCTTTGTTGCACTTCAATATCATCAAAATAGTGATTACTACTCAGGTCCATTAAATGTAGGATTAATTTCAGCCTCTACAAATTTAGATTGGTGGAATAAGTTATCTGAAGCGGAAAAAAGTATTATAAAAGAAGCATCACATGAAGCACAATTATGGATTTCAGAAGAAGTAGAAGAACAAGTAGAAATGGATAGGCAAAACTTAAAATCAGAAGGCATGGAATATGTTGAGGTAGATAATGAATCATTTGATGAAATCTATCAACAACTAATCCAAGATTATATAACAGAAAATGGTGAAGACGGCAAAAAGATTATTGAAATAACGGAAGAGGCAGTCGAGAACATTAATTAACAAGAGGGAGAGTTAACTCTCCCTAACTAAAAAGGTTCATTGAGGATGGATGAATAGATGAAGGTATTGATTGTGTTAAAGAAGTTTTTATCTTCCCTGTTAGATCTATCGGGGATAATAGCTGGATTCATTATTGCGATTGTAGGGGTTATGGTAAGTTGGGGAGTAATTGCACGTTACTTTTTTATTCCTTCTTATTGGGTCGAACCATATTCGATTTATTTATTCATTGGTGCTTCATTTTTGGGGGCAGCCTATGCAATGAAAAAAGGAGAACATGTAAAAGTAGATATCCTAATTAGAGTGTTATCACCAGTAGTGAGAAAAGGTGTAGATCTATTAACAGCTTCGTTGGCATTTGTGTTTTTTATTTATTTAACTTGGCGAAGTACGTTGATGGTGAAACATTCGTATCAAAGTAAAACAACAGATCTTTCATTATTGGAAATCTATGTATGGATTCCACAGTCATTTGTTGTTTTAGGCTCCATTTTAATGTGTTTAAGCATTATTTGGTATGTGTTAAACATTATAACGCCCGATGACAAGCAGCAAAGCCCATTAGTATAGCAATGATTTTAGATAAGGAAGTGTGTACATGTTTTTCCTTTTACTATTAGTAGTATTTTTTATTCTCTTATTATTAGGTTTACCAGTAGCATTTACATTAGCAATTTTAGGTGCTGGCATTCTACTATTTGAAATGGATCCTCAAATGGCTAATCTACAAGTACCTCAAATAATGTACAATTCATTAGATGATAGCTTATTAGTTGCTATACCTGCCTTTATTTTAACTGGACAAATTATATTGCATAGTGGCATTGGAACAAAAGCATTTCATGCAGCTGATAAATGGTTAGGCCATTTTCCAGGTGGGTTAGCTATTGCTACAGTCGTGACGTGTTCTTTCTTTGCAGCATTAACTGGTTCTAGTATTGCTACAGTCGTAACGTTAGGGTTTGTAGCATCAACAGAAATGATTCGACATGGATATCCGAAAGAATTAGCCTATGGGGTTATTGCAGCATCTGGTACACTCGGTATTTTAATCCCCCCTAGTGGCCCGATGATTCTCTATGGGGCATTAACAGAACAATCGGTGAGCTCCCTATTTATGGCTGGATTAATTCCAGGTCTTTTACTGGTTGGATTATTTATTATCTATATCATCTTAGTTTATTCAAAGAAATTGCCAAAACAGCAACCTGCTACGTGGGGAGAAAGAAAAGCTTCCTTAAGAGAAATTATCTGGTTATTTTCACTACCTATCATTATTATTGGTGGTATTTACTCAGGATTATTCACTGTAACAGAAGCGGCTAGTGTTTCATTTGTTGTAAGTTTATTTTTAGGTGTAGTGGTTTATAAAACGATTAAATGGAAAGAGTTTTTGGATATCCTGAAATCTTCCGCATCGAATACTGGAATGATTATGCTTATATTGTCTGGTGCATTGTTGTTTGGTTTCGCTATTACAATTATTGAACTTCCTCAGATGATTCAAAGCTATATCACATCACTTAATGTGAATAGATGGGTAGTTATCTTGATAATTTTCGGAATATTCACTCTTCTGGGGATGTTTATGGAAGTCGTTTCGATATTACTGATTATGGTACCAATTATTTTTCCTGTTGTTGAAGCATTAGGATTTGATTTGATTTGGTTTGGAGTGTTCACGGTGATTGCTTTAGAAATGGCAATTATTACTCCACCGGTAGGTATGAATTTATTCGTTATGATGCAAATATCTGAAAAACAAAAGAATGCGATGAATATTATTCAAATGTCTAAGGCGGCATTTCCATATTTATTATTAATTATTTTGCTTATCCTTTTAATTTGTATCTTTCCATCGTTCGTAACTTGGCTCCCATTCCTTATGGATGGGTAGTGAAGCAAATAGCATAGCAATCTATTTATTCAAAGTATAGGGGTGAAAAAATGAAGGCGCAGGTATTTGGGAGTATGAAGAGTACGTTTGGTGAGGGTCCATTATGGGACCACGAGACAGCTTCTTTATTTTGGGTCGATCTAGCAGAGAAAAAAATCTTAAGTTACAACTTTAGAACAAAAGAAGAAACATCTTATCAATTGCCAGAAATTGTGACAGCAGTTGTAAAATATTCCAAGAGTCAATTCATTTTATTTATGATTGATGGATTTTATCTATATGACTTAAAAAAACAAACAATAACGGAATTATGGAAACCAGAAGGTCTTAACGAAAAGTTTCTATTAAATGATGGCAAATGTGACCCACAAGGACGGCTATGGGCGGGTTCGGTCAATGACGATTTTAAAAAAATCAAGGAAGCTGATCGACCTCCTTCAATGGAGCTTTTAGAAAGAAAAGCTTTTCTCTATCGAATTGACGAAAACTTATCTATTCGTTCGGTAAGGAATAATATAACTGTTTCAAATGGGATGGATTGGGATCCAGTTAGAAACCGAATGTATTATGTTGATTCCGCTACCCAGTCAATTTTTCAATATGACTTTGAGCCAGATACTGGAACAATAAAAAACGAACAAGTTGTGTATATATTTGAGGAGCTGGAGGGTTTTCCAGATGGTATGACGATTGATCAGGAAGGGATGTTGTGGGTTGCTTTATTCAAAAGCGGAAAGATTGCTCAGAAGACATCTAAACATGGAGTAATTGCTAAAATAAATCCAATGACAAATAAGTGGGTTGATTGTATTACAGTACCTACTTCTCACGTTACTTCGTGCACGTTTGGCGGGGAAGACTTGAAAACGTTATTTATTACAACCGCGATAGAACCATTGTCCGAATATGAAAGAGGGCACCAACCTGAAGCAGGGCGATTATTTTCTATTGATTTAGATGTTGGGGGGTATGAAGTGAATCGATTTAAAGGGGATTTATCACTTTTCTAAGTCTGACTGTATACTTTTATACAATTAGTTTGATCATGTGGGGGGAACCTTCCTTAACAGGCAATCAGGTTCCAACTGATGAAATACTTCACTGGATTTCCTTTGCTCGAATTGAAAGCTTAAAGAAAAAGAAAATCACCAAAGAAGAAAAAGCTTTACCAGCAGTGAACTGTCTTTAGGAGTTTACTAGATATGTAGATTTTGAGGAGGTAATGATTTGAAATTAGGATTACTTGATGTTTCATGGTCACCATTAAAAAAATTTACAGCAACTGCTACAACATTAGCGTTATTGTCTGGTTGTGCCAATGGCGAAGCGTCAGCAACTGCAGATAATAATGAGGGGAAAGCTAACTCCAATAATAACCAAACAAAGATAAGTAGGGATGCTGACATTAACGTTGCCTATATTGTCTTAGATGATTCAGGTTTCTCAGACCTTGCAAGTTATGGTTCTGAGATTGCAACACCAAATATGGATTGGCTTGCAGATAATGGGCTTAGATATAATAATTTCCATGTTAATCCAACTTGCTCGCCGACCAGATCAGCATTGTTAACGGGACGAAACCATCATGCTGTTGGGATGGCGACCGTGGCTAATTTTGACTTAGGTTCAGATTATCCTAATAAACGGGGGCAAATTAATCCAGAAGCAGCAACAATAGCTGAAGTTTTAGGGGAACAAGGAATTAATAATTATGCTTTAGGGAAATGGCACCTATCCCCATCTCATCAAGCAACACAAGCTGGTCCGTATCATAACTGGCCACTTGGAAAAGGGTTCGATCGATTCTATGGTTTTCTAGAAGATTCAACTGATCAATTTAAACCGGAGATGGTGAATGATAATACGTTTGTTGATGTTACCGATGAAGAAGATCTCCATCTATCGGAAGTAATTGTTGATCAAGCGAACCAATATGTGACAGATCATGTATCAATTAATGCTGAAAAACCGTTCTTTGTATCTTTAAATTTTGGAGCACAACACCAACCGGTTCAAGTTCCAGATGAATACATCGACATGTATAAGGGCAAGTATGACCAAGGTTGGGATGTAATCAGGAAAGAACGATTTGAAAGGCAAAAAGAGTTAGGGATAATTCCTGAAGATGCTGAGTTTGTCGATCGTAATCCTGATGTTCAACCTTGGGATGAACTGACACAAGATCAAAAAAAGGCATTTGCTAGATTCCAAGAAGCTTATGCAGGTTTTTTAACTCATACGGATGAACAAATTGGTCGATTTATAGATCATTTACGTTCTGTTGGTGAATTGGAGAACACTATGATTGTACTTCTGTCTGATAATGGTGCAAGTCCTTTAGGGGGAGAAAATGGTTCAGTAAATCATACATTGACGTTTAACGTGATGGATCAAGATATGGAGCAAATTATGGATCAATACGATGATATTGGTACAGAAAAGGCGAAGGTTGAATTTCCTAGTGGCTGGGCGCAAGTGAGTAATACACCATTTAAAATGTACAAAGCAACAGCCTATGAGGCAGGAATTCGCTCACCACTTATTGTCTATAATCCGATCGTAATTGAAGACAATGGTGGGGTTCGTGATCAATATATACATGTAAGTGATATTACACCAACGGTATATGACCTATTAGGAATTGAATTGCCGAAAGAAGTGAATGGAGTCAAACAAATGCCACTCCACGGTGAAAGTTTTCTAGACACGTTCACAGATTCTAGTGCAGAAGGTAAGACTACTCAATATTATGAACATAATGGTCAACGGGCAATCTATGAAAACGGGTGGAAGGCAATTGCTAATCATCAATTAGGCCAGCCGTTTGAGGAAGACATTTGGGAGTTATATCACGTCGAAGAAGATGTGACAGAGAATAATAATTTGGCAAAAGCAAAACAAAAGAAATTAAAACAAATGCAAAAGCAATTCGACCGTGAAGCGAAAAAGTATGATGTGTTGCCAATGAGTGATACTGGTCCAGATGGATTTACATCTGTTCCAGAAGATACACTTCGAGCTAAGAGTCAGTTTACGTTTTATCCTGGTATGTCTCACTTACCAGAAGGAGCAAGCCCATTTACAATTAATAATTCTCATTCCATTACAGTTCCGATTGATCGTGAGAGTAATTCTGATGAAGGTGTGCTGGTTGCTTTAGGAGGCTATCAGAGTGGCTATACATTCTATATTGATGATAATCGACTAGTTTATGAATATAACATGGGCAATGCGATCTATCGTGTTGAATCTGATGTAGAAGTTCCAGTTGGAGAAGCAACAGTAGCAATGGAGTTTCAAAAGACAGGTGACTATCAGGGAAATGCAACATTATCGATTAATGGCGACCAAGTTGGAAAAGGAGAGATCGCACAGACTCATCCATTCAAACTCTCCTTTGAAGGATTAGATGTTGGGAAAGATTTATTATACCCGGTTAGTCCAGCTTATGAAGAGGAAGGAACCTTTGAATTTACGGGGGAAATTGAGAAAGTAGAATATGACATTCAAGAAAACTAGCAATGATACTTGTGTTGGAAGGCCGGGCACATAAGTGATTCCTCCCGGCTTCCACCTTTTATCTTATCTATTAAAAAAGGAGGGCGAGAACGGTGGAAAAGGTGAAAAGCTGTTGCGCTGCTAGTCGATCTGTTGAGGATACAAAGCATGATGGCGCTGATCAAATTATCGATAAAGCTAGCAATCTATCACATGAAGAGATGGTTTATATACCAGGTGGAGAATTCTTAATGGGAACTGATTATAAATATGCTTTTCCAGACGATGGGGAAGGGCCAATTCGAAAGGTATACGTAGATCCTTTCTATATGGATCCATGTAACGTGACCAATAAACAATTTCAAGCATTTGTTGAAGATACCGGTTATAAGACAGAAGCAGAAAAATTTGGCTGGTCGTTTGTTTTTTATCAATTTGTCAGTCGAAAAACAGCTTTGGCATCTACACAACGGGTGGTAGAAACACCGTGGTGGTTGGTTGTGGAGGGTGCCTATTGGAAGCAACCAGAAGGCCCAGATTCCTCCATTGAAAATCGAATGGACCATCCCGTGATTCACGTAACTTGGAATGATGCTAAAGCTTATTGTAAATGGGCCGGGAAACGACTGCCTACTGAAGCGGGATGGGAATTTGCTGCACGTGGTGGATTAGAACAGAAGAAGTACCCATGGGGAGATGAATTGACACCTAATGGATTTCATCAATGTAATATTTGGCAAGGAAAGTTCCCGTCTTCAAATGAAGTTCTAGATGGATATGCGGGAACAGCTCCAGTAAAAGCTTATTCTCCAAATGGTTATGGGTTATATAATGTATCAGGCAATGTATGGGAATGGTGTTCGGATAAGTTCACGAAAAGTGTGGAGAAACGCGGTGGTACTAAAAATCCAAAAGGACCGAAAAAAGGAAAAACACGTGTGATGCGTGGTGGCTCTTATTTATGTCATTACACCTATTGTAACCGCTATCGTGTAGCGGCACGTACAGCCAATACTCCAAACAGTTCGACAGGTAATATTGGTTTTAGATGTGTAAAGGATTTGTGAGTTTCTTGGTTAATTCAGAACATAACCACAAAGGAGTAGAAATAATGGGGAATTATGATAAACAGTTACAAAACAAGGTTGCGATTGTAATCGGAAGTACATTAATTCTACGTTTCTGATGTCTGATGAGAATGCGAAGGTTAATAAATAGGGTATTAAATTAAGAGATTCCTAATCTTGACTGAATCAATCGAGAGAGCCCTTGTCACGGTAGATTCAGAGGATATTAGAGCGTGAATCAACCGAGAGAGCCCTTGTCACGGTAGATTCAGCGGAAATTAGAGCGTGAATCAACCGAGAGAGCTCGTGTCACGGTAGATTCAGCAGAAATTAGAGCGTGAATCAACCGAGAGAGCCCTTGTCACGGTAGATTCAGAGGAAATTAGAGCGTGAATCAACCGAGAGAGCTCGTGTCACGGTAGATTCAGCGGAAATTAGAGCGTGAATCAACCGAGAGAGCCCGTATACGTCGAGTTTTGATCAAAACATTAATTAATAAGGAGGATTTGTATGATATTTCATAAAAAGGTGTTGTTTTTTGTAGTTTTATCTCTACTGCTTTTAGGATTGGCTGCATGTAATGACCCTGCAACAAATGTAAATGAGGATGCTGACACTTCTTCAGAAACGAAAACTGAAGACACATCCAATTCGGAGGAAACCATTGAACTTGTTGTTAATAGTTGGTTTGCAAGCAATGCTCAATTAGCACAAAACGTGTGGGTGCCATGGGAAGAATATGTAGAGGAAGAAACAGATGGCAGAGTTGAGGTAACGGTTCATTTTAATGGTGCATTAGGTGACTCGACAACGGTTTTAGAAGATGTCAAAAGTGGTTTGTATGATGTTGGGATGGCCTTGACGATGTATCATCAAGATATTGAATTATTCCCGGCAACAATCGGTGACTTACCTTTTGCTGGGGAGGACCCAACTTTATCAAGTTACATTATGCAAGAGTTTACTAAGAAATATGAAGATATGATTTGGGAAGATGTTGTCCCAATGGGAGTTGGAGCGCCGCCACCAAGATATTTATATAGTACGTCTCCGATTGAAAGTCCAGAGCATTTGTCGAATATACCAACAAGAGTTTCTGGTGAACTTGATGCCTTGATGATTCAAAATATGGGTGGTGTTCCAACTGAAGTTGCGTTTGAAGAGCTATACAACTCCTTAGATAAAGGGATTATTGAAGCTTATATAAGTACACACGATGTATTTACAGGTTTAAGTCTATACGATGTGTCACCAAACTTTCTTGATCAACCAATAACCTTTACCCAAGCTTCAGGTGTGATGAACCAAGACTTTTACCAATCTCTTCCAGATGACCTACAAACGCTATTTGATGAAAAGTTAAATCCTAAATGGGAAGAGCTTTTTGTAGAGAATTCTAGGAAAGTCATGGATACAAATGATGAAGTCATCCAGCAGGCTGAAGAAGCTGGAGGCGAAGTCACAACATTTACAGATGAAGACTTGTTAACCTTACAATCTACGGCTATCCCAGTGTGGGAGGAATGGATTGAAATGGCTAATAGTAAAGGATATGCAGGAGAAGAGATGATGGAGGAATATGTGAACATCTCAAGGGAAAATGGGGTAGAACTAGAATTCTTAGATTAAATCACCTCTTTAACAGGCGTATACTGCCCCAAGAGTATACGCCTTTTCTTCGATTATGGAAAAAAGAAGGTCAATTAAAAAATGGTAGAGGGTGATTAAATGAAGACAGTATCAAAAGGGCTTGACATCATTGTGCGGGCATTAAAATGGATCGGTATGATTTGTATGGTAGCAGTGATGCTTGTGATTACCATTGGGGTGATTAGTCGGTTACTGGGAACACCAATTTTAGGGTCAATGGAGATGGCAGAAATTATTCACTATGTGTTAATTATGTGTTCGTTCGCCTATACGCAATCGTTGAGAGAACATATTTCAATCGGATTACTGGTTGATCGCTTCTCACCGCACGTTCAAGTGGTGTTTGATAAAATCAGCTATTTAATTGGATTTACGATCTGCATGATTATTAGTTACGTATTTATTGTGGCAGCATTTGATGCAAACCGTACGACGTTACTGTTAGGTTTTCCACATAATGTACTGAAATGGATTGCTTTTGTTGGATTTATGGCATGGGGCATGGTGAATGTACAACAATTATTCGCAAAACCAGAAAAAACGGAAAAAGGAGGATTAGAGGATGTCTGATCCAATTGTCGGTGTGATGTGTATTTTAGCCATGTTTTTGTTACTAACACTACGTGTGCCAATTGCGTTTTCGATGGCATTACCAGCCATTCTAGGGATCCTCTATTTAAAAAACTGGAACGTGTTGGCAAACGTCATTGATACGACCGTTATGAACAATAGCTTAGATTATATCATGACAACGATTGCGATGTTTGTCTTGATGGGTGAACTGATGAATGTATCAGGTATTAGTGGTGAACTATATCGGACATTTAAAATATGGTTTGGAAAATTACGAGGAGGAATGGGGATTGCTACCATTTCTGCATCTGCTGTGTTTGCGGCATCTTCGGGATCGAGTCTCGCCACAACTGCCTCATTAGGAACGATTGCTTCAAAAGAAATGTTGAAAAATAATTACAGTAAAACGTTAACGAGCGGATCGATTATCGCTGGTGGTACATTAGGTATTATGATTCCACCAAGTACATTTATGATTTTATATGGTGTGATTGCTCAGCAACATATTGGGAAATTATTGCTAGCCGGATTAGTTCCAGGGATCTTATTAGCGTTACTATATATTCTCACCGTAATGATCATCGTATCGATCAATCCGCAAGCAGCCCAAAAAGGGGAACACTTTACGTGGAAACAACGGTTTCAGAGTATTTCAAGTATCTTTGCCGTAACTATACTATTTATTTTCGTTATCGGAGGTTTGTATGTTGGATTATTTGGACCAACAGAAGCGGCAAGCATGGGTGCGTTTGGTGCTCTAATTATCGCCCTTTTCAAAAGGAGTCTAACGGTGAAAAAGGCGATCGACGTCTTATCTCGTACATTGAAAACAGTTGGTTTTTTGTTTGCTATTTTACTTTCCGCTTTAATTCTAAATAGTTTTATTGTTCAATCAGGGATTCCAACCATCTTAAATAACTTCTTAACAGGATTAGCGGTTGCACCAGTAGTCATTTTTATATTGATTGTGTTCATTTATATTATTTTGGGTGCATTTATGGATGCGATGGCTGCGATGTTAGTTACATTTCCCATTGTGTTACCACTTATTGAATCGTTAGGATATGATTTAATTTGGTTCGGTGTTGTGATGTGCATTTTAATGGAGTTAGCTCTAATATCGCCACCAATTGGAATGAATGCTTTTATATTAAATGGGGTTGCAAACGAATTAAAATTAACGGATATTTTCAAAGGATCCTTTCTGTTCATTTTACCAATCTTAGCATTGATCATTATTGTTTATCTATTTCCTCAAATTATCTTATTCTTGCCGAATCATTTATAAGCTAGCGCGAATAAAGGCTTTCATTGCTTGTATAGAAACTATTTTTAATAAACTTTCATTTAATTTATATTTCATGACTGATAATTGCTTAAAAAGACTAGTGAAAATTATTTGAAAAGTCAGTAATTTTAAATGGTATTTCATCTATCAATTTTACGCTTGATTACCTAGAATTTTATATAAGAGATATCGTTTATCTCCAAAAAAAGAAATGGTTCAATCTATTAAAAGGAGATGTTGATATGACAAGTACAACACAAACGGAAACCGCGTTTGTTGATCGTGCACGCGATATGGTTCCAACATTACGAGAACGAGCTGCTGAAACAGAAAGGCTTCGCCGCATACCGGAAGAGACGATCAAGGATTTAAAACAAGCAGGATTATTCAAGTTGTTACGACCTAAGCAGTATGGCGGATATGAAACGTCGATGCGAACCTATTCAGATGTAGTCGTAGAAATTTCGCGAGGGGATGCTTCCACTGGTTGGATTATGGCACTTTGTGGAATTCGTGAATTAATGGTAGCCGAATCCTTTTCCAAAAAAACACATGAAGAAATCTTCGGCAATGACCCAGAAGAAGTTCTTTTTGCCGGGGTGTACGAACCACGAAAATGTATTGTGCACAAAGTTGAAGGCGGTTACATGATTGAGGAAGGATTTTGGATGTTTTGTTCTGGATCGCTTCACGCAACATGGGGATATTTCGGAATGCCGATTTATGATGAAAATGGCAACTTAGAAGATCAAGTGTTAATGACATTACCGTTTGAAGAAATGGAAATCATGGACGACTGGTACACGATGGGGCTTAAAGGATCAGGTAGTAATAGCGTAAAAATGCATAACGTCTTTATTCCAGAACACCGAGCTGTTTCCTTTTCAGAAGCATTGAATGGAGATTTTCAGTCAGACCATCTACGTGATATTCCTCTATACAATACAGCATTATTTCCAGCACTAATTTTATCATTAGGTCTGCCAGCATTAGGGGCAGTGAAGGCAGCAATGGATATGTACCAAGAAAGATTACCAAAACGGAAAGCAGCACATATTGGGGTTGAATACTTACGAGATGCTCCTAGTACACATTTACAGCTATCTGATGCCGCATTAAAAATTGATACAGCCCAAATGCATTTTTACCGCGTTGTCGATGAACTTGATGAATGGGCGAAAAGTGGCAACTATATGGACCGCGCCTCAAGAGTCAGAACATTAGCGGACATTGGCTATGCCAATCAGATGTGTAAAGAAGCACTTGATATCATTATCCAATCAAGCGGTTCAGGATTTGTTTATGAAGGCCATCCATTACAAAGAGTAATTTTGGATTTCTTAACATTGCACACTCACCGTTCTTTATCACCGACGATTACGAAAGAGAATTATGGTCGAGTACTTGCTGGCCTAGAGTCAAACGCACTGCGTTATTAGAATGAATTTTGCTTTTATTAAAGGTTGTTTTCTAAAAAATTGTTGTTTTGTCGCAATAAACATAAACTCCGACGTAACTTTTTTTAGTTAACCTTATTCCTGATTAGAAATGTTTGTTATACAACCGCTTCGGTAGAATACTCCGCTTTCCATGGGCACGGCCTCGGGCCAACAGGATGTTGGTCACGCAGGCGTTGCCACAGGACATGGCGATCTTAGCCTACGGTTCTTAAAGCACGTGGATCTTCAGCCCGTGCTGTTCCCATAGGACAAGGAAGACTTCGGCAGCGATACATCGCACGAAGAAAATTGCTCTTTATTTTCGAGGAGTCTCCGTATTCTACCTACGCTGTTGGTTGTTTTCTGATGAATGATAGTTTCTCACCTTAAAAACATCATTATATGTGATTTTTTACTCACAAATTTCAAATAGTATTGTGTCAGCGGAGGAAATACACGGAGACTCCTGAGGCCCGGCGAGGGTCATGCAGGCGTTGTCCGACAAGGACGGTTTTAGCCTGTGGTCCTTAAGACCATCGGTGAGACCCCGCAGTGCGACAGCGCGAGGAGACTCACCAGCCCCCCACAGGAAAGCGTAGTGTATTTCCGCAGCGCTATATGACCACTCATTGTATAAAGAATGAGCGAGATAATTATCAATTACGTCGGAGATTGTATCGACTATGACATTTGAAAGCAACAAACCAAAAGAGCTTTATTGAATTTCAAACTATATAAGGGGGAATTACAATGGGATTGCCTGAGATTGCGAAATTAGGTCACATTGCTTTAGTTACATCAGATATGGAAAAGTCACTTCGTTTTTTTAAAGAGGTCATTGGATTAGAAGTAACAGAAGAGGTAGCAGGAACTGTCTATTTACGTGCATGGGGTGATTTTGAGCACCACACGCTTTCCTTAACACCAGGTAGTGAGGGATATGTGGATCACATAGCTTGGAAAGCAAAGCGTGCTGAAGATGTCGATGGATTTGCAGAACTGTTAACAAAAGCGGGTACAGAAGTGACGTGGGTAGAAGCTGGCGAAGAAGCTGGACAAGGAAGAGCGATTCGATTTAAACTCCCAACCCAGCATAGTTTTGAAATATATTTTGACATGGAAAAGCCACTAGCCGACAAAGACCGACGTTCAGTCCTGAAAAATCAACGCTATCAATCATGGCGTAAAGGGGTGTCGCCAAGACGAATTGATCATGTCAATATCGCGACCTCAATGGACATAAGCGATCTGTATCAATATCTATCGGAACAATTAGGTTTTAACTTACGTGAATATGTAAGCAATGATGATGGTTCCGTTGTAGCAGCTTGGTTAAGTGTTACGAACCTAGTCCATGATATTGCGTTAACTCCAAGACCACAAGAAAAGACACCAAATCGCCTGCACCATATTTCTTATTGGTTGGATGATGCTGGTGATTTATTACGGGCAGCGGATATTTTAAGTGAGGAAGGGATTCAGTTTATTGGACCAGGAAAACATGGGATTAGTCAAGCAATGTATATTTATGTGATTGATCCAGGTAGTGGCTGTCGAGTGGAACTATTTACTGGTGGTTACTTAATCTTTGAACCGGATTGGGAACCAGTTGAATGGTCGATGGAAGAAAGAGCAATCGGCAATACGTATTGGGGTGATACGGTTCAAGATAAAGAAGCAAACTATCAGACGATTAAAGCTTAGCTCACAACCAAATTGTAACTGATTTACAACATAGCACTTTATAAGGAAGTGAAAAAAATGGATAGCACAGATTTAATCATATTAGGGGCTGGACTCGCTGGTTTATGTGCTGCGGTTGAAGCGGGAGAACAAGGTGCAAGTGTGTTGCTACTAGAAAAACAGCCGGATGTTGGTGGCAGTTCCCTGCTTAGTGGTCGGTATATGGCGTTTGCGGGAACGCCAATGCAACAGGAGAAAGGGCTTGACGATTCATCACAAGCGCTGATTGATGACATGATGAGTGTTGGTGGCGGTGTCAATGATCGTGAGCTAGTAGATGCCTATGGCGCTCATCAGCTTGAAACGTATCATTGGCTTGTGGATCACGGAGTAGAGTTTAAATCTCTCCAAGCAGTCAGTGGTCACAGCATTCCGCGTGGGCATACGATTGATTCTGATCAAGCAATTGGAACCTTATTTCAGCGGGCACAAGAACTACCGAATGTGACGATTTATCTTGATGCCCCTGCCAAAAGGCTACTAAGTGATGCCGCTGGCAGGGTGGACCGTGTCTATTATGAAATGGATGGGGAAGCAAGAATTACACTTGCAGAAAAAGGCATCCTGCTTACTTCAGGTGGTTTTTCACAAAGTGAAGAGCTACTTGCTCAATTTGCCCCACATCTAAAAAGTGCGCTTCGGATTGGTGGACTAGGTAATAAAGGGGATGGCTTGTTGATGGCATGGGAGCATGGGGCATGGATTAGAGAACTCCCATATCTTAATGGAACGTATGGATTTCATCCGACAGCAGATGGTCCTATTAAACATCAAGGTCTAGCCTTTTATAAAGGGGCCATTATTGTAAATGGAAATGGGAAGCGATTTGTCAATGAATCGCTCTCCTATAAACTATTGGGTAATGCAGCCTTAAAGCAACCAAACGGGGTGAGTTATCAAATATGGGACCAAACTGTCATGGATCAAAGTGTCCCCGGTGATAAACTCTATGACTTTGACAAACTAGCTAACCATGGACTTGTCTATCAGGCAAATACATTAGAAGAACTTGCCAGAGACATAGATATAGATCCTGCCACTTTAAAGCAGACGGTATCTGAGTATAACGAAGCGATAAAAACTGGATCAGATCCGTTTGGTAGAAAAACATTGACCCATAATTATGGAGAGCTGATCCCAATTGAAAACGGCCCATTTTATGCATTTAGAACCACCGTTGCCATGCTTGCGACCTATGCTGGTGTTGCAGTGAATACCAAAGCGCAAGTGATCAATCCGTATCAAGAACCAGTGCTTGGTTTGTATGCTGCTGGTGAAATTGCTGGTGGTTTTCATGGTGCAGGGTATATGACGGGAAGTTCATTAGGGAAAGCTTCTGTCTTTGGCAGAATCGCGGCACTTTCTGCCCTCGGTTTGGATGTTCAACGATCAGAGAAAACGAGTAAAAGTAGTTCTTAATCAAAGTTCAAAGAATAGAAAGGGAGATTTCATTGACTTCTCTTTATGATATGAAAGAAAAAGTGGCATTTGTTACCGGTGCTGGCATGGGTGGACTTGGCGCGCAATCAGCCATTACATTAGCAAAAGCTGGTTGTCACGTAGTCGTGGCGGATATTGCCGATCGCAAACAAGACCTAGACCAGACATTGGCTCAAATCAATAACCATTCCGATCAAAGCTTTGCGGTAACAATGGATATTACGAAAGAAGAAGAGATTGATCAAGCAATAGACCAAGTGATTGCACGTTTCGGCAAACTAGATATCCTTGTTAATTGTTCTGGGGTGATGTTACGCAAGCCTACATTTGATACGAGTATAGAAGAATGGCAACGCATTATCGATGTCAACTTAACAGGTACATGGTTATTGGCTCGTCGGGCAGCAAGACATTTAACAGAACAAGGACATGGAAAAATTATTAATTTTTCCTCCCTATATTCCGACATGGTTGGTCCACTACCTGAACCAGCTTACTATGCATCTAAATCAGGTGTCGTTAATTTGACTCGAGGGCTTGCAATGGAATGGGGCAAACATAATATTCAAGTAAACTGTATTGCTCCTGGAGTCTTTTTTCCGACCAATATGACAGGACCATTGGCAGAGCAACAAGGTAGGCTAGAACAAATGGAAGAGCGGACACTGTTAGGGCGGCTAGGTGATCCCAAAAAAGATATTAGCGGTGTCGTCTTGTTTCTAGCTTCACCTGCTTCTGATTATATTACTGGACAAAAGATCGCTGTTGATGGTGGTTGGAGTTCTTGGTAGACGGCCACTTTACAAATAGAAAAAACAAAAATAAGAAATGGAGCTGATTCAATTATGAGTAAACAACTAACGACACGCTGGATGGGGCATTCAACATGGGAACTAACGACTTCTGGAGGCAAAAAAATCGTGATTGACCCTTGGTATACAGGCAATCCAAAAAATGAGGGGAATAGTGAAGATGTTTCGGCGGATTATGTTCTACTTACCCATGATCACTGGGATCATGTCAAAGACGTCCCACAACTTGTTAAAAATGGAGCTAAAGTTGTGACCCAACCCGAAGTTGATAAACGTTTTGTAGAAGAAGAAGGTTTGTCAGGTGATGACTTTATTCGTATTAATATGGGTGGAACAGTAACACTGGAAGAAGATCTTCATGTCACACTTTTCCATGCCTTCCACAGTGCAGACAGTGGTGCACCAGGTGGGCTAATTATTCGAGATGGTGACTTCACGATAATGAATACTGGGGATACTGCACTACATGGTGATTTGCAACTATATGGGCAACTCTATCAACCAGATCTATTAATGCTACCAATTGGTGACCGTTTTACTATGGGCATCCGTGATGCAGCACAGGCAGTTGCGATGGTTAAACCAAAAGCATGTGTTCCAATGCATTACAATACATTTGGTGCAATCGAACAAGATCCTGCTCAATTTGAAAGAGAAGTGAAAGAAGTAGCACAAGGAGCTAGCTGTTGGATTCCAAATCCAGGTGAAGAAAAAAGTTGGTAAGCCTGTACTTAGATGTAAGAAATTCTTTCGTGTATATCACTACCAGTAATGGAGGAGGAATTAGGAATGGCTTATGAAGAGATTGATTTCGATATTGTTGTGGTAGGATGTGGAGTCGCTGGTACTTCTGCAGCATTAGCTGCAGCGGAAGCGGCCAAGGAACAAAATAAATTTTTAAATATTGTCGTGCTAGAACGTACGTCTTATGAAAATCGAGGCGGAAACTCGCGAGATACGGCGGCATACCTTCGAATGGAAGATGAAACAAAGGTAGCAGATAACTTTGTGGAAGAAATGTTAGAATTCTCTGGTGGACGGAGTGACGAGGCTTATATTCGTACATTGAGTGAAAAAGCAGGGGAAACGATTGCCTGGGTTAAGGACAAAGGGGTAGAGTTCGATTATTTACCAACCTTATTCTTAACGTCGAATCGTCCACGCTTACTTCCTGTTGGAGGCGGTAGAGCAATTATTGACCAGTTAGCAAAGCGTGCGGAACAACTTGATGTACAAATTGCTTATCACTCCAGTGCATGGCGACTTGGTGTAGGGGAAGATGGAACCATCGATGAAATCTGGATTCGTGATGATGAAGGTATTGCTACCAAAGTAAAAACCAAAGCGATTATTTTGGCAAGTGGAGGATTTCAAGGGAATCCAGAAATGATGACTCGCTATGTTGGGAAAGATGCTTACAAGATTCCAACAATTGCTGATGGTGGCCTGTCCGACAAAGGGGAAGGTCTACAAATGACCCTAGACATTGGTGGAAAAAGTGCTGGTCAATTAGACACAATTCATGCTGAGCCATCTGATCCGCGAAGTAATCGAGGGGATGCGGCCATCATGACGTATCCATACGGTGTGCTAGTCGATTCAGCTGGAAACCGCTTTGTCGATGAAGGTATTTCGACGATTGATGAGCAATATGAAGCGGTAGCAAGACGGATTTTTGATTTACCAGACCATATTGCATATGTGATTACTGACCAGAAATTATTCAACATACCAAACTATGAAAATGCGCTACAAACAGAAAAACAGCCAATCGAAGCAGATAGTATAGCGGAGTTGGCTGAAAAAATCAACATTCCGAAAGAACAGTTAGTAAAAACAATTGAGGAATATAATGCAGCTGTTCAACCAGGTGGCTTTGATCCAACTCAGCTCGATGGCAAAAAGACAAAAGGATTATCCCCGGAAAAGTCGAACTGGGCGATCCCAATTGATGAAGCACCATATGTTTGCTATCCAATCCACTGTTCCAATGTGTTCACCTATGGTGGGGTTGCAACCGATACACAAGGTCGAGTGCTATCGAATGATGACCATCCAATCCCAGGCTTGTATGCTGCTGGTGAATTAACAGGATTGTATCACGGCAAATACCCAGGTGGCACATCTGTACTACGAGGTCTTGTTTACGGCCGAATTGCTGGAACAGAAGCTGTTAACTATGTTTCAAGTAAAGGAAAGGTAAAAGTTTAATATTTGGAAGTTAGTTCAGGCTTATCCTGTCGGTTGGGCAGGATAGACTGGATTGGATAATTAATAGGAAATAAGATGCTCTTGAGGTGTAATGAAAGCGGAAATGTGATTGTTTATTATTTCGTAAACATGTTGCTTTTTAATGTTTTTAATGCGCATTTAGATCCTTTTTCTAACATTATCCTTCTTGATAATGTGTATTCTTGGATTGTTTACTATAATGGTTTGATCAGTTAATGACTTACTACCTATTTACAAAATCTTTGGTTAGATGTGGAGAGTGGAAAACATTCAGGATCAGTGAGGCGCAATACAATTATTGTTAAAATGTTAAAATTCGCATAACAAATCTACCAAACAATGGTATTAGAGTATACAATTAATTTATATACTATATTATACCTACTAAAATGAATAAAGGAGATAAAGCGATGCGACCTTCACTATCTAGCCAAAGATTATCCACGAAAGATCTTGTTTATTTTGAAATCAAACAGAAAATTATCGAAGGACTATTAAAACCAAATCAATCGATTAATGAGGAGAGTTTAGCATCTGAATTGGATATAAGTCGTACTCCAATAAGGGAGGCGTTGCAACGATTGGAAATGCAAGAGTTAGTGATCAGATTACCTAATGGGCGTCTGAAAGTTGCACCGATATCTATTCAAGAGGTGGAAGAACTTTTTAATGTAAGAAGTTTACTAGAAGGATTAGTGACAAGGGAAGCTACTATTCAAGCAACTGATAAAGACATGGAGAAGCTGAAACAATATACGCAACTTATTGTGGATGCTTCAGAAGCTGACCAACGTGTTGATGTTGTTAATTTTGGAAGCGAGTTTCATAATTACTTATATCAGATTAGTAGAAATCAAACAGCAACGAAAATTCTCAACCAATTAAATGATCGTGTGTCGAGATATCGTCGACTTGCTCCTACGAAAGACAATAAAAGAAGTCAACAAGCCGCCGAAGAACATAAGAAGTTGTTTGAGGCGATTGCTAATCGAAATCATGATCAAGCTGAAAAACTGATGCGTGAACATATTCATAATAGTTTAAATGCAGCGAAAAGTTCAATTGCATTGCATCTGCACAACAACGAATAATCATTAATCGTTGTGTGTCGAATGATGCGGAATGGCTCCCCTGTATGATATCTAAAAGCAATTGTATACAGTTATGCAATTGTTTTTCGTCCCATAAATTTAGTAGAAAAGACTTCTTATTATAGTGAATAGTCGGAATGTTCAAATAAGTGGAGGGGATGAAATGACGTGGATCAATCAACCAGAGATAGATCAAGTAGAATTTGCAAAAATATTTAAGAAAAAAATGGCAGCTTCCTCAATCCTAAAAATTCCAGGTGCACATGATCCAATGGCGGCACTGGTAGCAAAGCAGGTAGGATTCGAGACATTATATTTATCAGGTGCTGCTTATACGGCAAGTCGGGGCTTACCAGATTTAGGGATCATTAACTCAGAAGAATTGGCTTCAAGGGCTCGAGATATTGTGAGGGCAACCAACCTACCATTACTGGTAGACATTGATACCGGATTTGGAGGTATTTTAAATGTTGCTCGAACCGCAAAGGAAATGGAAGAAGCTAGAGTAGCTGCGGTTCAGATTGAGGATCAAGATTTACCAAAAAAATGTGGCCATCTAAATGGGAAAAAGCTAATTACAGCGGAAGAAATGGCACAGAAAATAAACATGATAAAAGAAATTGCTCCGAATTTAATTGTAGTAGCTCGGACAGATGCTAGAGCGGTAGAAGGAATGGAAAGCACATTAAACAGAATCAATCAGTACATCGAAGCTGGAGCGGATGCTATTTTTCCAGAAGCGATTACCGATAAAGATGAATTCCAGCAGATTAGTAAATTAATAGATGTGCCATTACTAGCCAATATGACAGAGTTTGGCAAGACGCCTTATTACACTGCTGAAGAGTTTCAAGCATTTGGTTATGATATGGTCATTTATCCGGTTTCTTCGTTACGTGTTGCAGCTAAAGCGTATCAAAGCGTTTTCCAAGACATTTTTGACAAAGGTACGCAAAAAGATATGCTGGATGACATGCAAACAAGAGAAGAACTGTATAATATGATTCATTATTATGAATATGAAAATTTGGATCAAGAAATATCCAAAACAGTGTTGCCGACGATTAAAAATAAGTAATTACCAGTCCCAATGAAATATGAAACCATAAGGAGGTTTTAAATAAATGAATATTTATGTGCTTATGAAGCGGACATTTGATATGGAAGAACAGATCGTGATCGAGAATGGCGAAATTCGTGATGATGGGGAATATATCATCAATCCATATGACGAATATGCCATCGAAGAAGCTGTTCAACTACGTGATGAACATGGTGGCGAAGTAACCGTCGTACTAGTAGGGGATGAAGAAGGGGAAAAACAATTACGAACAGCTCTAGCGATGGGGGCTGATCAAGCGTTTCTAATTAATAACGAAGATGTGGTAGATTATGATCAATTTTCTACTTCGAACATTTTAGCGGCCTTTTTTGAAGATCGAGAGTTCGATTTAATTATTGGTGGAAATGTATCAATTGACCATTCCACCGGGCAGGTTGGTCCTCGGTTAGCAGAATTGTTGGATATCGCACATGTCTCCACCATTACAAGTATCGAAGTTTCAGATGACGAAGTGAAGCTTGAAAGAGATTCAGAAGGTGATGTGGAAAAAGTGGAAGCTTCCTTGCCATTATTAGTCACTGCTCAGCAAGGCTTAAATGAACCACGCTATCCGTCACTTCCAAATATCATGAAGGCAAAGAAGAAGCCATTGGAAGTTTTGGATTTAGATGACCTTGATTTGGATGAAGAGGATGTGGAAGGAAAAACAGAAATCATCGATCAGACATTACCACCGAAAAAACAAGCAGGTAGAATGCTTGAAGGCGAAGTACAAGACCAAGTGAGTGAATTGGTTCGTTTAGTAAAAGATAAAGCGAAAGTAATATGATCGAGGAGGTATAGTTATGTCAAAGAAAGTATTAGTAGTTTCAGAAATTAAAAATAATCAATTAAGAAACGTCTCACTAGAAGCATTGACTGTTGCCAAACAAATCGCAGATGGTGGCGAGATACAAGCTGCTGTAATTGGAAGTGAGGTAACGAATCAAGCACATGAACTAGTTTATTATGGTGCAGAAAAAGTAGTTGTCGGTGATGATGATAAATTAAAAAACTATACACCAGACGGGTATGCACAAGCATTGGAACAGATCATTGATCTAGCTGATCCAGATGTGATTGTAGCAGGACATACGGCAATTGGTAAAGATGTTACCGCAAAATTAGCGGCAAGAAAAAAAGCAGGATTAATTTCGGATGCAACTGAAATTGAGGTGGATGATCAAGATATTTTAGTAACAGCACCAATTTTTTCTGGTAAAGCGTTTGCGACGAAGAAAATAAAAGAAGGTGTTCAGTTTATTACCATTCGTCCGAATAACTTCGAAATGGGAGAAAGAGATGAAAATGCTGTTGGAGATGTAGCTAACATTGATGTTGAAATAAAAGACTTACGTACAGTGATTCAAGACGTTGTGCGGAAAACGACAGCAGGTGTTGACCTTAGTGAGGCGAAAGTAGTTGTAGCTGGTGGTAGAGGTCTAAAAAGTGCTGAAAACTTTAAAATGCTAGATGACTTAGCAGATGTGCTTGGAGGAGCTGTTGGTGCATCACGTGGTGCATGTGACGCTGAATACTGTGATTACTCGTTGCAAATCGGTCAAACAGGTAAAGTGGTAACACCAGAGTTATATATCGCGTGTGGCATCTCAGGTGCGATCCAACATTCAGCAGGCATGTCCAACTCTAAAGTCATTGTTGCGATCAACAAAGATCCTGAAGCAAACATCTTTAATGTAGCTGATTATGGTATTGTTGGGGACTTGTTTGAAGTAGTCCCATTATTAACAGAAGAATTTAAACAGCTTACGGCTAGTGTGAATTAATGGGACACGGGGACTTGTTCTGGATGAGGTGTTCGAAGATAGATCGATCGAATAAGTTCAAACCAAAAATGGCTTAGCATCTTATGCTAAGCCATCTCTTCATTATTTTGCAAACACGTGATTACCAATCGTAACCGTCACTTCACGAGTACGAATCCAGTCACTTGTTGCTGTTTCAGGGTTATAGAAGTAGATCGAGCCTTGTCCCATTCCTCTGAAAGCAAGTGCTTCATTAACTGCTTTTTCTGCTTCAGCATCTGGCGTTTCATTAATTGCTCCATTTTCTACAGGTGAAAATGCGTAATGACCACCGGAACGTTCATAAATTACGTCTTTAATTGTATCTGGAAATTCTTGATGATCTACACGATTTAATACTACTGTTGCAACCGCAACTTTACCTGCATAAGATTCACCTTTTGCTTCGGCATGAACAAGTTTTGCTAATAATTCTTTCTCTGCTTGAGAAACGGTACTATCCGGAACCACTAATGTTTCTCCTGGATATAGTAGACTATCTGTGCGGTTATTCGATTTTTGTAATAATGGTAGAGGAACGCCATACTCATTAGCAATACCCCAGAAAGAATCCCCTGTTTGTACTTTATAAGAAGCAGCATCCGCCTGAAGTGGCAGAACTAGCATACTAACTGATAATGTTACGGTTAATAGTACTTTTTTGAATGTTTTCAAACTGATAACCTCCTTGGTTAATTGGTACAAATAAGAGATTAGCAGTTGTAACATAGTTAATCATTACCCAAAAAATTCCTATTAACCTAGTAATAGTGGAGCAGCTTGTCCTTGTAAGCAAGAATTTTGGTATGGCAATAAATTCCACCCAGCAAAAAATGCCATATACTGGTTCCAAAGGTTATAACTGGGACCAATGTAACAACTGTTTCAAAAATGTTACCATGGGACATGGGGACAGGTTTGTTGTCTCAGTTGGAACGTTTGCGTGTGGACAATTACTAGATGTAGAAACGGTAAAAAGGCCAATTCAACAGTTGAATTGGCCTCTATTGATTAATAGTAAGGATATGGAGGGTAAGGGTATGGCGCATAATAAGGGTAAGGAGCAAAAGCGCCGAATGCATATGGAAGCAACGCTAATGTTGCTAGTGACGCTAAAGGAAATCTTCTCGGACGATAACGACGATATCTTCTAGGTTGACGATCGTCACCATAGCCCCCGTATTGGTCAAAACCTGTTTCCTGATTGCGGTCCATTACATCCTCACCAACTAATATCACTACTTGGTCTGCTTCTACATTCAAAATAATACCATCAAACGATGTACCATCTGTTTGTGTTGCTAAGACGTGGTGGTGCAAGTAATGACGGCATTGATCGTGTACATGTCTTAGTTGAGGTTCATTTGGTTGAAATTCTTGATAGTTTTCATTCATTTCCAATAACTCCTTTCAACATCTTTCACCACCATGATATTCAACCATCTCGTCCTCTGTTCCACAGGGGTTCTGTCCTAATTTAATAAAAAAATTTTGTATGCTTTCCATCCATTAGTTAAAATTATTTCTATATAAATGATTAAAGAGGACATAATCTGTTGACAAATTCCGAATTTATCATTATATTTATAGTGTCCATTACAAATTTATAACACGATTCCGTAGCTCAGCTGGGAGAGCGCATGCTTGACAGGCATGAGGTCGTTGGTTCGAGCCCAATCGGAATCACTAGTACAAAGACGCTGAACTTCTACAATTATAAGAGGTTTGGTGTTTTTTGTTAGTACAGATATTTCGTTATTTTACTAGTACAGCACTATTGGGGAAAATGGAAATAAGACTATTAAACCCAAATGTGCTGATGAGTATCTCTTATTCCTCTACAATTTGTTTTTCGAAATAATCACAAAAAGAAATTGTTTGTTTTTTATCTAATTACAAGTGCTCTTATAGTATTCCAATTTCATTATGGTCCATCTTTGTTTGGGGAATGTGGATGGGGTAAGACGAAAGTTTTCAGATTGCAGGATAAGAATAAAGTTTAGTCTAACTGCCAACTAACTGGCTCAGTTCTAGGGTGAAACAATAAATCACACACTATTAGGAGTACAAACCGCATTGCGTTTCGTACTCCTATTTTTATTGGTATAACAACATTATTGCTTTTTAACTCCTGTATTGACATTGTAAATAGCAATCTGTTTAACAGGCGTACAAAAAATCTATTTACTTTTTGAATTCAGATGCTAAAACGGATTACGGCTCCAATCCGCTTCATTAATTAACGACTAAATGAATAAGTAATTTAATTAGTAGAAAAATATGGACAGTTATTTTTTAGGACAGAAAAAATATTTCAAACGTAACAAAAGAAAGAAGGAATATTTCCAATGAAAACAGGATCGAAGAGAAGAGTTCTTCCAAGAGATTTCCTGAGCATTTTTGATACAACTATACTTCATTTAAGAAAACCTTACATAATTGCATGGTGGTCAGTAGCTTTCCCGGGTTTTGGCCATATTTTACTTGGTCATAATTTTCGTGGCATTGGTTTAATAATCTGGGAAATTTTTATTAATACGCATTCTAAAATAAATGCTGCTATGGTTTATTCATTTATGGGAAATATTCAACAGGCAAATGAGGTTTTGAATCCTAAGCTATTGCTTTTATACATTCCCGTGTATTTATTTGGAATATGGGATAGTTATCGAGGGGCAGTTGGACTAAATAAAGAGTATAAAATAAGTGAAAGTAAACAAGCACCAATAAGGAAGTATGAAATTAATAGTACAGGAATTAATTTCCTGGATAAAAGAAGTCCGCTTTATGCTTTAATTTGGGCTTTATTTATTCCAAGTTTAGGCCAATTTTATCAACACAGGATATTAGCAAGCTTTTTTACTCTTCTATGGACCGTTATTTTTATATATAACTCAAACTTTATGGAGGGATTTATCTATTTAGTACAGGGACATTTTGAAAGATCAACCGAAGTCTTAAACAAGCAATGGCTTCTATTTCTTCCTTCCTTTTATTTCTTTACGGTTTATCAATCCTATAGTGATACTGTTGAATTAAATAAATTGTTTATAAAAGAACAAGCAGAGTATTTGGAAAAGAATTTTCAGCCCTCGGATTTTAAAATAAATAAAGGGAGATTGGTCGAGTAATGCAAATCTTTGCAAGCTTTGAACACTCAACGTATCTAGAAGTCGGAATAAGCGAACTTCAGAAAAATGGGATAACAGATATGTTTGCAGTGCCATTAAAAAAAGTAAATAAAGAAGCTACCGTTTTAGATTCTCTAACACAATCAGATGGTCGTTCGTTTCTAGACTCCGGTTTTGCTTTAGCGGTGATTTTATCTACGATTTTTGCTAGCAAGGGATTTGAATGGGAATTAGGAGCTATTTATTGGGGATTGATTGGCGCAGGTAGTGGTATTTTAATTGGTTTACTATTTGAGATTATCTCATTTAAACTGAAGAACAAGGATAAAAAAATTCGGCTGATGAAAAAAGACAATCAGAATAATGGAGAAGTCATTTTAATTATCAATTGTGAACAAAAAGATGATCAGTTAGTATCCGATATTCTTAAGAAGAATTTAGCCATTGGATTGGCTAAAGTAAGTAGTGATAAACATGACTAACAATCAACTTGTTGATATTTAACACTAGTTTTTGATGGGTTATCCATACGATAACAGTGCAACCATCCGTAAAACTCCCACTTCAAAACATGAAGTGAAACGAAATGTTTAAGTGGGAGTAGACGGACGCTAACCCCCCGAATGGTTCAACTAACACTCAGGGGGAAGAGCAAAAAACCCCCACTGAGTGAAGTTTTACTCCATTAATGATTTTCCTTCAAGGCCTGATAATACATATCCTGTGTCGGAACGGTGTTTGTATCCATACATTTTTCGATCAATTCACGTAAACGAACATTTTGTTGAAACATTTGTTCATTTACCTCTTGTAAATAATTCACTTTATTTAGTTCGGGTGCAGCAGTTTGTTGCGCAGATTCTACTGTTTTTTTTAGTGCTAGGTCAAGCTCGGCCTGTAAACCTTGGAGTGAGCGTGATAATTGTTTGTTGTCTTGTTCCACTTGGCTAATCCGTTGTTCTAACCGTGCAACCTTTGCTTCCATTGCTTCTTAAAACCCCTTTACTAGTTTTTTATTCTATGTATCTAGTTAGTTTATGTTTGAGCTAATCGTGTTATTACAAATTCACTTCTAGGATTGCCAAGTCCTTACCCTCTCAACTGGCAGTCACCCCCAATGCGAATATGAAGTAGAAACGAAACAAGATAAATGGGGATGAAGAAAATCTACACTGGTGGGATTAAAAAAATTTTAAAAACTATACAGGCACACCTCTCCACTTTTATCACTAAACTAAGGATAAATGGGTGGAAAGGAGAGGGGAACTTGAATAAGTATTGGCCGAAAAAATGGAATGAAAAATTGCCAAACTTCCTTGGTGAAGATTTTTTTGCAAGCTTTGATTTTCTAGAAGAGGAAGAAAACGGAAATAACAACAATAATAATAATAACGGAAATAAAGTTAGTAATGGTTCAGGTATAAAGGTCAATATTTGTGAATCGGAGAACGAGCTATTGTGTATTTTTAGGGTGCCTGGCCTGAACTTAGAAGATGTTGAAATTGATGTATACGATAAAACACTAGAACTTGTCGGGACAGTCGGAATTGATCATAAAGGATTCAGCCCGATTCATATGGAGCTCTATCAAGGACCAGTTATGCGAAAAGTTCAGTTACCATACCCGGCTCGTCACGACAAAATTGATGCCTCTTATCATCACGGTTACTTATATATTTTGTTACATCGGTTGATTCGTTCAAAGGAGACACGACAAAAATTGGACGTCCATGATCTAGAAGAAATGAATCAAGAGAGTCATGAATAATAAACAAATGAATATAATGAACCGAATGATGAAAACACCCACATCAATTGGAATTTCAGACGATCAGGAGGTGTTGTGTTGGGGTTCTTTGACAATCACGGTTTGAGCTTTCGGCAGAAAAAAGCGTTAGAAAGTGATCGGACCACAGATTTGTTAGGTATTGAAAAAGCAGAAAAAGAAGCAAAAATTCCTGAATTTGAAAAGGAGAAAGAGATTGAGCGTTCCTTGAAATATGGGCTGAAGGGGGCTCCTTCGATAGGGGACCAAACGATTTCCACTTTTTCTAGGGAATCTAGACCACCACAAGGAGGTATTCCTACATTTTTACGGACTCCATTCTTAGAAGATGTCCGGCGAGTAGGAGAATATGATGTAGCATTCATGGGGGTGCCATTTGATATCGGGACGACGTATCGTGCCGGTACTCGTTTCGGACCTGAGGCGATGCGGCGAATTTCAAAGCTTTATACGCCGTACAGTTACGAAAAAAGTGTTGATCTACAAGAGTCATTAAAAATGTGTGATGTCGGTGATGTATTCACGATTGCAAACATAGAAAAAAGCTTTGATCAAATTTACAGAGCAGTATCTCATGTTTTTTCGCAAGGTACATTACCAGTCATGTTGGGTGGAGATCACTCGATCGGCTATCCATGCTTACGGGCTCTAGCGGATAATGTTGATGGCAAAGTTGGGATTATCCATATGGACCGTCACTTAGATTTACAAGAGAAAGATATGGATGAACGGATGCATACAACTCCTTGGTTCCATGCGACAAATATCCCAAATGCACCACCATCGAACCTTGTCCAAGTAGGAATTGGTGGTTGGCAAGTACCAAGAGAAGCAGTTAAGAATGTACGGAAATTTGATACTACCGTTATCACAATGGGGGATATTGAACGACTTGGTGTTGATCATGTTGCAGATATCGCCTTAGAGAAAGCATGGAGAGGGGCAAAAGCTGTCTATTTAAGTGTTGATATTGATTCCTTTGATAGCGGTTTTGTACCAGGAACTGGCTGGCCAGAACCAGGTGGATTCCTACCACGTGAAGGTTTGCAGTTTATTGACCGTGTTGCTAGTGAAGGGGTGTGTGGCATGGAACTTGTTGAAGTTTCACCGCCATATGACGTAAGTGATCAAACGGCATTACTAGGTACTCGTGTGATTGCTGATGTGCTGGCAGCAATGGTAAGAGAAGGAAAACTTGGTAAAAAATTTACTTGATGATGATCAAGGAGTCCCATGGATACTTTGTTGGGACTCCTTCTTGTTAAGAAAATACGTACGTAAGGAGGGGAAAACATGTATGCGATGGAAATTAACAATGTAACGTATCGGTATGATAGTGGTGTGGAAGCATTGAAAAACCTAAGTCTACAAATTCCGCTCGGAGCAAAGGTAGCTCTATTAGGTCCCAATGGTGCAGGGAAATCTACACTGTTACATCACTTGAATGGTTTAAAAGTTCCAGATGAAGGTTCGATTAAAATTATGGGTGATCAAATTACAAAGAAGAGTGCGCCAGCCATTCGTAGAAAAGTTGGGTTAGTTTTTCAAGATCCTGACGATCAAGTGTTTTCTGGAACAGTGTGGGATGATGTGGCCTTTGGACCACGGAATTTACATATGACAGAGGAAGAAGTAGAGGAAGTTTGTCATGCAGCACTAGGGAATGTTGGTATGTTGGAGTATAAACATACGCCACCATATCAATTAAGTTATGGTCAAAAGAAACGAGTGGCAATTGCTGGCATTTTATCAATGAGGCCAGATATCGTCATTTTAGATGAACCAATGGCATTTTTGGATCCTGCTGGACAAGATGAAGTAGCAGGTTTACTACAAGGGTTAAATTATATGGGAAAGACGATTCTTTTATCTACTCATGATGTGAATTTCGCCGCTTCATGGGCGGACATGGTCATACTGTTAAAGGACGGGGAACTATTAACTGCTGGAGATATTAGCCTTTTAATTGATGAATCATATATTAAGGAAGCCAATTTGCATTTACCTATTATTGCAAGAACATTTAAAATGGTTCCAGACTATGCTGATGCACTCCCAATCAATGAACAAGATGCTTATCGAATCTTGTTTAAGATGTTTAATGAGAAAGACAAGTATATTTATTAATCTAGTAGAACGCCTATGTATAATAAAAAGGTTTTCATTATAATGAAAACCTTTAAATATTTCTTTTAGGTATGCTTAATGAATATTTGTTGGTGGTACAAGCTAGCTGGATGGATTATTATCTGTTGTCTGATTTGATTCTGAGTTTGCTGTACCGTTTTGATTGTCTTGATTCATCGTCTCCTCTTCATTTTGTTGATTCATGATATTATTTTCAACCTCTTCAGTATCCATACCGTTAAATGAAACTTGATCATTGTCTGCAAGTAATTCTTGTAACTCCTCCGCATCACTAAGTGAACTTAATCCAACCAGTAAGGATCCTGATAACTCTTGCACATTTAAATCTTGAATTTTATTATTCACATTCTCTACTGTAACACTTTTTTTATTGGCTAATTCTTCTTTAATTTCCTTGTTTTCTTCTTCCAACTGATTAAGTTTTTGATAGATTCTATCCAGCTGTTCTAATAATTCATTGGTATGGTTTGGTTGTTGATCGTGCCATACTTCTTCTTGGTGGACAGGTTGTTCACCATGCTGTTGTTGACCAGAGCTTGGTTGATAGGATGTATAGGGATAGGGGTAGTTCCAATAGGAAGGATGGTATCCTTTCCATTGATAATGATGATTCATCGGTGTCCCTCCTAATAAAACAGACTATAAAATTTATCAGTCTATATGTGATTGGATATAGGGAAAGGTGATCTCTATTAATTATTTTCTTCTTCTTCCTCAAAGGATTTCTCTTCATAATGTTCCTTTGGAAGCCTAATCGATTGGGATTTATTCTTGGCAAAAAAAACTTTCCCTACGTTCATAGAACCTAATGTACTAATTGAATTGATATTTATATTTTTTATATTAATTTTAAGATTCATAAAATGTCAGCCTTTCCCTCTTAAACTTGTTGCTGGGGTTGATCTTTTACATCTGGGTCATAGGCATAGTTCTTATTATCAAATCGTAACGGACTATTGTTGGCATCACCAGCTTGCCAGTATCCCACATTCATTTTGACATTGGCTTGGTGTTGGGTATGCCAAACATTTCCAAAATTAATGGAACCATTGTTCATAATATTATTTATACGGATACCAAATATATTATTTGTATGACTCATATAGATCCTCCTTGTCATACATCTAATCACTAACAGATAGCAGGAGAGTATTACCTCCTGCTATACATTAGATTTGTGCTTGCGGTTGGTCTGTTACATCCGGATCATTCGAAATGTTTGAATTGTTAAATTGAAGTGGACTAAAGTTGGCATCACCTGGTTGCCAATAACCGGCATTCATTTTCATGTTTGCTTGATGTCCTTTATGTGCGGCATTACCATAGTTCATTGAGGCATTATTGGTCGCGCCGTTAATCCGAATTCCAAAGATATTATTAATGTGTGTTGGGACCATGTTGCACCACCTTAAAAAAGGATTTAACGATACAATATTTTATTCACAGGATCTGTAAAATGTGAAACGTCAAAAGTGACGTGATTTATTCCCAAAAAGGCCTTTTTTGAATACAGATATAAGGAAACTACTTTTTTGAGGAGGAAGTGCACGTGTACCAATATTATTATCCAACGAACGTACCGGGAAATTATATACCAACATATCCTTATCAAACACCACCAATGCCAACGTATGGAATGGCGGATCAACATGTTGTTAAAGGAAAGAAGAAAACAACATACGATCATACGGGTATGACGAAAGGGAATATTTGTGCTTATGCACCAGAGGGACCTGTGACTTATAATAAGTTAAACATTAAACATTATCCATCAGATGATTATAAGATACCTCATCCAAAGGGATGGTTGCATACAATGCATACTTCGCAACACCTGGGAGCTTATGTACCATTTAGAGATGAGTAAGGAAGGAATTAATGAAAAAACGCTTGGAGTCACTTCAAATCCAAGCGTTTTTTCTGTGTAGGAGACTCTTAAAATAGAATAAAACGAAGCGAACTCTTACTTTTGCATGCACAGTTGAGATATATAAAACGATTCCCTTATCATTCATAATGTTCATTTGTAAGTAATATAGTTAGGTGAATCCGTTTTTCGTTTGTGTTGTAGGTAGAAGATGGTATTTATAGATGGATGGGAGGTTCGTTATGCATGTTGCTGACGGTGTATTAAGTATTTCCATAGCTGTTGCCACAACAGCGGGTGCGGTAGGTGTTCTAACCTATGCGTTGAAAGGGACAAACGAAGAAGAAATTCCTAAAATCAGTCTGCTGTCTGGTACTTTCTTTGTTGCATCCTTAATTAACATTCCAATTGGTCCAACGTCCATCCATCCATTATTAGGTGGTTTTCTTGGCTTGGTATTAGGGCGACGTGCCCCGTTAGCTGTATTTGTCGGATTAGTTTTACAGGCCATATTATTCCAACATGGGGGGATCAGTACGTTTGGGGCAAATATGTTATTAATGTCGATCCCAGCGTTACTGATACATTGGTTATTTACATATTGGAAATCCCCATCGCTTTTTTGGAAAGGGTGTATTGCCGGTTTTACGGCTATTGGTGTTGCTGTTTGTTTGTTAATCGTTCTTTTATTACTCTCGGATGCTCGTTATGGATCTGGTAGCTTCTCTGTGATACAGATAGTACTCGTTTCCTATTTCCCTCTTGCGTTATTAGAAGGCGTACTCACTGGTTTTGCGCTTCATCACCTTGCATCAATTAAGCCGTATCTTTTCAAGTCATTGACGGAAAAGGGTGGTGAGTAGGGTGCTAAGTAAGAAGGTTTATCAACTTATTGTCGCTAGTTCGCTTATTTTGACTATTTTATTTTTTTATCCAATGATTGCGGAAGCACACAGAATGATTATTGAGCATGTTGATGATCGTGTTATTCAAGTTCGTTATGATGACGGTACTCCTGCCAAACTTGCAGTTGTCACCACCTATGATGCAGATGGCAGGCAATTATTTAAGCATGAGGTGAATGATGAAGGTTACCTGGATTATGAACATCAGAGCGATGTTCATCGACTTGTAGCTAATGATGGATTAGGACACCGAGCATCGTCAATCCAAGAAGATACAAACGGTATGGAAGGGATTCCTGTTTTTATTCGGGCATTGTTAGGTGTTTCCTTTTTATCATTCATTGGAGCAGTTTTTTATGTTCGAACGCGTAAGAAAAAGTGATGGGGTGAGGAATGGCAAATGAAAGGTGTTATGTTGGTAAATCTTGTCTTGGATAAAGTACGTTTATGGAAAGGTGGAAAAATTCAATGAAACAAATGGTTCTATCGATCTTTTTCTTCCTACTGCTTTTTTGTCTGTTTGTACCAGGCGTCCATGCACATGAGCTGTATATTGATGTAGAGGAATTTTCAGAAAGAGAAGAATTAAGGGTTGATGTTGTTTGGGGACATATACGTGATTATATGAGTGAAGCAAGTCATAAGGATTATCAACTCTCTGTGCGTTATCCAGATGGCGAAGAAGAACAACTTGAATTGGAAGCTGCTGGAGTCAGTGCAAGGGCATACGTTCCAATTAGTGATGAAGGTGACTATATTTTTTGGGCAGAACGAAAACAAAGTACATATACACCAGATGATAGTGATACGACACAACTAAGTAGTCAAATGGCCAAACTCGCTTATCATGTCGGTGATGGTAATACAACGGCAGAAGATCCAGTTGATCTAGAACTTGAAATTATACCAGAAATAAATATAGCTGACTTTTCAACAGGTCGTTTGGAAGGGCAAGTTACATTAAATGGAGAACCAGTTGGAGAGACGACAGTGACAGCATATGGTCCAGAACATGAAGTGTTAGAACAAGTCTCAGATCAAGACGGAAAGTTCACCTTTGATGTTCAATCAACCGGAAAGTGGTTAATCAAGGCGAATGTTGTACTCGAAGAAAGTGGTTCCATCGACGGTGAGGAGTATGAAGAAACAAGTCATACATCGACATTACTGCTTGATACGAATGAAGAAGAACCATCTAGTAATAATAGTTGGACATTAGTTGCCATGTTAGTCATTGGATTATTTATCGGGGCAACGATTATGCTGTTGGTACAAAATAGGAAAAATTAGCGGTTAGCTTATAAACGAAAGACCCAAGTGTGTTCTAAATAGGGGTATGATAGCTATGAATAATCAACAACAGGTTGGCACAGTGCCAAAGTGGGCCGCAAATTGGGAATCAAGGGCTAAACTAATTGCTGCTATTGGTTATATATTTGGCGTGATTAGCTTAACAAACCTTCCATACGTAATGGCTGCTTATGTTTTATCTGTTATTGTATTCGTTGTGATGAAAATACCTATCACATTATTATTACAAAGGTATTTAATTATAACGCCATTCCTGTTATTAATGACTGTTCCTTTGTTATGGCAACAAGAAACGGGTAGTGTTATCTTTGCAATGCTAATCCTTTTAAAGGCTTTTACGTCGATGACAATTATTACGATTGTATTGGAATCCCAGAGCTTAGATCAATTGGTTAATGGTCTTGCGGGCTTTCGAATTCCGTTAAAGTTAATAACGATTTTAGTTTTATCTTACCGTTATGTATTTATGTTTCTCGAAGATATCGATAGAATGTTAACGGCTGCTAAATCTCGTTTTTTTCGTGGGGGCATTAATGTTGGTAAATTACGAGTTTATGGTCAGTTGACTGCAGGATTACTAGTGAGAGCAATTGAACGATCGGATAATATGTATAAGGCGATGGCATCAAGGGGATTTGATGGACAATTACAGTTCAGCCCGCCGAAACGGATGACAAGTAAAGATATCATAAAAACGGTCCTTGCTATAAGCATCATCACCATAATTATTGTAATCGAAAGGAGTTCTTTCTTTAGCTAAACGTTGTGGAAGCTTGGGGTATAGCGACATACGGTGTAATCCGTTGTCGCTATACCCCAAACTTTTTTACCATCTATAGGCGCTATCGCATGTATTTGCGATTGGTTCATAATAACAATGTTCCTTGTATTGTCCAGCAAATGGTTGACTGTACCATTGTGGTGGGCATGCACCAGCCGGATTAAAGTACCAAAGAGAATATTTGGAAGGGTGTTCTCTCCAATATTTTAGCGTTTGTTCGGCTAATCTTTTTTCTGATTCTCTTGCGCGTTGATAAAAAACATTCCCTTTTTGAACTGCTTCAAAAGAATAATTTCCTCCTTGGACTTGGTAAATGACATCGTTGATTGTTCTTATATCTTCAAAGTCCAAACAATCAGCTTTTGCCCGATTTACAATCACATTCCCTACCATAAGCATTCCTTGTTTTCCTTCACCTTCTGCCTCTGCTCTCATCATCCTAGCCATTAAAGAAACATCACTATCTGTATATTTTACTCTAGCCAATTTCATCACCTCTATAAGGATTGTATGAAGAAACAGCTCAAAATGTTTTTAAAAATCAAAAATATCTAGGTTATTTTGAAGATTTTTTGAAAAAGGTTTGTTAGGTTAATTGTATTCAAATTGTTTGATCCGTGAAAATGGAATAGACATCTGAATTATCGACATTATCTAAACTTTTCGACTTTGATTTAATTTAAAATTTTTATGGTAAAATGGTTTTGTTTGCAAAAAATTGTAGAAAGGAACATAAATAAAATGAAGAAATTTGTATTTATTCTATTACTTATAACCGTAGCATTAGTAGGTTGTGGGACCCAGGACCAGATGGAAGAAGTAACGGCTTTGATTGAAACGGGAAACTATGACGAGGCGATCAATAAAATAGAGGAAGATCAGTTAACTGATACATTTAATATCGATGAATTAGAATCTCTTAAAGAAATGGACAGTTTATTTAGTGAGAGTGCGTATACCCGTGTGCTTTCACAGTATAAAAACAATCCAATTACGAACGAAGAGCTACAATCAACTTCTGATGACTTATTAATTCAATCCATAGAAGGATCTATGGAGAATGTACAAGTGTTAAAACTAGCCATTGTAATTGTAGACGGTTTTGATAGTGATACAAAGGCAAGAATTGAGGAAGGTTTTGAATTCGAAAAAATCAAACAAGAAGTAGATAGTATTGCAGAAATGGAAGAGTTATTAGAAGAAGGAGCTTATACACGTGTGCTTACACAGTATAGAAATCAGCCAATCACTGTTGAAGAACTGCAGCCTACATCTGACGAACTTATAGTTCAATCGTTAGAGGGATCCTCGGAGAATGCAGAAGTGTTTAAGTTAGCAAATATGATCGTAGAAGATTTTGATAATGAAACACAAGATAGAATTAAACAAGACATTGACCTAGAACAGGTAAAACAAGAACTAGATGTTGATACAGAGCAAGAGTAACTATTGTCTGAACGAGATACTTTCAAATGAAAAAATTCACAGGTTACTTTTACTGACTAAAAAACATGGAAACTCATGCTGGATATGAGTTTCCATGTTTTTTTTTCACGGGCAGGAAAGTATAAAATGTTAGCTAAGATGAATCATTTGCGTAGTTGAAAGGTTGTAATCAAATATGTGCACGAAGCCTCTGTCTTCACCAAGAGCTTACTTTATGATTGTTTCTTTAAAAACGAAAAGGAAAAGGTTATGTTTTCAAACCAATTAATGGGTAATGCACCATTAAGATGCTATATACTTTCCATCGCTTTTATTGTTTAATATTCCTATGGCAAACGTGCTGAAAGGTACGGACGCAAAGCTATAGGGACTAAGGCAAATGCTAAGTCAGCCAGTTGCCACTTCGCCTTTGAAGTGGGGATTTTAAAAAATCTCAGTTGAAAGGATGATTTTGGATGGAGATCACAAAATCAAGAAAAGAAAGATTACAAGCATCAAATAGAGTAAGACCAAGTAAGAAGAAAGGTTCTTCAGTAGCGAAGAAGTTTTCTATCATCGTTTTAGCCATGTCGTTATTCTTTGGAGGAACAGCAGCATATGCAGCAATAAATCCTGCTTTTCTGACCCAATTATCAAACTTCGCTAATTCTGTTTTCGCTTCAAGTGATGCAGAACTTGTTACAACAGGTGAAAGTGAAAATGGTGCAACTGTTTCCGATCTAGGAACATTTTTAGAGCAATTAAAAACGAAAATACAAACACAAATTACAGGACATGCTGATGTTGAAAAAGAACGTATCGGTACAGAAGTAACAGAGTATAACGATAGTTTACAAACAGAAGCTGATAGTAAAGCGTCAACAGAAATTGAGGCCAAAAAAGCTGAATTAACAGAAACTGCAAATACGCAAATTACTACTGCTCAACAAGCACTAGATGCAAAATTTAATGAAATCTTTCCAGAAACAACTACAGAATAATAATATTGAAAAATACGCATGAGTAACTCATGCGTATTTCTGTGTAAGGATATCTACAATTAGGTATCCTTACACAGAAATACTAAAAGACGTTAAGGAATTCAATTTAATAGGTGCACCACATTTGACCAATCTTTCCATCATAAGATAATGTATGAACTTGACTACTTGTAGGTTTTAGAAATGAGGAATTTTAAATGAAACAAGTTTATAGTGATGTCATTCAATTTAGAGGAAATCATTATGATTTTGGATATATGCAAGGGGAGTTGTTAAACGAGTCTCCAATCTTGCCAGTTCGCCACAAGCAATGGGCGTCGAGAAGGAAGCGCCATTTTAGTATCAATGCGAAGGAATCTATTGATCTATTGTCAACATTTATTCCAGGTATGTTAGATGAAATTCAGGGGTTAGCGGATGCATTACATTGGAAGAGGGAAGATGCATTGCGTGAGTTTGGCGGTCATTATGTGGATTATGGACGAAGTGGCTGTTCGATTTTAACAGGAGATAAATTTTTGATACGTAATTATGATAGCCATCCAGCCGGGTATGAAGGCCGGTTTCTTGCTTATCAGCCAACCGATACAGGTTATGCGGTGATGGGCCCATCCATGCAAATAACTGGGCGAATGGATGGGATCAATGAAAAAGGTTTGGCAATGGGCTATAACTTCATCAATCGGGTTGGTTCTGGTGATGGGTTTATATGCAATATGATTGGACGGATTATTTTAGAAACATGTGCAACAGTCGATGATGCAATCATGTTATTAAAGGAAATACCGCATCGTACATCATTTAGTTATGTAGTATTGGATCCAACCGGTGAAACATATGTAGTGGAAGCATCACCACGTTCTGTAGTTGCGCGTAAGTCTAATGTTAGTACGAATCATTTTGAAATGTTAAAAGAAGAGAACAGGTATCGAATGGATGATTCGATTCGCAGACAACAATTGATGGCGGAAAAGCAAAAGGATGTTTATCATGCATTTCGGATGTTAAATGATAAAGAAAAAGATGTTTTCTCACCAAAATATGATGCATGGTCAGGTACATTGCATACTGCTGCGTATCTTCCACAAGAGAGAAAAGCATGGTTCGCAATCGGTGCTAATCGCATGCCAGTGATTTTTGATTTCAATCGCTTTTTACAAGGTGAAAAGATCAACATTAAACAAATTAAAGGTATGCTTGACTATGATACACCGTTTATTAATATGGAAACAATTTAATGGAAAGCTGACAGACCGTGAGTTGGGCTGTCTGCTTTTTTTGTTTTACGCTCTATTTGCATTTCTTTTTTTAGTACGCATTAGCTATAGTATGTTCATTAACTTTGCTTTTTTTACTCTGATTGCAATGAGTGTTATACTCTCGCTTCGGCAGAATACACCGCTTTCCGATGCGCAATGAGATAAATTTGTTCTGCTGTCATGCTTACCTCAAATCGTGCCCCGCAGCAAGAAAATTCCGTTCAGGATGCACGATTAACCTCTAATCGTGCATGCGCGGCTAAATTTAAGTGCTCCGTAATCACGAAAATCTCTAATCGGTTCACGCTCAGCTTGATTTTCTCACTTATCATTGCACAGCGGATACAATAGCGGTAGTGTTTATGAATTGATGAACATAAAAGTGTTTGTATGAAACGTACATGGTATGCATTGTTGGTTATAGATGTGCATCTTTTAACCCGCATGTAACTGGCAGTAAGTCCCCCACTTCAATCTACGAGGTAAAACCAAAGAAGATAAGTGGGGGAGGATCAACTGCCAGTAAATGTCCGATTCTGTTCAACTAACAATCAGTGGGATATGAAAGAAAACCTTTTAGAATCATCATAAAAAAACTATTTTACCTGGATTAATAAAGCAATAAATTGTATTTGGATGGATTGTGATGAGGAAAAATCAACATGGATTGAACTCGAAAAAAATAATTGATTACAACATATTTATTCCGTCATTATTGATCGTTATTGCCATTTGTATTCCTTTTTCTATGTATGAAGCGGAATCTTTAGATTTATCATTCCAGGCGAGAAGACTCCATCCTCAAGGAATGAGAAGGGCGTTGGCCCAATGAGTAGGGTGGAGATGAATCGCCTTCGGACAAGGGATAGCTTTAGCTATCTCAATTGTCTGACTAATTAAGTGCTAGCCCAAGGTTCTACAGCATTTTTCAAATCCTAACCTGTAAACACGAACGAATGTTTGTGTTTTGCGGAGACGTCGTGTATAATAAAAAGAAAAGGGGAGGTGACTGTTTTGCTTGGCCATAGGGCTTATAAATTCAGAATCTATCCTAACCGGAATCAAGCTATCTTGATCAATAAAACCATAGGATGTTCTCGTTTTGTGTTCAATCATTTTTTGGCAAAATGGAATGCAACGTATAAGAAAACGGGAAAAGGTTTTACCTACACCATTTGTTCTTCTCAACTCCCACAACTAAAGAAAGAATTGGATTGGCTAAAAGAAGTGGATAGCATTGCTCTCCAATCTTCCGTTAAAAACCTTTCCGATTCTTTTGCCAGGTTCTTCAAAAAACAAACCAATGCTCCACGTTTTAAGTCCAAAAACAACAAGGTACAGTCCTACACAACAAAATACACGAACGATAATATTGCGATTGTTGGTAATAAAATCCAACTACCTAAACTTGGACTTGTGAAATTTGCTAAAAGTCGAGAAGTCGAAGGTCGTATTTTAAATGTTACTATAAGACGTAATCCTAGTGGTAAATACTTTGTTTCCATTCTTGTTGAAACGGAAATACAAGCATTACCTAAAACAAACATGTCTGTTGGCATCGATGTTGGACTGAAAGACTTTGCCATTTTTTCCAACGGAACAATATACGATAATCCAACGTTTTTTCGATCCCTAGAAAAGAAACTAGCAAAAGCGCAGAAGACACTTGCAAGACGAAAGAAAGGTTCTTCCAATTGGCATAAACAACGAATCAAGGTTGCACGTATCCATGAAAAAATAAGCAATATAAGAAAAGATTACTTGCATAAAATCTCATATAATATTGTCAAAAACCACGACATAGTTGGTATAGAGGATTTGCAAGTATCCAATCTATTAAAAATCATAAGTTAGCAAAGGCAATTAGCGAGGTAAGTTGGTCACAATTTCGAACAATGCTTGAATATAAAGCAAAATGGTATGGGAAACAGGTCGTTGTTGTCGCTAAAAACTTCTCTTCTAGCCAACTTTGTTCCTGCTGTGGCTATCAGAACAATGACGTTAAGAATCTCGCATTGCGTAAGTGGGATTGCCCATCTTGTGGTACACATCACGACAGGGATCTTAACGCAAGTATAAATATTAAAAATGAAGCAATAAGACTTCTAACCGTAGGTCCTACGGGGGTAGCCTAATTAAAACCGACTGTTAGGTTGGTGTTCTTAGGAATCTCCCACTTCAAACAGACCATAAGGTCGTTAAGTGGTGAGAGGGTTCAATAAATAGTATATTTGATAAAATTGTCGAGATGTTTTCATGGGGCTATATTTGGTATGCGATTATTTTAGTTATAGCTGGCCTTTACCTATCATTCTCCAAATATGGCAACATCGTGTTAGGAGATCCAATGGAGAAGCCACGTTTCACATTGTTTGAGTATGCTTCGATTCTGATTGCGATGGGGCTTGGGTCCACTAGATGCGTACTGGTATGGTTCAATGGACAGAAGTTGCGATTGATCCACCAATGGAGTAGCTTCTCAATCGGAAGAGGCACTACTATGGGGGAATGCTTATAGCATGTTTATGTGGAGCTTTCAAGTCTTTGCTATCTTTGTGATGGCAGCACCAGCGATCGGGTATATTTTGCATGTTCGAAAAAAACGTTTCATGCGTCTATCTGAGGCATGCGAAGCCGTTTTGGTGATAAATGGACAGATGGTATAGTTGGCAAACTACTGGATAATCTTTTCCTTGTTAGTATTTTGACAGGTGCAGCCGTGACCTTAGGGTTAGGCGCGCCGATTATTACACATAATTTATCGAAACTTTTAAATATTGTATTACATTTGATTTGACAATGGTTGTCACGATTGTGTGGGTAATTTTATTCTCGATCAGTGCTTATTTAGGAATTGAAAAAGGGATTAAACGATTAAGTACTTTTAACATGTACCTCGCAGGAGCGTTTGCCATCTTTATAATGGTAGCTGGTCCAGGTATTTTCATCCTTAATTATTTCATCGAAAGTGTTGACTTTTTATTATCGAACTATATCGATATGTCATTATATACGAATGCATTAGATATGGAGGAGACAACACATATTGAGACAAATACAGTATTTCTGGTTTGTGTACAGTGCGACATGGGCAATGTTGCACAGTGTGTTTGCTGCTAAAATATCACGGGGGAGAACCATTAAAGAGATGATCTAACCTATCTATTGGCACCGACACTGATTTCTTGGATATTATCTTGGTACAATTTTTAACCATATATGCTGCCAAGAAGATGATGGATGAAGACAGGGCTTGGCTCCACAATGTGAGAGGAAAGCATTCATCTCAACATAAAGCTAATACCTGGAAAAAAACAAGTGATTTTTAAGATGTTAGAGACCTAAGGCTTTTAAATTTGTCTTAGGTCTAATGATTATCAAGAGTTTGCGCATCTTTAGGTAGATGTGTCTTTTTTCCCTTCTGTTAAGTAACTAATAGCACCAACAACGAAGCCTAAAGCTGCTCCACCAGCTACTTCAATTGGCAGGTGGCCAATCATTTCTTTCAGTTCTTTTTTGCGTTTTTTGTAATAGAAACCTGGATGGTCATCGGCTAGTTTTTCTAACTGTTCATACATATCGTTAACGGCAATGGCTGTTTCACCAGCTTGCCACCTTATTCCCATTGCATCGTACATTACAATTAGACTAAAAATACTACTCACACCAAAATCAATTGAGTAAATTCCTTTTTTTAATGCAACATAGGTCGATAGGGAAGTAACGGCAGAAGAGTGTGAACTTGGCATGTTGCCTGAACCAATCGTTTTATTCCAGTCCCATTTACCAGTCTCTATATAATGAAGCGGGACTTTTAAAAATTGTGCTGTACCGATTCCTATTAATGCAGTAGACAGTGCTCGGTTTAACATAGACTCACCTCATACATAAGATGAAACATAAACGTTTTCTTTATTCATCAGATAGAACACCACTAGTACATATTGTATGTAAAATGCTCGAATCTGAAGTGATGTTCAGACCCGAGCGTTTACTTCCTGTTTGTTCTATTTTTTATTGTTTATTTTTATTTTTTTGGTTATTATTTGTAACATTTTTAACAGCATTTGATGTTGCATCAACTGCGTTCATCGCTGCATTTTCGGTTGCTTCTAAGGCATCATGTGCCTCATGGAAAGCAGTACCTGCAGTATTTTTAATATTTTCTGAAACATTGTTGTTTTGTCTTTTATTTTGGTTTGCCATGGTTTTTCACCTCCCTGTGATAAGTTTAGATTATGTAAGCTGCCTATTTACTATGCACTTTCTTAATATAACAAATAGGACCAATATTTTACTCAAATTGTCAAAACCTTTTGGTTGTACCTTTCCTGTATAATGGTTATACTTATAATGTTTATGAAAGCGTTTTCTTTATTGAGGGGGAGAGGAAAGAAAGATGAAATTAGTTGGAAAAGTAGCAATTGTAACAGGTGCCGCATTCGGAATGGGGAAAGAAATCGCCAAAGTTTATGCACGAGAAGGGGCAAAAGTAATTGTTTCCGATATTAATCTAGAAGAGGCAGAGACGGTTGTAGCAAGTATTGAAGAAAATGGAGGGACAGGCAAAGCGGTCAAAACAAATGTTGCTGATTCGGAAGATGTTGATCATATGATCCAAACAGCTGTGGACACCTATGGGACTTTGGATATCCTTGTGAACAATGCAGGTGTGATGGATAATTTTGAACCGGTCGGGGAGATTGATGATGATAAGTGGGAGAGTGTGTTAGCTATTAATACAACTGGTGTGATGCGGGCAATACGCAAAGCTTTACCAATTTTTATTGAAAAGGAAAATGGCGTCATTATTAATACAGCGTCGACTGGTGGGTTTAGTGGTGCGCATGCAGGCGTATCCTATGTTGCGTCGAAACATGCTGTTATAGGTCTTACAAAAAATACGGCTTATATGTATGCGAAAAAAGGTATCCGATGTAATGCGATCGCACCTGGTGCGGTGGAAACAAACATTGGTTCTTCGATGACAAATGTGAGCCAATTTGGAATGGAACGTGCAGGAATGACACATGGCCTATCTCCACGATCTGGACAAGCAGAGGAAATTGCAAATGTTGCATTATTTTTAGCTTCAGATGATGCATCGTTTGTTAATGGTACAGTTGTTACAGCAGATGGAGGTTGGACTGCAGCGTTTTAAGTGCGACATTATGTTAAAAAAAGAGGGCAGCACCGAAATAGGGTGTCTGCCCTTATGCATTACCAAACTTCTGTAGCAATGTCGACTACATGTTTCAGTTTATCCCATTGTTGATCTTCTGTGAGTAAGTTACCTTCTTCGGTGGATGCGAAACCACATTGTGGACTAATACTTAACTGACTTTTATCAACATATTGGGATGCTTCTTCAATGCGTTGTTTGATTTCATCCTTGCTTTCCAAATCACCAACTTTTGATGTGATTAATCCGAGTACAATTTGTAAATCGTTTCGTTTAACATGGCGAAGTGGCTCGAAACCACCTGCACGATCACTATCATACTCTAAGAAAAATCCATCAATATTTAATCGATCAAATAAAACGTCAGCGACTGGCTCATATCCGCCAGAAGAAATCCAAGTTGATCGGAAGTTACCACGACAAATGTGCATGGTAATGGTTAGGTCGTCAGGTCTGTCAGCTACTACTTGATTGATGGTTTCTGCATAGTAGTCGATTAACTCATCGGGATCAAGCCCACGTTCGCGGATTTTTTGTTTTTGTTCGTCTGAACATAAATAGGCCCACGCTGTATCATCAAATTGTAAGTAGCGGCAACCAGCATCATAAAACGCTTGGATCGCTTTTTTATAGGCTTGTGCTAAGTCTTGAAAAAAACTTTCTTTGTCACTATAAATGTTCGAATCAATTTCTCCACGAAAGTGTAACATACTAGGACTAGGGATCGTCATTTTTGCTGTATGATCACCAGCAATACTATGTAAAAACTTATAATCATCAAGCATTGGGTGGTTGGTAAAGTCTAATTTACCTGTTACACGAATGCCGCGAGATTTTGTTTGCTTAGCGGAAAATTGAATGCCAGCATCTGCTTCAAAGCCTTCAACTCCATCCAGTCCTTCAAGAAAATCAAAGTGCCACCAGCTACGACGGAATTCACCATCGGTTACAGCTTGTAAGCCAATTTCTTTTTGTTTTTCCACGATACGTGTGATTTCTTCATTTTCAATTTTTCTAAGTTGTTCGGCAGTGATCGTGCCATTTGTTTTGTCTGTTCGTGCTTGTTTGATACGTTCTGATCGTAACAATGAACCTACATGATCGGCACGAAATGGTGCTTTTTTAACTACGGATGATTCAATCATTCATATACTCCCCTTATTCTGAATTTTTTTACTTTCTAAAATCATAACATACTACTTTCATATTGTGGGAAATTCTTGACTAAAAATGTCGATACCACTAATGAGTAGGGATCGTGACATTACAGATAAGGAGTGCTATGATGCACGTAAAAGAATTATTAAAAGGTGATGATGATGTGGTAACCAAAGTACGATTAAATGATACCCCCATTGCAGTAGAAGGATATCAGCGTACGGTCGAAGATGGACAAACAAAGATTTCATTTCATTTTCAAGTAACCCATGAGGAATATCATGCGATTACAACATTACTATATGAAGGTACATTTGATGTTACTATTCCAGAAGAGGGAGTAGCGTTTAGAGGTACGATTTATAATTACTCAACATCGATTACGAATTTATACAAGCAAGGGGAAGTTGGCGAATTCTATTTAAGTTTGGTCGAAGTAATATAAGCGAAGGGAGTGGGATCATGACAGAGGGAAGACAATTACGGTCAGCGTATGAAGAAATTGGTCCAGAAAAGATTGAAGAGCTTGTGAATGCTTTTTATCCTAAGGTTTATGAAGATCCAACTATAAGTGAGTTGTTTGTAGGGGACATTAATGAAATCATGCATAAACAGCAAATGTTTTTAACCCAATTTCTTGGTGGACCGCCATTATACAGTGAAGAATTTGGACCGCCAATGATGAAACGACGTCATCTTCGTTTCAAAATTACTCCCGAACGGGCCAAAGCATGGTTGCGTTGTATGTGGGAGGCGTTTGAAGAGGTGGGACTAGCCGAACAACCAGCAGGGAAGTTTTTCTATGAGCGCTTAACCCAAGTTGCTGCAATTATGGTGAATACAGAGGAATGATGCTTGTTAGAATTTATATGAAAAAAATCCACAAAAAACTGCTAAGACGTTGATCAACATCACCGTCTTAGCAATTTTTTTATTTAATAGTACGAATCACTCGAAACGGGTTAAAACCACAATACGAACTCAAAAATATAATGGAAGCATCAACTATTTTGTAATCTGTTAAGTAAAACGGATTTAATTATTGACAAAAAACAAAGAAATCGTTACTATTAGATAGTTGAAATCCGACTAATTGAATAGGGAAAGGGTGTTTTGAGATGGCGACAACAGCAAGAGTTCCTTCAGGGTCAACAAAAACAGATCCGGTAGAACAACAAGTGAAGCAATTAAATGCTCCACAAACGCCATTAATTATTGGTGCATTAATTGTTGGTGCAATATTAATGATTTATTTAATGACAACACAACATATTTCACAGTCACTGTTACTAGTACTTGGACTTTTATTAGGTTATACATTATTTCACGCTCGATTTGGTTTTACTTCTGCATTTCGTAGATTTGCATCTGTAGGAAATGGGCAGGCATTACGGGCACATATGTTGATGCTAGCCGTTGCGGTAACCTTATTTGCTCCAATTTTAGCATTTGGTTATTCATTCTTTGGAACTGGTGTATCTGGTTATGTATCACCAGTTGGTATCAGTCTACTTGTTGGAGCCTTTATGTTCGGTGTAGGGATGCAACTCGGTGGAGGGTGTGCCTCTGGTACGCTTTATGCTGTAGGTGGCGGACGTTCCGTTATGTTAGTAACGCTATTGTTCTTTATTATAGGTTCAACCATTGGTGCCGCTCATTTTTCATTTTGGACACAAGATTTACCGTCATTTGAACCTATTTCACTAGCAACTTCAACAGGTTTAGGCTATGGAGGAGCATGGATTGTTTCGATTGCATTATTTGGCTTGATTGCCTGGATCACGTTGGTAGTAGAAAGAAAGAAAAAAGCGCCAAAGATGGCAGCTCTTCCAACAACATCGGGTTGGAAACGAATTTTTCGTGGATCATGGCCATTGTTCGCAGCAGCAATTGCATTAGCGGTGCTTAATGCATTAACGTTAATGACGCGTGGCGCACCATGGGGGATTACGTCTGCTTTTGCGCTTTGGGGTTCCAAGGTTGCGCAGTTCTTTGGTGTAGATGTCGCGAGCTGGGGATTCTGGCAAGGTGCAAATGCACAAATGCTTGAAGCATCTATTTTTGCTGATTCCACAACTGTATTGAATTTTGGAGTCATTCTTGGAGCGTTTCTAGCATCTGCAGCAGGTGGTTTATTCAAGTTTACAAACATGAATATCAAAAATGTAGCTGCAGCGATCATCGGTGGTTTATTAATGGGATATGGTGCTCGTCTAGCATTTGGTTGTAACATCGGTGCTTATTTCGGTGGTATTGCTTCATTTAGTATTCATGGCTATGCTTGGGGAATTTTAGCACTTGCAGGAACATTTGTGGCATTATATCTACGGCCACTGTTTGGATTATCCGTACCGAAATCTAAAGATTCGTTTTGTTAGTGTAGGTTAGTAAAAAACCGTTCATGGGTGGTACCTGTGGACGGTTTTTTTGTTTGTAGTGTTAAGCATTGTTATCAAAGTAACGCATACGTTTGCTTTGCTATTGTGTTAGTTAACAGATAGATTCGCCATTAATTATATCTTGTGCATCCATACATAAGAGCTCGCTTTAAATGTGACATAGCGGTGATACTTTATTTGCTTACATTCGATTTGTTTAAGTTAACAATCGAGTCAATAAGAGCAAAACTAACACTAAATGAAGCTTACTTCATATACAGAATGTTGTTTCTTGTAACTATTTGAAGGTGTATCACTTAAGAGAACATGGTATAAAATTAATTGTAAAAAATATTATTGTTTTTTTAAAAAGCATGTGTTATTATTCATTTAACAAATTGATGCAAACGTTTGCTAAAATGTGACCAATAAAAGGTCACATATAAAAGCATTAATTTGTAAAGCGCTTACTAAAATTAAAAAGGGGAGAGTAAAGAATGAAAAACAAAAAATTGTTGTTTTTAATTATCACATTAACGTTTAGTATGTTCTTGGCTGCTTGTGGAGGATCTGGAGAAGATACAAGTGATACATCTGAATCTAATGGTGATAGTAATGAGGATCAAGTTTCCATTGAAATTTTTCAAGGGAAAGTCGAATTTAAGGATCAATTCGAAAATTTAGTAGCATTGTACGAAGAAGAAAATCCAAATGTTTCAATTACTATTGATACTGTTGGTGGTGGAACAGATTACGACCCATTATTAAAAACGGCATTTAATTCAGGGGATGCACCAGACATTTTTAACATTGCTGGACCACAAGGTGTAGTAGATTATAATGATTATTTAACAGATTTATCTGATACTGAAGCAAGTAAAGCTGCTTTAGAAGGAACGTTAACTACTGTTACAGACGGTGATGAGATATTAGGTTTACCATTTAATCAAGAAGGCTATGGCATTATTTATAACAAACGTATTTTTGAAGAAGCTGGTATTGATGCTAGTGAAATATTGACATATGAAGATTTAGAATCTGCAGTGCAAACGATTGCTGAAATGAAAGACGATTTAGGTTTAGAAGGCGTGTTTGCATTACCTGGAAAAGAAGGTTGGGTAATGGGAGACCATGCTGCAAATACATTTTTGGCTCCAGAATTCAATCACGATGTAATGGAAGCGTTTGAATCTGAAACAGTTGAATTTGAAAAAGGTGACGAGTTTAAAAGATACCTAGATTTACAGGCAGAATATTCTGTTGGACCTGTTTTAAGTTTAGATTACTCACAACAAGTTGAAGAATATTTCTCACTTGAGCGTGTGGCAATGATTCAACAAGGAAATTGGGTATATCCTTCTATTGAACAAATGGAGGAGCAAGTAGCGCAAAACATTGGTATTTTACCTATTCCGGTAGAAGGTCTAGAAGGACATATACCGGTTGGTGTGCCAAACTATTGGGCAGTAAACAACCAAGGTTCTGATGAAGAAATTCAAGCTGCGAAAGACTTCTTGGATTGGATGTATACATCTGAGGCGGGTAAACAATCTGTTTTAGAAGATTTTAAATTCATCCCAGCGTACGAAGGTTATGATACTGACCTTATTGTAGATCCACTTTCACAAGAAATTTATGAATATGCTGAAGCAGGAAATACAATTGGTTGGGTATTTGCTGGTTATCCAGGCAACATGTGGGGACAAGATGAGCTTGGATCCAACCTACAGCGTTATCTAGCTGACGATGCTACTTGGGAAGAAGCATTAGATGCATCCATAGCTAATTGGGAAGAACAAAGACAATAATATTTCCTATTCGGAGCAAGGATGCTAGTCTTTGCTCCGAAATATAAAAAGAAAGTGGAGGGGACATATATGCGAAATCGTGATCTATCTTTCTGGTTGTTTCTAGCCCCCGTGTTAATAGGATTAGGATTAGTCGTTATTTTGCCATTACTTTATGGGACATTCTACTCGTTTACAGATTGGAACGGGTTAACAGCTTCAACATTTATTGGGTTAGATAATTATATACGCCTATTTAGCGATACACAATTTCTTAACTCCTTATGGTTTACAATCAAAATATCAGTCGTAACCGTTATTTTGTTAAATTTCTTTGGTTTAGCCTTAGCTTTGATTGTGACTAGAAAATTAAAATCATCCAATTTTTTAAGAACTATATTCTTTATGCCAAACTTAATTGGTGGCTTAATATTAGGTTTTATTTGGCAGTTTATTTTCGTTAGTGTATTTGATGACATTGGAAAATTATTCGGAATCGAAGGATTACAGGGATGGCTATCGACAACCAATACAGGTTTTTGGGGACTAGTAATCCTAACAGTATGGCAAATGGCAGGATATATTATGATCATTTACATAGCCTATTTGCAAAACATTCCGAATGAGTTAATAGAAGCAGCTAAAATTGATGGAGCTAATAGTTTTCAACGCTTTAAAAATATCACGTTTCCATTGGTTGCACCTGCATTTACCGTTTGTATGTTTTTAACTTTATCCACATCATTTAAAATGTATGATCAAAACTTATCATTAACCAATGGTGGTCCATACGAATCAACACAAATGGTAGCAATGGAAATTGTTAAGACTGCGTTTAGTGCCAATGAGATGGCGTATGGGCAAGCGAAGGCTGTCGTTTTCTTTATTATTGTTGCGATAATCTCACTAACACAAGTGTACTATAACAAAAAGCGGGAGGTTGACATGTAATGAAAAGAAAAACATATATTGGTGAAATACTTGCACTATTACTAGGTCTTGTCTGGCTCTCTCCGTTTTATTTGATGATTGTAAACGCATTTAAATCCAAAAAAGAAATTTTTATGGATGTATTAGGGTTACCAGAAGGTTTTGAGACCTCAAACTTCGTTGAAGCATTTATTGATCTGGATTTCGTTAATTCACTTATGAATTCAGTAATTGTAACTGGTGTTAGTATCGCAGTTATTGTGTTTTTCTCATCAATGGCAGGATATGCATTAGCAAGAAATAAAAGTAAATTAAGTTCGGTAATATTACTAGTATTTGTAGGTGCCATGTTAATTCCTTTCCAATCGGTAATGATTCCACTTGTATCATTATTTGGTAAAGTGGAAATGTTAAATCAAGCAGGTTTAATTTTTATGTATCTTGGATTTGGCTCAAGTTTATCCATCTTTCTATATCACGGAGCAATGACAGGGATCTCCACTTCGCTTGATGAAGCTGCGATTATTGATGGTGCTAATAAATTCCAAACATTCCGTCATATTATCTTCCCATTATTAAAACCGATTTCGATGACAGTGGGGATTTTAAATGTAATATGGATTTGGAATGACTACTTATTACCATCACTTGTTTTAGGTGAAAATAACGCAACAATTCCATTGAAAATGTTTTACTTTTTTGGTCAATATACAAAGCAATGGCATTTAGCGTTAGCCGGGTTAACCATTGCAATTATTCCAGTTATTATCTTTTACTTCTTTGCACAAAAACAAATTATTGCAGGAGTATCAGAAGGTGCGGTAAAATAGTAGTTGACTGTAAACCTTTTCATCGAAGGTTAAAGTATATTAAAAGTAGGTGAGTTGATGGCTGTTACAATCAAAGATGTCGCTAAGAAGGCTAATGTAGCACCTTCTACTGTCTCGCGTGTTATATCGGATAGTCCGAATATTAGTGAACGTACCAAACGGAAAGTGCGAAAAGTAATGGATGAGATGGGGTATTACATTAATTTAAATGCACGTGTGTTGGTACAACAGTCAACACAAAATATTGGAATTGTTATGAAGAATTCAACGGTTGAATCCTTGCATGATCCATTCTTTCCAGTAGTTTTACAAGGAATAAGTTCTTATGCAAATAAACAAGAGTTTAGTATTAGTTTAACGACAGGTGACACAGAAGAAGCAATTTTTCATGATGTTGAAAAAATGGTCCAAGGAAAGCGTGTAGATGGAATCATTGTTACGTACTCTAAAGACAATGATAAGGTAGTGCCGTATTTATTGAAATGTGGTATTCCGTTTGTGGTTGTTGGAAAGCCGGTTATCCATACAAATGAAGTGATGTATGTAAATAATGATAATGTACAGGCTGCAAAAGAAGCAACAGAATATCTAATTCAGTTAGGCCATGACAAGATTGCTTTTATTGCAGGTGATAAAGAATTTGAAGTATCAGGGTCAAGAACTAGAGGTTACAAAGAAGCGATGCAGGCACATAACCTCGAGGTTAAGGATGAATATATTAAACATTCAACAAACATGGAATCAGTGGAAAATATCGTGTACCAGCTACTAGCACTTTCCGAAAGACCCTCAGCTATTATCGGTACCGATGATTTGGCTACATTGCATATCATGTCTGTACTTCGTAAAAATAACATCAATGTACCTGAGGATATGAGTTTAATAAGTTTTAATAATACAATGGTGGCTAAGTTAGTCAATCCAGCTGTGACATCAGTCGATACCAATATTTTTCAACTTGGGTATGAATCGGCACGTACATTAATTGAGGAAATAAAAGAAAAGTCTACTTTTCCTAAGAGTGTCATTATTCCAACGAAATTGGAAATAAGAGATTCTTGTCGTTCATATAAAAAATAAAAGAAATTTTTTTAGTTGTTTGCGCAAACGTTTGCAGCGTTTTTGCATAAAATAACTAACTTGAACTGTAAAACGGCTTAGAACATAGAGTGATTGACAGTGACATTGGTGGTAATGTAAAGGAGTAGCTTATTATGAATGCAATGATGAATGGAATATTCAAAGTATCGGAATGGATTATGCGCTTTTCAGTTGTTAATCTACTTTGGTTAGCCTTTAACTTACCGATTGTCCTATTTCTATTAAGTGCAATGTATGCTAAAAATATGGCATTTATGTTTGTTTTTCTGCCAATTATTATCGTAGCACCATTCTTATTTTTTCCTGCTACAACAGCAATGTTTGCTGTTGTGAGAGACTGGATGATTGAAAGAGAACAAAAATCATTAATCCTTGCATATTGGAACCATTATGTGAAAAATTACAAAATTAGTATGATAAGTGGAACTTTGCTAAGTGTAGTTTGGGCATTGTTCATTGTTGATTTTTACTTTTTTCAGCAATATAACACCCTTTTATTTTTTATATTTTTGGTATTCGGTATTGTTTTATTTGTGTTTACCATTAATTTTTTCTCTGTGCTTGTGCATTATGATATTAAATTAGCAAATGTTTTAAAAAATACATTCTCCATAACATTTGGCAGTCCGGTATTATCTTTTTCAATATTAATTACGAGCTTTATCATCTTATACGTGAGTATAAACGGAATGGCTTTCTTATTATTATTTTTTACAGGTAGTTTGGTTGCTTTCGTTTCTTTTTCGGCATTTTATCGTTTGTATATAAAAGTGACTTATCAATCGTAATAGGAAAGAAGCTGAATTACATTGTATTAAATCGATAGTGATGTTTAGATTTTATCGTTTGAGATAGTGATTACCAAAATTTGAAATAAGAAAAATAGATATTAAAAAAATTATTGGGGGAACAATTATGAAAAAAACATGGTGGAAAGAAGCAGTAGCATATCAGATTTATCCTAGAAGCTTCATGGATTCCAATGGAGATGGTATTGGTGATATTCAAGGAACAATCCAAAAATTAGATTATTTAAAGGACTTAGGTATCGATGTGATTTGGATGAGTCCGATTTATCAATCTCCTAATGATGATAATGGATATGACATTAGTGACTATCAAGCTATTATGGACGAATTCGGAACGATGGAGGACTTTGACCAATTATTAGAAGAAGCACATAATCGTGATATGAAGATCATTATGGATTTGGTCATCAATCATACGTCAGATGAACATCCATGGTTTATTGAATCACGTTCCTCAAAAGACAATCCCTATCGAGATTATTACATCTGGCATCCAGGAAAAAACGGAAAAGAGCCAAATAATTGGGAGTCTATCTTTAATGGATCAGCTTGGGAATATGATGACAAAACGGGTGAATATTATTTGCATGTTTTCTCCCGTAAACAACCAGATCTAAATTGGGAAAATCCAGTGGTGCGAGAAGAACTTTATAAAATGGTTAATTGGTGGCTTGATAAAGGGATTGATGGTTTCCGTATCGATGCCATCACGCATATCAAAAAGGAAGAAGGATTTCCAGATATGCCTAACCCAGATAATTTAACTTACGTGCCATCGTTTGATAAACATATGAATCAGCCAGGGATTGATAAGTTCTTGCGTGATTTTACTGATAAAACGATTGCCAATTATGATGTGATGACAGTAGGGGAAGCCAATGGTGTGACAGTTGAACAGGCTGACCAGTGGGTTGGCGAGGAAAATGGTTACTTTAATATGATTTTTCAATTTGATCATTTGAATTTGTGGGGAACTAGTACTACGGGTGACTTAGATATCCATGAACTAAAAAAAGTCTTAACGCATTGGCAGAAAGGGTTAGACGGTGTTGGTTGGAATGCATTATTTTTAGAAAATCATGATCAACCACGATCCGTTTCTACATGGGCGAATGATAAAGATTTACGAATAACGTCAGCTAAAGCATTGGCCACCTTCTATTTTCTAATGCAAGGTACCCCATTTATTTACCAAGGACAAGAAATTGGCATGACGAATGTCAAGTTTGATTCTATTGATGATTACAATGATGTCGCGATCAAAAACCTTTATAAAAAAGAGCGAGATGAGGGTAAATCACATGAAGAAGTGATGGAAGTTATTTGGAAGAATGGCCGTGATAATTCTCGGACACCAATGCAATGGTCAAGTGATGCAAACGCAGGTTTTACAACAGGAACTCCTTGGCTAAAGGTGAATGCGAATTACGCAGATATTAATGTTGAACAAAACTTAGAAGATCCTAACTCTATTTATTATTTCTATAAAGAGTTGATTTCCCTACGAAAGTCAAGTGAAACACTTATTTATGGTAGTTATGATCTCATAGCAGCAGATCATGACCAAATCTATGCATATACAAGGACTTTAGGTGATGAAAAGTATGTTATTATGGTCAACTTGTTTGAGGTGGAGTCTAGTTTAGATTTAGGAAGTGAACTTGATGGTCAATCATTACATTTACAGTTAAGCAATTATAAAGTTGCCGATCAATCAATAGACTCGATAACTCTCCGCCCATATGAAGCTAGAGTCTATCAGGTGAAATAAGGCAAGAATGGACAATAATCTTTCAGTAAGTTACCAAACTGCTTTAGTGGTTCGGTAACTTCTATTTATATAAATGCAATCTATAGCTGAAAAGTGAAGCTTCGTTGAATGTGAAGGTGAGGGAAAAGGATGTTCCATTTACATGAGGGAATTCAGTTTAACAAAAAAAACAATGATCTATTAACTATTGGAGAACTATTAATTGATATGATAGCAGAGGACTATGGTGAAAATTTTGAAAGTAATACCTTTCATAAGTATTTTGGAGGATCACCGTCCAATATTGCGATTAATACGAAAAGATTAGGGATCCATTCAACTGTCGCCTCATCAGTTGGCAAAGATGGGCTTGGGAATTTCCTAATGAATCAATTGAAAGAAGTGAATATAAACACAAGCACGATTCAAGAGGTAGACTATGCAACAAGTATGGTTTTAATTACCAAGAGTAAAGCCTCACCAAAACCTATTTTTTATAGGGATGCTGATTTTCAGTTAGCATACAGTTCTAATCTGGAAGAAGTAGTAAAAGATTCCAGCATCATTCATTTCTCTTGTTGGCCGATCTCAATGGTCCCTGCTCGTCATACGATTGAAAAATGTATCGAGGTAGCAAAGGAGAACCAATCATTAGTATGTTTTGACCCAAATTACCATCCGATGTTATGGCAAAAAGGGGAAGATGGAATCGGCTATGTAAAATCGATTATTAAAGACGTTGATATTGTAAAGCCTTCAGAAGATGATGCAGAAAGAATATTTGGAAAAGATAGCAATGAAAAACAGATTGAAAAATTCTTAGCACTTGGTGCAAAATTAGTGATCATGACGTTAGGACAGGATGGAGCGATTGTTTCTAATGGGGAAGAAACGATTACATTTAATACTATGGCTGATGAAGTAAATGATACAACAGGAGCAGGAGATGCTTTTTGGTCTGGTTTTTATGCTGGTATCATCAAAGGTCATACCATTAAAGAAGCGCTGAACCTCGGTTTTGCTGTAAGTGCTTATAAGTTACAATTCACCGGCGCAGTAGTAGAATTGCCGAAATTGGATCAAATCAAAGAAATGTATCGTCTATAAGGGGGAGTAAAGAAATGACATTGAAAAATCAAGTGCAACTGATTACATATCCAGATTCAATAGGTGGAAATTTGAAAACCTTAAACAATGTGCTTCATAACCATTTTTCCGATATTTTTAAGGGTGGCGTTCACATTTTACCGCCATTTCCGTCTTCAGGAGACAGAGGATTTGCTCCACTTACTTACTTAGAAATAGAAAAAGAATTTGGTACTTGGGAAGATATGAAAGCAATTGGGGAAAACTTTGATATTTTAGTAGATTTAATGGTAAACCATATCTCTATGCGTTCTCATTATTTTCAAGATTTTCTCGAAAAAGGTAGGGCGTCTGAATATGCCGATTTGTTTATAACATTAGACAAGTTATGGGAAGATGGTCAACCGAAACAAGAAGACATTAATAAAATGTTTTTACGAAGAAAGAAGCCATATTCTACTTTTCAAATTGAAGAAACAGGGGAAGAAGAAACGGTATGGACAACATTTGGTAAAACAGAACCATCGGAACAAATTGACCTAGATGTTCATTCAGAAAAGGTGAAAGAGCTATTAACGGAATTCTTTGTTAACTTTAGTAAAAATAATATCAAAATTGTAAGGTTAGATGCAGTAGGATATGTGATTAAAAAATTAGGTACTAGTTGCTTTTTTGTCGAGCCTGAAATCTATCAATTCTTAGATTGGATTAAAGAATTGGCAGATTCATTAGATATTGAATTGCTTCCAGAAGTGCATTCTCATTATTCGACACAATACAAGTTAGCCGATCATGGTTTCTGGATTTATGATTTTATTCTTCCTTATACGGTACTTGATACGATTATGAATAAATCTAGCGATAATCTCTACCGTTATTTGAATGATCGTCCTGAAAAGCAGTTTACGATGCTTGATTGTCATGATGGTGTACCAGTGAAGCCAGATATGGATGATCTTATTGATACGAAAGAAGCTAGAGAAATAGTTGATATATGTGTAGAGAGAGGCTCCAGTTTAAGTCTCGTTTTATCTGATGAGCATAAATCAGAAGATGGTTTTGATGTTCATCAAATTCGAGGTACTTATTATTCCCTTCTAAATAATGATGACGATGCCTATATAGTAGCAAGAGCGATTCAATTTTTTGTACCTGGTATTCCACAGGTGTATTATGTCGGGCTGCTTGCAGGGGAAAATGATGTAGAAAGTGTAGAGAAGACTGGAGAAGGAAGAGAAATCAACCGACATAACTTTAGCCTAGAAGAGATTGATCAGTCACTTGAAAAAGAGGTTGTTCAACGATTGTTAGAGCTTATCCGTTTTAGAAATGAATACCCTGCTTTCAATGGAGAGTTTAAAATCAAACCATCCGAAAAGAATGAAGTTTGTCTTGCATGGGAGTATGGTGACAAGTATTGTGAGTTATTTATTGATTTATCGACTAATACAACAACGATAGATTATTTAAATGAATTTGGTCAATTGGTTCACGACACTATCTAAAAAGTTAAAGGACAAGTATTACACAAGAATGCAGTGTAGTACTTGTCTTTTTTAGATAAGACAATGCGAGGAAATAAGGTACCGATGTAAAAAAAGATCGTATAACCAATAAACAAAAACAATACGAAATAAAGGTGTTACCGGAGATATAACGGTAAATTTTCAAAAATTTTAAAATAGTTTTGTTTATATATTGAATAAACAAAGATAAGGGGGTATAATGGTTAATGTTGAAAGTGCTTACATATATTGGGAAGCTTTATGGTCCATTTGGATCAAGCTAAAAAGTTTTTATGGAGGTGAATCAAAACACCAATTTTGTAAGCGATTTATATGGTGTTCTAAACTAATAAAAGGGGAGAAGTGTATGTTAAAAGTTTTGCGTAAACCGATTATTTCAGGACTAGCATTATCTCTTGCTTTACCATTTGGTATGAGTACGGTTTCTGCTGCAGAATCAGAAGCTACTCATGCAACAGAAGTGGCTCCAATCGATGATCGATTTGAAGACACGTTTAAAATAGGTGCTGCCATTGAACCATACCAGTTAGAAGGGGAGCATGGTGAAGTTTTAAAGAGGCTCTATAATAGTATTGTTGCGGAAAACGTCATGAAACCGATTAACATTCAACCAACAGAAGGTGAATTTAACTGGGAAGAGGCGGATAAGATCGTTGAGTTTGCTAAAGAAAACGATATGTATTTACGATTCCACACACTCATTTGGCATAGCCAAGTACCAGATTGGCTTTTCCTAGATGAAGAAGGGAACCCTATGGTTGATGAAGAAGATCCTGACAAACGTGAAGCAAACAAACAGCTTTTATTAGACCGACTAAGAACACATATTGAGACAGTTGTCACTCGTTATAAAGATGATGTAGATGCATGGGATGTAGTGAACGAAGCAATTGACGATGGAGAACCTAATGAACAGGGGCTTCGAGAATCCCCGTGGTACCAAATTACAGGTACTGAATACATTGAAGTAGCATTTGAAACAGCAAGAGAGTTTGCTGGTGATGATGCCAAACTATTTATTAATGATTACAATACAGAAGTTGAACCTAAAAGAACACATTTGTATAATCTTGTGAAGGACTTGGTTGATAAAGGAGTTCCAATTGATGGGGTAGGGCACCAGTCACACATTCAAATTGGCTGGCCTACGATCGAGGAAAGTCGGGAATCCTTTGAGATGTTTGCAGATCTAGGTTTAGACAACCAAGTTACAGAATTGGACGTTAGCATTTATGGTTGGCCTCCAAGTGGGGAATTTAAAACAGAAGCGGAAATTCCTCAAGAGGTCTATGATGAGCAAGCAGAACGTTATGAGGAACTCTTTAACCTCTATGAAGAATTGGGTGCTGATATCAGTAATGTAACATTCTGGGGAATTGCTGATGACCATACTTGGCTTGATGATCGTGCAGAAGAACATAGCGATGATGGTGAAGGAAAAGATGCACCATTTGTTTTTGACTCAGAATTCAATGTCAAACCAGCTTACTATGCAATGATGGATTTAGAACAACCAGTTAGTGATGAAACAGAAGAACCAGTTGAAGAAAATGCAGATGAGAATGCAGCAGAAGAATCAGATCAACCAGCCGAAGAAGCAAATGAAAACGTAGCAGATGAAAAAGATGAGTCAGTACAAGAAGAAGTAGAACAGGGTGAAGAGCTTGCAGACACTGCTACAAATTTCCCTATGGGGCTAGTAGCTGGATTTGCAATTATGGCATTTGGTGGCTTGTTCCTATTTAGAAAAAAACGAGCACAATAATAGGTTGAGGGAGGATAGGTAGGGTATGCCTATCCTTCTCGTTTTATCCCGCGAGTAACTGGCAGTAAGCACACCCCCTCTCGCTTCAAATTACGAGGTGAAATAGTAGAAGAAAAGTGGGGGAGAGTTGCGGGTATCTCCTTGCGGTACTAAAAGATTAGTGGTGGATTTAAAAAGACTCCACCAATTGAAGTTTCACTTTATCGAAAGTTTTAATAAAAGGTGATGTCCATGGACAAAAAGAGAAAGATTGGTCTTTTATTCGTGATTATTGGAACAGCGATCGTACTATGGAGTGGATATGGTTGGTGGGTACAAGCAAATTCAGTTATTATTGATTCAGAAAAAGCGCAATCGATTGATGAAGAATGGGATGATACCAACAAACAAAAAACGATTATATTATCAGAAGAAAAAGTATCGGGTGATAATAAGATAGATAAAGCGTTACGTTATCGTCAGCAAATAATGGAACGAGAGCAACAAAAAAATACTGAAAAACAGGATGATACCAAACAAGCAGCCCCCTTTGGACAAGAAGGAGTAATCGGAAAGTTAACGATTCCTAAAATGGGTAAAATTTTTCCTGTCTTTTTTGGTACAGATCCACATTCTTTAAGTAAAGGTGTTGGCATGTATGATACACCTTCAACAGTATATCCAAATGAAAATGGGCATACAGCGCTTGCTGGTCACCGAGATACGGTATTTATTGGTTTAGATGAGTTGACAGAAGGAGATAAACTTTATTTAGAGGTAGATGGAGAAAAGTATGAGTACCAAATTCGGAAAACGTGGATAACAGATGCAGAAGATCGAACGGTTATTGTCAAAAAGGAAAGGCCTACGTTAACATTAACAACGTGTTATCCTTTTGATTTTGTTGGTTCAGCACCAGACAGATACATCGTTCAGTCTGAATTAATTAGCACGGAAAACTTGTAGGAATATAAATAGGTTAATATGCCCCCCACACTAAGATTGATAGGTTGAGAAGAAAGCCCCCGAAGATAGCCCACTTATATATGAATATTAGTTAAAAAGAGCTTAGATTAGAGCTAAATGGGCAATTCTAGGGGGAACATAAATGACACATTATTTAGGAGTACAAATCGCATAGCGTTTTGTACTCCTATTTTTATTGATATATAAATGTTTATCCCGGTGCAACCGTCCGTAAGCCTCCACTTCAAAACATGATAGGGAAGGAAGATGTTTAAGTGGGAGTAAAACTTTTGCTTTTACCCCCACGATTGGTTGAAGGGCTTGCGGGTCTCTCCTTGTGGTAGAACACTCAGTGGGGGAAGAAGCAAAAACCACTGAACTAGATGTCTACCAAAACATACTTACAAATGGAATATCCCATCAACTCTTTAACTATTTCTTCACCTTAAGCCTCCGAATTCACAATAAGAGATTCTATTTATTGTTCAATTTTTTATCGATAAAATTCTACTCATATCAACACATGATTTGGTTGATTATTACTAAAAAAGCGATGGACTCCACGCCATTCCTACTTTATTGCGTTCGACAAAAAACGTGGAGTGACAGGCACCGAGGCCTACTTTCCGCACTTTACTATATATTTGGTATGAAAATTAGTGATGGTAATCACAGAATGTTCTGACAACATTGTATAGGATAAATACCGGTAGCGATTACATTTTATGATGGGGGATGGAGTTATGTATCAACAAGCTGCTTGGGTAATCACATTGTTGCTTAGTGCATTTGTGATTTTTATTTTTTTATTTGTATTAATGAAATCAGGAAGGCGAGTGGAGTATTCTAAAGTACAAGCAAAGGGGTACTTTTTGCGGTCGATTTGGCTGGTTATTTTACTCGTTGGATTCTCTACCGCTTCTTATTACACGTTAAAGGACTTACCTTTTGAGCGGGCCGAGGGAAAGGGGGCACCGCTGGATGTGTATGTGGAAGCTGTACAATTTGGTTTTGAAGTGTCAGAAGAGAAATTACAAGTTGGGGATTATGTTGCATTTCATGTGACGAGTAGTGATGTGAACCATGGGTTTGGTTTATATGATGAGAACATGAATATTGTCGCGCAAACACAAGCAATGCCTGAGTATACAAATACGGTTTACTATCAATTTGAGAAGCCAGGTACGTATACCATTTTGTGTTTAGAGTATTGTGGGGTGGCGCATCATGTCATGAGTAAGGAAATCACAGTTACCAAGTAAGGGATAAAGGGGGATGAAAAATTGGGGAACATATTAACTGTATGGATTGATACAAGTCGTAAACGGTCGGTTGTTTTTCCATTAAGTTTGACAGGGGTCGTTCTATTATTGATGATGTTTTTTGGGGTATTAATGCTGCTTGAGCAAGGGAATGTGATTGAACTTGGGGCAGGTATGTTTTATAAATTATTAACGATTCATGGAACTGGGATGATAGGGATTGCAGCATTAGCAGGAACTGCTGTTATGTGGTACTTTTTGAACCAATACCTTGATTTGAAATTAGGGATATTTATAATGAATATTGTCTTTTTCTTAATTGGAGTAACGATGGTTCTTATCGGTATTTTTTCTTATGATTTTGCTGGTGGTTGGACATTTTTATATCCACTACCTGCTATATCAGGGGGGATGTGGGGCCAAACTGCTGCAGCACTTTATTTAGGTGGCATGTTAATTATAGGTACAGGATTTTTACTATTATATTTAGAGTTTTCTCGTGCCATCATTAAGGAATATGGAAGTTTTGCAAAGTCGTTAGGTTGGCCACAAATACTTGGGATAGTAAAAGGATATGGACCAGCTCCTGCAATTGCCGCAGGTACAATGGTATGTATTGTAAATATTACGGCATTAATTACAGGGGCAGCAATTCTTGCAATGAGCCTCATCAACCTATATATTCCTAGTTTTACAATTGATCCATTACTAGCAAAAAATATGATCTATGCATTTGGGCATATTTTTGCTAACTCGATTATCTATATGGGAGTAATCGCTGTTTATGAATTACTTCCAAGGTATACAGGACGACCGTGGAAAGGGAGTAAAGCGTTATTAATTGCATGGAACATGTCCACATTGTTTACGGTTATCATTTATCCCCACCATTTGTTAATGGACTTCGTAATGCCGAAATGGATGTTGATACTAGGGCAAGTTCTGTCCTATGCAAATGGGTTACCAGTATTGGTCGTGACTGCATACGGTGCTTTATTACTAGTTTATCGTTCAGGAATCAAATGGGATATTGCGTCAAGCTTCCTTTATTTATCGATGTTTGGTTGGGTGATTGGAGTTGTCCCGGCAATTGTTGATGCAACTATCGTGATCAACCATGTGATGCATAACACGAAATGGGTACCTGGACATTTTCACATGTATATGGGATTGGGTGCTTGTGCGATGATCATTGGGTTTATGTTTTATTTAACCAAAGTGGAAGGTGGACGTCAGGATAATCGATTAGACCGCTTATCGTTGTGGGTTTTCATTGTTGCTTTTTTAGGTCTAACAGGCTCATTTTTATTTTCTGGAAAAGTAAGTGCGCCAAGACGGTGGGCAGTGCACTTTCAAGAATGGGTTCCAGCAGATATCATAGGCGCTTTGTTTGGAACGCTTGTTACACTAGCTTTTTTAGCTTTCGTTATACGATTTATTAACTATGCTAGCAACATTGGGCGAATGAAATCGAATGTGGATCCAAGGATAGAAAAACATGGTTAAGCAAAATGTACTCCTTATCATTGTGATCGCGATAACGGGCAGCATGATTCTGTTTATTAGTACGGACCAATTTCAAGCATTTACTGCAGAACAGGCTAGAAGGGCTTCGATTACTAATAATACGCCGTTGTTAACAGATGTGACGTTTCAAGATAGTGAAGGAGATAGGATTAAACTATCTGATTATCAAGGGAAATATGTGTTAGCAACGTATATGTATACGGCTTGTGGAGATGTGTGTCCTGCAATTGAGAGGAACTTTTTAAAAATATATAAAGGTCTTCCTGAACAAATGGTTGACGACGAGCTCCAGTTGTTAAGTATAAGTTTTGACCCTGTACGCGATACACCAGAACAATTACAACATGCAGAAGAGGTATTTCAAGCGGATGGGGAGAATTGGAAAATGGTTCGGATTCCTGACCAACAACAACTTAATCTTTTGCTAGAACAGTCAGGTGTGATTGTGATTCCTGCTGAAGATGGTTTTGAACATAATGCGGCTTTTTATTTAATTGATCCAAACGGGCGCTTAGTTCGGATTTTTAATTATGACCTCCCAAATCAAGTAGTTGAGATAGTTAGTGATATTGTAGGTGCTAAGGATGGGTAAACGAAAGTGGTTGTTTAGTGGTGTAGCATTGTTTGTTGTTTTAAGTCTCCCAGCTATGCGTCAGTATTTAGCTGTATCCATGATAGGACAAATGCTGATTCAAATTCCTTTGTTAGTGGTTTCGGGCTATCTTTTGGGACGGGGTATCCAAGGTCGCTGTGAAACAATACAAGATTCCTATAACCATAATGGGATTCCAGGGTTTCTGATTGCTTTATTTACAAGTTTTTATTGGATTTTGCCAAGGTCTATTGATGCAGCACTAAATAGTGGGTGGATGGAACTGTTTAAGTTCGTTACTGTTCCACTTTTGATTGGTTTGCCACTAGCGCTAAGTTGGAAAAAGATAGCTTCAATATTTAAAGGGTTTGTATGGGCGAATGTAGTTTCAATGTGTTTTGTAATGGGATGGTTATACGTCAATGCACCGGTACGGTTATGTAACAATTATCTAACTAACCAACAAGTCGCATTGGGAAGGACATTAATGAGCCTAGCAATAATCGTATTTGTTTTTTTCTTTTTAAAAATTTTCTTGTTTGATTTTCAAAAAACTTCAAATCATTAAGATTGGTAGCAGGTACTTGACGATAGGTTGGAGTACCTGCCTTTTTTGGATGTTGGAGTAAAAAAAGGGAATTTTTTCATGTTCAAGCATGAATCTACTATAATTAACAAGCGTCAATTCGTTATGAGGGGGAATAAAAGCGACAACTATTTATGTTTTTTACACTTAACAATCGATAATGTATGTCAATTACAATTTGTTGAATTATTTCACTTTTTTAACTTATTTAATTCCTTTTTTGATACGATTTAATTATGTTTCCTATTCATTAAAAAAGGATGGTGATCAAGGTGGATGATAAAAACAAAAAGCAAGTGGAAGAAGGAAAAGAACAAAAATTAACCACAGCGTTTGGTGCTCCAGTACCAGATAACCAAAATACGATGACGGCTGGTCCGCGTGGTCCAGTAGTCATGCAAGATTATTGGTTTATTGAAAAGATGTCTCATTTTGATCGAGAAGTTATTCCTGAACGTCGTATGCATGCCAAAGGTTCTGGTGCGTTTGGTACGTTTACAGTTACGAATGACATTACCAAATATACGAGAGCAGCAATTTTTTCTGAAGTAGGTAAACAAACCGAGATGTTTGCACGTTTTTCTACTGTTGCAGGGGAACGAGGTGCAGCGGATGCAGAGCGTGATATTCGAGGGGTTGCACTGAAATTTTATACAGAAGAAGGAAATTGGGACCTTGTTGGAAATAACACGCCAGTATTTTTCTTTCGGGATCCGAAGAAATTTCCAGATTTAAACCATGCGATTAAACGTGATCCACGAACAAATATGCGGAGTCCGCAAAATAACTGGGATTTTTGGTCATCGTTACCAGAAGCACTACATCAAATCACGATTACCATGAGCGAACGAGGTATTCCAAAGAGCTATCGTCATATGCACGGTTTTGGTAGTCACACGTATAGTTTTATTGATGCTCATAATGAACGTACATGGGTGAAGTTCCATTTTGTTACACAACAAGGAATCGAAAATATTAGCGATGAAGAAGCAGAGCAAATTGTTGGGAAAGATCGAGAAAGTCATCAACGAGATTTATATGAAGCAATTGAAAATGGTGATTTTCCAAAATGGAAGATGTATATTCAAGTGATGACGGAAGAACAAGCGAAAAAGATGTCATATAATCCATTTGATTTAACAAAAGTGTGGTATAAGAGTGAGTTTCCACTTATTGAAGTTGGGGAATTTGAATTAAATCGGAACCCGGAAAACTATTTCGCTGATGTGGAGCAAGCTGCATTTGCGCCAACAAATATTGTTCCAGGAATTAGTTTTTCACCAGATAAAATGTTACAAGGTCGCTTATTCTCCTATGGTGATACGCAACGTTATCGGTTAGGAGTGAACCATTGGCAAATTCCAGTTAACTACCCAAGAGGTGTGAAACATTTTCATCCATACCATCGTGACGGTGGCATGCGTATTGATGGAAATATGGGGGGAGCAAAACCATACGAGCCAAATAGTTACGGTGAATGGCAAGAACAATTGGAATATAAAGAACCACCACTACCATTAGATGGAAATGCATATGAGTGGAATTTCCGCGAAGATGATGATGACTATTATACCCAACCACGAAAGTTATTCCAGTTAATGACACCAGAACAGCAGCAAATCTTATTTGAAAATACAGCTCGTAATATGCAAGGGACAACGAAAGAAGTAAAATTAAGGCATATTAATAACTGCTATAAAGCAGACCCTGCATATGGAGAAGGAGTTGCTAGAGCTCTTGGAGTTGCAATCAGTGAAGTGGAAGCTGCTAGTGGAGTAGAAGAATAACAGATACCTATAGATGAAAAGACGCCTGTTCTTAATAGAGTAGGCGTCTTTTGTTTGTTGGATACGGGCTTTTTGTCCCGCTGGTTTCGTGTACAACAACCTGTTAAAATGACAGTTATGATGATCAAAAGGATTAAAAATATAAAATAAATAGTTAGATGGGGGCAATAGAACAATCATGACAAATAAACATATTATCTTTTTTGATATTGATGGGACACTTCTGGATGAGGAAAAGAAGCTACCAAAAAGTACGAAAGACGCTATTTTTGCATTGAAAGAAAAAGGACATGTGGTGGCGATTGCCACAGGACGTGCACCTTTTATGTATGAAGATCTTCGTAAGGAATTAGAGATCGACACATATATTAGTTATAACGGGCAATATGTTGTCTTAAATGGGGAGGTCATTTATACTAATCCACTACATTCAGACGCTCTAGCCTCTTTGACAGAGGAGGCAGTTTCAAGGGATCATCCAGTTGTGTTCATGGATCATCAAGACATGAGAGCTAATGTTCGAGAACACAAATATATAAAGGAAAGTATCCAAACATTAAAAATCGGCCAATTTCCAACACATGATCCAGAATATAATAAAGGTAGAGCAATGTATCAATCATTGCTATTTTGTACCGAAGGCGAAGAAGTTTTTTATGAGCAAACGTACAAACAATTCGATTTTATCCGCTGGCATCCACTATCTGTTGATGTAATTCCAACGGGTGGGTCAAAAGCGAACGGTATTAAAAAAATTATAGATAAATTAGGGATTCCTAGTCAAAATCAAGCAGCATTTGGTGATTCTTTGAATGACTTGGAGATGTTATCTCAAATTGAAAAAGGTGTAGCAATGGGGAATGGACATGAAAAAGCCAAGCAAGCTGCTAAGTATGTTACAAAATCGGTGGAAGAAGATGGAATCTTGCATGGTTTGCAGATGCTTGAGTTGTTAGATTAAATACTATGAAGGGGGATCATTTGTGAAACTTGTTGGACTTTCCGGTAATTTAGCTGGATGGAAGACAAATGTGGTAGTCCACAAAGTCTTAACAGCAGCAAAGGCAGTCGATAAAGATATAAAAACCGAATTAGTTGATTTAAGAGATTATGAAGTAGAATTTGTTAATGGATCACCGTTAGCTTATTATAATGATGATACATGGGATGTGGTCAACAAGATAACATCTGCTGACTTGCTTGTAATTGGGACACCAATTTATCAAGCATCGATTTCAGGTGCGTTAAAAAATGTACTCGACCATCTTCCAGTTGATGCATTGAAAGGAAAAGTAACAGGTATGGTTGCAACAGCAGGTTCTCATAATCATTTCCTTGTTCCCGAATATCAACTCAAGCCAATCCTTTCCTATCTAAAAGGAATTGTACCTGCAACGAGCGTGTATATTCAGGATGATGCTTTTGATGATGTGAACGAAATTGTTGATGAAAATGTTAGTGAACGAATCCAAAAGTTTGCAGAAGAGCTTGTCTCATTGCAAAAAAGTATTAGTGAGAAGAAATAGGACTTTAGAAGAAAGCTGTTCGAATAGGTGAAAACCTGTTTGAGCAGCTTTATTATTTTAAAGTGTTTTGATTAATGGTATTCCGTATTTGTTAGATGATGCGCATGAACTCATTAAAAGCTCTAAATAGATATGATCGAGAGGAAACTCGCCTTTACTACGAAATTTTTTAAACAAATTTGTTTAAAAATTGATATAGATCAATTTTTTGTTATAAATGATTGATTAAAATGAATGGTACTAAACAGTGCGGTCACATCCGAGATTGGAGGAGAAACATCATGTGTGGATATTCATTTGATAATTTAAAAAATATAAAAAGAGAACAACTTGGGGAATGGGTACCGATGGAACTATATCGGGCGATCCGATTAATTGGAATGTATGAAGGCCTACCAATGAAGGGGAAAGGTACAACTTTCACTGTCGGGAAAAAAATTGGTGAGAAGTTTCCAATAAATACAGTGGAAGAAGCGTTAGCGTTATTTGAAGACATGAAAATAGGGGTACCAACTTTGCTTTCTAAGTCAGACGAAACGATGCGAATTCAAGTGGATGACTGTTTCTGTAAAGGAGTGGAGTCAAAACAGAAGGAAAAAGTGTGTGATTTAGAAGGTGCCATTTTAGCTGGTGCGATGGAAAAAGTGCTAGATAAAAAAGTACACGCTAAAGAAACGAAATGTCACGTGAGTGGTGACGTTCATTGTGAATATGAAGTGACATTTATGGATAAATAAGAAAAGAGGTGAGAAGCAATTGACGCAAATACAAGAACCATATATGGATTCTGTAACTGATGATAAACTATTTAAATATAAATTTCTTGCCTATCATGATGCATTAACGAATTTACCTAATCGTTTATATTTTGATTCTTATCTACAACAACTGATGAACGAGTGTAAGAACGAACAGCAGAAGTTTGCGTTACTATATATCGACCTTGATCGTTTTAAACAAATAAACGATTCTTTAGGGCATAAGTATGGGGATCAAGTCCTGAAAGAAGCAACGAAACGGTTGGGGAGTTGTAAAGAAGAGGCCCACTTTTTGGCGAGAGTTGGTGGGGATGAATTTATTTGTATTGTTCCAAAAGTTGGGACGCGGTCAGAAGCAGAAGAGATTGCTTCTGCATTTATCGACGCGCTAGCGAAGCCTTTTTGCTTGAATGAAATAGAATGCTACTTATCGGCGAGTATTGGAATAAGCTTTTACCCGTTTGATGGTGATGATGCAGATATGCTCGTCACTTATGCCGACTCAGCGATGTATCGCGCTAAAAATCAAGGAAAAGGATGTTATCAGTTAGCAAATGTAGAAAAGAATGCAGGAGCCTACGAGACACTTATGTTTGAGCAGGAGCTTCGCAAAGCAGTTAAACAAGAAGATTTCTTACTACATTATCAGCCTAAAGTTGATGTGCTGAAACAAAAAGTAGTTGGTTTTGAAGCATTAATACGTTGGGAGCACCAGCAATTTGGTATGATTTCACCGCAACATTTTATTCCGATAGCAGAGGAAACCGGATTAATTATCCCGATTGGAACTTGGGTGTTAAAAGAAGCGTGTAGGCAACATATGGAATGGCGACATGCATATCAACAGGATTTTTCTGTTGCTGTTAATATTTCGAGCAATCAATTTTTAGAAAAAGATTTTGTTGATCAAGTGTTTAAGATTTTAGCTGAAATAGGGATGCCGCCGAATTTGCTAGAGTTAGAGATTACAGAATCAATCTTGATCCAACATTCTGAATTGATCATACAGAAAATTAATCAGCTTCGAACACATGGCATTCAAATTTCAATGGATGATTTTGGAACAGGCTTTTCGTCACTGAATTATTTAAAAAAGCTTCCTGTCGATACACTTAAGATTGATCGTTCCTTTATTCAAGATTTAGAAACTAGTGAACATAGCTCGGCCATTGTGAAGGCGATTACTATGCTGGCACAATATTTAAATATCAATGTCGTTGCTGAAGGGGTGGAAACAATCGGGCAATTAGAAAAATTAAAAGAGCCAAAATGTAATCAAATTCAAGGGTATTATTATAGTAAGCCGTTGATCGCAACGGAAGCGCTGAGATGGCTCCAAACATTTAAGTGATGATTAGCTTTTTGGTTTGTCATTTAGATAAAAAATAGAAGATTTCAGTAGTTTACTATTTAAGAGATAGTTAGATGTCTAGGGAAGCAGGAGGAATGGACTAAAAATTAGCTAGAACCAGTTAAATTGAGTGTAGTTAAATAGGAGTGATTTCATTCTAATGACGATTTTTTAAGATATTTGCGTTACAATTAACCTGCTTCATCAGGATTGTTTAATCTTTTAATTTAGACATAATATTGTTAAGTTCTGTATCATGTTTGCCTGCTTTGGAACTGAGATATTCAATGTCAACTTTTGTACTTTTTATTTCACTCGAAACAATTTCAAAAACATTGTATTGGTCGTTTATCTTATCGTTTGTATATTTAAAATTACTTCGCACTTCTAGTGATAAGTTGTCGACCTTTGATTCTAATCGCTCTTGTCCTTGTTTTATGCCAGACACGTCATCCTTTAAACCAGATACATCATTCTTTACCCCAGACACGTCATCTTTCAAGCCAGACACATCATTCTTTAAACTAGACACGTCTTTCTTTAATCCAGATACATCTTCAGTTCAAGTAGACATGTTCTGTTTTAAACCTTTTATTTCATCAAGAATCTGTTGTAATGCTTCTTTCATAGTAGTCACCTCCAATCAAATATTTACTATATTATATCACATGCTCATTATTATATTTAGGAATAAAAAGTTAACAAATAAATGGAAAACGACTCGAAAACATCGAGTCGTTTTTGGGATCAGTTGACTTTTGCTTTTTGCACTCGCTTCATAAGTGATTTATAAAATTTCTCGCATTTGGATAAATCACTACTTTGTGGCATGAGTTCGACTTTCAATGTCACTGCTAAGTTGGTATGGGCATAAAGCATGTCACGGAATTCATCAACTGCGCCGCAAAAGTGTGGGTAAAAGCGGTCCCCGGTACCAAATACACCTGTGATTAGATGGTCAACATTTTGCATTTCAAATGCCTCATATAAACCTTCCATTTCTTTGGGAAGATCACCATTTCCCCAAGAATAAGTACCAACAATTACTAAATCATATGTAGATAATTGTTGAATTGGAAAATCGTGAACAGTATAGATATCGATCGCTTGGTTGTTTGTTTTAAAGAATAAAGCAATGATATGCACTAATTGTTCGGTGTTTCCAGTAACAGACGTATAGATGATTGCCATTTTCATATTGTACACCTATAGTTCATCAAAGCCATTGGATTCGGAAACTTTGGTATATGTTCTTGATTTCTGTTCAAAGAAATCTGATTTCGTTTCATTGATCATCTCATCACTGAAAACATGAATCCAAGGCATTGGATTTTCTTGCCTATCATAGTTATTTTTTAATCCTAATTGCCGTAAGCGCTTATTAGCTAGATATTCAACATATGATTCAAATTCAGTTAAATCAATACCATCAATTTCTTTTAGGATGTAGTTGGCCCATTGTTTTTCAAGTTGTACTGCTTTGTCTATCGTTTGATAAATATAGTCGATATTCTTTTCTGTGTTTAATTCCGGGTTCTCTGTTAATAATATTCGTACAAATTGTGAGATAAAATACGCATGTTGCATCTCATCTCGTTGGATATAACTAATCATCGTACTCGTTTTTAGCATTTTTTGCTGTCGAGCAAGATTGTAAAAGAAAGCAAATCCAGCATAAAAATAAATGCCTTCTAAGTTAATTGAATTAATCGCTAATTCAAATAAATGCTGTGGAGTAGGGTTGGAACGAAATTTCTCATAACTATCCAAAATTAGTTGATTTCGTTTTTGTACGATTGGATCGTCTTTCGCCTGATCAAATCTAGCATTTTGCTCTCTTAAAGGAACAAGAGAGCTTAAAATATAAGAGTAGGATTCATTATGGACTGCTTCTTGCTGAGAAATAACAGCAAAAATAGCCTTAAAACTAGAATCTGTCACATAATCCATGACTTGGCTCATCGTAGGTGTTTGTAAACTATCTAAGGATGCTAACTGTGTATTGATGCGTAAGAAAACATCTTTTTCAACCTCTGATAAGAAATCCCATTGTTTAATATCATCTTGCATATTAATTTCTTGAGCTTTCCAAAAATTTGATAGTAATGTTTGGTATAAATCATACATTTGTGGATAGGCAATATCATTCCAATTTAATAAACCTGAGGACTTGCCGTTTATAACAGCCGTTGATTTATTCGGATGTTCAGGATTTAATAGATTTATTTTAGATAATGTTGCTTGTGGTTCACTCATATTAATCAGACCTCCAGTAAAATGATAAAAGGTGAAGTTATTTCAAAAAAATGTTTTTAATATATAAAAAGTAAAATCAGTAAACGAAACGTGCCCCGTATCAGCATCAAAGTGTGAAACCGGTAAACGAAAAGGAACGAAACGTGCCCTGGATCAGTAACAAAGTGTGTAACCAGTAAACGAAAAGGAGCAAAACGTGTACCGGTTCTGCTCCAAAGTAGAAAACTAGTACACGTTTTTACGTATATAAAAAATGCACACTCAAAAACCATAAACCATACGACAGAAGAGCCTATATTTTAACTATGGCACGCTTCACAGTCATCAATTTCTGCCTGAGAAGTACTTCGAACATAGTAAGTAGTTTTTAAACGTTGTTTCCATGCTGCTATGTGCAGTTGCAATAAGTCTTTTGCTTTAATGTCATGACGTACATAAAAATTGAAGCTGACTGCTTGATCGATATGACGTTGTCTGGCAGCATTTTGTTTAATGCTCCAATGTTGGTCAAGTTCATGCCTTGCTTTTCTATAATAATTGTACGTACGATGGTCTAAATCAGGTGCCGTTACTTTAAACTTAAAGTTCTTTTTCTCTTCAGCGTATTCCACCGCATAAAGTGGGTCAATTCCATCTGTTGAAGCTCCGATTTTGGCGGTGGATGAATTTGGTGCAACCGCCATTAACCAGCCATTTCGAATTCCGTTTTGCTGGACTTGCTCTTGTAATGCTGTCCATCGTTTAGAAGTATAGTCTCTTCGTTTGAAATAGTCGCCACTTTCCCATTCAGATCCCAAAAACTGTTGATAGGTGCCCTTTTCCTTGGCTAATTCCATCGAAGCGTGGATCGCATGGTAGGCGATAGTATCATATAATTGATCAGCATAGCTGACAGAATTATCCGACTCCCAATCGATTCCTTCTAATGCTAATAGGTGGTGCCATCCGAATGTTCCCAAACCAACTGCTCGATACTTTTGGTTGGTCACTTGTGCCTGTCCAATTGGAATGGTATTGATGTCAATCACATTGTCGAGCATCCTAACTTGAATGCGAACCAGTCTTGGGATCACATCCGCTTTCACGGCACGTGGCAAATTAATCGATGATAAATTACAAACAACAAAGTCGCCAGGTTTGCGGACCATAACTAGATTACCATCTTCATCTAGATATTCTGTTTGGATCGTTGTAGGGGACATGTTTTGAGCAATCTCCGTACATAAATTACTACAATAAATCGAAGTCAATCCAGGTTCTTTGACATGTTTGTTAGGGTTTTGCCGGTTTACTTCATCGCGATAAAACATATATGGTGTTCCTGTTTCTAATTGAGCAACCATGATTCTAGCCATAATGTCCATCGCTCTATAGGTTTTACGTGGTAGAAGCGGATGCTGAGCAGCTTCCAGATATTTTTCTGTAAAGTACTTTTCATTTTCCTCATCGTAAAAATCTTCAAGTCCTAATGCGTTTCCGTCTTTGTCTTTCCACCCCATTATTTGTTTTACTTGGTGTGGACAAAATGTATGCCATTCGCCGATACTTCGTCCATTCTCATCAACTTCTTGCAACTTTTGCATGAATAAATCGGGAATCGCAACACCGGTAAAAATATCGTGTGCTTTACGACGTTCGTCCCCATTATTTGTTTTCAAGTCTAAAAATCCGTTCATTATATCTTTGTGGAATACATCTAAATAAATCGCTACCGCCCCTTGACGTTGGCCAAGCTGGTCAACACTAACGGCAGTATCGTTAATGAGCTTAATCCAAGGGACAATACCAGACGAGTTTCCTTTGAATTTTTTGATGTCGGATCCTAGGGCACGAACCTTTCCATAGTAAATACCGATTCCGCCACCATCTTTACTTAATCTTGCAATATCCCAATTGTTTAAATAGATACCATCCAAAGAATCATCAACCGTATCAATAAAACAAGAGGAAAGCTGACCAAAGCTTTTTCCTGCATTGGCAAGCGTCGGGGTAGCGACTGTCATGTATAGATTGCTTAATGCCCAGTAAGCTTCTTTTACTAACTCTATTCGTTTGCTTTTCTCTTCCTGTTGCATGAGTGTCATCGCTATAATCATGAATCGTTCTTGTGGTAGTTCGTAAATTTGCTGATCATGGTCTTTTGCTAAGTAACGATCAGCAAGTAAAAATAAACCAATATAATTAAATAATTGATCACGTTCAGGTTTGATTTCCTTACCAAGCATTTCTATCTCGTTTTGATCATATGTATCTAATAGGTTACTAGAATAGATTCCTTTATCGGTTAATATGGATAAAAGCTGGTAAAAATCACCATACTTTAAAGATGGGTTGTATTCTCTATTGGTAGCTGCTTGTTGATAGAGTTCTTGTAGATAAAATTGAGCAGCTAGGAATGTCCAGTTTGGTTGATCCATTGAAATATGGTGTAGAGCATAAAATAATGCTTCCTTACTAGGATCTGCTTTGCCTTGATGTTGTTGTTGCAGTTTATTTTTTAAATCAGAAGAATCGATATTGAATTGCTGGGATACAGTATCAATTATTGAGATAACTTGTTCAAGCTCAGATTGGATGGTGGTTGACATGATTATTCCTCCTCTAAATAGAAACGTAAGAATGGTAGACCTCATCTAACTTATTGCATAAAAAAAGCTGCTCAAGGATTTGAGCAGCAAAACGATAACATGAAAAAAGAAAGGACATAGACAATATACTTGTCCAATTAGATTTCAAAGCCATCGTTTCATCTTCCCAATCCCCGAGAAATTTGAAACTTAAGTAGTTAACTAAAAGTAACTACTCCAAAGTAAAGACAGGTCTCCTGACTTGTGGTGTCACCTACTTCGAGCCCTTCCCGTATAAACTGGCAATAGTGTTTTACCATGGGATCATACAGTGGATTTGCTCGGTTCGTACCACTTACAGTTGCGGGGGCAGTACTGGATTTGCACCAGTTTCCCTATTAAGCCGTTTGGCATCTTTACCTTTAGCGTACAATATATAGTTGTTTCGGTGTAAATTTTATCAATATATAGATTTGAGTCTGGTACCATCTTATCCTATCAGTGATAGATTTTCAATATATAACTATATAATTTGGTTATATGGAGAATAGATTGTATTTTGTTTGCAATCCTCGTCGATTAATTTCCTCTTTTAGAAGAACAATAAAATCCTCATCCAACTGCAATTGTTGAGCTTTACTATAAGCCTCAATCAAAAGTTCATTTGACAATGAATCCAAAATTAACCTCCTAATAAAAAATAAATACTACTATAGAAATTATTTAACCGTGATTGGAATGGATAAACATAGTCACTAGTTAAAGCAATGATAGTGATAGATTTACGACCATCAGCAGAGGATAAAGGAAAATCCTAATTGATGGAAGTGATGCTTTATAATCGATACCAACCTTGTATTTCATCAAAGCTTCATTTGAAAATATGCATTTGTTGCTTAATATTGTTCAATTGTGTTTTTGAAATGAAGGCTGGTCGATCATACTGTTGAAAATATGCTAGGAATGTGTGACCAGATGGCTCAATACGTGATAAATTACTAAGATTAATGATATACGATCGATGGGAACGGTAAAAATCATCATCAAGAATATCCAAATAATACGTTAGTGTTTCTTGTGTTTCATAAATTTGATTTGTTGAATGAATAAACACTTTATGTTTTGTCTTTTCGAGAAATAATATTTCTTCTTTTGGTATATAGTGATGAATAGCGCCTTGGCGAATATATAGTCTCTTGGAGTGGTCTCGTTGGTGCGAATTTTGAGATTGAATGCAATGTTTTGCTTGATGTATGGCGCGAAATAATCGTTCGTTTTTATATGGTTTTACAATATAATCGATCGCATCGATAGAAAAAGCTTGTACAGCATATTCGGTAGAAACGGTTACAAAAATCACTTTCAAACTTGGATGAAAGGAAAGACATTTATTAACGGTTGATAGTACATCTTTACTAGAGATGTTTGTATCGACAATTAGTAGATCTGGTTGGTAAAGAGTGGTTTGTTTCACTAATTCTTCTTCCTCTTGTACTTGGCCAATCACTGTCATCTCGAGATAGCTTTCAGCGTCTTTGATAAGACGACCTATGGAATAAGGGTGTCTCTCTGCAACAATAACGGATAATTGTCCCATCTGTATCCCCACTTTCACAAAACACTGTTTTCTAGTTTAACATAGATTTTATCTATTCTTGAATGGTGATAGGACAGTTTCAGCCAGTAAATTACACTGAACATGCAGTCAAGTAGTGAAAACAAAGACAAAAAATGACTTTTACAGTGAATTTGCAACATTTTTTGAAGTTGTACGTATAATCTGAAATTTCTTAAAATCTATGATTTAAATTATATACAAAAGAACAAATGTTTGCAACTGTTTTTGGAGGAGGATAGTGTGAACAGATTCATTGTCACGGTGATGATAACAGCCACAGCCATCATTAGTTTACAAAATCTTTACATGTTAAATCTCTAAATTTCGTTGTACATATAAGTAAATTATTATACATTAATATATGGAGACAGGGAGGAGATATTTACACAGGAAAAGAATAGTCTCTTCGTCTCCATAAGTTGTACATACAAGGATTGGTCAGCCGTGTAATACTATATCTTATCCTACAATTTTTTTTAAAAGGGGGATTATATGAAACCGAATCCGACCAAAAGCAGGTTTCGAACACTTATGGAAATCTTAGGTGTATCAACAAAGTTGGGGCTAACATCATTTGGTGGTCCTGTTGCCCACCTTGCTTATTTTAAAGATGAATACATTGATCGACGTAAATGGTTGGATGACAAAATGTATGCAGATATTATAGCACTTTGTCAATTTTTACCAGGTCCAGCCAGTAGCCAGGTTGGAATATCCATTGGGATGCTACGTGGCGGATTGCTTGGAGGACTAATGTCGTGGTTTGGTTTTACAGTACCATCAATTATTGTACTTGTTGTTTTTGCGATGTTGTATCAAACTTTCACATTGGATGAAGCAGGATTTATTCATAGTTTAAAAATAGTAGCAGCAGCTGTTGTCCTTCACGCGTTAATTGGACTGGGGAAGAAATTGACTCCAGATAAAACACGTCTTGCGATAGCGGTAGTAGCTGCAATGGTCATGTTAATCTATCCGTCTGCATGGATGCAAATTGTCGTTATATTGACTGCAGGTTTACTAGGCTTAAAACTATTTAGTGAAAAGGCGGAATCAAAGGTCCAGCCATTTTCGGTTTCTATTACTAAACGTGCCGGGATGATGTCACTGGGTACCTTAATAACCCTATTAATCGTGTTACCCATTTTAACGCGAATGACAGATGATCCGTTACTAAGTATGTTTGATACGTTTTTTCGTGTTGGTTCATTAGTGTTTGGCGGGGGACATGTTGTGTTACCAATGATCGAACGCGAAGTTGTACCAACAGGTTGGTTATCTCCGGATGAATTTTTAGCTGGTTATGGGATGGCTCAAGCGGTACCAGGACCGTTATTTACATTCTCCAGTTATTTGGGAACGATGATCGATGGGCTCATAGGTGCAGTTGTCGCCACAGTAGGAATCTTTTTGCCATCGTTCTTACTTATTATAGCGGCGTTACCATTCTTGAATGAATTGCGCAACCGGGCATCTTTTCAAGGTATTTTAATGGGGGTTAATGCTAGTGTAGTGGGTATCTTATTAGCAGCCTTTTACGATCCAGTTTTAATTAGTTCGATATTTGACGCTTCCGATTTCGCATTAGCTGTTATTTTATTTGCATTGTTAAATGTTTGGAAACTACCAGCGTGGATGATTGTGTTGATAGGTGTTGCTGGTGGGTATGTGTTCCAGTTCATTTAGTATGACGGTTCCATTCTAGGAGAGAAAAGTTATATTAGGAATGCAGAGCGCAACGCGTTTTGTATTCCTTTTTTATCCGATAAGATGGTGAGTTAATGTGTCTGTCAGTTTTTTTCGGTTCATCAACGGGGACAAGTGCCCTGTCCCTATGTCCCACTTTCACCATAGTGACTGGGTATTTCACCTATGTTGAGTCACGATTCAACCGGAAAATAAATAATGATAAATAATTATTGGCAACTAATAAAAAATATAGTATATTAATCATTCGTAATCGTAATAAAACGACCATGTCAATAGTTATAAATAAAAGTCATGATGGATTGTGAGGGATTGCTTTTGAATATACCATTACAGGAACCAGTCGTTATTTTTGGTTTAGCTGTGTTAATTTTCTTATTTTTTCCTATATTAATGGGAAAATTACGTATACCTGCTATTATAGGTCCAATTGTTGCTGGAATTATTGTTGGTCCAAATGGGTTGAATTTATTAGCTAGAGATACAACGATTGAGTTACTCGGTACTGTAGGTTTACTATTTATTATTTTTATTGCAGGATTAGAGTTAGATATAGATGGTTTTAAGAAATATCGACAACGTAGTATTTACTTTGGATTACTTTCATTTATTATCCCAGCGGCGTTAGGTACGTTCGTTGGTATTTATTTAGATTTCAGTGTAGAAGCTTCGATATTGTTAGGGTCAATTGTTGGGTCACATACGTTACTAGGATACCCGATTGTGAGCCGAATGGGATTGGCGAAAAATAAGGCTGTGACGACCGTTATTGGTGGAACGCTTATAACGGATACATTAGCAATACTTGTCTTAGCGGTCATTACGGGAACAACAGAAGGTGAGTTATCAATTGGTTTTTGGTTAAATTTAATCATTGCCACTGCTTTATTTACCGTTGCTGTACTTATACTTACCCCGACAATTTCCAGGTGGTTTTTTAGAAATTCAAGCAATGATGCAGCGACAGAGTTTAACTTTGTGATGGTGATTTTGTTTGTCGCTGGAAGTGTTGCATTATTTGCTGGATTACAACCGATCATCGGTGCGTTTTTAGCAGGTTTAGCATTAAATCGCTATATTTATGATCATGGTCCACTTATGAATCGGATCCGATTTACTGCGAATGCATTGTTTATCCCTTTTTTCTTATTATCTGTCGGTATGCTGATGGATTTAAGTCTGTTAATATCCAATCCTGAAGCATGGGTTGTAACAGGATTAATATTATTCGCAGTTGTTGCCGGTAAAGGGATAGCTGGCTTTATCACTAGTAAGATATATGGATATACAGTAGATGAAAGAAAACTAATATTTGGTTTATCGATCTCGCAGGCAGCTGCAACGTTAGCATCTACTTTAGTTGGTTTTCAAATCGGTTTATTAAATCAGCAAACAATAAACGCGGTAATTGTCATGATCTTGCTTACTTGTATTTTAGGTCCATATTTCTCTGAAAAATATGCACGAAAACTTTCTACCTTTCAAGATGCGGAACCTCAAAAAGAAGGGCTACCTGAACGGATTCTCATTCCATTGGCAAATCCAGATACGATGGAATCATTAATGGATTTAGGTTTTATTTTGAAAAAAGCTAAAAATACCGAAGAGCCTCTGTACCCGTTAAGTGTTGTACAGCGGGATTTAAAGCAAGCTAATTCTGAAGTAGCACAGGCGGAAAGAATGCTTGGACATGCGGTTATGTATGCCTCAGGTGCAGATGTTCCTGTTAAATTGCTTACAAGAGTTGATCGTAATATTGGCATGGGAATAGAACGTGCTGTTACAGAAGAAAGAATAACTACCATTATTGCTGGTTGGAATGGTGAACATGAAGGAAGTAGGAAAATATTTGGAAATATAATCGATAACTTCTTGGAGCACACCTATCAACGTTCCCTTATTGCAAAAATGAGGCATCCGTTGAATACAACAGAACGTATTCTTTTAATCATTCCGAACAATGTAGCATTTAAACCAGGATTTGAGGATTCGATGCGAATTGTGAAAGATATATCGTTACAGTTAAATGCACCAATTAAATCTTATATTGTAAATGATAATCAAGAAACGTATGAAAATATTTCGAAATATGTTCGTCCAAAAGTTCCGATCGAATTTCATTCAACCGACAATTGGGACACGTTGTATGAGAAAGATCTAAAAGGCGTTAAATCAAATGATCTTGTTATTTTAATTAGTGCCCGTAGAGGAACTGTCGCTTGGCATCCAGAACTTGATATCTTGCCGAAAAAATTGGTCGATTTAAACCGCGGAAGTTTGCTTCTATTCTATCCAACTGAAATGATGGAGGCTGATTTACGAGGTGCTAGAGGTACAAAAATTCCAAAAGAAATGCTATTACGAAATGATTATGATGATTGATGGTAAAAATAAAGGCCGTTCAGAAGTTATACTTTTGAACGGCCTTTCTAGTTGTATAGGAATTGATAAAATGGGTGGCGGTGGATAGTCGTGTCCGCATATTTACCATGTCCGCTAAGAGCCCAATGATTAGCGAAACTTCCCACTTACGTCTATAGTCAAATATTGAAGTGAGCAGTTGATAGTACGATAGAACTATTTTTCTTCCTTTTGTTGTTAGACAAAATAACACTAGTTGTATCCGTTTCCAATCCGTTTCAGCGTTGCTTTTTCATTTAAAAACGCAATACCAATTAAAGCGTTTGCATTTAGACGATTAAGCGGAGGGGTTTGTAAGATTATCTGACAACCTCGTTGAATAACTAATCGTATACCCAGTACACTAACTCTAGATTGAATTTTCAGAAAAAGGGTTGGTGGATGATTACATGTCGAAACAAAAACTTGTACTAATTGGAAATGGAATGGCTGGTATTCGAACAATTGAAGAAATCTTGAAACTAAAACCGAATGAATTTGACATTGTTGTGTTTGGTAGTGAACCGTATCCGAACTATAATAGGATTCAATTATCTAAGGTGTTGCAAGGGGACACAGAGCTTAGCGATATCACTTTAAATGAGTGGCACTGGTATGAGGAGAACAATATTCGATTATACCCTGGTGAAACGGTGACCAACATTGACAAAGAAAAACAAATCGTTGTTACTGATAAGGATCGAAAAGAAGCGTATGATTACTTGATTATCGCAACAGGCTCCAATCCATTCATGTTACCTTTACCAGGTGCGGATAAAGAAGGGGTAACGGCTTTCCGTGACATTAAAGACTGTGAAACAATGATAGACTATTCGAAAAAATATCAACGGGCAGCAGTCATTGGTGGTGGATTACTAGGTCTTGAAGCAGCACGTGGGCTTTTAAACTTAGGAATGGAAGTCGATGTCATTCATATCTCGGATTACCTGATGGAACGTCAATTGGACCGAGATGCAGGTGAACTACTTCAAAAAGAATTAGAACAACAAGGCATGAATTTCTTATTAAATAAACAAACAACAGACATCACCGGGAAAAAGCGCGTAACGGGTCTTAAGTTTAGCGATGGTGGTAGGATTTCTGCAGACTTAGTTGTTATGGCGGTTGGGATTAGACCGAATGTTTCCTTGGCGTTAGAATCTGGCATTGGTGTTAATAAAGGTATTGTCGTGAACGATCATATGGAAACCGATGTCGCGAACATTTATGCGGTAGGGGAATGTGCCGAGCACGATCAGATGGTATATGGCCTAGTTGCCCCACTGTATGAACAAGGTAAGGCATTGGCGAAGCATATTTGTAACAAAGAAGATGAAGGGTACAAAGGGTCGGTCCTATCCACGCAGTTAAAAGTATCTGGTGTTGATGTGTTCTCGACAGGGATGATTAATGAGCAGAGTAATACAAAAGCAATCAAAATGTACGATGATTGGAATGGAACGTATAAAAAAGTGATTGTCGATCAAGGAAAAATTTCAGGTGCAGTCTTATTTGGAGACACGAAAGAAGGTACACGACTATTAAGTATGATTAAAAAGGGCGCCGACGTCGAAGAGTACTTAGAAGCTGGTGAACGTGAGGAGTCAGGCTCGGACCTTGTGGCCAGTATGCCTGATGACGAATTGATTTGTGGGTGTAATGGGGTTGATAAAGGCACCATTGTAGAAGCCATTAACTCCCAGGGGTTAACAAGTGTGGAACAGGTTAAAGGGTGTACGAATGCCTCACGTTCTTGTGGGACTTGTAAGTCGCTTGTGTCAGACCTATTGGAGTACACGCTTGGTGACGATTATAATGCCGATCAGAAAGAGTCGATCTGTGGTTGTACCGATTTATCCAAGGATGAAGTCATTGCTGAAATTGAGGAAAAGGGCATGCGTACCACCCGCGAAGTCATGAACGTACTTGGTTGGAAAAATGAAGAAGGTTGTTCAAAGTGTAAACCAGCATTGAACTATTACATGGGAATGCTTAAACCGAAAGAATATCATGATGAAAAAGAGTCACGTTTTGTTAATGAAAGAATGCACGCCAATATACAAAAAGATGGAACCTTTGGGGTTGTACCTAGAATGTATGGTGGGGTAACCAATGCCGAGGACTTACGTAAAATTGCTGATGCAGCGGAAAAATACGATGTTGGTATGATAAAAATAACTGGTGGACAACGGATTAACTTATTAGGTGTTAATAAAGAGGACTTACCTGATATTTGGGCAGATCTTGATATGCCATCAGGTCATGCGTATGCGAAAGGGCTTCGAACAGTTAAGACATGTGTTGGCTCAGAGTTTTGTCGTTTTGGTACACAAGATTCCACTGGCCTTGGAATTCGTCTAGAGCAAAAATTCGAAGGGCTATATGGGCCACATAAATTTAAAATGAGTGTATCAGCATGTCCAAGAAACTGTGCGGAAGGTGGTATTAAAGACGTAGGAATTGTTGGTTTAGAAGGTGTTTGGGAAATTTATGTTGGTGGTAATGGTGGTACCGAGCTAAGAGAGGCTGATCTGTTAGTCAAGGTAAAAACAGAGGATGAAGTAATGGAATGGGTCGGTGCTTATTTACAATATTACCGTGAAACAGCCAATTACTTAGAACGAACATCAAAATGGGTCGATCGTTTTGGCATTGACCATGTCAAAGAAGTATTAGATGACAAACAGAAGCGAGATGAATTCAATGCACGCATGGATGAAGCATTATCTGTGATTCAAGAACCATGGAGTGAAGCAATTCATAACGAAACAACACTAAAAGAATTATTTGAAAAAGTAAATGTACCAACAACAACATCTAAATAAGGACGTGGGGGGATAAACATGGATAAAACATTACGAAAAGTATACGTTGGCAACTATTCAGATCTACCAGAAAGATTAGGAAAAACCATTGTGATTGATGAACAAGAGGTAGCTGTCTTTAAATTAGCAAATGGAGATGTACGCGCGATTGAAAATCGATGTCCACATAAAGGTGGTGTGCTTGCAGAAGGATTGGTTAGTGGGGAGCACGTTTTTTGTCCAATGCATGATTGGAAAATTAGTGTTGTCGATGGGCAAGCGCAAGCTCCAGATGAGGGGTGCGTACAGACCTATCAAGTTGAAGTGACAAATGAAGAGAAGGTTTATATATTGATTTCAGAATAATCAAACGGATGGGGGGGTAATGCGTGGCGTATGTGAAACCGGATCAAGTGGTGGAAAGTATGGTTCAAGCAGGATCTACAAAGGCACAGTTGCCAATCAAAGATTTATTAATTCGAGGAGCGCTCGCGGGGGCGTTTCTCGGGTTTGGTACAACACTTGCATTTACCGCAGAAACACAGTCAGGTATGGGCTTTATTGGGGCAATGTTATTTCCAGCTGTATTTGTGATGGTCATTTTGCTGGGGTTGGAACTTGTAACGGGAAGTTTTGCATTGATTCCATTGGCTGTATTGGAGAAAAAGGCAACGATTAGTCAAATGCTTTCAAATTGGTTTTGGGTGATTGTCGGACATGTCATAGGTGGTGCTTTTTATGCGTTATTGTATATGATTGCCATTTCGCAATTAGGACACGTCACGGATCATGCGGTAGCAGCAAAAGTAATTGCAGTCGCAGAAGCAAAAACGATTGGATATGCCGCCCTTGGTGGTGACGGATTGATTGTTGTGTTTGTTAAAGCAATGCTATGTAATTGGATGGTTACACTCGGTGTTGTGATGGGGATGACAGCAAAATCAACACTTGGAAAAATGGCTGTGATGTGGTTACCCATTTTGATATTCTTTGCACAAGGGTTTGAACACGCGGTTGTGAACATGTTTGTTATCCCTGCTGGTATGATGCTTGGTGCAGATGTAACCATGTCAGATTGGTGGTTATGGAATCAAATCCCAGTTCTACTTGGTAATTTAGTGAGTGGATTCTTGTTTACTGGTCTAGCACTCTATCTAACGCATAGAAGTGTGGAGGCTAAAAACGTGCTAGATTTGTCCAAACAGAAAGCCCCAATCACAAGAGCGGAGCGCGGACGGGCATAAAGAGGAGGACTTTTCATGGGAAAAGTATTTTTAGTGGGAGCGGGTCCTGGTGATCCAGAATTAATAACGGTGAAAGCATTGAAGTGTATACAGCAAGCGGATGTGATTCTATATGATCGGCTAGTAAATCCGGAACTCTTGCAAGAAGCAAAGCCAGAAGCAGATTTAATTTTTGCTGGAAAGCTACCAAAGTTTCATATGATGAAGCAAGAAACGATTAATCATTTGCTCGTAAAATACGCCAAACAAGGGAAGGTAGTGACTAGATTGAAGGGTGGTGACCCATTTGTGTTTGGTCGCGGTGCGGAGGAAGCGGAAGCATTAGCTAAGGAAGGGTTGGAATATGATGTTGTACCTGGTGTTACAGCAGGAGTTGCTGCACCTGCATATGCGGATATTCCGATCACACATCGAGAACTAGGTAGCTCTTTTGCCATTGTAACGGGGCATTGTAAAAAGGGAAAACCTACCAACATCAAATGGGAAAGTCTAGCAAAAGCCGTGGATACACTAGCCATCTATATGGGCGTTCGAAATCTTCCCTATATTTGTGAAGAATTGATGAAACATGGAAAAAGCCAAAACACACCAGTAGCGATCATCCAACAAGGGACAACAGCTAATCAGCAAACGGTGACAGGCACCTTAAGCTCCATTTGTACAATTGCGAATAGACAAAAAATAAGTAATCCTGCTATGATAGTGGTAGGAGAAGTGGTTCGGTATCGTGAAAAAATCGAGCGCTTAAAGCTCATGAATCATAACGATGCCGCGATAGAGCTTCAACAAGCCTATTAGTGGAGTGATAACGATGCAAGCTGTTTTATATATTTGTCATGGTAGTCGTGTGCCCGCGGCAACTGCTGAAGCGATTGAATTTGTAGAAAAAACTATGAAACTGGTGGATGCACCAATACAAGAATATTGTTTCTTAGAATTAGCATCCCCTTCTATTTCGGAAGGGGTCCGTCAATGTGTGGAACAGGGAGCAACCAAAATAGCGGTTGTCCCTGTGTTGTTATTAACCGCAGCCCATGCGAAACAAGATATTCCACAAGAATTAGAAGTGGAGAAAAATCAGTATCCTGAGATTAAATTTTCTTATGGTCGCCCACTGGGTGTTAACGACCGAATGGTGGATGCCGTATTGGAAAGGATTCATGCTAAAAGTCCTGATGTAGAGGGGTTGGACATTCTTCTAATTGGGAGAGGCAGCAGTGATCAAGATGCCGTTGCAGATACCCAGGAGATTGTCGACCTTCTGCAGTCGCAGCTTCCTAAGTCCTCTTCAGTTCGTAAATGTTTTCTAGCTGCAGCCCAACCTAAATTTGAAGAAGCACTCGTGGAGAGAGTTCAATCCGGTGCAGAGCGAATCATGCTGGTTCCATACTTATTATTTACAGGCATATTAATGACAGGGATTGAGAAAACAGTAAACGAATTGGAGTTACAACCAGCGCAAGAGGTACTTATAAGTGATTACTTAGGGAGTCATCCAAATGTATGTGAGACGTTAAAAATGAGAGTAGAAGAAGCGATCAAGGAAGGGGATTCTCATGCAACAATGGCTTAAAGAAGTAGCGAGAGGAAAACGTGGATCAAAAGATTTAAGTTATGAGGAAACACTGCAGATTGCTCGAACGATTGCCGGTGGAAATGCCACTGATGCGCAAACCGCTGCTTATTTTGTCGCACAGCGTATGAAAACAGAATCTCCCGAAGAATTACTCGCGTTTGTTCATGCATTTCAAGAGCAGACAACGAATCTTTCCCTTTCTTCCGATGTTTCCGAACCGATGATTGATTTTGCTGGTCCGTATAATGGACGTAATTCGTTTATGGCAACGATCCCTGTGTCGCTTTTATTAGCGGAAAATGGCATGCCAGCATTTTTACATAGCAGTGATACCTTGCCGCCAAAATATGGAGTGACAATTAAGGAGGTATTAGCTTCCTTGGGTATCGAGGTGGACCAATCAGAAGACACGTTAACAACAACAATCGAAAAAAATAAGATTGGTTTTGCATGGACCGAAAAATATTGTCAGTCATTAGCGGACATAAGAAACATACGTGAAGAAATTGGGGTGCGGACGCTACTGAATACGGTGGAAAAACTACTGAATGTTGCCGGTGCAGGCCGTATTATGATGGGGGCTTTTCATCGTACCGCCATTAATAAAATTTATCCAATTTTTAAAGACCTTTCTTATAAACAAGTATATATGGTTCAAGGGTTAGAAGGGTCTGAGGATGTCCCAGTCCACCGCAACAGTTTTGTGTTTAAACTGACTGAGGATAAGTTAGATTCCTTTATCGTTAAACCGGATGACTTTGGCATGATGAACAAGGACTTCGATAAGAATCAAAAATTAACTGCGGATGAACAGAGCAAGATTATCTTATCGATTTTGAGTGGAGAAAAATCACAAGCATATACGTATTATTACAATCAAGTCGTATTTAATGCTGGACTTCGGTATTATTTATTCGATGCTACACCTACGATTGAAGACGGGATTGCTGTAGCGAAGGAACAGTTACGAGAGGCACGAGGAATGCGCCAGCTTGAACAATGGCGAGAAAAACAAATAGAGATTCATTGATGGATCGTTTCCTTACCGGGATGGTGGGGAAACGATTTTTTGTTGTTTTAGATAGTGAAGTGAATATAAAAAAGTGACACTTCAATTAGTAGGGGGTTATCCAACAGTTAGCCTCCTTTTCTTTATTGAAAAATAACCTTATTGAAAATCTTCCAACCATTGCTTTTGTTTGCCGGGATCGAAATAATCTTCATCGACTAGTTGTTTCAATATACGACTTTTTTCCTGTATAGAAAGATTACTGTTCTTAATCCGTTGACGTGCATGGAACAAAAAATCAACGTACCCCTCATAGGATTCGTCATAAGTCTCTTCCAATTGCTGCTTAATTTTTTTCGTTAATGTCGGGCTAGCCCCACTTGTTGAAATCGCAAGAGATAACTTACCACGCCGGACAACACTTGTGAATTGTACATCCCCTTTGCTTGCATCATCTGTAGCATTGATCAAACTATAAGCTGGTGCGTGATCGCGGACAAATTGGTTAATATCATGATTGTTTGTTGCAACAATGATCATAAAGGCATCAATGAGGTCCTCCGCTGTAACATGTTTTTTTCTCCAAATAATGTTTGTTTGATCGTGGAAAGCTTGGAGAGTAGGAGTGACCTGAGGGCTAATCACAGTAATACGAGCGCCAGATTCTAATAGAGATGTTACTCGTCTTTGAGCAATGTTCCCTCCTCCAATTACTACAATAGTTTTGCCTGCCATGTCGATCATTAATGGAATGGAAGTCATCAGCATACTCCTTTTGTTTATTTACTAATATTGTATAAGAACAATGGCTTCTAGTCATATATTTTAGATCGTCTATGTCTAAAAAGAGTGTTTTGTATGACATTTTGGCTAGATATTTCACCGTGTGCGTGCTCTCACGGTAGATTCAAACAAAAAGGGATAGCGAATCAGCCGAGTTAGGCGTTTGCATTATAGATTCAGATTTTGAAGAGCAACAAAGTAGATATAGATGACGTGGTGTCTTAAAAGGTTGACCTATGACAACCTGTCACTTATAATATTTATACAGTGATGACATGATGTCACATTTTGGTGATAGCTATGAGAGGAGTACGGGAAATGAAAGTTGATGTCCCAAAGGATCTAAATGAAGTGAAACAAACAAAACGCGAACTTGTTCGGTTTATGATGGCTTATAAATTTGCTTTACAAGAAGTTGGTACAAAAATAGATATACTGCAACAAGAATTTCAACATATGCATGATTATAATCCTATTGAACACGTAAAATCTCGCACAAAGACACCAGAGAGTATTTTGAGAAAAGTGAAGAAAAAAGGATTGGATGTTTCACTACCAACGATCAGGGAAAACATTAAAGATATAGCTGGTATTCGAATTAATTGTTCGTTCATTTCAGATATCTATAAAATTAGTAAAATGCTAGAAAACCAAAAAGATATCAAGGTAATCGAGAGAAAAGATTATATTAAGAATCCCAAACCGAATGGGTATCGAAGTTTACATTTAATTATCCAAATTCCCATTTTTATGTCCGATCGTGAGGAACAAATTTATGTGGAAATTCAAATACGGACGATTGCAATGGATTTCTGGGCTAGTTTGGAACATAAGATTTATTATAAATATAATAAAGAAGTTCCCAAACGAATGAAAATAGAACTAAAAGAAGCCGCAACTTCCGCCTCCGAATTGGATAAAAAGATGGAAACGATTCATATGGAAATGAATCAGCTAAAGGAAAGTGCTGATGTAGAAGAATTATATGAGTTGAATATAGATAATGAACGATTTCTAGTTCCACATGCGTTACTATCAAGTATTCGCGAACAAACATAACGTTAGGAGGATGACGATGAGATTTTCTATGAAAAATATGCAGCCATTTGTGATAAGAGAGATGCAAAAGTTAGAAGAAACTGTTGAACCATTAACAAAAAAAGCTGCTAGATTTTCGTTTTGGTCATTGCCATTAATTATTTTTGCTATTTTCAATTTGTTTTTTCTGTTTTTTGTCATACCTGACGGCCAAATGATGGCGATGATCTTTTATGGGTTAATTGGTGCGATCGGCTTGGCATTTTCAAAAGAAGCAAAACATTACCAAAAACAAATTTTGAAGCGTAGTGCGGACTATATGGTAAAACGAATTGAGCAAAGCGATGTTGTCTCTGCGTCAATGAAAGAAGCATATATTAAAAGGATTCGAAGCCATATTAACTTCCAATCTATTCACCACTTCATTGAATTTTTGGAAGAAGAAAATCGATTACAGCAGATTTCGTATTATTAAGTAAGGGGGGAGAGCATTTGCCGAAGGAAACCTTTCACAATTTACCTGATGGAAAAAAACAAACCTTAATGGACGCATTACAGAAAGAATTTTCGCAGGCACCTCTATTTCAAGCTTCCATTTCTAATATTATAAAAAGAGCAAACATCCCTCGAGGTAGCTTCTATCAGTATTTTGTCGATAAAGAAGATGCTTATTTTTACATGTTAAACCAAATGTTACATGAGGTGCGTGAACGGTTTTTAGGGATGTTAGAAAAAAGTGATGGAGATCTGTTTGATGCGATGGTGACATTTTATCAAACAATGACGGAAGAAGATGAGAACTTTCACTTTTTTAAAAATTCTTTGTTAAATATGAATCATAAAATTGAAAAAACAATGTCAAAAATATTTGAGAATGAGCAAAGTTCTGAGCAATGTGCAAGACTTCATGCTAGCATTGATAAAAGTAAATTGAAGATAGAAAAGGATGAAGAGTTGTATTATGTGATGAAAATTATATCGGCGGTTACCTTTCATAATTTAATTGACCGCTTTTCCAAAAATTTATCGAATGAGCAGGCTTTGGCTCAGTATTGTAAACAAATCGACATGTTAAAAATAGGGTTAGTCCGTGACTAAAAGGTGAAGGAATCCTCTCTTGCTTTTTAGTATGGATAAATATTTTCGAAAACTTGGCTTGATATAATTTGGCCAAGTTTTCAATAATAGGAGTGGTAGTCATGAAGGCACATGAAATTATGAAGCATGATGTTGTGAAGGTGAAAGAGGCGAGTAATGTTCGATCGGTAATAGAGAAGTTTATTGAAAAGGGCATTAGTGGGATGCCAATTGTAAATGAAAAGGACGAAATGGTTGCATATATTAGTGACGGTGATATTATGCGATTTATTGGAAAGCAGAAAGATTATGTGATTGATATGATTGCATTCGTAAATGTTGTTGCAGGTGAACAAGGTGATTTTAATGAACGTACCAGAAGAATTTTAGATCTTAACGTATTAGAAATAGCAAAGAAAAGGTATATTAAGGTTAACTGGGATGATGATATTGAAGATGTTGCTGCAATCTTAGGTCGAAAACAAGTCAAAAAATTACCTGTTGAGCGTGATGGTGTGTTAATAGGCATTATTAGTCGTGGTGACGTGATTAGAGATGCGTTTAAGGCATTATTATAAGTAACGGCTAAATTGTTCAAGTTGCCATGGTTCCATTTATTATTCTAATGTGGTAAAGTTATAAAATTGCTAAAAAAACCGCATGCGTGGTTAAAAGTTTAGGTTAGAAAGAAGGAATTACATGAGTAATCAGCAAGATCAAGTACAATCCGCAACTGCGATCAATAAAGTACCACTTATTATTGTACTTATTTCAGGGGCTTTCGCCGCTATTTTAAATCAAACATTATTAGCGACAGCATTGCCACATATTATGAGAGATTTAAGTCTGGAACCAACGACAGCACAGTGGTTACAGTCTATTTTTATGCTTGTTAATGGGATCATGATTCCTGTTACTGCTTTTTTGATAGAGCGATTCACGACTAGAGGTTTATTTCTTACAGCGATGGGATTATTCGGTGTGGGTACATTGATTTGTGCGATCGCACCTGGTTTTGCTTTGCTAATGGTTGGTAGGGTGTTACAAGCATCTGGTGCTGGTATTATCATGCCATTAATGCAAACGATCCTGTTTTTAATTTTTCCAGTTGAAAAACGAGGAACAGCAATGGGAATGTTTGGTTTAGTCATTGCCTTCGCGCCGGCCATTGGTCCAACATTATCTGGATATCTTGTTGACCATTTTCATTGGAAGAGTTTATTCTATGTCGTACTACCAATTATTATTATTGATATCATTGTCGCATATTTTATTTTGAAAAACGTGACAGAACGGAAATTTCCTAAAGTTGACGTCGTTTCGATTATCTTATCCACAATAGGTTTTGGTGGTATATTATACGGATTTAGTACGGTCGGTAGTAGTGGTTGGTTGAGCAGACCAGTTATTATTCCGTTAGTTGTCGGTGCGATTAGTTTATTCTTTTTCATCGCGCGCCAATCGAAATTGGAGCAACCAATTCTTCGGTTCAGTGTATTTAAAAATAAGGTATTTACGATTACAACTATACTTGGTATGGTCGTCTTTATTGCCATGATTGGTGGAGCAGTGATTTTACCGATCTTGATGCAAGACATGCTTGGATTTACCGCATTGGAATCCGGATTAATGTTGATGCCTGGTGCATTGTTAATGGGCTTTATGAACCCAGTTACAGGAAGATTGTTTGATAAATTTGGTGCAAGATGGCTTGCGATCATTGGGTTAACATTAATCGTGGTCACTACCTTTATGTTCACGAATTTAACAGTTGAAACAACATTTACCTATTTGGCAGTAGTGAATGCTGTCCGAATGTTTGGTGTGGCAATGGTGATGATGCCTGTTACAACAGCTGGTTTAAATGCACTACCAGTTGAGATTATTCAACACGGTACTGCTATGAATAACACGATGCGTCAAATTGCTGGTGCAGTAGGGACAGGGTTACTTGTTTCAGTGATGACAAATAATCAAATCCCTGAACAAGGTGCAAATGGTTTAATCCATGGTGTCAATGTATCATTTATTGTAGCCGGCGTTGCTGCACTTATTGGACTCGTTCTTTCCTTTTTCATTAAAAGTAAACCTAGAAAAGGAAATGACTCTAATAAATTGAAATCTGCTAGTAAACAAACCGTTACGGAATAAAGTTAGTGCAATAAGGCATAAACGACTTAAAAGGGTAGCTTTTAAAGTAAAGTCGTCATTCCGAGGTTAGTTGAACCCTCAGCTTTATTTGTTAGCAAGACCTTTACCTGTTTAGGGTAGAGGTCTTTTTCTCATTAAATTGGTATGTGTAGTTTTAGTAGAATGTCTAGTTTGACCACTTCGAAAATTGCGAGGAAGTACTAGCTCTTATTACATAACACTATTAATAATGCGATGATGATTTTGCAAGAATAGAAAGATAAGTTACATGAATTAACAAATGACCTGTTAGAAAGGAAACGATGACAGGTGAGGGATTAATGGAACTGATAAAGAAACGACATAAAACTTAACAAAAACTCCTGTTAGTGAGCGTATACCTAACAGGAGTTTTTGATTTAAGGCAGATAAAACAATTGGATTGCACTTGTATGGTATGATAGACAATAGATTTAAAAATTCAGTTAATTTTACTACATAGTTAGGAGTAATTATTTTGTCTAGTTTTAACGAGCAATTCTTGTATTCTATCATTATTATTCTAATCGGATATGTATTAAAACGTTCATCTGTAATTAAAGAAAAAGATGGGGAAGGATTATCGCGAATTATTTTTAACTTGACACTTCCTGCTTTAATTATTGTTACCTTTAATGATATCACCATGGAATATTCTTTGTTTTTGTTAGTTATCATTGCTTTTATTTATGGGGTAATTTCTGCAGTTTTGGGAATCTTCTTTTTTAGAAAGCAGAAACGAGACATTAAAGGCATGATGGTGATGATGGTTTCAGGCTTCAATATTGGTTTGTTTGCATATCCACTAGTAGAAGGTATTTGGGGGCGTGAAGGTTTACAATATTTTGGGATGTTTGATGTAGGGAATTCGTTTATTGTATTTGGTGTTATTTATTTAATTGGTAGTTATTATTCAGGTGAAAGAGTGCCATTAAATTTAAAAACGATCACAAAGAAAATGTCAAAGTCTATACCGTTCATGGTTTATATTGTTGTGGTTTTATTAAACCTAATTGGTATAAAATTACCAACATTTCTGATCGATACGGCTGATATTATATCGGTCGCTAATATGCCTTTATCATTGTTATTGTTGGGGATTTATTTAAATTTTACCTTCGACAAAAGTTACCTGCCGTTAATTGTTAAGTATATGGCTGTTAAGTATACGGTTGGGATTGTTGTTGGAATTGGTTTATTTCTAGTTCTCCCATTCAATGACATGTTTAGATATACCGTGTTAATTGGATTGATATTACCTGCTTCCATGTCCGTACTGCCTTATGCAGTGGAGTTTAATTATGATAAAAGGTTCATTGGAACAGTGTCGAACATGACGATTATTACGAGCTTTTTATTGATTTGGTTGATTGCTAATTTTGTTATTTAAGGTGGGGAAGGCTAGCGTTATGTAGAGGTTAATCAAAGTATAGACAGGTTAGCTGTCTAAAGGTGATGCGCAAGCCGAATAGCAGAGTCGATGTCCAAATCGCTGCAATACAGACTAACTCGGACGTAATAGGTAAGGTGAAGGAAGGCGGAATGAAGACCTCAGTCGTACCACAAAAAGAGGTATCTTTGCTAAATAACGGAAAGAGGGCCCGCATCGTAGGATGAACCGGTTCGTTCTTCCGCTATTTCATGAAAAAAAGCTTAAATACCGGGGTGAGCGGTCCGTGCTTCCGCTATTAGGCCCAAAAGTGATGAAAAACGTTAAGAAAACGGCATATAGCGGAATGAGGAACCGTTTCGCACCACAAAATGAGGGGATTTAACGAAGTAGCGGAATGAGGATCCGCTTCCATCCCACTCGAGAAAACCTACGTCGGAGTTTCCATTAACTACGATACAAAAAGCAACAAACTTTATCAGAACAGCGAAAAACAAACGCTTGGAGAAACTATCCAAGCGTTTGTTTAATCTGTTTTCATATAAATTCTAGAAAAGTCTCTATTTACAAGTAATTAAGTTTTTCTCCACTTGTTTCTTCATATCCTTTCATATATTTAATGCGGCGTTGGGCGGATGTCTGGTTGACTTGTTCGTCCGCATGATAGGAAGAACGTACTAATGGTGCGGATTCACAATGTTTGAATCCTTTTTCTAAGGCGATTTCTTTTAATTCAGCAAACTCATCTGGGTGATAATAACGTTCCACATTTAAATGATTCTTGGTAGGTTGTAAGTATTGGCCAATTGTCATGATGTCGACATTATTTGCTAGAAGATCGTCCATCGCTTCGATGATTTCTTCTTTTGTTTCTCCAAGGCCGACCATGATGCTTGATTTCGTTGGTGTGTTAGGTGCAATTTCTTTTACTCGGCGAAGTAGTTCTAAGGAGCGGTCGTAGCGTGCGACGGCACGAACACGTTTAGTTAAACGACGAACGGTTTCAATGTTGTGATTAAAAATATCTGGGCCGCTATCCATTAAAGTATGTAGGCTTTCATAATCACCTTTCATATCTGATGGTAGAATCTCGACTGTACAGCCTGGTACTCGCTCGCGAATTTGTCGAACTGTCTCCGCAAATACAGCAGCACCACCGTCGTTTAAATCATCCCTTGCTACTGCAGTAACAACGACATGCTTAAGTCCCATTATTTCAACGGACTCGGCTACACGTTTTGGTTCGCCCCAGTCTAACTCATTCGGTAAACCGGTTTTGACTGCACAAAAGCGGCAACCACGTGTACATGTATCCCCTAATATCATAAAAGTAGCTGTTTGGCGTTCGCTCCAGCATTCATGAATATTAGGACAACGTGCTTCTTCACAGACAGTATTTAATCGTTTATCACGCATCAAGTTCTTTAAACGATTATAAGACTTATTTGTATTGATTTTAGTTTTTAACCATTCAGGTTTACGAATATGTTCATATTTCTTTGCCAACAGAAACACCCCTTATCGATAATAGTTCCACTCTTTACTATCGTATTTATCTTTCGCAAGTCGATTTACTTCATGCATTTGTTCATCTGAAAGTTCAACCGGTTCAAGCTGAATATCCAGCCCGCGTTCAAAGCCTTTTTTAAACGCTAATTTGGTATCATCGTATGTAATGGTTCGATCGGACACCTCATTAATGGCAACGGCTTTATCACCAAATGCGCGTCTGGCCCGTTGTTTGACGCGATCATTAGGATAAATGAACAAATCAAATAGTTTTACTTTGTCGACATTGATGGGAATGGAGCCGTGTTGCAAAATAACTCCTTCTTTTCTAGTTTGTGCACTTCCTGCTGCTTTTTTACCTTCCACAATTAATTCATACCATGATGGTTCCTCAAAGCAAACGGCTGAATTGGTCGTCTGTAATTTGCCTTCAGGGATCGCAAATTCCGCTTCAACATTTAATTCTTTAAAACCTTCTAACAGTCCTTTTGATAAAACGAAATAGGCATCCTTTACGGATTTGGGCATTTTTTCATGCTGTTCCGACACAATAATGCTATACGTTAATTCTTGATCATGAAGGACGGCACGACCACCAGTTTGTCGGCGTACAAGTTCAATGCCATGCTGTTTAACCCCTTCTAAATCAATTTTTCCGTTTACTTTTTGAAAATAACCGACAGACAATCCTGCGGGTTCCCATCCATAGAACCGAATGACTGGTGGGATTTTTCCTTGGCTATGCCAATGCAATAACATTTCATCCATAGCCATATTAAACGCGGGTGAACAATAATTCGAATCTAAAAAATACCACGTTTCCATCACTATGCGCCTCTTTTCTTATTTTGCCAATTATTCACAAGTTTTATGTTATCAATACCTAAGCGATAAAGTCAAAATTTTAAAACGATTTAATGAGGATTAAGAGTATGATAAAGGAGTGAGGGATTGGGTCCATGGATGAATTGGATCAAGGTTTCGTTATTTCATGCAATAGCACCTTGAAGGATCGATTCTTGGCTGAGAAGAAAATGAGGCAATGTCTGTAGATTTTTTCCTGTACTCGAAGAATTTAGCAGAATTACATTAGGTTTTCACTACAATTTAAAATAGACATTTAGCATGAATTTTAAGAATTTTAAAAATTGGTCTTGAATAATTTTCCATTATGCTTTACACTTATACAAAGTTTATTCCTTACCTTAGAGGTTGGAATTAATTGCGATCAGCATGCAATAGTGATATCTATAGTTTGGAACATTTTTTATGATGCAAACTAGTTAAGAATTATCCTGGTGCAACCGTCCGTAAGAGTTCTACTTCAAAACAGGAAGTAAAACGGACGCTAACACCTTGAATGGTTCAAGGGCCTGCAGGACTCTCCTTGTGGTACTAACACTCAGTGGGGATGAGATAAAATAACCTTACTGAATGAAGTTTCGCTTTTTATAGAGTAATATAGCATGAGTTTGAAGGAGGAACGATATGCTTTTATATGAAAATTTCACTGGTAATCCTTTCAGCGGTTGGGAGCCTACGGATGCTAGCAAAGGTGCTAGCGAAGTATTAGATTGGGCGTATCAGACCTATGGAAATTCCCTTGTTTACGCTTGTAGCTTTGGTGCTGAAGGGATTGTATTAATCGATTTAATCTCGAAGGTGAAAAAAGATGCGGATATTGTCTTTTTGGATACGGATCTTCATTTTCCAGAAACGTATGAATTAATTGAAAAAGTAAAAAGACGCTATCCGGAACTAAATATTCATTTGAAGAAACCTGAGCTGTCGGTAGAAGAACAAGGGGAACAATACGGTTCTGCGCTTTGGAAACGAAATCCTGATCAGTGTTGTTATATTCGAAAGATTAAACCATTAGAGGATGCATTGAGTGGTGCGACCGCATGGATTTCTGGCTTAAGAAGAGAACAATCCCTAAGTCGAAGTAAAACTGAGTTTGTGAACAAAGATAAAAGGTTCCAATCGATCAAAGTGTGTCCGTTAATTTATTGGACTTGGGATGATGTTTGGAATTATATTGAAGAAAATAAGTTAGATTATAATCCACTGCATGACCAAGGCTATCCAAGCATTGGTTGTATCCCATGTACCTCAGCTGTAAAAGGTGATGGAGACAGTCGAGATGGTAGATGGCAAGGAACGAACAAAACCGAGTGTGGGTTGCATACTACAGGTGAGTAGTTTTTTTTAGGTGTTAATTCCGAGTAAAACAATTGGATAACATTGTTATATGTATTTGGTTTAACTATTGATATGACGGCATTTTTGTTTCAATATTGGTAGTCATAATACCAACTAAACAACTTTGAATACTTTAAGAATGAATTTAATTATGGTAAAGAACTCAGTAATCCAGTGAGGTGAGCTTATTGCAATTACAAGTAGTAAATAGTCCTTTTAATGAGGAGCAAACAGAGCTGTTGAATCGTTTGTTACCAACACTAACTCAACAGCAAAAAATATGGCTTGGTGGATACCTTGCCGCCGCTCCGTCAACCGGGACAGAGGAACCAGAGTCAACGACATTACAACATGCTTTACAAGCAGAAGTGTCTACAGAACAACAAGCACCAATTGAAACACGAGAAATTACTATTCTTTATGGTACCGATACAGGGAATTCTCAAGGGTTGGCGGAAGAGTTGTTCCAAAAGTTAGAGCAGCAAGACTTTAAGGTATCTGTGTCATCAATGGATGATTTTAAACCGAAGTCGATTAAGAAAGTGGAAGATTTATTGATTGTGACTAGTACGGATGGGGATGGCGATCCACCTGATAATGCCATCTCCTTCCATGAATTTTTGCATAGTAAGAAAGCGCCGAAATTAGACGACTTACGTTTCTCCGTACTTGCTTTAGGGGATACGTCATACGAATTTTTCTGTCAAACAGGGAAAGATTTCGATAAACGGTTAGAGGAATTAGGTGGAGAGCGTATCTATCCACGTGTTGACTGTGATTTAGATTTTGAAGAACCAGCAGCGGAATGGTTGGAAGGGGTCATCGCGAAATTAAATGAGTCCAAAGGAGCGAGTCAACCAGGGGAGGTGGCAGCATCCGCCTCACAAGCAGGGGCGCCGACGGACCAGCCAAATTATTCCAAAAAAAATCCATTCCATGCCGAAATTATTGAAACGATCAATTTGAATGGCCGTGGCTCCAATAAAGAAACATACCATTTAGAATTAGATCTTGAAGGATCAAACTTAGATTATGAACCAGGAGATAGTTTAGGGATTATTCCGCAAAATGATCCAACTTTAGTGGATAAGTTACTAGAAGAAACGGGTTGGAATCCGGATGAGTCTGTACCAATTAACAAAGAAGGCGATTTGCTTTCTTTGCGTGAGGCACTAATTTCTACATTTGAGATTACGACCTTAACGAAGCCGTTGTTGGAGAAACTCTCAGAACTAACTACTAATGAAGAGTTAAAACAACTACTTGAGTCAGTTGACCGTGATGCGATAAATGGCTATCTTGAAGGACGTGATCTCCTTGATGTATATCGCGATTTTGGTCCGTGGAAAGTGACAGCACAAGAATTTATTAACGTGCTCCGCAAAATGCCAGTTCGCCTTTATTCGATTGCCAGTAGTGCCCAAGCGAATCCAGATGAAGTTCATTTGACGATTGGAAAAGTGGAATATGAGGCACATGGTCGAGAGCGAAAAGGGGTATGCTCTGGGCAAATTGCTGAACGAGTTGAAGTAGGGGATACATTGCCTGTTTTCGTTCAAAAAAATCAAAGCTTTCGATTGCCAGAAAATCCAGAGACGCCAGTCATTATGATTGGTGCAGGAACAGGGATTGCACCGTATCGTTCCTTCCTTGAAGAAAGAGAAGAACTTGATGCAGAAGGAGATACATGGTTATTTTTCGGCGATCAGCATTTTATGACTGATTTTCTTTATCAAACCGATTGGCAGCAATGGATGAAAGATGGCGTTCTAACAAAAATGGATGTAGCATTCTCACGTGATACAGAGGAAAAAATTTATGTGCAGCATCGCATGCTTGCCAAAAGCAAGGAATTGTACCAATGGCTTGAAAAAGGAGCCCATGTGTATGTTTGCGGCGATGAGAAACATATGGCGAAAGATGTCCAACAAGCATTGCTTTCGATTATAGAAAAAGAAGGCAACATGAGTGTGGAAGAAGCGGAGAATTATTTAGCAACAATGCGTAAAGAAAAACGTTATCAGCGGGATGTGTATTAGCAGTTTATTTTTCTATGGATATTGTTAAGGCATAGAAGCTAGATGAATTTCTTTAGCCTTGTAGATTCATCTAAAAGAAGTGAGTGAAACGACCGAGAGAAGGCTGTCACGGTAGATTCAGAGGAAAAGGGCTCGCGAATCAACCGAGAGAAGGTCTGTCACGGTAGATTCAGAGGAAAAGAGCTTGCGAATCAACCGAGAGAAGGTCAGTCACGGTAGATTCAGAGGAAAAGAGCTTGCGAATCAACCGAGAGAAGGTCAGTCACGGTAGATTCAGAGGAAAAGAGCTCGCGAATCAACCGAGAGAAGGTCCATCTACGAATCAATCGTGAAAAGGACCAAAACGAATCACGTTAATCCAAAAAGAATTTAAGGGTTAGGCAAGATTGCAACATTTAATCGCATAATACAGCAAATGCACAATAAAAAGAACAATGAAGCATACCGAAAATAAGCAATTACAAGATTTTAACAGAGAAGGGAGTTTGACCATGACGAAAAGATTTCCTTATGAAGCAGGACCACCGAGTGAAATGGAAGATTTAAAGGAAAAAAGTAATTACCTTCGCGGAACAATTGAAGAAAGTTTTCAAGATCCACTAACAGCTTCAATTCCCGATGAAGATACAAAAATATTAAAATTTCATGGCAGTTATATGCAGGATGATCGAGATTTACGTAATGAACGTAGAAAGCAAAAACTAGAACCAGCGTACCAATTCATGCTACGTGTTCGCCTACCAGGTGGTGTTTGTACGCCGGAACAATGGTTAACAATGGATGAATTAGGTGACAAATACGGAAATGGGACATTGAAATTAACAACAAGACAAACGTTTCAGATGCATGGAATTTTGAAATGGAATATGAAAGCGACAATGCAAGCGATCAATCAATCATTACTCGACACGATTGCAGCTTGTGGGGACGTGAATCGTAATGTGATGAGTGTGTCCAATCCCCATCAATCAAACGTCCACGCTGAAGTTCATGAATGGGCTAAGAAAGTAAGTGATCACTTAATACCAAGAACGAGAGCGTATCACGAAATCTGGTTAGATGGGGAAAAAGTTGTCGACAGTGGTTCAGATGACGTGATCGAACCGATTTATGGTGAACTCTATTTACCACGTAAATTTAAAATTGGCATTGCTGTGCCACCATCAAATGATATTGATGTGTTCTCCCAAGATTTAGGCTTTATTGCCATCATGGAAGAAGATAAGTTAGTTGGTTTCAATGTTGTCGTTGGTGGTGGCATGGGAAGTACGCACGGCGAGACTAATACCTACCCACAAGTAGGAAAAGTAATAGGGTTTATACCAGCTGATCAAATCGTCGATGTGGCAGAAAAAATCATGACGATTCAGCGTGATTATGGAAATCGTTCCGATCGGAAAAATGCCCGTTTCAAATACACTGTTGATCGCTTAGGGAAAGAGTGGATTTTAGAAGAATTAAACAACCGACTTGGTTGGGAATTAGAAGCAGCGCGTGACTATCACTTTGACCATAATGGCGACCAATATGGTTGGGTGAAAGGTGAAAATGGTAGGTGGCACCTTAATCTATTTATCCAGAATGGTAGAGTCGTAGATACCGAGGATTATAAATTGAAAACCGCTTTACGTGAAATTGCTAAGATTCATACGGGTGATTTCCGCCTGACACCGAATCAAAATTTAATTATTAGTAATGTTACGAGTTATATGAAACCGAAAATTAAGGAACTAGTAGAGGAATACGGCTTAACGGATGGCCAAGAAAACTCTGCCTTACGCAGAAATTCGATGGCATGTGTCGCATTTCCAACATGTGGGTTAGCGATGGCGGAATCAGAGCGGTATTTACCATCTTTAATTGATAAGATTGAAGTCATTTTAGATGAAGCAGGCCTTCGTGATGAAGAGATTACGATTCGTATGACAGGGTGTCCAAATGGATGTGCCCGTCCTGCCCTTGCTGAAATTGCTTTTATTGGAAAGGCACCAGGTAAGTACAACATGTACTTGGGAGCAAGTTTCAATGGGGATCGATTGAACAAAATGTACAAAGAAAATATTGGAGAAAATGAAATCTTAGAAACATTGCGTCCAATTTTATTGGAGTATGCAAAACAACGAAACGAAGACGAACACTTTGGCGACTACGTTGTACGTGCAGGTTACGTCGAGGAAGTAACCGATGGCCAGGATTTTCACAAACAACCTGTTAAGTGACAGGCACCAATACAATTAATGGAGGTTGATAAGGTATGAGTATTGAAGCACATGGTGGCACATTAATCAATCGTGAATTAACAGGAAATGAGCGTGAACAGGCATTAAATGATGCGAAATCATTAAAGGCATTGACGATTTCTACATGGGCAATTTCTGATTTAGAACTAATTGGAATTGGAGGATTTAGTCCATTACAAGGCTTTATGGGAAAAGAAGACTATGAGAGTGTAGTGAACAATACCCGTCTAGCTGACGGTACGATTTGGAGTATCCCTATTACACTTTCTGTAACAAAGCAACAAGCGGAAAATTATCAAATTGGTGAAGAAATCGCACTAAAAGGAGGAGATGGTGTGATTTATGGAACCCTTCTCCTTAAAGAAGCGTTCACCTATGATAAAGAACTTGAAGCGAAGAATGTTTACGGTACAACCGATGCGGAACACGCAGGGGTGAAGAAGTTATATGAGCGTGGTGATGTCTATTTGGCTGGTCCGATTACACTATTAAACCGTCCGGATCACAGCGATTTTGCTGAGTTTTACATGGATCCGCGCGAAACAAGACAAATGTTTGCTGATCTTGGTTGGAATACAGTTGTCGGTTTTCAAACACGGAACCCGGTGCATCGTGCCCATGAATATATTCAAAAGAGTGCGCTAGAGGCAGTTGATGGATTGCTTTTAAACCCGTTAGTAGGGGAAACCAAATCAGATGATATTTCCGCAGAAGTTCGAATGGAAAGTTATCAAGTTATTTTAAAAAATTATTACCCACAGGATCGTACTCGACTAGTAATCTATCCAGCAGCAATGCGTTATGCAGGGCCAAAAGAAGCGATTTTACATGCGATTGTTCGTAAAAATTATGGCTGCACTCACTTCATTGTTGGTCGAGACCATGCCGGTGTTGGCGATTACTATGGAACCTATGAGGCGCAAGACTATATTAGTCAATTTGAAGAAGAACTAGGCATTCAAATCTTTAAGTTTGAGCACGCTTTTTTCTGTACGAAATGTGAAAATATGGGAACAGCGAAAACATGCCCACATGATAAAGATAATCACGTCCACCTAAGTGGTACAAAAGTACGTGAGATGCTTCGAAATGGGGAGAAACCACCAAAGCAGTTTTCTCGTCCAGAGGTTGCAGAAGTGTTAATTAAAGGGATGCAGGAAGTGTAATGGTAGATACCTTGTTGGAGAGGAGGTCGCCTGGTTAGTAAGGTTTTTGTCGACATTCTAAACAAGGCATAAATGCTCCAAATTGATGGGGATGCAATTAACGGAATTAGGAACCGATTCAAAGGATGAACCGGTTCTAGGTTCCGCTATGTTAGGAAATAGAGCTTAAATGCAGGGTGAAGCTGTTCGTGTTTCCGCTATTAAGCCCAATAGTGGTTAAAATCGTTAAGATAATAGCAAATAGCGGAATGAGAAACCGCTTAGGTCCTCAAAAAGGTAGAACTTGATTAAATAGCGGAATGAGGATCCGCCAAGCGTAATTCCAAACAAAGTATTGACGGGATTACATTCAACTACGACGAAACTTTTCAAAAAAAGCACTCCTACAAGCGATAAAACGATAGTAGTGTTAAGTGGTCAGAATCAAAAAGGACCAAGGTAGTAGGGGAAAAGGTTTATAACTAGAGGAGGATGACAGATGAGCAAGTCAACCAACATTGTTTGGCATGATTCCAAAGTAACGAAACAAGATAGACAAGAAATGAACAACCACCGAAGCGCAGTCCTTTGGTTTACAGGGCTATCAGGTTCTGGTAAATCAACAATTTCAGTTGAATTAGAGAAGAAATTATATGAGCTAGGTGTCCGAACCTACCGTCTAGATGGTGATAATGTACGTCATGGGTTGAATAATAATTTAGGTTTTAGTCCAGAAGATCGTACCGAAAATATTCGCCGTGTTGGCGAAGTAGCAAAACTGATGGCTGATGCAGGTTTAATCACATTGACTGCCTTTATTTCGCCATATCAACAAGATCGTAATAATGTACGACAAATTTTAGCCGAAGATGAGTTTATCGAAGTCTATGTGAAAGCAAGTGTGGAAACGTGTGAACAACGTGATCCAAAAGGGCTTTATAAAAAAGCTCGTGCTGGGGAAATTAAAGGATTCACAGGGATTGATGCTCCATATGAAGAGCCGACGAATCCAGAGATAGTAATTGAAACAGATCATCAAAGTTTAGAAGATTCGGTACAGACGATTATAGATTACTTGAAAGATCATAGTTATCTAGGTTAATAAGGTGGCCTAACTGCTCGAAAAAATTTTTAAACTTAATTCCGAGTTTATTGATAGGGTTAGGGTGATAAAGACGATTAACAGCTAAGAATAGAAAGGGGGGGTTTGATGACGTGGGAAATGATGTTTACGATCATCGTTGTTGTGTTGATGATGATCGGGTTAATAAAAGAGATTGCTCGACCTGATATGGTTGTTTTTCTAGCACTTACAAGTTTATTTGTTGCAGGAATATTAACACCTGCTGAAGCAGTTGCGGGCTTTTCAAACGAAGGAATGTTGACAATTGCCTTGCTATTTATGATTGCAGGGGCAATCCAAAAAAGTGGTTTAGTCGAGCATGTCGTGACTTATTTGTTAGGAAAAGGGAGAACCGAAAAACGTTCATTATGTCATTTTTTACTCCCTATCACAGGCGCATCGGCATTTCTGAATAATACGCCAATTGTTGTAACGCTAACACCAATTGTTCGGAAATGGTGTGCAACACATGAAGTTTCCCCATCAAAGTTTCTGATCCCCCTTTCCTATGCATCGATATTAGGTGGAATGTTAACTTTAATGGGGACATCATCGAATCTAGTTGTGCATGGTTTAATGCTTGAACGGGGGATGGAAGGCTACTCCTTTTTCACGTTAACATTAGTCGGATTACCTGCTATGATTTTAGGTTTTATTTATTTAATAACGTTTGGCTATAAATTGTTACCTAGTCGTCCAGTCTTTGGAGAGACATTTAGTGCCAACAGTAAGGAATATTTAACAGAAATGGTGGTCGAAGAAAACTATCCATACTTAGATAATCCGTTAGTGAATAAAACTGTTGAAGAAGCAGGGTTACGAAATCTTGATGGGGTATATTTGATTGCAATTATTCGTAATCATGAAAAAATATACCCAGTAAAAAATTCTACTAAAATAAGAGCGCATGACCGATTAATTTTCACTGGATTTATTTCCAAGATTGCAAGTCTGCAAGATCGAAAAGGGTTAACATTAAAAACAGGAACGAATGTGACATTAGATAAATTGAGAAATGGCAATGGTCAATTAGTCGAAGTGGTCGTTTCCCATCAATCATCCCTCCTTTATCAAAAGGTGAAAGATACCAATTTTCGAGCAAAATATGACTCCGGAATTGTTGCGGTTCATCGCAATAATGAACGAATTGACAGTAAAATAGGCGATATCGTGCTAAAACCAGGTGATACGTTATTGTTATTAACGGGTGCTGATTTTCATGAGCGTTCCTCTCAATCGACCGATTTTTACGTGGTCACCGAAGTAAACGACCATCCATTATTAAATAAATTAGACAGCAAAAAAGCATGGTTAGCAGTCGCCACATTGGCTGGAATGATTCTACTTGTTAGCTTGAATGTACTGTCAATGTTTAAAGCGATGGTCATCACGGTTGCTGTTTATTTCATCTTTAATATTGTTTCAGCCCATGAGGCCAAAAATTATGTGCAGTTCAACGTTTTGTTATTAATTGCTAGTGCCTTTGGTGTTGGGCAAGCGTTATTTAAAACAGGGGTAGCAAAGTGGATCGCGGATCAATTAGTGACTTTTTCGATCCCGTTTGGTCAAATCGGCGTGTTGGTATTATTGTATCTCTTAACGGTCATCTTTACCGAAGTGATTACGAACAATGCAGCTGCTGTCTTGATGTTTCCAATTGCAGTGGAAGCAGCTTATCAATTGGGGGAAGAACCAATTGCATTTCTACTATTAATTACGATCGGTGCATCTGCTAGCTTTTTATCACCAATTGGTTATCAAACGAATTTAATCGTCTATGGTCCTGGTGGCTATAAATTCTCTGATTATATGAAAGTAGGATTGCCGTTAAGTATGATCGTCATGTCAACGACGATTATGACAGTTAACTGGTTGTGGATGTAGTCAATTTGTTATTGGATAAGAAGGAAGTGGAAATCTGCTAATCTGCTATCCCCCTGAATGAAGAGGAGGATAGCGTAAGTGAATACATGGTAGGGCTGTTGTGTAAAGAGATAGTTGTTATGTCACAATAAACATAAACTCCGACGTAAGTTTTATGTGAGGTACCTTCTTCCCTATCTGAATTGGATGTAATGGGCTCAGCAGAAATAAGAGTCCGAACTGTCGAGAGAGTCCTTGTCACGACAGTTTTAGCAAAAATATGGGCTCGTAACTGTCGAGAGAGCCCTTGTCACGACAGTTTGAGGAAAAATTAGGACTCGTAACTGTCGAGAGAGCGGTTGTCACGACAGTTTAAGGAAAGATTTGGTCTCGTAAATGTCGAGAGCTGCCTTATCAGGGTAGACTGAGCAAATTTAAAACCATGAAGCAGCCGCGAGAGCGTAAAATTTTTTCACAGCATTATTTTTCACTAATCTAATAAAGATTTGGCAAGAAGCTCGATAAAGTTACGTCAGTTTTTCGATCAACTACGACGTTTGAAATTCAACATAACAAACAGACATAAATGGAGGTAATCACGATGGGGAAAGTTTACTTAGTAGGTGCAGGTCCAGGGGATCCAGACTTATTAACAATTAAAGGGATGAAGGCGATCGAGGCGGCCGATGTTATTTTATATGATCGCCTTGTTAATGAGGAACTCTTACAGTTCGCCTCTCGACAGGCAAAGTTGGTGTATTGTGGAAAGACACCTGGAAACCATATCTTAACACAAGAAAAAATAAATACATTACTATGCAAATACGCCAAGCAAAATAAAACCGTCACACGGTTAAAAGGTGGCGATCCATTCATTTTTGGTCGTGGTGGAGAAGAAGCAGCCGTATTACAGAAACAAGGGATTGTTTATGAAATTGTTCCAGGTATCACAGCTGGTGTCGCTGCTCCAGCTTATGCTGGTATTCCTTTAACTCATCGTAATGTAAGTTCATCTGTTACCTTTATTTCTGGTTATAATCCGCAGAAGGATGACTCTGATGACTATTGGCAAAGCTTGGTGAAAAGTAGTGAGACCCTCTGTGTTTACATGGGAGTCAAACGTTTTCCTGACTTGTGTGATCGGTTATTGGAAAACGGTATGGATCCTCATACACCTGTTGCTTTCATTCAATGGGGGACAACAAACAAGCAAAAAACAGTTACAGCCACAATGGAAACGATCCACGACCGATTACATGAAGTAGAAAATCCGTCGATGATTATTATCGGTGATGTCGTGACCCTTCGAGAACAGTTGCAATGGTTTGAAGAAATCAAAAAATTAGAAGATGTGTCCTCCTGTAACCAGTTGTCTATGTAGGTGTTTGTGAATAAGAAACAACATATTGATTTGGAACAAAGATTAGAAATGGAATAAATCAAAAGAGCTGTTCACTAAGTAAGTGAACAGCTCTTTTTAATCAAGTAAATTTGTTATGTTAAACCAAATTATAAGTTAATGCTAACGTCAGCACCCTCACGTAGTTCTTCAATTAGTGTTTGGGTATATTCTGATTCTTTTTGACTTATAAGTTGTTGCTCTAGATCTGGTCTTAATTCGTCAAATGATGGAAGTTCTTGTTCTCCTCCCATTTGTTCTTGTTGTGCTTTTACTTGTTCATAAGCTTCTTGTAATTCTTCCTCTGTTGGCTCAAATTCACCAGCTTCATCGGCAATGAATTGGTCAACTTTTACTTGTGTTTCAAGCTGCGTCATGACTTCTTGCTCATCCATACCTTGTTCTTCAAGTGCAGCTATAAACTCATCTGTTGATTCAAGACCGTTTTGTTGAACTAATTCATCTAGTGTTTCATCTAAAGCTTCATCAGAAGCAGTATAATCACGATTGTCCGCTTCTTGAATAAGGAGTTCTTGTCCAACCATACCTTCAACTAATTGCTGTTTTAACTGGTCTTGATCAACTTCTTCTCCAGTCATTTGTGATTGCATAGCAGCTTGTTGGAATTGCGCTTCATAATTCGTTTTAAATTCTTCACCAGAAATTTCTTGACCATTAACTGTTGCTACAACATCAGGTACACCATCTAGATCTGCTTCAGGCATTTCAGGTTGTTCATTACCCTCAGCACCTTCAGGCATTTCTTCATTATTTTCAGCAGGCGTCTCCTCCTGTGTATTTGTTTCTTCATTATTTTCTTCAGCTGCGTCGTCCCCACCATTACATGCTGCTAGTCCAAATACAGATAAACTAAGGGATAGCGCCATAATCCATTTTTTCTTCAATGTCATTCTCCTTTCATATATCGTAGGTGCAATTCTAACATATTCTCACTATATGTCTAACCTCGAAAAACATAGAAAAATGTATTGTTACAATGCTCGTAATACAGTTAGACCCTGTCCTAGTGGGCTTGTTTACCAGTGATTGATCATTTAAAAAAAGGAATGTGTAAAAAGTATGTAAATAGTATTTCCTTTTCTATTTATCCTACATGTACAAGGTAGGAAGAATCCCAACTAACAGTGAGCCTTTAGGTCATACCCATGAGCTACTTACAATTAGTAAGGAATGAAGCACTCCACTGATGGAATTTTATCTGTTCGATGTGTCATACATATTGACAAGGCGGACTTTCTTTATTAATCTATATATTATCGTTAATAAAACCATTAATCATTCGTATAACCCCAATAAGATGGTTTGGGGGTCTCTACCAGGAACCGAAATTCCTGATTACGAAGAATTTACAGGATCATTGTATTTTCTTCGTAGTCAGGAATTTTTTTTATCCCAGGGCAACTGTCCGTAAGACTCCCACTTCAAAAAATGAAGTGAAACGAAGAAGTTTTAGCGGGAGTAAAACTTTCGCTTTCACCCGAATGGTTCAACTAACACTCAGTGGAGGAAAGCAAAAACCCCCCACTGAGTGAAGGTTCACTTTATTACAATATACTTTTTTGGAGGTCAAAATGAACTTTTTAACATTACCTAAAATTGAACTACACTGTCATTTAGATGGAAGTCTTAGGGCTGAAACAATTATTGATATCGCAAACAAAGAAGGTATTGAGTTACCATCCTATGATAAAGATGAACTACAACAGGAGTTGGTTGCTCCGTTAGAATGTGAATCTCTTGATGAATATTTAAAAAGATTTTTTCTACCAAACATGGTTATGCAATCGAAGGAGAACCTAAGAAGAATAACTTTTGAGCTATTTGAGGATGCAGCTAGGGAAAATGTGAAGTATATGGAAGTTAGGTTTGCCCCGTTACTTCATACAGTAAAAGGGCTTGATGTAAAAGAGATTATACAAGGTGTTATAGAAGGGATGAGGGAAGCAGAAAGTTGCTATGAAATAAAGGGGAATATTATCCTATCTTGTATGAGGACGATGTCTCCAGAAAGCGCTTTTGAGGTAGTTGAAAAGGGAAAACAGTTCCTTGGAAAAGGTGTAGTGGCAATTGATTTGTGTGCATCGGAAGAAGAGGGATTTTGTGAGAGATTTGTAGAGCCAATCGCATTAGCAAGAGAGTGTGGTTACAGAGTTACCATTCACGCCGGTGAAACAGGATCTGCCCAAAATGTGATTGATGCTGTTAAACTGCTGGGTGCTGAAAGAGTAGGACACGGAGTATTTATTAAAGATAGTGCGGAGGCTTATAAACTTGTAAAAGATCACAACATCTTCCTTGAAATGTGTCCAACAAGTAATGTCCAAACAAAAGCTGTTCATCATTATTCCGATCATCCGATTTATAAGTTTCATGAAGATGGAATAAAAGTGACCATTAATACGGATAACAGGACAGTTTCTAATACTACAATGGCAAAGGAAATCGATGTAGTCGATGAAGAATTTAGTATAAGTAAACAAGATTATCAGAAAATTTATGTGAACAGTGTTGAAGCATCGTTTGCCGACCAAGAAACCAAAGAATGGTGCCTGGCTCAATACGAATAAAAGCTAGAGCGGCTTGGTCATCTCAAACAAACTTAAGAAAAGTATCAGTGTGTCCCTTTTTGAGTTTTGACTAAGACCCCCAAACGGCTGGTTATGATCCAGGCGTTTGAGGGTTATTCTGTAAACAAACTATACAAGATCTTCGAAGATTTCATATAATTTGGGGTCAAGTTCGTCTTTTGTTTCAAATATTTCATTAAATGTATGGTAGGTAATTTTGTTGTTTTCCATACCTAAGGCAACGCCTGCAATCTCTTCTTTAATTAGTTCAATAACTTTATTGCCCATGCGACTGGTAAAAATTCGATCGAAAGCAGACGGTGTCCCACCGCGTTGAATATGACCTAATACGGTTGCCCTTGTATCTAAATTTGTGTGATCTCGAATGAAGGAAGCAACGTCTTCTGCAGTTCCGGCACCTTCTGCTACCATTACGATACTATGATTTTTTCCTTGGGCAAATCCCTCCTGCAATCGTTTGGACACTTTTTCAATGTCCCATGGTAATTCAGGAACAAGAATTGCATCGACACCACTTGAGATCCCTGCTTGAAGGGCAATATCTCCACAATTTCTTCCCATAACTTCTATTACGCTGACTCGTTCATGGCTGCTCATCGTATCACGTAAGTTCCCAATTGCATCTGTTACCACGTTAAGTGTAGTATCAAAGCCAATCGTATAATCGGTTAAAGGAATATCGTTATCAATTGTTCCTGGCAGCCCATAGGTTTTGATTCCTTTTTGTTGCAGTGCCGCAGCACCTCGGTAACTACCATCCCCACCAATGACAACAAGGTAGTCAATCCCAGCATCATTTAAATTGTTCAATGCTTGTTGTTGTCCTTGTTCGGTTTTAAACTCCTCGGACCGAGCGGACTGTAAAAACGTTCCACCGCGATATAGAATATCCCCTACATCTTTTAACTCTAACGGTGTAAAATCATTTTCCATTAACCCTTTATAGCCTCTTTTAATGCCAATCATGTCAAAGCCATTGTGGATCCCGGTTTTGACAACGGATCGAATTGCGCTATTCATACCTTGTGAATCGCCACCAGATGTTAGTATGCCTATCTTGGTCATATGGTTCATCCTTTCTTTTACCCTGTTATGTATCATGAACACCTAAGTCTTGAATATTTATCCTGCATGTAACTGGAAGTAATCCCCCATTCAATCTACGAGGTGAAATTTAAGAAGATATGTGAGGGGCGGGCTGCCAGTAAAAGTCCGATGTTGTTCAAGAGCCTGTGGTTCTCTTCTTACGGTGCTAACACTCAGTCGGGGTGAAAGAATCCCCCGCTGAGTAAGTTTCATTTTATTATGTGAAGAATTTTTTTTACTATACTTGGAGACTTGGATTCACATCACAGTCCTTAAGACAATGACATATAATGGTGTAAAAGAATGTGAATGAGGGATATTTAGTGTATACGGGAAGGAACGAACAAGATTCATTGATTCATGTTGGAAACCGTCAGCTAAATGCTCTATCGCTAAATGAGATGGTGGAGTCCCTTTCGGTAGGGGGATTTATATTATATGCTCGGCATGCTGAAGCCACTGTTGGGAGGGACCAACCGAACCTTCATCTCCAAGACTGTTCGACCCAACGGAATCTTTCTGATACAGGAAGAAGGCAAGCTATTACTTATGGTCAAGTATTAAGAGATCTACGTATCCCTGTTGTGTACCCTGTGTTAAGTAGTCCCTTTTGTAGAAACGTGGAAACAGCAGCATTGGCATTTGGTTCTGATTATGTGCAAATCGATCCATTGTGGGTTCAAGTATATAATTTAAGTACGAATTTAAACCAAATGCAACAAAATCAACTATTAAATCAACTACAAACGAAATTTGAATCCATTCCGCAACAAGGGACAAATCAAGTAATTATAGGACACAGTTTTCCAGCTAATATCGGATTGGGGCCAATTTCGAATATGGGTACTGTCGTAATACAACCACACGGGCAGGGGTATGGATTTGAAATTGTAGCACGCCTATCACTTGAACAGTTGACCCAATTAAGTGATGGTAAATGAAATTGTGAGTTCGTTTAGCTAAACAAGGGGAGGGAAGACGATAGTTGCAGGTTATAATTATTTCGGGGTTAGCTCTAATGAATGAAACAAGGCTTGGTTAAAGGAACTGATTTTATATAAAAACAGTTCCTTCACTTTGTTAAGGTCAAAAAGTCACACTGATTGAGATTTTACTTTATAACAGATCATCAAGTTCTCTTTCTGTATAGACAGCAATTAATGCAACGGCTGGTTCATCCCCAATATTTTTTACATAGTGCGGAACGCTTGCATTCCAACTAAATGAATCCCCTTCTTCTAGGATTACGGAATCTTCACCTTGTTCAGCCAGTATTGTACCAGATAATACTAGGTGAGATTCCTCCCCTTCGTGTGCATGTGGCTCATCTCCGGTAGAGGTATGAGGAGGAATGGTGACGCGTTTTAATGTCAAACCACCTTTAGATGTTAAACGTTCAACCAATATATTTTGTTTATTGTGTGTTGTGATTTCTCTTTCATTTTTTCGGACAACTCGCATGCGTTGTTCTTTTTCTAACAGGAGATATGGCAATGGGATACCTAAAAATTGTGCGACGGTTTGTAAGGTATTAATAGAAGGAGAAGTATTGTTATTTTCCATATTACTAATAAATCCTTTCGAAAGACCTGTCCTCTCACTCATTTTCGCAATTGTGATTTTCTTTCTTTTTCGAATTGATCGAACTGTTGATCCTATATCCAAATGATTCACCTCAAATGTTTCGTAATAAGCAACTTATTTACATATTACCAAAAAAATCGTTGACAATCCATGGTTCTTTTGTTACCTTATAGGAAACTTAAGTTCATATAGGTAAACGATATGAGTTGAGTGCATGTACTATGCGTTAGATCAAATATTATCTACTAATTAAGCTCAACTAACGAACAAAGAAACAAGTGCTTCCTAAAATGTTGTATGCTGTCTATTTTAGAGAATATGTAACATAGTGTGATGAACAGGATTGATTGTAGGATGGAGGATATAAACGATGGAATCAAAATTTTTCCGTGAACCGAATACGTATGTAGAGGATGTAATGTTAAAGGTGCTGGATTTGAAGCGGTCACTTGAGTTTTACCAAAACATCTTGGGCTTTCAAATTTTGGAACAAAAAGAAAGCACGGCGAAGCTAACGGCAGATGGAGAAAAGGCGTTAATTCATCTAGAACAACCAACAGGAGTAGCAGCCAAACAAGGTCAAACAACAGGGTTGTATCACTTTGCCATTTTAGTACCTAATCGTCTAGAATTAGCGAAAATTTTAAAACACTTTGTTGAAAACAATGTCCGTTTAGGAGCATCCGATCACCTTGTAAGCGAGGCGTTATATTTAAATGATCCTGATGGTAATGGAATTGAAGTGTACCATGATCGACCATCATCTGTTTGGAAATGGGAAAACGATCAAGTAGCGATGACAGTTGATCCACTGGATGGTGAAGGGATTTTAGCAGAGTTAAATGGTGAAAAATGGGAAGGTCTTCACAAAGATACGGTGATGGGGCATATCCACTTGCATGTGTCCGATTTGAACAAAGCGAGAGAGTTTTATGGTGAAGGACTTGGTTTTGATGTTGTATGTAAGTTAGGAAGTCAAGCCATCTTTATTTCGACTGGAAGCTATCACCACCATATAGGCTTGAACACTTGGGCAGGCGAAGGTGCACCAGCGCCCTCAGAAAATAGTGCAGGAATGAAGGCTTATACCCTGGTATTTTCGGATAAGCAGACGAGGGAGGACAAAGTAAAACGGCTACGTGGATTGAATTATCATGTAGAGGAAAAAGATGGGACGTATATTGCTTATGATCCGTCTGAGAATTGTGTTGTTTTAGCGGTTAATTAGAGCGCATTTGCTATATTATGTTCATTAATCTTAACTTTCCTTTATAGGATGAGTGTATATAAATCGCTATGGAAATACACAACGTCTTCCGTAGCTGGTAAAACACGGACAATAGTATTTAATCGTGCACATTTAACGGACAATCTCCTTTAGATTATGGAGTTTTCCAATGGCACCTCATATAACTTTTATGTTGTAACAATGAAAGCTTGGATAAGATGTGCATCCTATCCAAGCTTTCATTATTCTTGCTTATTATTTTTTGTTTGGTCTTGGTAACTATGTTTTAATGCCAATTTGACAGCATAATAGACAACAACAGCGATAACCGCTAGATTTAATAGACCACCAATCAGTCCGTAGCCTAACATACTGCCAAAACCGTAACCACCAAAACCCCCCATACCCATCAAAATATTTCACCTCATCTTTTGTTATTGTTCGATTACATTAAACGGTACATGCCTCGTTAGAAACCCATCATTCCACGATGATTTTGTTGATTTCCTAGTGTCATGCCATTTTGTTCTTCGAAACGATTGTCATTATTTTGCATGTAGCCATTCTCGCCATGGCAGTCGTTAAACATTTGTTGTTGTTGTTCTGTTGAGAAGTTTGGATGCATTTGTTCCATATATGGTTGCATATCTTCGAAGTTGAACCATTCATTTCCGTTGGTCTGAGCAGATACATAAGTTGTAGCACCACCTAAAATTACTGCTCCTATTATAATGCTAATGACTAATTTTTTCATTTAAATTCTCTCCTTTCATCGATTAATTTCATCATACAGAAAGCAAATGTAGATCCTATGTAGAACTTGTGTGGAAGTTGTGAAGATTCTCGAATTTTTAGTTGGAAATGGTAAGATGTAAACGAGGTGAACGTTTATGACAAAAATATTAGTTGTAGATGATGAAAAAATGATTATCGAAGTATTAGAAGCCTATTTTGATAAAGAAGGTTGGGAAGTTTACCGTGCAGCAAATGGAATTGATGCATTGAAAAAAGTAAAGGAAGTCAATCCAGATCTCATGATATTAGATCTAATGTTACCAGATATTTCTGGTGAAGAAGTCTGTCGGTTAACCCGCAAAGATAACGATGTTCCGATTATTATGTTGACAGCTAAATCTGCTGAAGATGACCTTATTAATGGAATTGTGATTGGGGCGGATGATTACGTGACGAAGCCTTTTAGTCCAAGGGAAGTGGTCGTGCGGGCTAAAGCAATTTTGCGAAGAGTAAGCAAAACGAACATATCGAATCAACTGTCCTTTAATGATGGACATTTATGCATCGACCCCGTTAAAAAACAAGTCACATTACAGGGGAATCCACTATCCTTAACGCCAAATGAATATAAGATTTTAGTTGCGATGGCGAGCTTCCCTGGCCGTGTGTACAGTAGAGCGGATTTATTGGAAAAAATCACAGAAGACGGTGTGCTGTTTGAGGGATATGAAAGAAGTATTGACACGCATATCAAAAATTTACGCAAAAAGGTCGAGGGTGATTCACGTCAACCAACTTATTTGCTAACCGTTTTTGGGATGGGATACAAGTTTGGAGGTACACCAGATGAATCTATCCCTTCGAACTAAAGTCGTAATTGCTCTATTAATCGTGTCGTTATCAGGTATTTTTATAACAAGTTTTGCAATCTTTTTTGGTGTGGAAAATCAATTTACTAACTATGTGGAAACAAACCGAGAAAAAAATATTGCTTTGGTTCAAGAAGAAGTGGTAAGGCATTATCAAGATACGGGGAATTATGTAGACGCCCAAATGACGAACTTCTTGCATAATCAAGCGATGACTGAAAACTTATTTTATAAATTATATGATCGGAATGGAAATGTTGTGGTGGATACGACAAAGATGCGTGGAATGATGGAAGGAAGAGGAATGAGTATGATGGGGGGGATGCATTCGAACCAATCAACGTCTTATCAATCATCAACCTTTGACTTAACTGTTTCAGATAAAACGATTGGGAAGATGGAAGTTTTCTATCCGACAGAATTCATTGGAGAGGATGTTACCTTCTTAAATTCAATTAAGCAAAATATTTACATTGCCCTACTTGTTACGGTTATTTTATCGATATTGTTTAGTGTCCTGTTCTCTCGACAGTTAACGAAAGGTTTTCAACAGTTAGCCAGTGCGATTCAAAAGCTACGTGATCACGAGTGGCGTGTTCGACTCCCTGTAGAAGGATTGGCACCGGAAATGAAAGACTTAGGTGAGTCGTTTAATGAGTTAGCTGAATCGCTTTTGAAAGAAGAATCGCTGAGAAAGCAGTTTACAGCCGATTTTGCCCATGAACTCAGAACTCCACTTGCGACATTACGAAGTCAACTCGAAGCCTATCAAGATGGCATTTGGGAACCGACACTAGAAAGGCTTCAGAAAAGTCATGGGGAATTAATGCGACTTGTGCGTCTTGTCAATGAATTAGAAAAACTTATTGCGGCAGAAAACCCACAAGTTAAGTTAAATAAAACTGAGGTAGAAGTAGGGGCATTATTAAATTTGCTAGAACATCAATTTCATCCAGCTTTTTTAGATAAAGGGGTAATGTTAAGTGTACAGCAGCTTGATCAACAGCTCTATTTACAAGTTGATCGTGATAAAATCATCCAGATCCTGACTAATGTGATAAATAATGCACTGCAATATACTCCAAGCGGAAGAAGTGTGACAGTGAAAATGAATGAATCCGAAAAATATGTAGGGTTTATTATTCAAGATCAAGGTACAGGTATACATGAAGAGGATCTCCCATATTTATTTGAACGTTTTTATCGTGGGGATAAGTCCCGTGACCGGGCAACTGGTGGGATTGGAATTGGCCTATCGATTGTGAAGGCGTTAGTCGATGCTCACCGCGGTATTATTGAAGTAGACAGTGAAGTTGGTATCGGTACGACGTTTCGTATTTGGTTGCCGAGGTAATGGTACCATCATCAAAAATGAAACCATTTTCTAGTAAAATCGTATGAATATGTAAGCTATAAACAAAGGGGGATACGATGGCAGAATCAATTATTTATTTTTCGGATAACTTTTTTTCTGCGGGAGTAACAGAGATTTTTAATGGAAGTGGAGATAAAGTTGGATCGCTCGATTTGAAGAGTGCGTTTACTTCAAGTGTTAATGTGTTGGACCAAGATGACAGATTGGCAGTAAAAGCGCATTTTCCATTTTTTTCACGCCGGTGGGTAATCGAAGACCATGAGGATAAAGCCATTGGTGAATTAAGACAACGTTTCTCATTTTTTACGAGAAAGTTCGAGTACCATTCCAATCAACATGGACTCTATGAAATCGAAAGTGAGGCATTTTCGAGAGAATATCAAATTATTGATGAAAATGGTGAATTGACGGCGGAATTCAAAAAAATTAGTGGGCTATTCGAAGCCCCAGTTTACGAGTTAAATCGATTTGCAGATAAACTGTCTAATGAAGAATTGATTGCAGCAATCATGGGGGTATATATGATTCATAAGCGGAATAATTCTGCAAATGCAGGTGGTGGAGCAACATAATCGTGTTGTGTTTTTATAGGAGGTCCTTCCTAACCTCTTATGGTGACACGATGCAGAGATGATGACGTATTCCGAGAAGAAGACATTTCATTTGATACAAAAGAACTATTAATTGGAAACTATGATGTGAGAAGGGGAGCTTGCTACATCCTTTACATTGAAGCCATATGAGGCACGTGTTTATAAAGGTGTATGATAAAGTTTTGAGGCGCAGTACGTTAATACGAGTTGCGCCTCTTTAGTTATTTGAAATCGTCCCAAATGTAGACGAAAAGGTGATAAATGTGCACATTAGGAGTTAAAAAAGCCAAAGATATAGACGAAAAGGCAATAAACGTGTACATTAGGAGTTGAAAAAGCCTCAGATGTAGACGAAAACGTAATAAATGTGCACATTAGGAGTTGAAAAAGCCTCAGATGTAGACGAAAAGGCAATAAACGTGTACATTAGGAGTTGAAAAAGCCTCAGATGTAGACGAAAACGTAATAAATGTGCACATTAGGAGTTGAAAAAGCCTCAGATATAGACGAAAGGCAATAAACGTGCGCATTAGGAGTTGAAAAAGCCGCAAATATAGACGAAAACGTAATAAATGTGCACATTAGGAGTGAAATTAACCTCGATGTATGCAAAAAACATTAAACCGATACCACATGACCTTAAAATCACTGCAAACATATGAAAACTTACATGAAACACTGATCTCTTAGGTAATTGTAACAACAACCTATCACGATTATTCCATCTTCCGATAACTCCCCGGAGAAACTCCATATACTTTCTTAAACACGCGGTGAAAATATGGATAAGTACCAAATCCGCAATTTTCGGCAATGTGTTCTAATGTCATGTTGGTGTATTTCATTTGATCAATTGCTGTCGATAACCGGATTTCTTGGGCATATTCCATAATCGTCTTCCCAATATATTCTTTGAACAAATGAACCGTACGCGAGACACTTAATCCCACATGGTTGGCAACATCTTGAACAACAAACCCAGTCGTGGCGTGTTCCTCAATATACCGCATCATGTTAGTGACGACAAAAGGACGTGTGGTAGAGGAACGGTCTTCAATTATTCTTTCAATATATAAACAAAGACTACGCAGTAGATTTTCCATTAATTCATTGTTTTTATCTGTTACGGGACGTCTTTTTTCCGCAATTAAAAAACGCCATAACGAAAGAATTTTATCATCGGAACCGATGCGCGTTACGGATGGCTTTTTCGTACGATTCCACCACTTATCAATCCAGTCCCCTTGAAAAAATAAGTGAAAATCGCCACTAGCTTGTCCATCTTCAATTGTTAATTGATAGTATTCTCCAGGAGCAACAAGTAGTAGATCTCCTTTTTCAACCATTATTTCTTGATCGTTTACCACCGCATGACAAGATCCTTCTGTTTGCAGACGTAATAAATAGGAACCAAAGCCGTTATGGTGTGTGGAATGATACCCTTTCGTATGATAAGCAAAACCACAATGTCCAATTTCCATTTCGATCACTCATTTCATAGCAAAATCGTGCATGTTTTTATTATATCATGGATAGGCAATATTCAGTCGATGAGATATGATGAATATGCACTTGTTCTTTAGCGTATTCGTTAAGGGATAAAGCAAATCGGATAGTTTTGTAAGCGTTGTATAATAGATGGGGTTATGAGGAGGAATAAATAATGAATGTTGTCGTATGGAATGAAAATCGACATGAACAAACCAATCCAAAAGTAAGAGAAGTCTATCCAGAAGGCATTCATGGAGCGATTGCTGGATTTTTAGAACAAGAATTTGATGTGAAAACAGCTACACTTGATGAGCCTGAACACGGGTTAACCGATGAAGTGTTACAAGAAACCGATGTCCTCGTTTGGTGGGGCCATAAAGCACATGACGAAGTGAAAGATGAGATTGTGGAAAAAGTACATAAACGTGTGTTAGAAGGAATGGGGCTTGTCGTGCTTCACTCAGGTCACTTCTCAAAGATTTTCAAAAAGTTAATGGGCACAACTTGTGATTTGAAGTGGCGAGAAGCGGATGAGAAAGAGCGCCTGTGGGTGGTTGCACCTAGTCATCCAATCACAGATGGTATTGGCGAATATATTGAATTGGAAAAAGAAGAGATGTATGGGGAACATTTTGATATTCCAGCACCGGATGAGTTGATTTTTACTAGTTGGTTTGAAGGTGGAGAAGTATTCCGAAGCGGTTGTACATACCAACGTGGCAATGGAAGAATTTTTTACTTTAGACCTGGTCATGAAACATACCCAACTTATTATCATCCAGACATTCAACGTGTGATCGAAAATGGTGTCAATTGGGTGAAACCTGTCGATCGCAAACGTCCAGTATACGGAAATGCTAAACCAATTGAAACGATTCAACCGAAGTAAAACACGATCATGGAGGGAAGAACATGGAAAACTTAAAAATTGCTGTTATAGGTTGTGGGAGTATTGCAAAAAATCGTCATTTACCAGAATATGAGATGAATAAAGCGACACAGATTGTGGCTGTTTGTGATATCGTCCAAGAACGTGCTAAGGAAAGTGCCAAAACATATAATGCAAAAGCTTACACGGATTATAAGCAACTATTGCAAGCAGAGGGTATTGATGCGGTAAGTGTTTGCCTGCCAAATTATTTGCACGCACCTGTCAGTATTGCAGCACTTGAGGCGGGGTGTCATGTGTTGTGTGAAAAACCGATGGCAACATCAACGGAAGAAGCAGACCAGATGATAGCTGCAGCAGAAGCGAATAATAAAAAATTAATGATTGCGCATAACCAGCGTTTTGTTTCTTCTCACCAAAAGGCGAAAAAATTAATTGAAACTGGTGAACTTGGAAAAATCTATAGTTTCCGTACAACGTTTGGTCACGGTGGTCCAGAAGGATGGAGTGCTGATGGAAAAGAGAGTTGGTTCTTCGATAAAGAAAGAGCTTTTGTAGGTGCCATGGGTGATCTTGGTGTCCATAAATCAGATTTACTCCGCTATTTGTTAGGCGAAGAATTTACTGAGGTTGCTGGTTTAGTAGAAACTAGCGCAAAAGATCATGCCGACGTGGATGATAATGCTGTTTGTGTGTTGAAGTCTGAATCCGGTATCATCGGAACCCTAACTGCTAGTTGGGCGTACAATGCTTTAGAAGATAATTCTACGGTTATTTTTGGTGAGAAAGCAACATTGCGACTTGAGGAGGATCCGACCTATTCTTTAGTCGCTCAATATACGAACGGGGAAGTGGTTCGTTATGAACTAGGTCAAATTCAATCCAACGATGAAGGCGGTCAAACGAATACCCATGTGATTGAATATTTTGTTGATGCAATTGTTCAAGATTTCGAACCTGTCATCAATGGAGAAGAAGGCAAAAAATCATTGCAAGTCATTTTAGCAGCATTACAATCCAGTCAATCAAAACAATTTACAACATTGAAGTAGGTGAAACGATGACAAAATTAAAAATGGGTATTATTGGCGTTGGAGGTATTGCACAACAACGCCATATCCCGGCCTTTTTACAGTTGCAAGAAAAGATAGAATTGATAGCTGTACACGATGTGAATGAATCAAGGGCGCGAGAGGTTGCTGAAGAATATGGCATTGAACATGTGGTAACAGATTATCATGAGATGTTTCGCTATGTCGATGCGGTAACCATCTGCACACCAAATAAGTATCATGCTGAAATTTCAATTGCCGCACTTGATGCAGGTGTACATGTTTTATGCGAAAAACCAATGGCAATGACAACTAAAGAAGCCGAAGCCATGGTCGAAGCAGCAGAGAGAACAGGTAAAGTACTAGCAATTGCTTACCACTATCGCCATATGAAGGAGTCGCAAGCAGCAAAACGTGCCATGGTTACTGGTGAAGTTGGAGCACCATTAGTTACAAGAGTCCAAGCCTTACGTCGTAGAAAGGTACCTGGCTGGGGAGTGTTCACTAATAAAGACTTACAAGGTGGAGGAAGTTTAATTGATTATGGATGTCACTTACTAGATTTATCATTATGGCTACTAGACGGTCCAAAACCAGTAGAAGTGATGGGGAAAACGTATAATCAATTAAGCAAGCAACCAAATCAAATCAATGAATGGGGCACGTTTGATCATGAAACGTTTGAAGTCGATGATCATGTCACGAGTTATATCACCTTTGCTGATGGCTCATCGTTGTTGTTTGAATGCTCATGGGCAGCGAATATTCAAGAAGATGTTTCCCATGTAAGTCTGTCAGGTACAGTTGGTGGTCTAAATGTGTTCCCGTATGAGTTGTATCAAACAAAAGGTAACGCACTGGTAACGACACGAGCAGATCAAATCATAGATGAAGACGACCCAGATATCCCACAAGCTGAGAACTTTATTGATGCTTGTTTAGGAGAAGCGGAGCTAGTTGTCAAACCCGAAGAAGCATTACGAGTTACTAGAATCATAGAGGCTATTTATGAAAGTAGTCAAACAGGGAAGTCTGTCCGATTAAACGAACGAGGAGGGAGACAATGAAACTAGGTGTGTTTACGGTTTTATTTTCAGAAAAACCTTTGGAAGAAATGTTAGACCATGTAAAAGCATCAGGATTACAAGCAGTTGAAATTGGAACTGGTGGCTATCCAGGTAATGCACATTGTGACGTTGACGAGCTATTAGAAAGTGAAGCAAAACGACAAGCCTTCATGGAAAAAGTCGAATCACGTGGACTATCGATTAGTGCGTTTAGTTGTCATGGTAATCCGATTTCACCTGATAAGCAGTTCGCCAAGGAATCACATGATATTTTTATGAAAACGATTAAGCTTGCAAGTCTATTAAATGTACCTGTTGTTAATACGTTTTCAGGGACACCAGGGGATAGTGAGGATGCCAAAAGTCCAAACTGGCCTGTTGCGCCATGGCCCACCGAATATGCGGATGTACTAGAATGGCAATGGGAGAAGAAGTTAGTTCCTTATTGGCAAGAACAAGCAGCATTTGCTGAACAACATGGGGTGAAAATTGGACTTGAGTTACATGCAGGCTTCCTAGTTCATACGCCATATACAATGTTGAAACTAAGACAATTAACAGGGGATGCGCTTGGTGCGAATTTAGACCCAAGTCATTTGTGGTGGCAAGGGATTGATCCAGTTGCAGCCATAAAGATTCTTGGTAAAGAAAATGCGATCCACCATTTCCATGCGAAAGATACTTATATCGATCAAGATAATGTGAATATGTATGGCTTAACCGATATGCAGCCGTACACAGAAATCCGAACAAGAGCATGGAATTTCCGATCCGTTGGCTACGGGCATAGCATGCAAGAGTGGTCGGGTATGGTAAGTGCTCTACGTACTTATGGCTATGATCACGTCATTAGTATTGAACATGAGGATCCAATCATGTCGATTGAAGAAGGATTTCGTAAAGCAGTGAAAAACTTGAAGAGCGTGAATATTGAAGAGAAACCTGCTGAGATGTGGTGGGTGTAGGAGTAAGTGTGTGTTGGTTGGTATGGTGTGATGTATAAGGAAAGTAATGGAATGAGGAACCGTAAATAGAAGGAGCGGTTCCTCATTCCGTTATTCGGTTAATCCGCTAAAATAGTGTGGGAATCTGCAAGTTTGGATAGTTTATTCACAAGCTTTCCACTACCCATAAGTGAATTTCATTTCGACATTTGCTTCAATGTCTAATGTACCAGGTTCAATGGGTGTTGAGACACCGCCTACTTCTGTGCTGGCAAAAGTATGGTATGGAGTAGCTTGGGATTCGGTTGGTAGTTCTTGGATTTTAATAGGAGTAGGATGAAGTTGTTGTCCGACACTATTGGTGATCGTGTTAGCCTTAGTAAACGCGTTTTCTATCGCGAGTTGCAATGCCTTCTGGTAGTGTGCCGTTCTGTCTTTAACAGTTAAAGAAATTGAGATAACACGGTTAGCGCCATTTTTAACGGCAGTGTCGATAACGGTACCAATTTGATTGATGTTCTCGACAGTAACCGAGAGCATATGTGTGACTTGGTACCCAATAAATTGTTGTTCACCGTCAACATAGTTATAACGTGGAACAATAGTATAATCAATGGTTTGGATCTGCTGTTGTGAAACTCCTAGCCCTGTTAAAGACCGAATCACTTGATCAATAAGTCGTGCGTTTTCTTGTTGAGCACTGCTTAAAGCTTGCGTTTGCGTGACAACGCCTAATTGAAGTACTGCTAGATTTGGTTCCACAGACACTTTTCCTGTACCAAACACGGTCATTCTGTTACCACTTACGGTTGCATCTGTTTGACGAACAGGGGGATAGTACATGATCGAAACTCCTTTCATTATACATTTCTCATGTAAAAGAGAATTGGTTAAACTATAGTATGCAATTTTTTACTTATGTTTTACAATTTAGGCGAGATCCTATCAAAAGAAACTAACAATAAACTAAAACTTTTTACTCCAGTTACATGCGAGATAAAAAAACCTCCACACTTTGTGTAGAGGTTTAATTTACGACCGTTTCATCAACCAAAGAAAATAAGGAGCACCAATAATCGCAACAAGGATGCCTGATGGAATCTCTTTTGGTGCGAGCATCGTTCGACTAAATAGGTCGGCGACAACTAGTAAGATACCACCAACCAACATCGATGTTGGTAATAGTTTTTTATTTTCTGGTCCAACGATTAAACGGGAGACGTGGGGTGCAATTAATCCAATGAATCCAATTGCACCAACCGCTGCCACGGCAAATGCTGCAAGTAAGGTTGCAATTAGTGCGAATTGGAAACGTGCTGATGTCACTTTTACCCCAAGCCCTGTTGCCACTTCTCCACCTAGAGACAATGTGTCAAGAGTTCTCATCTTCATTGCTAGAATGGGAAGCAATAGAAGCAGAGGCCAAAGTAAAAACTGTGTCAATTCTTCCCAACCTTTTGCATACGTAGTCCCCGATAACCAAGTAAGGGCACTAGCAACACCAAGATCAGCTTTGACGACTAAAATTTGTGTGATGGCTGATCCAAAAGCAGACATACCAATCCCTAATAACGCTAGAATAGTAGGTCGGAACTGTGCTTTAATCGCAAGCACCATCACAATCATGAAAAACACTAGCGCACCAACCATCGCTCCTAATGGAATCCAAACAGCAGATACTTGAAACATATACATCGTCAACAGTGCCCCGACACTTGCACCAGAGGTAATCCCGATCACGGAAGGGTCTGCTAATGGATTGCGAAGTACCCCTTGGAAAATGAGACCACTAACAGCAAGTAAAGCGCCACTTAATAATGCAACCAATGCTCGTGGCATGCGAGAGTCAAAAATGAATCCACTCATTAATGAATCAGCGTTTCCTGTAATCGCTTGGATTGTCAATAATGGCTCAAATCCATAGTTTCCTGTTGAAATACTAATAAATAGAGTTACGAGAATGATTGTTATACTAATTGGAGCAACCGTTTTTAATGAAAAACTTTTAAATTTAGTTCCTGCCATCACACTTGTATTGTCATTTCCGTAACTCATTTGATTCATTCGTAACACAAGCCAAACAAGCCATGGAGCTCCAATTAATGCCGTGATTGAACCAACAGGAAGTTCTTTGAAAGATGGGTCAATAATTCGCGATAGAACATCCGCAAACAATAAAACATTTCCGCCCCAAATAAACGAACCAATCATGAGTGGAAAATGTTTTCGATACCCAATCAACTTAATAATATGTGGTGCGACAAGACCAACGAAACCAATCGGTCCAACAACACTAACCGTTACAGAAGTAAGCAAGACAGCTAGTACAATCGTTATGACTTTTATAGTCCCAACATTTTGTCCTAGTGAGGTGGCCACTTCATCCCCAAGGCGAAGGGAATCTAATTTTGTTGATAGAAGCAGTAGGATAAGCAGTCCAACGAATATAATCGGAAACGCAAATTTCACCCCACTCCAATCATTTTGGACTAATGTACCACCACCCCATAGGAAAAGTCCAGCCGTTTCATTTTCAAAGAAAATTTGTAATAAAGACGTTAAAGATGAAAATAAAAACGTGACGATCATACCAGCCAATACCATTTTCACTGGTGTTGCTTTACTGCCACCTGATAAAGTATAAACAATCACAAAAGTAATAATTCCACCAATAAAGGCAACAACGACACCACTGCCAAATAGGTTGACGGGGGAAAAGATTGTACTGATGACAACAGCAAAATACGTACCAGAATGAATGCCTAACGTACTAGCAGACGATAATGGATTTTTGGTAACCGTTTGTAAAATAACCCCAGCGACAGCAAGTGCCCCACCACTTAAGAACCCTATCACCGCTCGTGGAAGTCGTAAAACTCTTACGGTATGATGGTTTAATGTGTCTTGTGGTGAAAAAATGGCCTCCCAAACTAGACTAGGGGCAATGTCAACATTTCCTTGATTTAAATGGATCAGTAATAGAACAATAAAGAGGGCGATTCCTCCCCCAAAGGTAAGAATCGCCAATAATGAGTTTTTTAATAAACCTTGCATACAACACCTACTCGTTTAACATGGCATCCGTTATTTGTTTAGCTAATACTTCGGCAGAAATTGGCCCTCCAAATGTCCATGTATTTCCAGCTAATTTATGCGTTCTTTCTTCCTGAACAAATTCTAGGTTTTCCCAAACAGGATTCCCAGCTAATTGATCGTCAAAAATATTGTCATCATCTTGTACAATATAGAAGAAGTGTGCATCTTGGAAGTTTTGTAGTGTTTCCACTGTTGTGGAACTATAACCATATGCTTCTAATTGTTCAGATTCATAAGCATTTTCCAAACCTAAGTTGTTCATGACTGTAGCAGCAATTGAATTGTCCGTAAATAACCGTAATGTTGGTGTGTTTTGTGATGTGAATGCTTGTGTTAACACATAAGCATTATTTTCTATTTCGGCATCAGCAATGCGGTCGCTTTGTTCATCAAATACTTGATTCATATGATCTAAAACTTCTTCAGCTTGATCTTCTTTATCGACAATTTCCCCAATCATGTTGAATGAATCAACCATATCTTTAAATTGATCTTGGGCAGCTTCTTCACCATATGGGGAGAACAGGACAGTGTCAGCAACATTTTCTAAATCGGATAAAATTGCTTCATGTCGATAATCAACCCCGATGATTAAATCTGGATCTAATCGAGAAATGGCTTCTAAGTTGGGCTCTTGGCGCGTTCCGACATCTTCTACAGAATCATCAAAAGGAATATCAACATTTACCCATGATTCATAACCTTCCATATCTGCTACACCAACTGGTTGAACATCTAACGCTAATAAATCTTCTGCATAGGTCCATTCTAATACAACAATACGTTCAGGTGTACCCTCAATTGTTTTTTCCCCTGTTGCGTCGTTAATAGTAATGGATCGAGTTTCCTCAGTTGAATCGTTTTCTTCTTCTGACGCTTGTTCCTCATTCGTTGTTTCGTTCGTGCTAGTGTCCTCATCTTCATTGTTGTCATCATTGTTACATGCAGCTAGAACAGTTAATAGCAAGACAAGTAGCAATGGTAATAATTTTTTCATTAGATCTACTCCTTTATGTTAGTTTTTTACCCATTGTATTTTTTCAGATAACGGCGTACGTGGTTTTGCATTTGGTACATTACTAGGATAGCCAATATGTAGAACACTGACAAGTTTATGTTTTGTTGGATCTAAATGCAAATCACGAATAAATTGCTCATCTCTTAAAATTGCTTTGGCTGTCCAAAGTGTACCAATCCCTTTCGACCAGGCAGCTAGTTGAAAGTTTTGAATAAATGCACACACAGCAGCAAAGTTTTCATCGTCTAGATAACCGCCATCATCTTCTTTTTCCATATAAATTAAGGCATGATAGGGGGCAGTGGTGAAAAATGAGTCATATTTTCGGCGCATTTTCTCTAATTGAGAAGTTGTCTTTGGTGTAATTAATTGATGACGAAGGTAGGCATCCACGACTTTTTCACTTAGTGTAAGTCGAGCATTGTCTTCGTATATGTTTAGATTCCACGGTTCTTTTCGATGATGATTTGGTGCCCATGCAGCGTGATCAAACAACTCTGTTAAAACTTGTCGATCGATTGGATCTGATTTAAATTGTAGGATCGAACGTCTTGTATGGATTGCTTCTAACACATCGATTGTCAACACCCCTATCTGTTAATTGATAATGATTATCAATCTTCTGTTGTGTACTATCTTAACCTTAATTGATAATTATTGTCAATTAGAATTTTGAATTATTAGAAAGATGCTTTATATATGAATGCATTTTTGTCCATATTAACTATAAAAACTTGGCGTAGTTTTAAGTGAATTATTTTATTTCCTAATTTGGATTAAGTCGCTGGTAACTGTCGAGAGAGTCTCTGTCACGACAGTTCCAGTCCCAAAAAGAGCTCGGAAGTGTCGAGAGAGTCTCTGTCACGGCAGTACCAGCCAAAAAGTGATCCCGAAACTGTCGAGAAAACCTTTGTCACAGTAATTTCAACAAAATGAAGGGAGTAAATCAACCACCTTAGAATTCGTGTGGTGTTTTTGCGTAGCACTACATGAATACTATTCTTGTAAGGAAGGCAGTTACGTCGGAATTTCTATCAACTACGACGTTTAAAAGGTATATAACTCGTAAAAAGAGGACCCTGCCTAATGTATAATAGTGGATTTATAGCAAATAATAGGAAGGAAAAGGAGGCTGTTACGATGGACGCTAAGCGAGCACAGGAAATTACATCTTCTCCAGAAATGACAAATGTTACTTTTAATGGAAGCCAAGTGTACATTGAACACGTTGATCAAAGTAATGGACAAGCGACGGTTCATCCATTGGAAGACCCAGAACAAAAGCAAAGCGTTTCTGTTGAAGATCTAAAAGAACTTTAATTAAAAAGCACCGCATTAGCGGTGTTTTTTTGTTGGCTTAATTTGTAGATTTATATTAGAGAAACTCTTACCTATCGATTAGCAAACAATCAATAAAATCAGTTATCTTAAATTAAGACAACGTTTTCAATTGTGATGTAATTAGATTTTCAGTAAACTAGAGAAGTAGTCAGTCAATAAAGGGAGAGGTATAACAATGATTGAATCAATAGATACAACCAAAGTAGAAGCGGATCAGGTTGGTATTTGGTTTCTTGGTCAGGCGTCTTTTGTACTTAAGTTAGAAAATAAAGTAATCTATTTAGATCCTTATTTTTCAAATTGGGCAGAGGAGATGTCGAAGGATGGACCTGTTACATTTATCCGACGGTATCCATCTCTAATCCAACCAGAAGAAGTTACCAATGCAGACCTTGTTTTGGTATCACATGACCATCTCGATCATTTAGATAAATGGACATTCCCGTCGATCATGAAGCATTCACCGCAAGCAACTGCAATCATGCCGCATCATTCCAAACAAATTGCCCAACAATGGGGAGTTAACGATCGAATCGTTGCAATCGATGGAAATGAAACTGTCAGCTATGGTGATATTCAAGTTCAAAGTGTGAAAGCAGCACATGCAGAGTTGGAACTGGTTGATGGTGGTGACCGGTTTTTAGGCTTTCTTATTCATTATAAGGACATGACCTTTTATTTCGCTGGAGACACCGTTCTTTATGATGGGTTAGTAGAAACATTGCAACAGCATGATATTGACATTGCCATGTTACCGATTAATGGTGGAGATTATTTTAGAACGAATTTGGGCATTGTTCCAAATATGAATTTTCAAGAAGCAGCAGAGCTAACTGTGGCAATAGAAGCAAACATGTTAATCCCTTATCACTATGACTTATTTACGTGCAATCAAGAAAATCCCAGTTATTTAGTGGATTATTTATACCAACATTATCCAAAACAGGCCTATCATGTGATGGCATTAGGGGAACGATTCATCTGGACAAAATAATTCATGAATTAGAATATCGATGACAGTAAAATATCCCTACTTTTGTTGTTTTGGTAGGTATATAATTATTATTAGGAAGAAGGGACAATACTTGTTCTCAACTCGATTAGAAGATTGTTCTTAATAAAGGAGGATGATGAGTAGTTAGCTTAAGTGAAGACAAACTCGGACATTTATCCCTCCTTAACAGGCAGTATGCCCACCCACTTCAAGATTTAAGGATAACTGGAAAAGATAAGTGGGGATAAACTGCCTGTAGAGATCCGATTCATTCAGGGGAACCATCAATGGGGAGGAGAAAACACCTGCTGATGGAAGTTTCACTTTATCCCGTTATTATGGGTGAAATGTTTTGAATTGGAGGTTCTGCGGACATCTGTTCCGTTAATTTATGAAAAATGCTTCCTTTTTGGGATGGAGCGGACATCCATACCGCTATTTCTATCATTTTGCGTAGATCTTAACCTATTTCGGCTATTTAACGGAACAGATGTCCGATCAATGCGCTATAGCCGCCTTTATTACCATATTAAAGGAACAAATGTCCACATCATCCCAGAACGGACATTAGATCCGCTAGTTTCCAAAAAAAGGAGCCAATCCCCTGCAATATTTATCAAATACCGTACTAAATGTCCGCCGAGAATGGAAACACGCCAAGGGTATGAACAGTCGTATACTCTAATTTGTAACAATGGAACAGCTAATAAGACCGACTAAATGAAGTCGGTCTTATTTCTTACCCATCATGGTGCCTGCCCCCACGCCCAATACCGACATAATCGAGACCAGCTTGGTTGATTTCAAAAGGATCTAGACAGTTACGTGCATCAAAAATGACGTTGCCGTTTATTACTTGTTTAATGGATTGCCAGTCGAAGTGTTTAAATTCATCCCAATCGGTTGCAACTATGATAGCATCCGTTCCATTAATTGCTTGTTCTGTTGAAGCAACTTGAGTAACGCGAGGGATGGAATGAGGTAGGCTTGCCTTTGGATCGAAGGTTTTGATGGTGTAGCCTAATTTAGCTAATTGATCGATTAGAGATAATGCTTTGGAATAGCGAATGTCATCTGTATTTGGTTTAAAGGCAATCCCTAATACACTTATTGTTGTAGAAGAGGGCTCAGGCAATAACATATTTATTTTTTCTATAAAGAAATCAACTTGGGTTTGATTGACGGTTTGGGTCGCTTCTAACATAGGTGTTTGTACATGTTTGGTGTTTGCAACATGGTAAAGTGACGCAACATCCTTTGGAAAGCAGGACCCACCATAGCCAATGCCAGCTTGTAAAAAATGCCCCCCAATTCTCGGATCTAGCCCCATTCCTTTTGCCACTTGGTTAATATCGACATCATAGGCGTCACAGATTCTTGCCAGCTCATTTATATAAGAGATTTTTGTAGCTAAGAAAGCATTGGAAGCATATTTAATCATTTCCGCACCTGTTAAGTTCGTTACCACGAATGTATCTTCATATCCCTTATAAACTTTTTTTAACAGGTCGAGTGGAGTTGTATCCCCTTGCTCCAGGCCGATCACCGTTCGATCAGGGTGAAACATATCATCCACTGCTGATCCTTCTCGCAAAAATTCAGGATTTGAAACGATAGTAAATAAGTGTTGCGCTCCCCCTTGTTCGATTAAAGATTTGGCTAGTTGCTCGTTCGTGCCAGGTGGAACAGTACTTTTGACGATAATCGTTTTGTAAGTGGTGATGCATGCTGCTAATTCATCTATCACGGAATGAACGTAGGATAAATTGGTGCTCCCATCTTCGTTTGATGGAGTCCCAACCGTAATAAAGATAACCGAACTCTGTGAAATAGCTTTTTTAAAATTGGTAGTAAATGATAAACGTTTACGATTTTCCTTGAAAAGCTCTTCTAAACCTGGTTCATAAATGGGAATTTCTCCCTCATTTAAACGATTAATTTTTTTAATATCTTTATCAACACAGAAGACGTTATGGCCGATCGATGATAGAAATGCCGTTGTCGTTAATCCAACATATCCCGCCCCAATAATAGAGATATTCATAGAAGACACTCCTTTTATAATAAACTATCTTCTATTAATTTATTAATCCACTAATTCGAAAGTTCGTACCATCGACACCTATTTTACAAATGATGTATCCAACTATTTTTGGCAAATGCCGTTACGAAAGGGAATCTATTCAATATGTTAGTAATAAAGAAAGTGAGGTGACGTAGATGATAAAGAAGGCGGTTATTCCAGCAGCTGGATATGGAACTCGAAGTCTTCCAGTAACGAAGTCCGTCCCTAAAGAAATGTTTCCAGTAGGCAATAAACCAGCAATTCAACTGATTGTCGAAGAAGCAGTGGCTGCAGGAATTGAGGAAATATTAATTGTCCTATCAAGGCAAAAGAATATGATCGTAGACTATTTCGATCGTTCCCTAGAATTAGAAACCTTTTTAGACCACGCCAATAAACGAGATTTGTTACCAAAAGTGGAACCACCAAATGTTACGATTCAATATATCCGCCAACCCTATGCCAAAGGACTTGGTGACGCTGTTTTATTAGCAAAACAGTTTGCCGGAAATGAACCGTTCGCCATCTTACTTCCAGATGACATTATCTTGAATCAAACACAACCTGGTATTGCCCAGTTGATCAATAACTTTGAACAAAAGAAAGGTAGCGTTGTCGGACTTCTTGAGGTCGAACAACAGTATTTGCATAAATACGGCGTCATCGATGGAGAAAAAATAGATGAACAGGTTTATAGGATTAAAGATATGGTAGAAAAACCGAAACACAACCCACCTTCCAATAAAGCGGTGATCGGTCGTTATGTCTTTGATCCGTCTATCTTTTCCTACTTGGGAAAAGTAAAACCAGGTGCAGGAAATGAAATTCAATTAACAGATGCAGTCAAAGCAATGTTGCATGATTATCCATGCTATGGAACGTTAATCGATGGAAAACGGTATGATATTGGTTCCCATGCCGAATATTTACAATTGAATAATGAGCTATTTGATGAAAAATGACTTTTAAAAGAAAGGAAGGTGCGTAACATGGATCAACATGAAGATGAGTATGTACGAGTGCCTGGTACCGATCATTGTAAAAAGGTAAGTAAATTAGCAAAAAAAATTAAGGTGCAAGGCTTTGATGATGAGGATGTATCAGTTGAGAATAATTCAGGATTAGAAATGATCGGAAAAGGCCGGCAAGGTGCTGTTTTTAAACTAAATGATGATGTTTGTATGAAAATATATGGGGAGATTGATGATTGTAATCGAGAATACCACGCGATGATGTTAGGAAAGAAAACAGATTTACTACCAGACGTCTATTGTAAAGGAACGAATTTTATTACGATGGAAATGGTGTATGGCGTTGATTTACGCGAATATTTACAATCACAGCCTTTAACAAAAGAACTATCATTCAAATTAATTGAACTGTTACAGACATTTAAAAAAATTGGTTATGAACGAATTGATCATCATAAACGTCAAATCTTTCTACAAGACGATGGTTCGTTAAAAGTGATTGATGTGGGCAGAACGATTTGGCGCAACCGCACGTACCCATATCCTCGTAAACTATTAAAAAGTTTAGGACCAACGACAAGTGAAGTATTTCTCTCCCATGTAAAAGAAGTGGCGCCAGAACTGCATGATGAATGGCGTAACTATATGGAAATGGATGAGAAAGCACGCGAATTAACAAAAAAGGTGATGGAAGAGATTGAGGTTAAACCAAAGAAAATTAAAACGAAGAAAATGTTAACAAGCGATAAAGAAAACACTTATAACTACCATTTAGAACAATTAGTCAGAAAAGTAGTCAAAGAGGAACGTGAACTCGTTGAACAAAAAGTACAACAATTAGCGTATATGATGGAGTCTGTAAAAAAGATGGAAGCAATTGAAGAGATGGAAGAAGAAGATTTACCAACCCCACCATATGAGCGAATCCTACCATATCAAGAAGAGGATTTTAAACAATTAGTAGATGATATGGAACAGGAACTAGGACTGCTTGAGTCAGAAAACAATGAAGAGCAGAAAGATGTAGCCAAAGCAGAAAGTCAATCGGAAGATCAAGAAGGTGATAATGAAATACAAATGGACGATCACCCAATAAATAGAGGTGACGAAGAAACGCAAGCAGATAATCAATCAAAAGACAATGGTAACGACAAAACCCAAGAGGATAATCAATCAGCGGATAAAGGAAATGACACTGAACAAATAGAGTTCCATCCAATTAATCAAGGTAATGATCAAACAGAAATGGACGCGACAGTAGGTGACAATAATTCAGCACATCAAGAAAAAGAAAAAAACGAGTTAACAGAAGAATTCGAAGTAACAGAAGAATCAGCAGAGGCACCATCGCAAGAAAATATTAAAGAGTCGGAAAAACAGTTAACAGCTGAGGATGAGCAACTAGCGGAATCAACTAACCACCAATCAGTAGATTCAGAGAACCGAGATGAAAACAAAAAAAACATTCCAAATATGTCTGATGATCTAGCGGAACCAAATGATACAAACGAGCTGACAACGAGCGAAGAAACTGGAGAACAAGAGATGGAAAATTCAAATAACTCTCGACCGTCTGATGAGCAAGAAGAGCAGGATTCTACCCCATCCCAACAACAAGAGAACGAGCAAGAATTAATGAAAGATCCCTTTTATGCCCTTAGGGAAAAGAAAAAACAACGAAAAAAGGAAAAACAATTAGACCAAGAAAGTATGGAAGAAGGAAAGAAAAAAGGGGAAAAAAAGAAAGATAAGAAAAAAAACAAAAAGAAGCAAAAGGAGGCAAGTCCTGACGACCAACAACCAACAAAATCAAAAAAAGGTGAAAAATCAACATTAGATCAAGCATTTGAACAGAAACGACAGGAAAAAGGCCCATCAAATAAAAAACGCCCTGATACCAATCGTAAGAGAAGCAGACGAGTAAGGAGGAAGCGCTCATGAAAGTATTGGTGATTTGGCGCTTGTTGACAGTAGGAGGTGTAAATGCAGGTTGGCGAAATAGGGCAAAATATTTGAAGCAACAAGGCATATCAGTGGAATTTTTATATTATAAAGATCTCGGTGGTATGCATGTGATGGAAGATGTAGCACCTGTCTATTTAACGAAAAAAGAAGATGAAATAGTGGAGATCATCCAACAAAATAGTTATGACCTTATTATTGTTGTGGATACACCTAAGGCATATAAGTGGTTAAACAAAGCAAATTATCAAGGTCCTGTTCTTGTCGAAGCCCGAACGCCGGAAATCGTCAAACTACAGAAAAATTTAGTGGATTTTGAGACTGTCTCACCAGCAAAAGTGATTGTCCCCTCTGAACACCAAAAACGTGTTCTCTCCTTATTAGTAGATCAATCAAGACCAATTGAAGTCATTTATAATGGGATTGATACCGACTTCTTTAAACCATTAAATAGAAACGAAATCGATCAGCAGCAAGACCCTGTCCGTTCCCCTGATAAGAAGGTTGTCACTTATATTGGACGGTTAGATAAACGAAAGAATTGGCGATTGCTGTTACGTATTGCCGAGGAAATAAATAGAACTCGACAAGATATCGAGTTTTGGGTAGTGGGTGGTGCCAAAAGTAAGGAAAGAGACTTATTTGCTGAAACACTCAAGAAGCAACAGCTTGATGATATTGTAAAATGGTATCCAGTTGTCCCTTACCAACAAATGCCGCACATGTATGCCAAGATTAGAGAATCACAGGGGTGCACGATTGCTACCACACGAGCGGAATCTTTTGGCAATACGTTCATTGAATCAATGGCATGTGGGGTTCCAGTAGTCGCTCCAAGTGTTTCTTCCATTCCAGAAATTGTTCGACATGGAAAAATGGGCTATCTTTTTAAAGAAGAAGATGTCAATGATGCTGTTTCTCAAATTGAGAACATCGTCGATCAAAATAATGAGGACTATGATCGGATGTCCGTAAAGGCACGAAAACAAGTAGAAAAACACTTTTCGATTGAGCAAGTGGCAGATCAATATGCAGCATTACTGAAGCAAGTGGTCGAAAGGGATGGTACACCATGAAGGCTGTAAAGTATAAAAAGTTGTATCAAAGTAAAACGGAGAATGCTCATCAAATCAAGTTTGATGATGAAAAAAAATATGTAGTAAAAATGCACAAACGCGGAGCAGAGCGCACATTGGTGAATGAATGGATTGGCTATCATTTAGCACGTTATATGCGCTTACCTGTCCCTGAAGTAAAGTTAGTAGAAATACCTCAGGATTTTACTCAACAAGTACCGGAATTTGGTAATGACATTATTTCTACGAAAAAGCAACTTGCAACGCCATTTATTGAAAATAGTGGAAATGCCCACAAAGTAAATGCCGAAAAGATTGTCAATAAAGACACATTAGCAGGTATTATTGTATTAGATTATTGGTTAGCAAATGTCGATCGAACTCGTAAGAATGTTTTCTTTGAAGAGGTGGAGGCAGGAAAGTACAAACTGTGGGCGATTGATTTTGGAGATAGCTTTGGTTCATTCAATTGGACAGAAGACGATTTAGACCATTTACCCGAAACAGTCATGCCAAGCGCTACCCACCGTTTGCTCGCAACGTTTATTAAAAATGAACAAGAATTTACACGGCAGTTGGACATTATAAATGCAATTCCTGCTTTGTTGTTGGAAGAAATTATGGGATTGATTCCGGATGATTGGGGGCTTACCAATCAAGAAGGCAATAAATTAATCAAAACGCTTCTAGATCGTAGAGAAAAAGTGTTACCACAAGTCATTGATCAATTTGTGGAACAGGTTTACCAACCAATTCATGGGAGAAACTAAAGTGGAGGAGCCACGTTATCAGGCTCTTCCACTATTGCTTGTTATAATCCCTATGATAGCTAGGAGGTAGTGTAGTTGGATACATGTCAGCTCTGTGGCCGAAATGGTGTGGAGGCAACGGTTCATCACCTGGTGCCTAGAGAAATGGGAGGTACGTTTGGTGAAACTGAGAACCTTTGTATTCCTTGTCATACGTAAGCGCAAAGGAAGGTATCTATTCTGAGGGACAGGTTACTGCTTTTGTTTTTCTGTGGCCTCAGTCACACACTTCATCCAACTCGGCTCGTGCGTTTGAATAGAATGACAGTATCCGGCAGAAAGTTAGGGATGGTCCTGATACATTTCAATGAAGTGCTCTGCTATATCAGGATCAAACTGTGTACCTTTATTTTTACTGATTTCATTTAATGTATAGTTTAAATCGAGCTCATTCCGGTAAGTGCGTCTTGATGTCATCGCATCAAATGTGTCGGCGACAGCAACAATTCGTGCATATAGTGGGATCTCCTTTCCTTTTAGACCATTCGGATACCCTTTTCCGTCATATCTTTCGTGATGATACAAAATGATACTTAATACACCAGTATGTCGAAAATGTGAAATATGTTTTAATGTCTCATGACCGATTTTAGGGTGTTGTTGAATGACAGCAAATTCTTCTTTCGTTAGTCTTCCAGGCTTTGTTAAGATATGCTCGGGAATACCAATTTTTCCAATATCATGTAGTAAACCACCAGTATATATAAAATCACATTGATCTTTTGGCAAATTCATCTTCTTCGCAAGTTCAAGCGAATATTTCGCCACATTTTCAGAATGGTTATAGGTATATTTATCCCTGGAATCTAAAGCATTTGTTAAAGCTTTAATTAAAGCTAATTGATCCCTTCTTGTTTTTTGATAGTTATGCATCAAACCAACGGAAATAAAGGTGATAATATGATACGTGAATAAATGAATGAAGAAAGTTGTGATATTTGTAACGGCCTCGGGCATGAAATAATATCTTGCAAAAACAATCAAGGTTGAGCAAACGCAAAGGAACCAGACAGATGCATTATAAAAACCCATCCCTAAAAAAATGGACGCTAGAATAAAGAATGTATAGATATCATTAGGAAGGAACAAATGTAAAGAAATTGTGACAATAATAGTGATACCTAATGCATAACGAAAATAAACCGGTTGTGTCAACCAATTTTTTAATGTATTTAACAATGGATAGTCTCTCCCTTTTCCAAAAGAAACAGTTTAAGGGGCTTTATTATGTTTATCAACTAACGAAGAATTATACTTGTTTTCATGATTATCCCGCATGTAATTGGAAGTAAGAACGGTTGAAGAGCTGTTAGCATATAAAGCGTATATAAAGAAAACGAGTACAGATGTAAGTATCTGTACTCGTTTTGTGTCTATGCTGATTTTTTATCGGCAATAGCCTGTTGTTCTTGCTTTTCTTGATGTTTGCGATAAATCGTTGCAATAATTGGTCCGGAAATGTTGTGCCACACGCTAAAGATCGCGCTTGGTACTGCAGCTAGTGGGCTAAAGTGTGCACTTGCTAGTGTTGCACCAAGTCCAGAGTTTTGCATACCAACTTCGATCGAAACGGCTTTTTGCTGTTCTGGTTGCATATTCAATAATTTTCCTAAACCTAAACCAACAAGGTAACCAAGAACATTGTGTAACACAACGATGGCGAAAATTAGTGCACCAGTTTCTGCGATTTGAGCTTGACTTGTGCTGACAACAGCAGCAACAATCGCAACAATCCCGATAACAGATACCAAAGGAATCGCTTTTGCACCAGCTTCTGCTTTTTCTTTAAGCAATCCTTTCACGAGTAGTCCTAGTACAATTGGTACTAACACAATTTGCACAATCGATACGAACAATGAGCTTGCTGATACTGGTAACCATTGACTAGCAAACAATAATACAAGTGCTGGTGTGATAATTGGTGCTAGAACCGTTGAAACAGCGGTGATCGCAACAGATAATGCTGTATCCCCTTTTGATAGAAATGTCATGACGTTAGAGGATGTTCCACCAGGACAACATCCTACTAAAATCACCCCAACCGCTACTTCTGGTGGTACTGGTAGTAGTGTTGCAAGTGCAAATGCAAGTAGTGGCATGATTGTAAATTGTCCAAGTACGCCAATACCTACTTCTTTCGGACGTCTCAAAGCCTCTTTAAAGTCTTGAGTTGAGAGTGTTAACCCCATCCCAAACATAATAATTCCTAATAAAGGAGTAATGTACGCTGCAAGCCATGTGAAGCCAGACGGTATAAGATAAGATAAGACCGCAAATAAAATGACCCAAATCGCGAATGTACTCCCAAAAAAGTTACTAATTCTTTCTAACGTTTTCATACATTTAACTCCTTTCAATTTATATATATTTACTGATTATACTCTTAATTCAGAAAATTTCAAATAGAAACATTACATTTTTGTTAAATTTTTTTACAAAACCTTAGTAGACTTGTCAAGTTAGAGAAGCTGCCTAAAGTTAGAAGCATTGAAGAGAAATGTGTGGATAATGGAGGACAATTCTGTTAAAGGTACACGTAAAGTTTTTACTATAGGCTGTTTCTAAAAGATTGTTGTTATGTCGAAGTAAACATAAACTCCGACATAAGTTTTATATGAGTATCTTATTTCCTGATTTGAATTGAGTGCTGTACAACCGCTTCGGTAGAATACTCCGCTTTCCATGGGCACGGCCTCAGGCCAACAGGATGGTGGTCACGCAGGCGTTGCTCGCGTGTCTGTGGCGATCTTAGCCTACGTTCCTTATTCATGGGATCTTCGGCTCGCGCTGTTCCCATAGGACAAGGAATGCTTCGATAGCGATACATCGCACGAAGAAAATTGGTCTTTATTTTCAAGGAGACTCATCAGCCGCCCGTGGAAAGCGTAGTGTATTTCCGGAGCTCTATACTAGCACTCATTTTATAAAAGCGAGCGAGAAAACCATTAGTTACGTCGGAGTTTCTATCAACTACGACACAAAATGCAATAAACTTTACCAATGTGCCTTACTATAAAAATAAAAGAGGCTGGAACAAAAGCGTTTAACACTTGCTTTTGTTCCAGCCCTATCATTTTACAGTTGTTCTTCTAATTCAGTGATTAGTTTTCGATAATTACTAGAAACCGTTCCTGCAGAAGTACCGTACTCTTTAGCGACACTGCTTTGGGTGGAATTATGTTCTTCTACATAAGAAGTATGGATTAAGTAATCCAGTGCTGCGGCATATGTTGCTGGGTTTTTAAGCTTAGGATTTTTTTTGTTGCAGTAATACTCCCATAATACTATACCGTGTTTGATTAATTGATCCTTGATTCCTTTGTTTAACATTTGTTCTGAAAATTGTTGAGCTACTTGCTCATAGATTGGTTCGGCCCAATCAATGGATGTGGACTGGCGCTCAGTTGTGGGTGCTGGTACCTGATCTTCTGCTTGGTCTTGTTTTAGTTGTATAGTAGTGTCTTTCACTTCTGTTGCTGAAGACGTTGGGGAAGAATTTGAAAGTAACTGACATAACAACGCTGGATAGTTTTTCATGAATCTATCTTCTTGGTCATAATGTAAGTAAAAGCTTTCAACGATCACTTCTTCCTTCTTGTCAATAACTACCGGTGCGTGTAGGAACTTGTGATACTCCACAAACGGTACTAGAATTCCTGATAGGAATGTTCCTGCTTGATAGATAGCTTTTTGGTGGAAAGATACCTGAAAGACTTCTTCGGTATGAATATCTTTGATTGATGCCTTGTTTTGTTCAGCGTCAGTGGTCGTGACTTGATAAACAGAAGGTGTTCGTTCACCCCAACTTGTGAAAATATCCTCTGTTCTTGTGAATTGGAAATTTCCTTCACGTTTTAAGTAGAAGAGCTCAAATACTGTTTCCTCGTATTCATTTACGGGCGCTTGCAAGATTTCCCATGCTAATAGATTGGTATATTCTACTTCTGGGAATAATTGATTTGCTTTTTCTTTGATTGTATCGCCATATACATTATTGGCAAATGCAATAAGATCCTTATGTAGTTGGGTGAGTTCCTCATTATAAATTGTTGGATTGAACTGAACAACATTGTGCAACGCACAGCATTTTTTATACTTTTTTCCGCTTCCACACGGGCAAGGTTGATTTCTTTTAGGCTTGCTCAATTTTATTCACACTCCATGTAGTTTTCTCAACATTTCATTATGAACGAAAAGTGCAAATCTAGCAAATGGTATCTATTAAAAGGTGAAATATACATCTTCGTACATTTAGTTCCTGCTTTGCAAACAGCTTTTTCCCAAATGCTTTTATAACTGTAGAAATTTCGCAAAATATACCCTTTCATTTATAACATAAATTTAATTCTATTTTATCCACCTTTCCATATACATAAATTATGGGCTAAGAAAGGGGTATGCCAATGTGAAAAAGGGGACAACTTGGAGAAAGTCGGATTTGGTGTTATTAGCTACTATTTCTTTTCTGATTGGCTTTCTCATTGCATTTGGTTTAATGATTTTCTATCTATTCTTCTCAACGGATTCAGCTAGTAATCAGGACCGGATGATGCAAATGAAATCAATAGGAAAAAATGGGCAACCCGAGCATCACGCATCAAGGCATATAAATCCATCCCTTTCAGTAGAAAATAGGTTGCCAAAAGAATCTGATGAACAGATAGCTGAAAGGGAACAGCTGTGGGAAGCGAGTACAGTGATTCGCAATGCACTTTACCAATATGTGATACATCACGGTCAGATGCCAAAACAACTAACCAAACTAACAGAGGCACAGCCTAATAATTTCTTGACAGCGATCCCAAGCAATCCTATAAATCATTCAAATCAAGTGGCCACAGATTATGTTTCTCAATCAGCAGGGTGGATTTACCATCCCCAACCAGTTGCGTCGGAGCAACCGAGCAAAATTAAACAGTTGGTAGAAAAAGCACTCATCCCTCGTGTGAGTGAGGAAATGGCGATAGATTTTGAGCCGTTACGTTTAGTTATTTCAAAAGCAGCCCATCAATTATTACTTGTATCAGGGGATGTGGTGCTTGACCGCTATCCTGTAGCACTAGGCGAAAATGATACCACCCCTATAGGAGAATTTTCGATCGAAAAGAAGTTGGTCATGCCAAATCGAGATTACTATAGTGCTACTAACAATCCATACGGAACACGGGCACTTGCATTATCAGATCCAACCTTTGCCATCCATGGAACCAATCAGCCAGAAAAAATTGGAACAGATGTGTCCAATGGATGTATTCGAATGACGAATCAAGCGATTGAAGCTTTGTATGCAAAGGTATCTTTACACACACCGGTTGAGATCGTTCAAGAACAACCGTCACTCTCAACTTCAGTTAAATCGCATACTGAAGCTACGGCAATGTTGTATGATCATACCGCATATTCGAAAGAGGAGGATCGGTCAACATTTTATTCATGGGCTCGATAGACGACAAAAGGGAGGAGTTTGATGACGGACAGCGAGACACTGCAAGCTTATCAAATCGATCCAATTATTCGAAAACAACGGGAAAAGATCGATACGTATTTAAAACAACATTATGGTAAAACAGCTTATAACCATACAAATTGGTCCGATGTACAGAAATCATCTACTATGATTCAGTATCGTAAACGATTAATGGAGCGTTTATTTGAGGAAGTAGTTCCAAAGTTAGTGAGTGAAACGCGATACGGCTTTTCATTAAATAAGATGGAGTATCTAGTTAGAGTGAAAGAGAACTTTAAACAAGAAGCAGCCAATGCCTATTGGATTTTTAAAAAATTGGTTGAATTACGGAATTGGGATTATCGTAGTTTTTTACATGTAGTGGATGTTTATTTATTCACTCACTTATATATAAGACATAACGAAACAGCTGTAAAAAATCCACAAGCGATAGCCACAGCTGCTCTGTTAATTAATTTAGGTCGATTACATATTCCGAAACATGTCTTACAAAAACATGATCTTACAAAAGAAGAAAGAGACATCCTGAACCATCATGCCCTATGGAGTATCGAATTAGCAAAAGGGAATGTCACGAACGATGTAGCGAACCTCTTATATCTTCATTACCAGCAATTACACCGGATCCCTCAGACAGATCAAGCTGAGGAGCAAAGATTAGCAGCGAAAATGATAACCTTTATCGACCAATTTAGTGAAATGACTTTGGTAGGGAGCAACCATCAACAATACAAGGCACACCAAGCACTAGAAGTTTTAGTAACACAAAAAGCGTACGATAAGGAAACATACGAGATTGGAAATAGGTTCATGCAATTGCTACACATCTATCCAGAAAATTGTCTCGTTACGTTAACAAACGGTGTGCAAGCAACCGTTCAAAAAGTCTATCCCCAAATTCCTTACCTTCCATGCATCAAAGAACTTGCTAACGAAAACACATACATGCTCCCCACAGACCTCTCCACCAAGATCAAAACTGGGACATGGGGACAGGGGACTTGTCCCAGTTAGGACATAGGTCACTATCTATTGGAGGGAAGTTAGGCACATATGGGGTTAACCATGGCCAAATAGCGATAATCAAAACGGTCCTGAGGCAAATGTTTAAACTAGTTTGTTGACTTTGTCACTATGATCATGTGCTTAGTATTTGGTGGCGGGCTACGGTTGAAACATTCGTTGCTATACATGTTTGAAGTAGATCATTAGACGTCATCGATCGTTTATAATGTACTGGATGAGGTTCCCCTTTGTTCAATCGACAAAATATTGGAAAAAGGGTTTTGTTACCGCTTCCGCAAAGGGTATAATAAAAGAAAGTCTTCATTTGGAGGGGAAATCAATGCAACGTACATTGAATTGTTTTGCTTCCGATCTTAAAGGGTTAAATGGAAGAGAGCTATTGGAAGCGATTCAAGCGAGTGAAGGAAGAACAATTGTTACTGAAGTGGTAAGTACGGCACCATCCCTCTATCCGCCTGTTACAAATCCAGAGCTCGTTTCAGGATTTGGAGCCGATTTGTTGTTACTAAATGTACTTGACGTCTTTCAGCCTGAAGTTGCTGGAATTACCGAACAGGGGGAACAGGTAATTGCACGTTTAAAAGAGCTGACAGGACGTCCTGTTGGGATTAATTTGGAACCAGTTGATGAAGGCGCGACTGCTGCAGAAACGTTACTGGAATTGCCAACAGGTAGGGTGGCGACAGAGGATTCGTTACACAAAGCAAAACAGCTAGGACTTGATTTTATCTGTTTAACAGGAAATCCAAAAACTGGTGTAACCAACGAAGAAATTACCAAAGCAGTAAGTCGAGCAAATGCGATTCTTGGTGATGACGCATTTATAATTGCAGGTAAAATGCATGGCGCTGGTGTTAAAGGGGAAGTGGGAAAAGATATTTTAAACCCGAAAACAATCCAAGCATTTGTGGAAGCGGGGGCAGATGTTATTCTACTACCGTCACCTGGAACGGTTCCAGGTATTACGGTACAACGTGCGAATCAATGGGTGGCACTTGCCCATGAATATGGCGCACTTGCAATGACAACAATTGGCACAAGCCAAGAGGGAGCGGACTCGGATACTATTAAGCAATTAGCGTTACAAAATAAAATGGTTGGTGCTGACATCCACCACATTGGCGATGCAGGCTATACAGGAGTTGCCATACCAGAAAACATCATGGACTACTCGATCGCCATCAGAGGAAAACGCCACACCTACATTCGCATGACCGCATCGATTAAACGATGACAATCGGTGACTAGGCACCATAACTAAAAGTAGTAATCATGACCTGTATAGGTGGTGGTTACTTCTTTTTGGTTAAAGAGGGTGTTGTTGAACAAAAGCTGTATGTTGAGCAGTGGAATGTAAGAAAAAGGCCAAAATATACAATATTTAGTGGAAAACGTTTAAACGTAAGCTTCTAACGTAGGGGCTGACCTGTTAACTAGCTAATGACTGCCCATAATAGCAAATCTTCAATAAAAAGCAGCCCTTTTGCAAAATAAAATTAGGTATACCACGATGTCGAAGAACTTGACTTCATTGAATTTTTTATGATCGATTACTTTTTTTCTAGACTGCGTTCATATGGCTCCCTTTTACGCGATCTCACATTTTTAAAAGTAAATACGCATAAAGAAAAGGAATGTGTCGTGCGGTCGGCGTATCCAATATAAAGTACTAACTACAGAAAAAACAAGAATGAAGGAATAAAAGCACTATTTTTTGCCAAACTAATCGAGATGAACATGGACGAGGAGTGTACATAAATGATGCAGAAAAATAATCAATCTAGACGGACACTACCCGAAATCGCTGATATTTGGACGCAATATATTAACGATACGATGTCGAAACATGTCCTTACATATTTTCTGAAAAAATGTAAGGATCGTAAAGTAAAAGCCATTCTTAAACAGTCGATTAAAATGTCAGAAAAACATATTGATACATTAAAATCTATGTTTAAACAAGAAAAATATCCGATTCCAAAAGGATTTACAGAGGCTGACGTCCATTATGAGGCACCGAAGTTATTTTCCGATCACTTAGTACTTGCCTATCTTCAAGTGATGACACTTCATGGCATGTCAAGCTATTCATTATGTGTTACAACCTCGATTCGATCGGATCAACGGAGATATTTTCAACAGTGCTTAATCGAAACGTCTGACCTTTATGACACAATCGTGCGTACAATGTTAGATAAGGGGATTTATAGTGAACCACCAAGATCGACGCCCCCAAGTGGAATAGATTTCATTGAAAATCAAAACTATTTGACAGGATGGTTTGGAAGAAAACGCTCTTTAAATGCGATTGAAATTAGTGGCCTGCATTATAACTATATCAAAACGATGATGAAAGTTGTGCTGGAAATAGCTTTTAGTCAAGTTGCCCAATCCAACGAAGTACGCGATTACCTTTTACGAGGAATTAAAGTGTGTGAAGGTCAGATGGAAGAAATAAATACACTTTTGAACAAGGATCATATTTCTTCTCCTAAGGATTGGCAATCAGAGATCACGAATTCTACTGTTCCGCCTTTTTCTGATAAATTGATGTTATTTCACGTCGTCAGTTTGATTGCAGCTGCAATTGGTTATTATGGTGCAGCGATTTCAGCTGCAACTAGAAGAGATATTGCCCTGAAATACAGTAAATTTATTGCTGAGATAGGACTATATGCTGAAGACGGGACAAACCTGTTAATCAGAAATGGCTGGATGGAACAACCACCAATGGTCGAAAACCGAAAAGCATTGGCAAAGAAAAAGTGACTAGGCACTATCATAATAGGACTTGCACCAAAAATGGGGTGAAGGTTGCTACGATGATGGCGCTGATGGTCATGGCGACACTACTAACAGCACCTTCTAATTCGCCGTCTCTCATGATCCGGGCAGTACCAATTGCATGGGAGGCAGTCCCCATTCCAACACCGGTTGCGATTTTATTTGTTAGTTTTGACTTAGAAAAAATAACCTTTCCTAAAGTGGCACCTGTAATTCCTGCAATAATTACGAATATGGCAGCCAATGATGGGACACCACCAATCGTGGTTGTAACCTCCATGGAAACTGGTGTCGTTACGGATTTTGATGCAATGGAGTAAAGTATTTCTTCGGTAAAACTTAACCAGTTTGTAAGTGCGATCCCACTACTAACCCCAATGATTGACCCCATAAATACCCCCATCATAATTGGCAACATATATGCTCTTAACAACTGCCATTGTTTGTATAACGGGTAAGCCAACGCGACAACAGCAGGCCCTAATAAATGATCTAACCATTTGCCACCAATCATGTAGGTTTCATAAGGAATTTGTAACAGTAATAACAGACTAACAATGGTTAGAACAGAAGTTAAAATTGGTAACAAAATCGAGATTGGATATTTTTTATAAATCATACTTGCAAGCCCAAATATAGTAATGGTTGCCACAATCGACGCAAGTCCAATTAGTAGATCAGTCATTGTTAGTCTCCTTTCGATGCATGATATATTGAACAATGTGACCAGAACTGATCATGACTAGAACAGTACTGATGACGATAATAGCTATCAATACCATACCTTTCCCAGCAAAAAATCCGAGGTAATTGATAATGCCGGCGGTAACCGGGATAAATAGCAGTGGCATGTAGGAAATTAATAGACGGGCACCAGCTTCCACCCAGCTAGGCTTGATTATGTTGAAGTGGAGAAATAGAAAACAAAAAATCATCCCAATCACACTACCTGGAATAAATAAGTTTAGGATCTGTTGTAGTTTTACACCAGTCCAGTAAAAAATGTATATAACAACTATGTTCAATAAAATATGTACAATTTTCATCGTTGTCCCTCAGTTTCTATCAAAAGATATGGTTTCTATCCCAAGTAAAAAGTGATAATTTCTTTAAAAGTTGAAAAAAATATAATTATAGGCAGAAAAAGTAGACGAATTATGTTAAACTTTTAAGTTGTACCATTCTGTCGCAATTTGTTAGTTTATGTCTAATTGTAAATCCGTTCATGGAAAGGTAGTTAGAGGATTACTTAGAAAATCCCTATGATTAAGATGATGATAGAATAACAGATATTTGAACAGAAAGGAATTTTAGATGACAAAAATATCAAGTGTTTTTTGGATATCAGCCGCAGTAGCATTAGCAGCGGTTATTTTTGGTGTTTCTGCACCAGATAGTTTTGAACAAGTGACAGGGAACATTCAATCATTTCTATCCACTAGTTTTGGATGGTACTATTTAATTTTAGTTTCCGTTATCGTTATTTTTTGTGTGTTTCTTATTTTCAGTCCTGTCGGAGCAATCACCTTAGGAAAAGCTGGTGAAAAACCAGAGTATTCAACCCCTTCATGGTTTGGGATGTTGTTTAGTGCTGGTATGGGAATTGGCTTAGTATTTTGGGGAGCGGCAGAGCCATTGTCCCATTACATGGTCCCGCCAACGGCTGATTCTGGTACAGATGAAGCTGTCAAAGAAGCGATGCGGCATTCCTTTTTCCATTGGGGAATTCACGCATGGGCGATCTATGCATTAGTGGCGATGACGTTAGCTTATTTTCAATTCCGTCATGGGAAATCAGGTCTGATTTCAGCTACATTAACGCCAGTGTTAGGGAAGAAGGCAGATGGACCAATCGGAACGATTATTGATGTGTTAGCTGTATTTGCAACAATTGTTGGAGTTGCAACAACATTAGGCTTGGGAGCAGCACAGATTAATGGAGGGCTGACTTATTTGTTCGGAATTCCTAACAATTTTACCGTTCAAGTGGTGATTGTTTCTGTTGTGACAGTGTTATTTATGATTTCGGCATGGTCTGGTTTAAGTAAAGGGATTAAAATTCTAAGTAATACGAATATGGTGTTAGCTGTTGCATTACTTGCAATAGTATTTATTGCAGGACCAACGATTCTTATTTTAAATATGTTTACAGATTCACTTGGTGGCTACATTCAGAATGTAATTAGAATGAGTTTCCGAATTGCGCCACTATCAGATGGACATCGTGAATGGATTAATGATTGGACTATTTTCTATTGGGCATGGTGGATCTCATGGTCGCCATTCGTCGGCATTTTTATTGCTCGTGTATCACGAGGAAGAACGATTCGCGAATTTTTAATTGGGGTATTATTATTACCGGCGTTGGTAAGTTTCTTTTGGTTTGCAGTATTTGGTACGTCTGCAATTGAAGTGCAAAACCTAGTCAACGTTGATATTGCGCAATTGGCATCCGAAGAAGTCCTATTTGCTGTATTTAACGAATTACCAATGTCTACTTTTACAACAATTATTGCACTTACATTAATCGGTACATTCTTTATTACTTCAGCAGACTCAGCGACATTTGTGCTTGGGATGCAAACAACATACGGTTCGTTAACACCACCACATCGAGTGAAATTAACATGGGGAGTAATCCAATCTGCTATTGCATTGATCTTGTTATATAGTGGCGGGTTAGAAGCATTACAAAATGCGCTGATTGTCGCGGCATTCCCTTTTTCATTCATTATTATATTGATGATGATATCACTTCATCGTTCATTAACAAAAGAGAAAAATGAACTTGGGCTTTATCTCAAGCCGAAAAAGAAGAATAAAAATAAAGTTGCTTAAAGTAACGCTAAAAAAGGTGGCAAGCACCACGGTTATGGGTGCTTGTCATTTTTTTAACTTCATGGTTATGGTCGAATCTCTACTCTAGTACCGATAGGAATAATGCTTGCTAATGCTTCCACGTCTTGATTATACATACGAATACATCCTCTTGATACCGCCTTACCAATTGAACTCGGATCATTTGTCCCGTGAATTCCTAAATGTTGCTTGGATAAACTCATCCACATCGTACCAAAAGGTCCACCAGGATTTGGTGCCTTATTAATAATGACAAAATCACCAATCGGCGTTTGGTGCAGCATTCTTCCTACTGCAATGGGGTATTGTTGCTGTAAACTACCATTGCTGTATAACTGTAGGGAACGATTAGAAATTGATACCACAATACGATAAGGAATCGTATCTGGATCTGGTAAACCAGGAATGACAATCGGTTGACCGGGGTAAATAAGATTTGGATTGATCCCAGGGTTCGCTGCAGTAATTTCAGCTAATGACTTCCGATAATCTAAAGCAATCTGTGCAAGTGTTTCCCCAGATTTTACCACATGGTTCAGTATGACCACCTCCAACCACTAAAACTATTATAAGATATGTGAACTAGGTCGAAGGGGTTCATGGGACATGGGGACAGGTTTGCTGTCCCAGTTTTATGTGGGACGCGGGACCTGTCCCCATGTCCCACCTATTTTCAGATTATTTGATTCTTGCGGGTGCAGACCGTAAGATGGAATAGTAAGGAAAATAATCCTATTTTGAAAGGGAAGGATGGTACATATGAACATTTTAGTTGTTGGTGCCAATGGCCAAATTGGTAAACATTTAGTGAAATATATTCAAGAAAGTGGCGAACATCAAGCAAAAGCGATGATTCGTAAGCAGGAGCAGGAACAGTATTTTAAGGATTTAGGAGCTGAAACCGCACTTGTTGACCTGGAAGGAAGTATTGATGACATTGCAAAGGCTGTTGAAGGTGTCGATGCGATTGTATTCACTGCTGGTTCCGGCCCACACACTGGTCCTGATAAAACAATTCTAATTGATCTAGATGGTGCTGTGAAGACGATCGAAGCAGCGAAACAAGTTGGTGTCAAACGCTTTGTCATGGTAAGCTCGTTTGATACAAGTCGCGAAGCAGTGCTAGAAGCTCCAGATTCCTTTTCACCATATGTAGCAGCAAAACTTTATGCAGATGAATGGTTATTGAATACCGATTTAGATTATACAATTGTTCATCCAGGTAGATTGACCAATGACAGTGGAACAGGAAAGGTGCAGGTGGCTGAAAAAGTGGAACGAGGATCGATTCCACGTGAAGATGTAGCCAAAGTTCTCCTAGCCACAGTTGATAACGATTCCTTAATTGGGAAAAGATTTCAACTGGTGGAAGGTGATACAGCTGTAGAAGACGCTTTGAAATCACTTTAAAAATAGCACGTGAAAAAATAGAGATGGTTACGTACCATCTCTATTTTTTGGGACAAAGGGACAGGTCTCTTGTCCCAGCTGGTCTATTGATTGGTTTAATAAGCACCTTTGGAGGATTTCAGAATGAACGTTCGAACAATTGATCTTGAGAAGGATAGGGAATTACTGGTTAAGTTTAGGTATGATACATTTTCAATTGCTGCAAGTGACGGGGAAAAGTTTGATTCATTTTCATATCTATAACGACTGGAAGACCGAATACGTCACTTTCCTGATGGACAGCTAATTGTTGAGGATGGCCATACCCCAATTGGACAAATAGGGTTTGATATTGTGGAGTGTAAAAGAAAGAGAATAGGTTATGTTAATCTATTCTACATCGTACCGGAATATAGAAATACAGGGTTAGGAAAACAATTGATTCAGTATGTGGAAAAATTTTTTATTAACTCTAATGTTTTTGAATATCACCTCAATGTTGCCACCAAGAATGAACGAGCACTTGAGGTTTACAAGAAAAATGGTATGGTGAAAATCAAGGAAGAAAATAATAAATTTAGAATGAAAAAAATACTTTCACATGAATGAAATGGATAGGATAGGTGCGGTCATTTGTACATAATGATGTAGTTGATAGAAAATAAATATTGTCTGTTAAAAAGTTTCCGTTGTTCCGGAAGTACCCTAGTTACCACTAACAAATTATGGAAAAACATCAATATATAATTATCTCACTCTAAATAAGAAAAAACTGTGTAAATCAATTTACAAATCTATTACTTATGTTGTGTTACTTTAGTTTTTATAAGAAAATAGCAGTCACTATGCGATAACTATAAAAGGACTGATTAGATGAGTAGTTTACGCTACCTTAGTGATGAACTGTTAATAGTAGCATATCATAAGTCTATTGAATTAAATTTAGAAACTGATTTTATTATGATGCTCGTGCGAGAGTTAAAATATAGGGAAATAGATGATGTTATATCTTAGTTTTTAACGAAGCTAACCACTTAAGGAATTCTATTTCCTTATCGTTTAGTTCTCGATCCAATGACTCTTGGAACACGCTTTTGAGTTCTAGGTAAAAAGTTTTTTTGTTCGAATCCACATTCATTCCACCTTTGTATAAATCCCAGTTACTTTATATGGATTATATAAGGAAAAACTATTTATTTCAACCAGTTATTTGAAAATTATGTAAAATCTTGTGGGACACGGGGACAGGTTTCTTGTCCCACTCATTCGTTTGATAGTAGTGGGACATGGTCCCTGTCCCTTTGTCCCGCATCAGAAAAGTATATGGGGGATTTTTTTGTGAAGAGTGTATTATTTTTAACTATGTTGTTCTTTTTTAGTTTGATGATTGTTGCCTGTGGCACAAATGAACAAGAGGACACTACAAAAGGATCTACACAATCATTAGGACAAGAAGAGACAGAAGATAGTGAACAACCTTTAAATGAGGAAGAAAAACAGGATCGGGTTGAAGTTGAACAGGATGATAAAACACAATACGACAGTGAAATAGAAGAAATAAGGGCCGAGGGTAGACAGGAATTAGGTGTAGAAAATATATTTATTCCAGAAATGGAAAAATTAAAAATTGGCAATGCATTTGTTTCATACAATACTCAAACAGGAGAATCATTGCAACTTGATGTGCAATATTACACATACAGGGAAGAAAGGCAGGATCATTTTGAGAATGAAATTGTTGTTGAAGAATATAAAGAAGATAATGGAATGAAGTTCCTAACGCCACCTTATGCAGAACATGACGACTTGCAATTTTGGTTTATCTTTAAAAAGGCAGAGGTGCCAACCATGATTAATAATGAAGAGGATGGCATAGAAGAAGCATGGATTGAGCTTGCTGGAGAAGAAGTTTTGTTTGCATTTAATGGTACCGAGTATAGATATTATATTGAGGATGATGAGGGATACTATATGTTTGGTTATCATCCTAATCGTTATTCTGACAAAGAAGCCGAACAGTTAACAAGTGAATTTATTAAAAAATTGGACTAACCGGGACGCGGGGACATGTCCCGCATAAATATGGATCAAGAGCATTAAATTGTATGAGTAGTACATTTAATGCTTTTTTTATTTTTAATTAGAGAAGGAGGGGACTTAAGTAAGGGACCATTTATCACGATGCAACCGTCCGAAAGCTCCAACTTCAAAACATGATAGGAAATGGAGATATTTAAGTTGGAGTAATCGAATGCTAACACCCCAATTGGTTCAAGGTATGCGGATCTCTCCTTGTGAACTAACACTCAATGGAAAAGAGCAAAAACCCCCCTAAGTTGAGGATTCCATTTAATTTCTAATTATCAACATTATAGTAGCAAACCTTACTGAATCGGAATATACATATAAATTGTTGAATGATTCCTAAATTGCTGTACGATGAACGACGTTTTGAACAGGTCGAAGCTTAAAGGAGATGTTTGGGTTCAAAAAAAGTAAACGATATTCCAAAAACTGTAATGTGGCGGATTCTATAGTAATTTGTCGAACATTGTTTTATAGTGGAAAAGAGATATGTTGTGCTTTGTAAAATGGAGAGGAGAATGAAGTTGAATAAAAAGGGTATTTGGATTGGACTTATTGTAGCTGCAATCGTGGTTGTTGCAGGAGTATCCGCAGCAGCAATTTTAAACAAGAATCCAAAACAGCAATATTTTAGTGCAGAGAAAGCGTCATGGGATTTTATGACAGAAGTAGTAGAAGATCGTTATGGTGATGAGTTGGAATGGATGGACCAAATGAAGGAAACACCGAACGAATCAACAATCGAACTTTCAGCATCTTACAATGATCCATCTGGATTCGATACAATGGGGATTCAGCCATTGATTAATAATTCCTCTATTACGATAGAGAATAGTGTGGATCCTGAAAATAAAGAAATGACTGCCGCATTGAGTGCCGGTGTTGCTGGTATTTCTCTTGAGGACATCAAGCTATATGTAACGGCTGATAAGGCGATGGCCTCGTTGCCGTTCCTTGATAAGTATGTACAAGTAAAAGAAAGTGATCTAAGTGGGTTGTTACACACATTCGATCCAATTGCGTTTACAGGGGAAGAAGAAATTAATTTTGATGCATTGTTTAATCAAGAACCCATTCCTGAAGAAGACCTAGAGTATATTCAGGATACTTATTTAAAACTGATTTATGATGAATTGCCTGAGGAAGCTTTTACTTCTGAAGAGGAATCAGTAGATGTGAACGAAGAATCAATGCAAGCAACAAAAGTTACGCTTGCGCTCTCAGAAGAGCAGATTAAAAGTATCATAGAAAAAGTTTTAACAGAAGCAGAAGATGATGAGAGGTTGAAAGAAATCATAACACAGCAATCCTCTTCACCTATTCCTTATACGACAGAGGAAATCGAACAGCTAACAGAGGAATATGACACAGCAATTGCTGAGGCTAAAACGGGATTAGAAGATGTAACTATTCCTGATGGCTTGATATCTACCATTTGGATTGACAATGACTTGATCGTGAAACGTGATGTTGCGATCAAAATTGGACCATCTGAAGCGGAATTAGCTGAGCTTTCGTTGGTAGGAACACAATCGTTACAGAACAACACGCAAACATTTGATTATGCACTAGAGGATAAAAATCCATCAAATGAATCCACCGTCAACGTAACTGGGGACCTTTCTTGGCAGGATGGTTCTGCCGATGATTCTATTAAACTTTCATCAGAAGACACGGAACTTACTTATAGCGCTACAGAACAACTAGTGGATGGTACAAGAGAATTTGATCGTACATTTGCGTTTAGCGATCCTGCTTCTCCATCTCCATTTGAACTGAACTGGAATGGAAAATCGACTTATGATCAAGACCAAATGAACGCAGACCACCATGTTTCATTTATTGGCGAAGGACTTAGTGAAGATATTTTTCAACTAAACGTTACAACCGATGCAGCATTAGTGAAAAGCATTGATGCTGGGATGGATGATAAAGAAGTCGTCGATCTAGGTGCGATGAGTGAAGCAGAACTTGAGACGTATATGACGCAAGAATTTTCCCCACAGTTACAGCAATGGTTGATGATGTTTATGGGGGCAGGCTTTTAAGGGCTTTTAATGAACGGAAGTGGTGAATAGTATGAACGTAAGGCGACTACTATTTTTTATGAAAAACTATCAGAAACAGTTACAAAAGAAGTGGAAGTCTCTTCCTCTTCTTTTGCTGTTTCCTATGGTTATTATTGGTTTATGTTTTTTTATTCTGGTATCTCTCTTTCTTCCAACCGAAGAACAAGTGATACAAGTAGGGTTAGTTGATCTAGACCAATCTGAAGAAACAGCGACAATGGTTAGTTTGATCGATGATGCCTCCTTGCTAGATTCTTATATACATATAAATACATACTCGGAACAAGAAGCTAGTCAAGCATTAACAAATGGAGAAGTTAGTGCTTTCATTACTTTTCCAAAAAATTTCACAAGCGACTTGTATAACGGCAACTCTGTAGAAGTCCCTATTGTTGGTGATCCAGACAAGCCGATTGAAAGCTACATTATAAAAGAACTGATCGATAGTATGACGAGATATATTGCTTCTGCCCAAGCAAATATTTTAACGATCAATGACTATGCAAAACGGCTACCAATAAATGATCGAGAACGAGAAGAGATGGTAATGCAACAGTTTAATGAGTTTTTGTTGTTTACTTTATCGAAAGACCAAGCAATTCAAACAGAGGAAATAACTAACGTGACAACTGCGTCTCCTTTAAAATATTATAGTTTATCTGGTTGGTTTGTTTTATCCACGATATGGGTGTTCGGGATCTATATATTGTTAGGAAAAACAGACGGGCATACCATGTGGAATCGAATCAGGCTGTATGGGGTAACAATGTTTGAAACTGTTTTTTCGCGTTTACTTATTGCGTTTTTCTATGGATTTATACTTGCCATGATTGGCTTTTATCTATATATAAAAATCCACACGATCGAATTTTATCTGATCGATTATGGGCGGGTTAGTCTATTAATTGGTCTGTATCAGCTTATCTTTTTAACAGGGATAGCGATGATTGATCTAGTGTTGAAATCAAAAAAAGTTACGTTATTGCTTCAAGTTGTCTTAACTGGAATCGTGTTATTTATGAGCGGAGCGATCTTGCCGTCCTTGTATTTTCCTGAAAAAGTAAAAGAAATTCTCCCTTATATTTTTTCAACTGAAGCCTTCCATTGGTTGATAGAGGTAGCAATCGAAGTGCGGCTCCATGCTGAATACACCGTATTATTGGTGGATGCAGTGGTGGGGGTATTGCTTTTGTTTGGGCTGTCGATGTGGAAGGAGCGTGGTCAAACATGAAGTCGATCTTATTAACACGGCTATTGCACTGGCGCCAGCAAGCATGGAGTCTTCTGTTTTGGCTAGTATTGCCAATGCTTGCAACTTGTATATTTATTACAACAGCAGACAACTGGCAACAAGATACGAAGATACCAATTGGACTTGTTGTGGAGGACGATTCACAGATGGCGATACAGTTAGTAGAAGCAATCAACGAACATGCCCTTTTTGCTGTTTCTAATTTGGAAACTGAACAAGCATTAATTCAGTTGGAACAACATCAACTAGATAGCGTATTTGTGATTGAAGAAGGCTATCAAGAACATATAAAAAGCAATCGTCGCAACCAACTGATTACCGCCTATGTGTCGGACATGTCTTTGGCATACACACCTGTCAAAGAAGCGGTGGCTTCACATATCCAACGAGATGCAGGAAGTTCGAAAGCGGCACATACGATTATGCAATTGCCCGGGCAATACGGAGTGGAGCGTGATTGGTCATGGGATGAGATTGTCACAACAAGCGATCAAATTCGCGAACGGGAGTCTTTGTTACATTCTAGTTTTTCTTTTTACAATCAACAAACCAAACAGGAAAAAGAATCTGCACCACCGTCCGTTTGGAATGTTTGGGGAATTTGGGCTTCAATCGCAGTTTTAACGACGTTCTTTCTCTTTGATTGGGTGGTGAAAGAGCAACGTCCCAGTATGAAACAAAGGCTATCTTTGTTAAAAATTTCATTCAAATCTTACTTGGTTCGGAATGGACTGATTTATTTGGCTGTACTGTTCGTCGCCGACTTGGTTAATAGTGGTCTTCTCTTGTTCTACTTTCAGCAATCGATTCAGTTTGATCATCTTTTCGCTATGATCAGTTTTCGGATTACGATTAGTATGCTCGCATTTTTATTCGCGCTCCGTTTTCGTACACCGTTTTTTTATTATGTTGCCGCGTTAAGCTTAACGATATTGTTGGGTTTAATAGGTGGCGCACTTGTACCGATTGATGGGTTAACAATAATGTTGCCATGGATCAGTTATTTGAGCCCGATTACAGCTTTTCTCAACGGGCAAGTGTTAAGTAGTTTGTTCGTAGTGTTGCTAAGCATTTTCTGTGTTTGGTATTGGAGAAAGGAGAGAACCTATGCTTAAAGTGGAATCCTTAACAAAACAGTACGGTTCTAAGCAAGTACTAGCAGATGTTTCATTTCAAGTGAATCCAGGGGATATCGTTGGCTTGGTAGGTGAAAATGGTGCAGGAAAATCGACGCTATTGACTATTTTAGCAACATTGATCCAACCTGAACAAGGCATGATTACCTATCATGATCTTGCATATAAAACAGATCAACGTAAACTTCGCCAAAAAATCGGTTACGTTCCCCAAAATATCGCGATATGGGAAGAGTTCTCTGTCGAAGAGAATATGGTTTTCTTTGAACAATTATCGTGGGGGAAAAAGTCACGAGAGCAACTTAGACAGTTGTGCTTAGATATGAAGTTGGATCAATGGAAGGAAAAAGCTCAATCCTTATCAGGAGGGATGAAGCGGAAGTTGAATCTGGCGATCAGTCTGATTCATGAGCCAGAGTTGCTGCTTTTAGATGAACCAACCGTTGGCATTGATTTGAAATCAAGAAAAGAAATAGGCACCTACTTACAACAGTTAGCGAAACAACAAGGAAAAACGATTATATATACCTCACATGATATGGAGGAAATCATCTCGTTATGTGATTATGTATATTGTATTGGAAACGACCCTTTCTACAAAGAACTGCTTAAAGAAAAGGGACAACACATCCATGTTCTATAGCTGGGACATGGGGACAGGTTTCGCGTCCCATTTCGACTGGGACAAGGCCCCTGTCCCCGTGTCCCATTTACTTTTGGTATAGGATGGTTTGGGAGACTCCGATAAAATTTCTGATTCAACGATGATGTGATTCATGACAACTTGAGCTGTTTGGTTGGTTTGGATCGGCTCACTCTCATCCATTAATTTCCGACAAAATGCAATAAACTGGTTGCTTTGTTCTAGGCAAAAGGTGGTCAGTTGCAATGTATCTTGATAGAGTGACTGGCTTACTTGCCCTTGCATTCGATTAACTGTTTCAATATATCGGACCACCCGATGGTGTGTTTGAGCGAATGGTTTTTCCCACTCCTCTAATGTCTCTAAAAATTGTGGTTCAAGATTGTTTACAAGCTCCCTAATCACAACCGTATGCTCCTCTTCTTGGTGTTTCCAAAACTCCGCCTCATCAAGGACACGTAATGGCATCTGGTTCCCATAATAATACTGCATGAATTCCCCTCCATTAAAATTATACTCCAATAGATAGTTATGCGAGCAATATACAATAGAGAACTGGGACAAGGGGACAGGTTTCGTGTCCCACCTCGACTGGGACAAAGTCCCTGTCCCCATGTCCCATCCCCGTATCCCACGAATTAATGTTATGATAGGGATAATAAGAAAGTTGGGGTAGGTTGTATGAGAAAAGTTGAAGTGTGTGCTTATGATCTGAAATGGCCTTTGATGTTTGAAGAAGAGGCAGACAAGATAAAAGCTGTTTTCGGAGATGAAATCGTAGCGATACATCATATTGGTAGTACGTCGGTTCCGGGATTAAAAGCGAAACCTGTCATTGATATTATCCCAGTGGTAAAAGCTATTTCCGTTGTTCATCACTACAATCGACAAATGATAGAGATTGGCTATGAGCCTATGGGGGAGTATGGTATTTTAGGTCGCAGATTTTTTCGCAAAGGGAAAGGAAAACGGTCCCACCACGTCCATATTTTGAAGTAGGTAGTGCTGACATTAAGTGTCACCTAGCTTTTCGTGATTATTTGCGAAGCCATCCTGATGACAAGAAAAGGTATGGGGATATGAAACAGGTGTTGGCACAACAATTTCCGTATGATGTGGAAGCATATATAACTGGGAAGGACGCATTTGTAAAAGAAATGGAAAGAAAAGCCTTGAATTGGTATATGGAACAAGTTAGGGGGGAGATGAATGGACATCTTTTTAGTGGTTGTAGCTATGGCTCTATTGGCATTTTTATTGAGTGGGTTTATTAAGAATAAAAAAGTAGTCTTACTAGTTATTGGGATTATAGTGTTAGGTATGGTCGTTCTATTTGATCAGAGCAAATACACAACATTTTCTGAGCTATATGAAAGTAAACTGAAGCAAGATACGGAAGTTGAAAGTATGACGCTTACCATCAATCAGCCTTCAGATGATAATCCAACGTTGCCAGATCGAACAGCATTTATAAAGATTGAAGATCAAACTATCATAGACCAGATCATAAACGATTTATCAAAGGCAGAGTTAAAACGAGAAGATGATGAAGCGTTCTTTCGTAAGTATGAGTTAAGATTTGTCGTAACGAATAAAGTAAAAGAAGAGCATTATCGATCAGAATTTTTACATATTAGTTTGGATGACCAGTACTTAAGTCGCTATAAAATCGTAAACGAAGCGAATCACTTACAAACAATTGAATCATTAGTGGAAAATAATGAGCTGGATTGGGAGTACATAACCGAATAGTACGAGGAGGGCCGCTGTATGAAATGGGACTTACTACAATCGCAAAAGTTAAAACCAAAAGTTAGAAGCAATCTTAGAGTCTATTTAGGTGCGAACTACTACTGTTTAAAAAGAAGGGCGCAATGGTATACCGATGGAAAACATTACGCTTCCACGATAGATCGGAATTCTTATCCATATCAAATCAAACAACATAAAACCCCTTTACGTCGACAATTGAAAGATGTCGAAATGGGCTACCAAGAAAATAAAATTGTTAATTTGCAACTCGCGCTCAAACAATTAGATGGTATCATTATTCAGCCAGGGGAAACGTTCTCCTATTGGAAGCGGGTTGGGCGTCCCACGAAGCGAAAGGGATATAAAAAGGGGATGGTCCTTCATTATGGTACGTTTAAAGCTGGTACTGGTGGTGGCTTGTGTCAACTTTCCAATCTCATTTATTGGATTACTTTACATACACCATTAACGGTTACGGAGCGCCATCGTCATAGTTATGATGTGTTTCCTGATGTCAATCGAACCCAACCATTTGGAAGTGGGGCTACATGTGTCTACAATTACTTAGATTTACAGATTTTAAATCAAACCGAAAATACGTATCAGCTCTGTTTGAATTTAACGGATCACCATTTAGTTGGCCAGTGGCGTAGCTTACATCCAGAAACAATGAGTTACCAAATCTATGAAAAAGATCATAAAATTACGTATGAGCATTGGGGTTATTATGTGCGTCATAATGTCATTCATAGGAAGGTTTTTAATGGCCGAAAACAGCAGATTGATGATCAGTACGTGACGGAAAACCATGCACTAATGATGTATAATCCGTTGTTGGAATATGGTGATGATAACACGATTCAGTAAACAAAGAAGTATTGGCGTTCGTTTAGGAAGGTAGGTCATCGAAATGAAAAAGTGGCTAGTGTTGTGTGGTATTCTAGTGATTATACTTGTTATAGTTGCAAAAATCTATTATGATACCAATCATTTTAAAGTAAATACAATTGAGTTTGATAGTAGCAAACTTTCTCAAGGAACAGAAGTGACAATTTTACAAATAAGTGATGTCCATAACAAGGTTTTTGATCAGGATAATCAACCATTGCTTCGAGAAGTAGAATCCTTAAATGCGGACTTAATTGTGTTAACAGGAGACTTGATTGATCGACGTACGGAAGACTTTCAGCACATGTATAACCTTATTGAAAAATTGACTGCAATAAATTCAGATATCTTTTTTGTATCTGGCAACCACGAGTGGGAAAATACTGAAACTGAAGATTTTATACAAGGTGTACGCGAGCGTAATGTGACACTATTAAACAATCGAAGTAAGACAATCGAGGTGGATGGTATTGAGTTTAACATGGTTGGTATTGATGATGCTTCGACCAATCATGAAGATCCGGCAAAAGCTTTTTCTACTATCGAACAAGATCGTTATACCATCTTGTTATCTCATGACCCAGACATTGTTAAAAACTATCCAGATATGCCTGCAAATTTGATTTTAAGTGGTCATACCCATGGAGGGCAGGTGAGAATGCCGTTTGTTGGAGCAATAGTTGCTCCTGGGCAAGGGTTGTTTCCGAAGTTGGATCAAGGCACCTATCCGTTAGCCGAGAATCAACGTCTCTATATTGATAGCGGACTTGGCACTAGTCTCGCTCCGATTCGTTTTTTAAATCAAAGTCAAATCAGTTTGATTACGATTCGAGGGGAGTGAAGAGAAACGGTGACCGATTAGAATAGGAAGTCGTGTTTTTGTTGTATAAAGCAAATTTTTACGCAGTAGCTATAGCAACAAGTCAGGTGGTGGAGTGAACCATAAAAGTAAGCAATGTCACTATTATTGTTTGGATTGAATCTAACTATTATGACTAAGCATACTAAAAAGAAGCCGTTGTATTGATGAAAAAATCAGTCAGGATTTTTGTTAAGTCAAGAAAAAGGATGGGGAACATGGGGAAGGTTATTAATCGAAAGCTGATCACGACATTTGTTACCGTCACGATGATTTCATTATTACTTGCGTTCACTTTTATGAGTCAACCAAGTGAAACGTACAACCTCGGCAATAAACTGATGGCAGGGTCCTATTTTTATATGATTTATGTCGGTGCAATTGTGCTAGTATATGGGAATACTGTTTCCTTTTTGATCGAATCTATTTTCAGAAAGTGGTTGCCCTATAGGCACTGGATGTTTATTTTGTTACATGGTGTGTTTGGTTTGGCGAATGGCCTACTTTTCCAACATTGGACCTTTGCGTTATACGGTATGGGTGCAGCGGTTTTCTATGCAATCACCGACCGTTGGATCTATATTCGTAATCAAAAACAAAAAAGCATGAAAGGTTTTTTGATTGTCCCAATTGTTTTATATGGATTTTCATGGGGGATTTTAGAAATGATCTCCCCAGATTTACCGCCGTTTACAAAAGAAGATGCGGTACAGTTTGCGACTTCGGGAAAGGGCACATCCATTGAACAATTTCCTGAAAAAATAGGGGAGATAGAAGAGACAATAGCTGATTACAAGGTGACAAGAACCACAGAAGTAAAGGAAAACGGTCATGAAAGCTACTTCGTTACGTTTACGGAAACATGGTTGAACCAAGGACAAAGCGGGAGCTGGTATCTCGTTTATAAGGTGAAACGAGGGCAAATGATGCTACATGAACAAGGAGGAAGTTCACCGCCATATCGTTAAAGTTATGTTCGTTAGTTGTTAAACGTTTAAATGTTGGAGTAAGATGGACGATAAAAAGGAGTGGATCCCATGTGGTGGAGCGGTATGTTGGCGGGTGTTTTCGTAGCTTTTTTAGGATCATTGGTTCTTAGCGTTTATCCATATCTTCCGTTTATACCAATCTTTTTGGCAACTGTGTTTCCTTCGATTGTGGTATTTGTGATTGTCAGCTATCGTATCAAACAGGATACAAGCAAATTAACTTGTTGGCTAACAAGTGTGATTGCCTTGTTTGTCATTAGTTTGTTAGCTTTTTCGATCAAAAATTATTTTGAAGCTCAAGCAGTTAATCACCCAGGGGCAAGTTTAAATTGGGATGCAATAATCATCGCCAATATCTTATATTCATCAGGAGCAGCCGTTTTACTATCCCCATTAGGTTATATAGTAATTAAAAAAATAGTTGAAAAGAAACAAAAAATGAGTACATAATCAAAAATAAGCGTATAGCCGTTTGTGGCTATACGCTAGTTGGTGCCTGGCACCCTTACTTATGCTTCTACTGTTTCTTGAACTTTTTTATCTGTTTTATTTGTAAATAGACCTTTCAGGTATGGCATTGCATAGCGGTCTAGGCCGAATTTGCCAGCGTTAGCACCTGCTACTAGTACGAACATGCCAAGTACTACCATCTGTGCATTCGTGCTGACTGTACCACTTAATAGAAAAGAGAAGTTCATTACAAGTCCCATTAGTACTGCAAAGTTTGTGAAAAGACCAACAATTAATCCTGCGCCAACAAGTACTTCGCCCCACATAACCATGAATGTGAATAGATCAGCGTTTGGAAGAGCGAACGTTTCTAGAAATGCACCCCACCAAGCTTGAACGGTAGCCTCTTCGCCTTTAGAGTTGGCAACTGCGCCTTGAATAAAGCCACTTGCATCAAATCCGCCACCAGTAACTTTACCCCAACCACTCGTAATCCAGCTGTACCCAAGATAAATTCGAATAATTGCTAATACACCAGCCACGACATTGTTGTTTCTTAACATATTTAACATAAAAATCATCTCCTTATATTGTTCATTACTTCACATTCGATTTTTCAAGAATTCTTGTTTGTCTTTCTATATTTATATACTAACATGTATAAAAAGTCTTTAAAATACGTTTGTTCATTACTTCACAATTAGTTAACAAAGTTATGAACAAATTATTAAAAATTCTTATTATGGGTTGACAAACAAGGTGGGAACTAAGAAATCCTATTTGCAACTGGCGTTAAGCCTAACTTCAAGCTTACAAGGTAGCAATAAGAGGTGTAAGTGGGGGATGGATAAAAATCCCAACTATTGAAGTTTCACTTTATATCGTTTTTGAGTATTTCCTTTGGAGTTTGGGACAAAGTAATGCTTGTAAGTTTTTTAAGCATAATTATTAGGAGGTTATTTTTTCATGGCACAACAACAAAACCAACAACAATTACAACAAGCTGCACAAGCTGCTCAACAGGCGCAGCAAGCAGTTCAACAGGCACAAGCAAGTGCTGATCCTCAGCAAATTCAACAAGCGCAGCAACAATTGCAACAAGCACAGCAGCAAGTGCAGCAAGCGCAACAACAAGCAGGTGCAAATCAGCAACAAAATCAACAACTGCAACAGGCGCAGCAACAAGTTCAACAAGCACAACAACAAGTGCAACAGGCACAAGCAACTGCGCAAAACCAACAAAATAACAACATGCAATAAACAAAACATTATTGCTAAAAAGGGGAGTCCGGACGGGCTTCTCTTTTTAAATGGATTGAATATTGAACACAATCGGACATGTTAATTCCATCTCTAGGATTAAAGTAGGTTCCAACAGACAGTTATATGTGAGATAAGGTTTGTCTTAAAAACTTATTTCTTGGTTGATGACAGAATTAAATAATAGGATCCTCCATACATAAGAAATCAGTTAAAACCGTGATTTGCTATTTTTTAGAAATAAATTAAAAAAATATTGAGCCTCCAGTAACTGGAGGTTTTATAGTAAGGATAAATACAAATTGGAGGGATCAAAATGGATCAAAAAAACTTTGATATTGTACGTTTGCATCATGCTGAAATAACAGTTACACGACAAGGATCTAAACGCAAGTTATCACTTTATCTCAAATGATGAGCATGAATATTTGTTGAAATACAAGTGAAAGTTTACAGATGAATCATTTCTCCATTTTGGTGAGCATACAACGCTGGTTGTAGACTACTAGATTTCTGTAGGTGGAGGTCTTATAGCAGGTGAATGTGCTTAATTAATAGAAAGCTAGGTATGAGTAACATGCTCATATGGTTTCATACGGAAGGATTAACTGCTTTCAATGCTGGTTTTATACAGAATAGTTTCCTGTTGTTTCTTCCAATCAAACAATGATCGTCTAATAAAACTCTCTTTTTGAACAATGTCTGTCGTAGTCAATCTTTTTTTAAATTTATATAATAAAAAGCAGAAACAGTTGGAAAAGGGAAAGAAATTTTTAAACAAGGGAGATGGAAATATGCCAGCACGTACTGGAGCTCAGTATTTAGAAAGTTTGCGAAATGACAAACGGGAGATTTGGCTTAATGGTGAAAAAGTTGAAAACGTTACCACTCATCCTCAGTTTGAAGGTGCGGCCCAATCGATCGCCCATTTATACGATTTACAACACCAGCATCCTGAAACGATGTTAATGGATTCCCCTGATACTGGTGATAAAGTCGGAACAACATTTATGTTTCCTAGAAGTAAAGAAGATTTGAAGCGGATTCAAGAAACGACAAAAATTTGGGCGGAAGCTTCTGCAGGAATAATGGGAAGAAGTCCAGATTATCTTAATATTACGTTTGCCTGCTATGCAAGTAGACTTGATGTTTGGTCTCGCTATGGAAATGACCAAGGGGCAAAAAACCTAGGGGAGTATTTCCGTTTTATTCGAGAAAACGACCTATGCTTAACACACAGTATCGTGAATCCACAAGTTGACCGTTCAGTAGCCGAAGCAGAACAAGGTGGAGGAGAAGTTTCGCTTCGAAAAGTAGGAGAAACAGAAGACTCTATCATTGTCCATGGGGCAAGAATGTTAGCAACATTAGCACCATTTTCTGATGAAATTGTTGTCTACCCATCGGCAGGAGGACAGGGCATTCGTCATGAAGATGCGCATTATGCGCTAAGTTTTGCGTTGCCAATGGACACTCCAGGCTTGAAATTTATTTGCCGGGATTCATATAGCAAACAGCGTGATACATTTGATTATCCACTATCTTCTCGTTTTGATGAAATGGATGCGGTTGTTATTTTTGATAATGTTCATATACCAAAGGATCGAGTATTTATTGATGGAAATGTAGACTTATATCGTGAACTGACAGATGCGACCAATTGGAGAAATTATATTGTGTTTCAAGCAATGACGAGAGCACTTACGAAGTTGGAGTTCCTATTCGGACTTGGACATATGATTGCAGACATGAACGGTGTAAATAAGTTTAATCATATTCAGGAGAAGTTGGGTGAGATTTGGTCGATGAAAGAAATGACACGTTCAGCCCTAGTATCATCAATTGAAGGTGCAACAACAGTTTTAGACGGTATTTATGTACCTGATGAAAGACCGCTATTAGCATTAAGAGGCCTCATGCCAAAATATATTCCTAGAGCAATGGAATTAATTCGCTTAATCGGTGGCGGCGGATTTTTGCTTACACCAAGCAAAGCTGACATGGAGGGACCTTTAAGAGGATATATTGATCAATACTATCAAGCAAGAAATGCACCGGCAGAAGAAAAAATTCGTCTATTCCGCTTAGCCTGGGACTTTATCGGTTCGGATATGGGAAGCCGTGGCGAACTGTATGAACGTTTTTACTTGCTTGATTCTTTCCGAATGACAGCACAAGCGTACTTGATTGCCGATAAAGAAAAAGATAGTAATATGGTGCAAAAGTTTATGGATGAAATGACGTTGCATGAGAATAATTTAGTAGAAAAATAGTGTTTAGCATCACAAGTTATAGGCCATTCACGAAGCGCTACACAGCCTTTGGTGGATGGTCTTTTATGTGAAAATAATCAAAATTATGAAAGAAAGCATAATTCTATGAATCTATGAGTGGTTTGCTAATTAGAAGCTGCTCCACAACCCGTTACATAATTTCATTTCCAAAAAGGAATAAAAATTTTATGTCACATTTGTGAAAAAATTAACAAATTACTGTAATTGTGATTTGGATCACAAACATTACCATGTAAACACATTACAATAGCTGTATAAAAGCTTAAGACAGAACAAACGGGCGTCTTCATGGGAGGGACTAGCTATGCATAAGAAAAAGATAGTAATGATAGGGAATGGAATGGCAGGGATTCGGACGATTGAAGAGATTTTGAAGAACAGCATTGATACTTACGACATTACAATTTTCGGAAAAGAACCACATCCGAATTACAACCGTATTCAACTATCAACCGTATTGCAAGGAGATACAACGGTTGATGATATTATTTTGAATAACTGGGATTGGTACGAAAAAAATAATATTCAACTATTTACTGGTGAAATGATCACTAACGTTGATACCGACAAGAAACTAGTGGAATCAAATAAAGGAAGACAAGTATTCTATGATCAATTAATTTTCGCAACAGGTTCTTCTCCATTTATCATTCCTGTTCCTGGAGTGGATAAAAAAGGGATTACAGGTTTTCGTGATATCCAAGATTGTGAAACGATGATCAAATCAGCTGAAGACTATAAAAAGGCAGTCGTAATAGGTGGGGGATTACTAGGTTTAGAGGCTGCCAAAGGATTGTGTAATTTAGGAATGGACGTTAACGTTGTTCATTTAATGCCACATTTAATGGAGCGACAATTAGATGCGACGGCTGCAACGATGTTAAAAGAAGAGTTAGAGAGACAAGGTATTAACTTCTTAATGGAAAAACAAACGGTGGAAGTACTCGGAGATGATCGGGTCACAGGACTTCGATTCAAAGATGGTTCAGAAGTAGAAGCGGATTTAATTGTAATGGCAGTTGGTATTAAATCAAATGCACAATTGGCAAAAGAGGCTGGTGTTTCAACCAACCGAGGCATTATCGTCAATGATTATATGGAAACAGATATTCCAGATGTTTATGCGATTGGGGAATGCGCAGAACATCGTGGGATGGTGTATGGATTAGTTGCACCATTGTATGAACAAGCACAAGTGCTAGCTAAACGAATTTGCCAAGTAGATACAGAACCTTATCAAGGCTCCGTTACGGGAACCCAGTTAAAGGTTGCAGGTGTTGATTTGTACTCGGCAGGCGAAATTGAAGATGATGAGACAACGAAGTCAATCAAAGTGCATAACGACTATGAAGGTGTTTATAAAAAGGTTGTTATTCGTGATAATCTTGTCGTCGGAACCGTGCTTTACGGGGAGACAGCTGAAAGTACTCGACTATTTCGGATGTTGTCCAAGCAAGAAGATGTCAGTGAGATGACTAGTCTGTCGATTTTACAAGCAGCTGGCGAAGCAGAGGAAAGTGATGTTGCGATCATGCCTAATGATGAGCTTGTCTGTGGCTGTAATGGAGTGACTAAAGGGACAATTGTTGATGCTATTCATGCTCAGGATCTCACAACTGTTGATCAAGTAGGCGGATGTACCAATGCAGGGCGTTCTTGTGGTCGATGTAAACCGATGATTGCCGATCTTTTAGCACATACACTTGGAGATGGTTTTGATGCTGCTAATCAAAAAGAAGCAATTTGCGGATGTACTACTTTAAGTCGCGATGAAGTAGTGGCAGAAATAAGAGAGAAAGGTCTATCTACTGTCAAAGAAGTCATGCACGTGCTTGAGTGGCAAAATGAAGAAGGCTGTAATAAATGCCGACCAGCCTTAAACTATTATCTAGGTATGGTCTATCCCGACTATAAAGACGAGCGCGATTCTCGTTTAGTTAATGAAAAAATGCATGCCAACATTCAGAAAGACTGCACCTATTCCGTTGTCCCACGAATGTATGGTGGCGTAACAAATCCAGAAGATCTAAAAAAATTAGCTGATGTTGCCATCAAGTATGATGTCCCTCTCGTTAAATTGACAGGTGGACAACGAATTGGGTTATTTGGAATTAAGAAGGAAGATTTAACTGCGATTTGGGAAGAACTTGATATGCCATCAGGCTATGCTTACGGAAAATCACTCCGTACGGTAAAAACATGTGTAGGTGCAAAATTCTGTCGCTACGGTACGCAAGATTCGATGGGCTTAGGGATGGAATTAGAGAAAAAGTTTGAGCGTCTTGATACACCACATAAATTTAAAATGGGTGTCTCTGGTTGTCCTCGTAACTGTGCTGAATCAGGAATTAAAGATATCGGAATTATTGGTATCGACGGCGGTTGGGAAATGTATGTTGCTGGAAATGGTGGAACAGATCTACGCGCAGGGGATCTACTTTACACCGTCAAAACTAAAGAAGAATTGATTGATATCGCAAGTGCATTCTTACAATACTATCGTGAAACAGGAAAGTACCTTGAACGGACATCCAAATGGGTAGAACGTCTAGGACTAGACCACATTAAGACCGTTTTAGAAGATGATACGCAACGAAAAGAACTAATTGATCGATTAAATAAAACGCTGGCAAGGTATAATGAGCCATGGAAAGAAGCAGTAGAAGACGGAGAAATTCAAGATAAATATTATACAAAATTAGAACCTCAATTAACAACGGTTTGATAGAAAGGAGACGAACACATGACAACGAAAACAAAGGTAGCAATCACGCGGGTGCAAGAGCTTCCAGTCCGTGCCGGTATTCCGGTAACGATCGATGGGCATTCGATAGCGGTTTTTAAAGTAACCGATGGTAGTGTTTATGCAATCGAAAATAAAAGTCCACATCCAAAAGGAGGCGTGCTTTCGGAAGGATTAGTAAGTGGTAACTATGTGTTCTGCCCAGTATATGATTGGAAAATTTCACTGATTGATGGCAAGGTACAAGCTCCTGATGAAGGGCAAGTTCAAACGTACCATGTAGACATCGAACAGAATACCATATATATTAGTATTTAAATTGGTATCGTAATCAAGTAGATGGAAGGATGACGCATCATGAAACAAGGCAAAGTGTATTTAGTAGGTGGCGGACCAGGAGATGCTAGGTTAATTACGGTTAAAGGTAAAGAGGTTTTGCAAGTAGCAGATGTGATTGTGTATGATCGTCTCGTTCATCCGAAACTATTAGATTTTGCAAAATCAGAGTGTGAATTGATTTATGGTGGAAAGCTGCCTAAGCGTCATGTGATGCGTCAAGAACAAATCAACGACCTACTTGTTGCGAAAGCACGTGACGGAAAGGTAGTTGTCCGATTAAAAGGTGGCGATCCAAGTGTGTTTGGGCGTGTTGGTGAAGAAGCTAGTCAACTTGAAGAAGCTGGGGTTGAGTATGAGATCGTTCCAGGCATTACTTCTGGTATCGCTGCGCCGGTTTATGCGGGCATTCCCGTCACACATAGGGATTATGGCACATCGTTTACTGTTGTGACCGCGCACGGAAAAGCGGAAAACGGTCATCCTGAAGTGGATTGGGCAAGTATAAGTGGTATTGATACAATTGCTTTTTATATGGGAATTGCCAATCTTTCTTATATTAGTGAGAAATTGGTCCAACATGGGAAATCTAAAGATACACCAGTCATTTTGATCCGGTGGGGTACCTATAGTCGACAAACTAGCTTGCAAGGAACACTTGCAACGATTGCAGATAAGGCAGAGCAAGTCCAATTTAAAAATCCTGCTATTATTTTAGTCGGTCATATTGTCAATCTTCGTGACCAGATGAATTGGTTTGAAAAAAAACCATTATTTGGGCGACAAATATTACTAGCAAGGACCAGTAATCGAGAAAGTCGATTAGCAAAGGAACTTACAGAAAAAGGTGCGGAAGTGATTGAGTTTCCGAAGTGGAAAAAACAAACAGTTGATGTACCTAATGAAATAATCGAAAAACTTACAACTTATCGGGCGATTTTTTTCGCTTCCTCGGAAAGTATTGATGAATTTTTTCAACAAATTGTAGCGAACGGATTGGATATTCGTGCGATTCAAGCTGATTTCTACGTTGGGTCCCAAAAATCAGAACGTTATCTACATGAGCGTGGATTTGAAGCAAAGATTGCCAAGTTACCTGAGTTAGTAAAAGAAGAGCTTCTCGTTGTAAAACAAGCTTTTCTAGATGAAACGAATAATCTAACTAGTGATTACGATCACTGGATAACAAGCTATCAACAAATCGATGAAAAGTATCACATTATTTTTCAACAAATGGTAGACACAATCACGTTTGATACGGTTATTTTTCCAAGTAGCAGATCAATTCCTGCATTATTGGAAGGACTAGAACGATGTGAAATGGACACGGAGCGATTTTTCGATGACTTAACCATTAGTTGTTTAGGAACACAAACAAAAAACGCGTTGGAAAAGAGAGGGTGTTCCGTACAGATAACCCCGGAAATTCCAACCATAGAAGCTTTAATCCAAACCTTGATCGCTGATCCTAAACCACTGGTTAATACGTGAAAAGTTTGTATAGAAACTTGTCTATATGTCTATAGTATGACTCCCCACCCTAATAAAATAAATATTACTTTAGCTCCTTCTATTTGAGAAGGAGCTGTTTGTTTAAGATCGTTTTCTTGCGTGATCATTAGAGAAAAAATCTCAATCGCGTAGCAACACTTGGTTAGTAAAATTTGTTATTTCTTATGTCGTATAAGCTGAATTATACGACATGACTAGGATCTGTTTACTTTTTACATTCTGATTTAAATAAGTGCGAATATATCGTTCCGGCAGAATACTCCGCTTTCCGTGGGCATGGCCTCAGCCTCCTCGCAAAAACCGCTGCGGGGTCTTCGGACTCATGCTATTCCCACAGGAGTCTCCGTATTCTGCCTACACTGTTATAAATTTTCTGTTTTTGGTCATTTTTTTAGGATAACTAAACTAAAAGCTTATTGGCTTTCATCCGCTTTAACATAAAAATATCTAGTAATCCAGATTTTATCTGCATACATATAATGCTACAAGTAGTGATTTTATGGAAGTTCCTTAAACTATGGTCAAACTATAAATTCTGACAAGTTCAAAACGCGCAAACAGCGGAGGCAATACACGGAGACTCCTGTGGGACTAGTGGCATCGGTGAGACCCCGCAGTGCGACAGCGCGAGGAGGCTCACCAGCACCCCACGGAAAGCGTAGTGTATTGCCGCAGCGGCTTTTAAGCACTCTTCTTTTAAAGGAAGCGGCGAGTTATGTTGTATAATTCAGCTATATGCAGTAAACAACATCTTTTAAAGAAATTTTTTCTGAGGCTGGGAGTGGAGGTCGTTGTTTTAAAATGAAATCGGAACTGTTATGTAAAAAGGTAGCATTCGCTAAATAGGAGAACAAACGCTACCCTTCATGATAGGTGGATAACACCATTTAAAACCTACGTTTCAACTTCATAGCACGATACATGAGAGCTGCGTCTTTTCCTATTTTGTCTCTTCGATTTATATATGGTTGTAACCTCCGCATAAACAGTTCATCACAATCGCATCTTGATCTGAAACGACATCTGCGATAGCAAGCATCGTGTTGCATGCAAAAATAATCGAGTTGATTGGTTGGTGCCCCTGGTCCACTGCATCCGGGACCACACTAGCGGTAGCCTGGTAAACAAGGCAAGATAATCCCCCCTGTCAACATCCTAGAGATTTTTCATACCTAGTAGTAGTATATGGTTGAGAAAGAAAATAGGGTGGACATAAAGATTAGATAAATGGCGTAATTTTTTTGAGACCAATCATAGGAAGGTAATAATCTAGTAAACAAAAACAACCAAAATTATGCTATAATGAATAATTGAAAACAAAATAAATCTACATAAATGTAGGAGAGGTTCTAGCTACACCCTCTATAAAAAACTAAGGACTTAAACTATACCTTGGTGTATAGTTTTTTTATTTTCTTGGGGGCAGCGTGCACATGCGATAAGGTATTGCTAATTTGGGCTCCTAAGCTTTTGTTTTGGGTGAGTAGGATTCTCTTTTTGATGATGAAAGGAGAATTTTTTTATGGGAAAAAATCAGAAAGCAGTAGTTGTGTTCAGTGGTGGTCAGGATAGTACCACCTGTTTGTTTTGGGCATTAAAGCAATATGATGAGGTGGAAGTTGTCACGTTTGATTACAATCAGCGCCATAAGGAAGAGATTGAGGTAGCGAAGGAAATTGCCAATGATTTGAATGTGAAACATCATATTTTGGATATGTCCTTACTTAATCAGCTCGCACCAAACGCGTTAACTAGAGACGATCTAGAAGTAACAGATGGTGAAAATGGCGAATTGCCATCAACATTTGTGCCTGGACGTAATCTATTATTCTTGTCATTTGCCACGATTTTAGCGAAACAGATTGGCGCCAAGCATATTGTAACAGGTGTTTGTGAAACGGATTTCAGTGGTTATCCAGATTGCCGGGATATTTTTATTAAGTCGCTCAATGTCACCTTGAATTTATCAATGGATGATGACTTTGTAGTACACACACCACTCATGTGGCTTGATAAGGCAGAAACGTGGAAATTAGCTGACGAACTTGGAGCATTTGATTATGTCCGTGAACATACATTAACTTGTTATCATGGCGTACGTGGAAGTGGTTGTGGAGAATGTCCAGCATGTAAATTACGACAAAATGGACTTGAAACGTATCTTGAACAAAGAAAAGAAGTGAATGCATAATGTATGGATTTACCATTGTCGAGAAACTTCAAAAAATTGATGAGGATATTAAACGAAGCGAGTTAACCTATCATAAAAAACGAGTACTTGTGAGCAAAGAATTCACGTTTGACGCTGCCCACCATCTACACTGTTATGAAGGAAAATGTAAAAATTTACACGGGCATACGTATAAAGTGATTTTTGGCATCAGTGGCTATGTGGATGAGATTGGTCTTGTGATCGATTTCGGTACAATTAAACAAATTTGGAAGGACCAGATTGAAATTCACCTGGACCATCGTTATTTAAACGAGACTCTTCCAGCGATGAATACAACTGCGGAAAATATGGTGGTATGGATTTATGAAAAAATGGAGCAGGCACTTGATGCCCAACCTAATGAATGTCGAGTAGAATTCGTCAAACTGTATGAAACACCAACAAGTTATGCCGAAGCAAGACTGGAGTGGATGGATCATGAATAAATTCCCGGTACTTGAGATATTTGGACCGACTATTCAAGGGGAAGGGATGGTCGTTGGCAGAAAAACAATGTTTGTTCGCACCGCTGGTTGTGATTACAGCTGTGCTTGGTGTGATTCGGCATTTACTTGGGATGGAAGTGCCAAACAGGAGATAGAAAGGTTAACAGCAAATGAAATAATCGTCCGGTTAAAAGAAATTGGCGGAGATCGATTTGATCATGTCACGATTTCTGGTGGTAACCCAGCTTTATTAATACATTTAAATGAGGTTATCGATGCCCTTCACGAGTTGGATGTTGAAGTAGCTCTTGAAACGCAAGGGAGTCGTTGGCAAGATTGGTTTGTAACGATTGATGATTTGACGATTTCGCCAAAACCGCCTAGTTCCAACATGCAAACCAACTGGGACACACTTGATCTGATTCTTTTAAAACTCGAAAAGCACAATAGGATTAACCATACGAGTTTAAAAGTTGTGATTTTTGATGAAGAAGATTTAGGTTATGCAGAAAGAATACATCAGCGTTATCCCAATATACCTTTCTTTCTTCAAGTAGGAAATGATGACTTGGAAGAAATGGAAGCAACGACACTTTCTAGTAAGCTATTAACGAAATACGAATGGTTGATTGATAAAGTTGTTGAATCCAAGACGCTGAATCATGTTCGAGTATTGCCCCAAGTCCATGCCTTGGTATGGGGAAATAAACGAGGTGTCTAAGCCTACGTACTTGATGAAAAAGCCCGGTTCAATTTAATTTGAGCTGGGCGTTTTGCATGCCACATCCGTTAGATGACGTTTCCCTTTTTCTTTGCGTCTCCGTCCAAACTAATCCCAATTGCTACCCCTATGCTAATTCCGAGCGAAATACCAATGGCAATGTTGTTCAGCGCAGCACCAAATACAACCCCAAGACTGGTACCGAACGCCAACCCCATGGTTAAGTAATAGCCATCAGGAACTAGCTGATGTTGCTTCTGCAAATGTGTTGTGATTTTTTGCAACTTTTGTTTATGTTGTTTGATCGTTTGTTTTTCAAATTGCCCTTGTTTGTTGATTAATGTACGTATGTAGGTTTGTAACGCTGTCAGATGTTGTTCGCATGTGGTACAGTCTGTTTCCAAAAGTTCCAATCGTTCAGTTATACGTTCCAACTTATCTAATTCGAGATTCGAGGCTGTTTTATTATCGATCGTTTCCTTTAATTCTGCAAGTAACTTTTTGCACATACTATTCCCGTCCCTTCTTTAAGAAAGTTTACCATGGTATCTACAAATTAAAAAGTAGAGTTGCGGATACCTCCATTCCTTTTGGCGGATAATAGTTGCAGATTCCAAGCCTATTTTTGCGGTCCACTTTGGCAAAAATGTAGATAGTGCAAATGGTAATTTTCTTTTGACGAAAGTTTGGTCAAGCACTATTTATTGAAAAACAAAATCAATTATATTCCAAAAACATTGATTTTCTTAAATTCTAAGCATACAATGAAATGTGAAAATACTATAATCCATTCTACTAGGGGAGCTTGTAACACAAGCTGAGAAAAAAGTGTGACTTTTTGACCCTCAGAACCTGATCTGGATCATACCAGCGTAGGGAAGTGGAATCGTACAATTGATGTATGTACGTCCACTTTCTGTTAAGGAAGTGGACTTTTTTTATATCAAAAAACGTTAGGGGTGTGTGCAGTGGACTATTCAACAATCAAACAGAGGGTGAAAACATTTATTCTCGAAGGGGAGCAGAATGATGATGCCTTTACTGAAGTTGCTCGGGAACTATTTACTTTCCAATATAAAAATAACCAAGCATATCGAAAGTACTGTCGGAAAAGAAGAGTGACACCTACTAGTGTTCAGCACTTTTCTGACATTCCACCAGTACATATTAATGCATTTAAGGAGGCGCATTTAGCTTGTTCTTCAATGGAAGAGGCGGAAGCGATGTTTATGACAAGTGGCACGACCAACCCAGCCAAACGCGGCAAAAATATCCATCGTGATCTAGAAATCTATGATTTATCGATGACGAGCTATTTTAAGAAGATGATGATGCCAGATCTAAAGAAAATCAAGATGGTGCTGTTATTTCCGACTAAAGAAGATATGCCAAATTCATCGCTCGCCCATTATCTCCATCTAGCAAAAGAACAATTTGGTACGAGTGCCAGTGAGTATGTTGTGGCCAAAGATGGAGTGGATCACGAGCGTTTAGTTGGTCTTTTACAGAACGCGCAAGCCGAGGATGAGCCGATTTTTTTGCTAGGAGCAACGTTTTCCTTCATTCATTTTCTAGATTACTGCAAGGAACGTGGGATCTCTTTTAACCTACCAAAAGGGAGCCGAATCATGGATACGGGTGGTGCGAAGGGGCAATCACGAGAAATGGAAGAATCAGAGTTTAAAACGATGATGTGTCAGTTGCTATCACTGCCAAATGATGCTTATGGAAATATGTATGGGATGACAGAATTGAGTTCGCAAATCTACAACCAAGAAATTCGTCAGCACTACCTCCATCAGCCAACTAAAACAACAAAAAAGGAACCTGATTGGATGCGGACCGTGATTGTGGATCCGGAAACGATGCAAGAAAAGCCTGAAGGTGAAAAAGGAATTATCGTTCATTATGATCTAGCAAATATAAATTCAGTTGTTGGGATTATGACAGAAGATGTTGGGATCAAGCACGGAGATGGGTTCTATTTATTAGGCAGAGCGGAAGGCGCAGAAGCAAAGGGCTGTTCCCTTGCTGTGGAACAACTTATCGCATCGAATAGAAAGGACTAACCATATGAAAATAAAAGGATATTTTCTTCCGATTGAACCGAAACAAACCAAGAGTCTCACCTTTAGCAATCATGGACAACAGGTAGAAGTGGAAGTGCCAATCTTAAATGAACAAGATCTGAAAGTGATCGAAACGTCTGTGAAGGAAAGTAGACAGAAGTATATAAAGCAATTACACACAAGTCAGATCATCGACATTATCGATCTAGCTGTTGGGAAATGGCTCAATCCAAACTATGAATTACGACGGCTAGCGGAACAGTTACTACCAGTTATAACTGGTTATGATCACGAAATGGTGCGGTTATTTTTAACAGATTATTTACGCAACTTTCGTAAACAAAAGTTACAAAGAATTGTCGATGAAGATTTTTCCAATCCGTTGGTTCTTGATGAATTTCGGCCGGCTAAAGCAGGGGGATTAACGCGGGCATATGGTCCAGAAAGTATTATACATATTTTTTCCGGAAATGTCCCAGCACTGCCGTTATGGAGCTTGGTGTCAGGTTTGCTCGTTAAGTCGGCTACTATTGGAAAAGTTTCTTCATCGGAACCGTTATTTATTACCTTGTTTACACAGACATTAGCGGAAATTGATGAGCAGTTTGCGGAGTCAATAGCGATTCTATGGTGGAAAGGTGGCGATGAACAGATAGAACGAGTCGCCTTTTCAGAATCAGAAGCGGTAATTGCTTATGGAAGTGAGCAGACGATCAGCGATGTAGCGAAACGCATACCACCACATGTTCGATTTTTGCCACATGGACATAAAGTCAGCTTCGGCGTGGTAACAAATGAGTGCCTGACACCGACGCTTGCCTGGAAAACAGCGCAACTAGCAGCAAAGGATGCCTCCTGGTTTGATCAACAAGGATGTCTGTCTCCACATGTGTTTTATGTCGAACGTGGTGGAGCACTTTCTCCGAGGGATTTTGCTCATATGCTTGCACATGAGATGGACAATGTTGATCATAAAATGCCGCGTGCTTCTTTATCGACAGAGGAGGTTTCGGCAATTGTGAAGGTGCGGTCCGATATCGAATTTCAATCACAAGTTGATCCTAAGGTAGATCTATTAACCAGTGATAATGGAACAGCTTGGACTGTTATCTATCGTGATCATCAAACGGAATTCCCTTTTTCCATGTTAAATCGGGTGGTGACAGTTGTTGCGATTGATTCGGTTGATGAAGTTCCAACGTTGACGCGAGATATAAAAGATTTCGTGCAAACCGTTGGTGTTGCTTGTCCTCCGCAAAGATTTCAAGCTTTGATCAAACTATTTGGAGAATGTAAAGCGAACCGGATCAGTTTCTTAGGCGAAATGTCAAATCCACAGCCAGGTTGGCACCATGATGGTCGGTTTAACCTTGCAGACCTTGTGTATTGGTGTGATGTGGAGGCATCCGTTGAAGTGAAAATGGATATGTTTGATCCATTTCGCAACTAAAAAAAGGGGGGATGAATAGATGGATCCTTATATTCAATTAAAAGATGTAGGTGTAACTTTTGGAAAGGATGTTGTATTACAGCGGGTTGATTTAAGTGTGGAAAAGCAGGGATTTGTCAGTATTGTTGGAAAAAGTGGCACAGGTAAAACAACACTTATTAAGATGGTTGCTGGGATGCTTGCTCCAACTGAGGGAGAAGTATGGATTCAAGGGGAGAAAGTCAAAGAGCCACATCATGATATGACCTATGTTTTCCAAAAACCAGTATTATTGGAATGGCGGACATTATTGGAAAATATTTTGCTACCAATCGAATTAAAACGAAAACCAACACAAGCAGATCGAGACAAAGCTAAACAAGTGTTAGCGTTAGTCGAATTAGCTGGAGATGAACATAAATATCCTCATGAATGTTCAGGAGGCATGTTGTCACGTGCCGCATTAGCAAGAGCTCTATTCACAAGTCCGAACCTTTTGTTAATGGATGAACCATATGCTGCACTTGATGCAATGACAAAAGAATTATTACAAGTACAGTTATTGGAAATTGCACAAGACTACAATCCAACGGTTATTTTTATTACCCACGATATCCAAGAAGCGGCTTTTCTGTCTGACCGTGTTATTTTAATTGGCGATCAACCGTCACGTGTCATGCAGGAATACACGATTCCATTTCACAGGCCAAGGAAAAAAACATTAAAATTTGAACCTGAATTTCTACAGGTGGTCAAACAGATTTATCAAGGGCTTGAAACACTATGAAGAAGATGAAACCAACTATGATCTATTCCGTACTGTTATTTATCTTATTACTAACTATTTGGGAACTTGTCGTTACTGTTAAAAATATACCAGAACTGATTTTACCCAAGCCTACTGCTATATGGATGAATTTAATGACCCACTTGTCGTCTGGATATTTTTTAAGTCATATCAATGCCACATTTATAGAAGTTATTGGTGGATTTTTGATTGGGGCAACGATTGGGGTGGGGCTTGGATTTATCGTGTCGCAATCGAGGACACTTAGAGAAATCCTTCATCCATATATTATTGCTTCCCAAGCAATGCCTAAAATCGCCCTCGCCCCATTGTTAACGTTGTGGTTCGGGTATGGTTTTGCACCTAAAATCATCATTACTGCATTGATTAGTTTTTTTCCTTTATTCGAAAGCACGGTAACAGGGTTGTCGCTAGTAGATAAGGATAAGGTCGCTTTATTTCGGTCATTAAAAGCGTCCCCTTTGCAAATATTGATGAAGCTACGATTGCCATCCGCCGTTCCGTACCTTTTTTCAGGATTACGAGTTGCGATTGTCTTAAGTGTAGTTGGGGCAGCAGTTAGTGAGTTTATCGGTGCTAATAAAGGGCTAGGGGCTGTGATCACTACAGGTATGGGGATGATGGATACACCGCTCATGTTTTCTGCCTTTATTTTGCTGACATTGATGGGGATAGCGATGTATCATCTGATCGGTTTGTTGGAGCGGGTATTTTTAAAGAAATACGATTATTCTAGGAGGGACCAAGAATGAAAAAATGGATTGTATCTATGATTCTATTTGTTGTTGTTTCGGTGTTTACAGCATGTGGAACAGAAGATGAGGTTGTCAAGGAAGAGGAGCAAGCAGCATCTAAAGAATTACATAAGATGAAAATGGCATCTTGGAGTAAACCAATAGCAGAACAAAGCAATCTATTTTTAGCACAGGAAAAAGAGTGGTTCACAGATGCTGGCATTGAGTTTGAATATGTACCTGGAGCTGGGGGCGGGGATGCTGTTAAGAACATCATTGCTGGAAATGCGGATATCGCCTTTGCAGATCTTGAAGCTGTGTTGTTAGCAGTCGAAAATGGGGCTGATTTAAAGGTGATTTACAATATTTATCCTCACAATGTGTTCAATCTGGTTTCATTAAATGAACAAGGAATCGAGACGGTCGAAGATTTACGAGGAAAAGATGTCGGAGTATACAGTTTCACGAGTGGCACTTACCAAAATTTAAAACTATTGCTTTATAACGCAGGCATGACAGAAGAAGATGTTCATGTGATTGAAACAGGTGTGTTAAATTTTGGCCCGTTAATGAATGGGCAAGTAGCGGCAACAGCGGCGACCGACACAGGTTTATATGATGCCGAACAAAAAGGGTTAGAAGCTGTCGATGTGATCGAAGCGAAAGAGGTGTTAAATACACCATCTGACGTTTTTGTTGTTACCGAAGAAACGTTTGAGCAAAAACAAGATTTACTGATTGATTTTTTACAAGTGTATCGTGACAGTGTGAACTATACGATCGAACATCCAGATGAAGCCGCAAAAGCAGCAGTAGATACGGCGATTGATGGGCAGGATCAAGCACGAAATGAGGAAATTATTCAGATACGGAATCAAGTTTCCGTCAATGAACAAATGAAAGAAAAAGGGCTTGGTTGGTTTGACCAAGCATTAATACAGAGGGTAGAGGACACCTATGTTGAGATGGGATTATTAGAGGAGCCAGTAGGCATTGATACGATTGTTTCAAATGAACTGGTGGAACAACTACAGTAGAACGGAGGATGACAATGGAAGTATTGTTGCAAGGGAAAGTAGTGCTAGTGACAGGCTCAAGTCGCGGTATTGGCGCAGCCATTGCAGAGGCTTTTGCCAAACAAGGGGCCCATGTATTGGTTAATTATGTGACAAGTAAAGAGCGTGCAGAAACATTTGCTGATTATTTAATGGATACGTATGGGATCGATGCGTTTGCGATCCAGGCCGATGTGACGGATGAACGAGCGGTAGAGGCGATGATCGATGATATAATTGATGAATTTGATGCGATCGATGTGGTGGTCAACAATGCCCTGCACGGATACACCTTTAATCCTGAACAACGTAAAATGGCGTGGGAAATGGATTGGGATGACTACCAACATCAACTCGATGGCTCTTTAAAGGGGACGTACAATATTTGCAAACATGTGATTCCGCACATGAAAGCAAACGGCGCTGGTCGAATCGTCAACATGGTAAGTAATTTAGTCTATCGACCAGTCGTACCCTACCACGATTACAATACGGCAAAAGGTGCTGTCTTATCTTATTCGCAAAACTTGGCGGCTGATCTTGGATCGTTTGGCATTACAGTGAATTGCGTCGCACCAGGCATTGTCTATCCAACCGATGCAAGCCGCCATACAAAAGAGGAAGTTAAGGAAGGTATCATCAGTCAAACACCGTTAAGACGCATTGCCAGACCAGAGGATATTACAGGAACTGTTCTATTTTTTGCAAGCGAATGGGCAAATTTCATTACCGGCCAAACGATGATCGTCGACGGAGGCTTTACCATGAAATGAAGTGGGACAAGGGGACAGGGCACTTGTCCCACTGTGGGACAGTGAACCTGTCCCCTTGTCCCAGAAATCGCCCATTTTTGGTGAATCTAGATACTCGCCCAGTCAGTTCTCCGTGCGACACATATAGTAGTAGTGTATCATCTAAAAAGGAGGCTAAACTGATGAGTGCAGGATACGGTTATGGCGGAGGATTTGCGTTAATCGTTGTGTTGTTTATCCTTCTAATCATCGTAGGAACATCTTATGTAGGTGGATTTGGCTATTAATAAATAATGCAACAGTTTAGACAGCAAAGAAAAGGAGATTACAAAGTCACTTTGTAATCTCTTTTCTTTTTACCGTTGTTTGTAAAATGTAGATAATGTATGGAAACTAGGACAAACTAACCTAAAAAAACTGTGGTGACTAATCAATGTCTATGGAAGCGATTTTTATGCTAACGATGATCGTCGCAGCAAGTTTAGGTTGTTTATTTTTTATTCGAATTGATTTCAAAAGCTATGGGTTATTATTCCTTATCAGTATGGTATCGGCTAATTTATTATGCTATTTGTTTATTATCTCAGGATTTTACACGTATCCGAATAATGTCTTGCACGGCGATCTCCGTTTACCATATGGATTAATATCGACACTAATTCCGTTTATCGTGATGTTTAGTGTCCGATATAGTCCAGAAAAATGGGTTTGGAAGATACCATTTTATTGGGCTGTTATTCATATGGGAGTTTTAGGGGAAGTAATTTTAAAAGGGACATCCATTTTTAAATTTGAAGCCGAATGGGATTTATGGGACAGCTATACATTATGGTGGATTTATTATTTGTTGTTTGAGCTATTAGGTGGAAAAATAATTCCAGCACAATTGCGAAAACCAATTACTGCCGATGCTTTTCGCTATGGGCGTTGGGCTTGGATTATATTCCATATTATTGTGATCGTCACGATCTTTTTAGCTGGTATTTATGTTGGGGTAACAGTGTTTGCCTAATTAAAAGCATAGTTAAGGACCTTATTTTGTTTTGGCAGAATAGGGTTTTTTAATGTTAGCAGCGTAAAGAACTATTTTATCCAGGTGCAACCGTCCCTTAGATACCCACTTCAATACATGAAATGAAACGAAGATGTTTAACGGGAGTAAACGTTCGCTTTCAACTCGTTTGGTGCGTTCTCAGAATCGAGCAGGTAAAGAGCCAAAAACCCCCCCACTGATTGAAGTTTCACTTTATACCGATTCACTAACATAGCACTTACGTGGTATGTTAGTAGTAGGAAAAATTTGATAAAAAGCAGGGGGAGAATGTTTCGTGAATCAATATAAAAAATATGTTGTAACCTTTGTTGTTGGTGCTCTAATTGTAAGCTTGGTGATGAATTTTCGAATGTTTTCCAAAATGGATCAAGTCGAACAACAGATTCATTCGATTTCAAATAGCCAACAGCAATTGACGGATAGTGTTAACCGGCAATCAAATGAAATAAATGGGATTTTGCAAGACTTTAAACAGGAACAGAGCTGGATCAGTGATATTAGGATGCAACCTAATACAGAAACAGATAGTGATGGGCAAATGCAATTGGGGTTTGAATGGCAAGTGAAAGAGTTGCCAGATAACGCAGAAGTTGATTTTCACTATAGCCTAGGAAAACAAGATGAATTTGAACAGGTCTCATCAAAGCAACTGCAGGATGGGCTGTTTCAAGCTAGCTTTCCCGTTGAGGTGGAGACGAGACCACAGTGGGAAGTAACATATATTGGTAATCAACACGCACAAGAACAAATGCAAGTGGAAGAACAAACAGATGAGGACAGGCGTAATCATGACTTACGCTACTATGTGACAGTGTCGCATGGTGAAACGCTTAAAAGTAGTACGATCCAGCGGTCCAATATTGAACATCTTCGTCGAGGCGGGTATGGTGTAGTTCAAGTTGATCTCAATCAACATCAAGATTCTTACTCAGTTCATGTGATCAATCATGAAACAAGCACAAATGTCATGCTAGAGGACGTATATGTCTTAACATACAAAAATGGTACATTAGTAGAGGAACAGAAACTTGAGCCAGATTCCGGACAACCAGAAAATGCGCCGAATCGTACAACCTTTTATCATTTAAACAAAATTGAGGCCGATGAGGACACACGTTTTGTGATGAAGGCAGTGTATAATAATGGTGAAACGTTTGAAAAGAACGTCCATACGCCATAAGGAACACACACCAGCTTGGATCTGCTTTTTTTGGTCGGAGGGCTGGTGTTTTTTTTGTAGTTGTAGAAGAGTTATTGGCGTTATATGAGAAGAAAAATATGAAACATCATCCATGTAAAATCGTATGGTTAGTTAGCTGTTACTGTTGAAGTAGGGGGGATTGTTCTGGCAAAGAAAGTGTATTGCAATAAATGTGAACTAGAAATTAAGAGAAAAGACGATTTAGTAACTTCTTCCTTAGTTTTTGAAGTTGTACCGTATCATGAGGAATGTTACACCAAGGATTTAAAGGGAGTGAAAACCTTCTTTTTAGCAAATGAACCAATTAATGGTTTTTCAGGTAATGTGAGAGTTGTCATTGTCACGCTGTTCACGATTGGTTGTTTATTATTTGTAAAGCCAAAAGGCATTGCTATTATAGGATTGATCCCTATTGCTTACAGAATTAAATTTTTATTATTACTACGAACGAAAACTAAAAAAATAGTTAACAATAGAGAAGACATAGAAATAGAGCTTTTGTTTATTTCTTTGGGCAGAGTATGTATGAGATGGCTGTTAAGCAGTGCAAATCAGTTGAAAAGTTAGGAGGTGCTGAGTTGGTAGAAAATGTTTTTTTCATTCTTTTTTTGGTTCCGGTATATGGTTTGTTGATTTGGTCTTATTTTTATCCTGTAGAAACTATGCTCTTTGGAGAGAGGTGGTTGTATAAAAAAGAACCAGAGTATTCTAGTGAAGCAATTGCTTGGACCAAATTTTCAGCAGTGGTAGGAATGTTTGTATTAACGATCATCATAAGTTCAATTTTCCATATTTACTGGTTTAGAGCTGTGCTCGTTTTAGGATTATTTATGTTATGTATAGACTTTTTAAATTGCGGAAAAGACAACTTAAGGATTAGCTTTGGGAACGCCTTATGCCTCCCTCCTGTGAAAGTAAACAGAATAAAAACTTTTTAAAAATTTTATGTATAAAAACCATTATTGCTGCAATACTATAAAATGTAACAGGGAAAAGACATAAAACAATAAAATAAAACAAAGGCACGCCCCCTATGCCTATCGGTTGTAAAAATTAATTTCATCGATTAATCCACAGTAGCTCAGTGGTAGAGCAATCGGCTGTTAACCGATTAGTCGTAGGTTCGAACCCTACCTGTGGAGCCATGGAGAAGTACTTAAGTAATGGAAGAGGCGCCACTGCATGTGCAGTAGAGGGTTCAAATCCCTCCTTCTCCGCTAATGTTCATTGTTGGGCTATAGCCAAGCGGTAAGGCAGCGGTTTTTGGTACCGTTATGCGCTGGTTCGAATCCAGCTAGCCCAGCCATTTTTTACATATACACATGGATGAAGTTTCTATTTATTTGCAAACAACTAGATTGACTTTTTAATTTTTTCATACTATTATTTACTTTAATAGTAAAAACAATGGTAATAGACTCCAAAGGGGAGTAGCTAACAGTTATGTCGTCATTACGTGATGGATTCCATCACCGGCCTAACTGGCAACAGTTGTTGTTTGCGAGACCTTTGCCTATAGGTAAAGGTGTAATTGGATAAGTTCAGAACCTTTACCTAAAGCAGGTAAAGGTTTTTTTAGGATAAGGGGGTAGGGGGAACGGTAGGATTAGGTGAAAAAACTTAACATTTTACTAAAATAATAGAAAAAATGGAGGGACATAATGGGTAAGCGAATTTTCTTTTTTCTTTTAACAAACATTCTTGTCATGACAACGATTGTGATCGTATGGTCCGCGATTACCGCTTTTACAGGGGTTAGTGGTTCCTTTCAAACAGGTGGTCCTGGCTTAGGAATTGATTATGGTTCCTTAATGGTCTTTAGTTTACTAGTAGGTTTTGCGGGATCGTTTATTTCACTGGCAATGTCACGTTGGATGGCGAAAATGATGATGAAGGTCAAAGTTATTGATACAAATAATCCAGCAAATGCACATGAACAAGCAGTTGTGGAAAAAGTACATCGACTTTCCCGCGCAGCAGGTCTTATGCATATGCCAGAGGTTGGAATCTATCAATCTGCTGAAGTTAACGCGTTTGCAACAGGTCCAACCAAAAAGCGTTCGTTGGTTGCTGTTTCGTCAGGATTGTTGAACACAATGGATGACGATGCGGTGGAAGGCGTTATTGCTCACGAAGTCGCGCACGTAGCTAATGGAGATATGGTGACGATGACCTTGTTACAAGGGATCGTCAACACCTTTGTTGTGTTTTTCTCAAGAATTGCAGCAATTATCGTTTCGCGCTTCGTACGTGAAGAAATGCAGTGGGTGGTCCAATTTGCAGCGATTATTATTTTCCAAATACTGTTCTCGATATTAGGAAGTATAGTCGTCAGTGCCTATTCACGTTACAGAGAATATCATGCCGATCGTGGCGGAGCAGACTTGGCTGGTCGTGATAAAATGACACACGCATTGCAATCTTTAAAAGCGTATGTTGATCGTGCTAAAATCGATGATCGGACAGATGATTCTGCGATCCAAACGATGAAAATCAATTCAAAGGGTGGCCTAATCTCGCTCTTTTCTAGCCACCCAGACTTAGATGATCGAATTGCACGATTGAAACAAAGATAATTTTGTAAATGACAATAAGAAAACGAGACTGGGGAAAAAGTGGAATGTTAAATACCACAATCACAGTCTCGTTTTTTGTTAATATAGTGATGGGAATGTGGAGGGATCCTAAGCTAGTCTTCTTCCACATCATCCAAAATGGCATCAAACGCTTCAGATACTTTATCGAATTCCTCATCAGAATCGATTGCCGCTAACTCTCCATTATCGTCCACTTTTAGGAAATAGATGTCGATGTTCTCTGCATTTTCATCTTGAACATCTTCCACTAAGCTAACTGCTACATAATCAATTTCTTGTAAGGTTACCTTTGCTAATACCTCAACCTCTTGCTCTTCATCTGTTTCATCACTAATAGAAAAAATATCTCCAACTTTAATTTCTTCCATGTTTGCTCCTCCTTATACGGTGTCTTAATAGTTAGGTTTTCAATTAGTAGGAAAAATCATACCAACCTTTCATTATTTGGTGGAACAACAAATTATATAATTTCTGTTGAAAGCGGTTACCTGGGTGTGCTATAATAAGATTACACAATAATTACTAAGGGAGAAATACAACTATGAAACAATACATCTTTCATTTAAATAAATCAGTAGAAAGTAAAGAAATTAAAATTATTGCGTCAGGAATGCTTGATGCGTTTACACAAGTAAAAGACCTTAAAAAGAAATTGATGCAGGAAACATCTGATAATGTTGATATTCAATTTAAAGGTACGATTTATTCTCAATAAATGGCAAAATATAAAGCGTTGTCATAAAGGGGAGGTCATCCAAAGTGGATGGCCTTCTTTTATGCATTAATAGAAAATTTGGAGGCATAATACCGCAGTCCGAAAATGTAGATGAACAAAATACTCTTCCAAGTTAGAAAGGTTTGGCAATCGTTAGTGTCGTTTACTGGAACATATTTTTTTAATTACACTTTGTTCTTACTCCAGAACTTTTTCCGCTGTTTGTCTTTTGCTATCATTTGTTTGTAAATGGTCTTATTCGGTAACTTTTTAAATAGATCGTATGCTGGTCTCCCATTTCGGTCATTGGTATTCACTTCTAATAACCACAAGTTTCCTTCATGATCGATTCCAAAGTCAGCCCCAATATCGATAAATGGATAGTAATGGTCTAATAGCCTTGCGATGGCAAATGCGGAATTTGTTAACTTTTCTCTCGTTACATAGGCATTGTTTGGACTATATAATTGATTTAAAATCGCGTCTGTTTCCACAATGCCGCCACCCTTCGCAAATAAGTTGGAGACGACTGCGCCTTCCCCACCGATTCGAATTAAATCTCCAGCATATAACCACTGCCCTAATTCATCACGCTGCAAATGCACACGAATGTCAAATGCTCTACGATTGGCTGAAACTAGGGGTGCTTGTTGTTGAATGATCGCAATTGACTTGGCGTATTGTTGAAAGATTATGTGAGTGAGATTCTGTTTTGTCGTAACAAACTGACTGGCACCATTAGGCATTTGTATCATAAAACCTTGATGTGTTGGGGTGATGAGCGTAATGTCTTTTCCTAACCAAGTATCAACTGGTTTGATATAAAAAGGTGCTGAACCAGATGTAAATCGATCAAGCGATGAAAAGGATAAAAGTTCTGTATATGGAATTTGAAAAGGAAGGTTATGTGGCACTAATAACTTATACATTTCCCATTTATTGAAAAACAAACGTTCTTCGTCAAAATATATATCTGTATAAAAAGCGTCATTATATTGACTCATCAACACAAAGTCCCCCTATCGATGAAAAGCTATGATATATGTCTATGTAAGGAAGAACTAGGAGGTGAATAGCGGGACACGGATTGCGGGACATGGGGACAGGGCACTTGTCCCACAAGTGACAAGCATTACTAGGTCTTCTGGGACAGCGGACCTGTCCCCATGTCCCGCTATTGTTGGAAATGGTTGATGATTTTTAACTGTTCATCATCATCTACATGTGTTGTAACAGACCACTCCATATGCTTGATATAATCACTATATATTTTTTCGAAATTAGCTTGTTGTGTTGCCATCTCATAATGTACTTGTTTGACGTTATCGTTTTTCATCATTAATGCGGAAAGGAAGTTATTATTTGCCATAAACTTAGCTGTTGAATGTAGTTCGAGTACAATCGATTTATCCGAAGGTTGTTTGATTGGACTAGCTTGATTTAGTTGTAATTGATTAAAAACTTGTTGCAAAGGAATTACTTGGACCCAGTGGTTGTGATAAGGATCCAATAAGGAAAGCATAACGTCAACATGATTTTCCATTATAATGGTTTGGGCATTCGTGATCTGTTTTATATAAGGATCACGAATCTGTTGATAATATTGCTTTAATTTATGAAGTTGCCCCTTATGTGTAGATAAATGTTCATTCATCAAACTAACATCAATTGCTGGTAAAGACATTAATTTACCTCCTAAAAACTAGTTGTACACCCATACTATATGACTTTTAAATAAAATAGTGACAAGTGAAGAGCACCGTTCTATGCTACAATATAGAGAGTAGAGTGGGACATGGGGACAGGGCACTTGTCCCACAAGTGACACCGTCCTGTCTGGGACAGCAAACCTGTCCCCATGTCCCATACATGGAAAGGATGGGGTATATGACTTGTAAGGGGTGCATGCAATCCGTTATTGTTTCGGATGACTATATTCAAAAGCAAGTTGAGGAACAACTTTTGTTAGAGACTGATGTGGTGGATGATGCGTTATATGAACAACGACTTGAAAAATGTAAACGCTGTCCATCGCTCCTGTATGATACTACTTGTGCTCATTGCGGCTGTTTTGTGCAGTTTAGGGCGAAATTAGCATATAAAAGTTGTCCATATCCAGAAGGGTCTAAATGGTAGAAGATTTCACAGGTGCGAGTGTTGTTCGAAAGTGCGAGTTTGACTACATTTATTTTCTACAAAAAAGGAGTGTTGAACATGGAAAATACGAAATTATTGCAAGATACAATCTATTGATGACGAAGCGCTTTATGTTAACTTATTTATTTCTTCCCAATTGGACATAGAGGAGAAAGGATTAAAAGTAATACAAGAAACATCCTTCCCTGAATCGGATCGGACAACTTTAACATTTCAAGAAGCAACAGGTGAACCACTCACGGTTAAAGTTCGCGTTCCGTATTGGGTGGACGGGGAAGTATTGGCAAAAGTGAATGGCGAACTAGTAGATACAACAGTGAAAAGTGGCTATTTGTATTTGGATAGAAATTGGCAAAGCGGCGATAAAATGGAAGTGCAACTGCCCATGAACCTTCATACGTATGTTGCAAAAGATGACAAGAAGAAACAGGTGATCATGTATGGACCAGTCGTACTTGCTGGTGCTTTAGGAACGGAAAATTTTCCACAAACAGATATTTTAGCCGATCACCAAGCATTAAATAACCATCCATTAATCGATGTTACTGTGTTAGTTGCGAACGAACATAATCTTAATGAGTGGGTAAGCAAGGTTGATGATTCGCTTACATTTAAAACCGATACAGTAGGTCAACCTGGGAATGAATCTGTCACCCTTATTCCGTTTTATGCGTTGCATTATCAGCGTTATACCATTTATCATTAGAGGCGAGAAGACTCCACCCTCAAGGAATGAGAAGGGCGATAGCCCAATGAGTAGGGTGGAGATGAATCGCCTTCGGACAAGGAATAGCTTTAGCTATCTCAATTGTCCGACTAACTAGTCTAAGGTTCTAAAGCATTTTTTCAATTCTCCTCCCTAAGGGGAACAAATGTTTGTACTTTGTTGAGTCATCGTGTATAATAAAAAGAAAAGGGAGGTGACTGTCTTGCTTGGCCATAGGGCTTATAAATACAGAATCTATCCTAACCCGAATCAAGCTATCTTAATAAATAAAACCATAGGATGTTCTCGTTTTGTGTTCAATCATTTTCTGTCAAAATGGAATGCAACGTATAAGAAAACGGGAAAAGGTTTGACCTACAACATTTGTTCTTCCCAACTCCCGCAATTAAAGAAAGTATTGGATTGGCTAAAAGAAGTGGATAGCATTGCTATTCAATCCACCGTTAGAAACCTTGCCGATTCTTTTGCCAGGTTCTTCAAAAAACAAACCAATGCTCCACGTTTTAAGTCCAAAAACAACAAGGTGCAATCCTACACAACAAAATACACGAACGACAATATTGCAATTGTTGGAAACAGAATCAAATTACCTAAACTTGGACTTGTGAAATTCGCTAAAAGTCGCGAAGTAGAAGGTCGTATTTTAAATGTTACGGTGAGACGTAATCCAAGTGGTAAATACTTTGTATCCATTCTTGTTGAAACAGAAATACAAGCATTACCTAAAACAAACATGTCTGTTGGCATCGATGTTGGACTGAAAGACTTTGCCATTCTTTCTAGCGGAACAAAATACGAAAATCCAAAGTTTTTTCGGTCCCTAGAAAAGAAACTAGTAAAAGCGCAGAAGAAACTTGCAAGACGTAAGGAAGGTTCTTCCAATTGGCATAAACAACGAATCAAGGTTGCACGTATTCATGAAAAAATAATCAATATAAGAAAAGATTACTTGCATAAAATTTCATACAATATTGTCAAAAACCACGACATAGTTGGTATAGAGGATTTGCAAGTATCTAATCTATTGAAAAATCATAAGTTATCAAAGGCGATTAGCGAGGTAAGCTGGTCACAATTTCGGACAATGCTTGAATATAAAGTAAGGTGGTATGGGAAACAGGTCGTAGTTGTCGCTAAAAATTACCCTTCCAGCCAACTTTGTTCCTGTTGCGGCTATCAAAACAAAGACGTTAAGAATCTCGAATTGCGTAAGTGGGATTGCCCATCTTGTGGTACACATCACGACAGGGATCTTAACGCAAGTAAAAATATTAAAGATGAAGCAATAAGACTTCTAACCGTAGGTCCTACGGGGGTAGCCTAATTAAAACCGACTGTTAGGTTGGTGTTCTTAGGAATCTCCCACTTCAAACAGACCATAAGGTCGTTAAGTGGTGAGAGGGTTCAATGGAAGATTATGGACAAAGAGCAATATAGTAACTATAAAGATAAAGAGCAAGAAGAACTTGAAAAAGCGAGAAAAATTACTGTCGATACGGTCAATCCAAATGAACAACAACCCGAAGTTGATCACAATATTCAAATGAAACAGTCACAGTCAGGCTATTTAAACCTTGTTCATAGTGGTTGGAGAGATTGTCGAGGGGATGGCTTTTTTAGTTATGATATGAAAGTTGATCCGGAGCAATATATGTATTTATTAGTAACTTATTTTGGAAGCGATGCCACTTTACATGTGGATGGTAAATCCTATCAACGAGATTTCGATATTTTAATTGATGGTGAAGTAATTGCCAGTCAACAGTTGCATGCAAACAAGCCTGGAGCGCTTTTTGATGTTTGTTACGAAATACCTGCTCACTTAATGATCAACAAAGAAAAAGTCGAAGTTAGATTTAAGTCTGAGGAAGGAAAGGCTGCAGGCGGTGTTTATGGAGTGCGGATCTTAAATGAGAGAGCTACGTTTCATTAATTTTCCAATTGAAAAGGTACGTCATAAAATCGTTAGTGCGTCCCTAATAGGAAGATTTCTTTCTAGTAGGGACTAGCTAAAAGGAGGAAGAAAAGTGCAGCATCATCAGTATGCCATAACGCCACCAATGGGGTGGAATAGTTGGGATTGTTATGGCGCAACGGTCACAGAAGAGGAAGTGAAAGGGAATGCCGATTATATGGCAGAAAACTTGAAAACATATGGTTGGGAATATGTGGTAGTTGATATTCAGTGGTCAGAGTCTGGAGCCGTTTCATCTCGATATCGGCCATTTGTGCCATTGGAGATGGATGAGTTTTCTCGATTAAATCCGGCTGTTAACCGATTTCCATCAACAAAAGATGGTGCTGGTTTTAAACCATTAGCAGATTATGTCCATTCATTAGGTTTAAAATTTGGCATTCATATTATGCGTGGAATTCCACGGCAAGCGGTTCATCAGAACACACCTATTCTTGGTTCGGATGTGTGTGCACGTGACATTGCTAAACCAAACTCGATTTGTCCATGGAATACAGATATGTACGGGGTTGATGGAACGAAACAAGGTGCTCAAGCCTACTATGATTCCCTGTTTCAGTTATATGCAAATGGGGAGTAGATTTTGTAAAGGTAGATGATATTGCTGATTCAAAATTGTACGGCACGCACACAGATGAAATTAGGTGATTTAAAATCGAGGATATATAAATTAACGAAAATAACAGAACGATAATACATAAATAAATGGCTTGAATCGCATTGAGTTCTAACAACAATAGATGAGAAAACCGCAATTTATCCCAGTGCAACCGTCCGTAAGACTCCACTTCAAAACATGAAGTGAAACTAATTGGGAGTAAATTTTCGAGTTCAGCCCGATTTGTTCAAGGCGCCTGCGGGTCTCTCCTTGTGGTACTGACAATCAGTGAGGGATGAAAGAAACCTATTAATTGAAGTCTCTCATTATGAGAGTATACGTAACAGCACCTTTTTATTTGCGAAAGGATTGATACATTATGATAAACTAATAGAAAACGTTTCAATTTTGGGAAGGGGTCCGACAATTTGGATTTACATACAAAGATTTCCAAGCTTTCGAAAGAAGAATTGGTTGAACTAGTCTTGGATTTAGTTGAAAGCGATGAAGACATTGAGAAAAATGTGGAGTTTAAGTTACTTACACCGAATGATGAAATCAAGGCTAGTAAACAAGTAATTCGGAAGTATATTAATGAGAACAAGTGGCGCGGATTTATCTCTTGGCGAAATGTTCATGCTGCACTTCAAGGAGCGGAAATGGTGCTTGAGAAAGGTAGGAACAAGCTTGTCAATGGAGAAGAGGAGACGGCGATTCGTTTAGGTATTACCGTTGTCTCGATGGTGATTGATATGCTTCAATATACTGATGACTCTAATGGTGAAATTGGTTATGTCATCAGTGAAAGCACTACCTTATTGAAGGATGCATCTTCCATGGCGCTCTTATCGACCGATCATCATGTACAAGAAGAGATGTTTGAACTTATTTTAAAAGAAGCCATGCATAAGCGTTATGATGGATGGAATGATACGCGTTATGAGTTGTTGGATGTGTGTACGATTTATTCTGCTCGATCTTCTGCAAGAGAAAAACTGGAGGAAACACTGGAAAAGTTATTAAATAAGGTATTAACTGTCTCATCTTGGACATCGGATTATGATCAGCAAACAATTAAAGAATTGCAGTTAAAGATTCTAGAGCGTAATGGGGAAGAAGACAAAGCTCAGAGATTCATTAGTGAAAATATGAATTTTGGTGAATTCAGAAAAAGAGCAATTGAAAAAGAAATGGAAAATGGCAAATATGAAACTGCTTTAAAAGTTTGTGAAGATGGCGAAAGTAACGATAGCAAATACCCAGGCCTTGTTAAGGAGTGGAAGCAGTACCGTTTACAAATTTATGAGGCATTGGAAGATATTGATAAGCAAAAGGATGTTCTTTTGGAATTTGTATACGATAATGAGTACGAAGCATATGGAAAGTTAAAAGATTTGTATTCTTCGGAAGAATGGCAGGTTGTTGTTGAGCAAATATTCGATGAATTAGAAAATACATCGGGCTACTTGCCACATGTTTATGAATATATTGCCAAGGCGGAGAATCGTGCCGATAAAATTTTAAAATGGTGTAATCAGTCACCAGCCATGATTATAGAGCTTTACCCTTATCTATTGGATGATTATGCTGACAAGGTTGATGATATATTTACTAGTTACATAGATACGCTAGCAGAACAAGCATCTGACCGAAAAGAGTACCGCAACGTAGCTCAAAAATTAAAAATATACAAAGAAGCTTGCGGCGAATCAAAATTTGAAGAAAGATTGCATTATTTAGAAGAACTCTATCAACGCAAACGAGCATTCGTCGACGAACTACAAAAAATATAGTGGGACACGGGGCTCGTGTCCCATTTTTTGATGGAGGCGAATATGAAAGTGGTGGGACAACAAACCTGTCCCTATGTCCCATCTTTGGTTTTGATGTATTGGGTTGGGGTGAGGTTTGTCCATTTTTTAAATACTTTTGTAAAGTAATTTAGGTCATTAAATCCTAGCATGAAGGCGATGTCTGTGATAGATGCGGCCCCTCTGCGTAAATATAATTTTGCTTCTTCTACTCGTTTTTGATGGATAAAATCGGTGATTGTCATGTTGGTATCTTGTTTGAATTTTCGAGACAGGTGCGATGGGTTAACATGTATTTGTTCGGCGATGTATTTTAAAGTTAATGCTTCACCTAAATGTAATTGAATGTAGTTCACAGCTTTTTTGACAATTTGACTATAGCCCTCAGTTGAAAAACTTGTCACTAGATCACAGTATTCATTCGCCATTAATACGTTTAGTTTTTGTAGCTTTGGGATCGTTGTAGTTCGTTCAATCAAAATCGCAAACCGTTCTGAGATATTATGAAGATAAACAGGATGGACACCACTTTGTTCCGCAGCAAGGCGAAATAATGTGTTGGAAACAAATGCGATATTTTTTGAAGACCGAATTGGACTACCAGGTACACGATCTGAAAATTCTATGAAGTGAGACACGGAATCAATCAAGCGATTGACCGCTGCTTTATCCCCTTTTGAGATCGCGTGCATCAGTTTATTTTGTTGATGATAGCGTTTTTCAATAATTTCTTTATTTTCTTCAATATTCATTTTTAACAAGTGTCGGTTTGCTACTGGTTTTGTTGTACGAGATACGGTTTTGTTTGCGTCGATCATGTCATGTCCACATAAATTGATGAGCATTTCTCCAATATTTTCGCACTCAATATCACTTAAAACAGGCAGAGATTGGTAGAACTGTTCTAATTGTTTTCGTTCACTAATTGGCAGTTTATTTTCAGAAATCGTATCTTTAATGAGATCAATAATCGAGAGACTAGAAACAAACGGGCCGACAAGCAGGCAACCATCAAAGGTTTCATTTTCCCAAACACCAACTGCGATATACTCTAAACCAAAGGTATTTATATGGTGATAAAAATGATGGGAATCATGCTGTTTTAGTGTGTCGGTAATAGATAAATACTCTGTCTCAGGGTGATCGATTACGACGGGAAGCAAGTGATCAACTAATTGAAAATGGATCTCTCCATTCGAATCCGCGAAGCGGGTATCAAGTTTTGTTACAGAATGCATCATCCGGCAAATTTTTTCTACATCCGTTTGATTCATAATGGGTCTCCTTTCTATATCTCCTTCAAATGTACGTGAAAATAAACAAAAAAGCAATAATAATACGGATTAAGTAAAAATAATACGATAAAAAGAAAGCGCTTTTTATTATAATAAGGATAAGCAATTAAAGAAATGGAGGAATAATACATGTTATATCCAGTAGCTACAGATAGTCGAGTTGTTTTAGATTTAAGTGGAGTTTGGAATTTTATGATTGATGATGAAGTGAAAGAAATAGATGTGACAAAGCCGTTACCAACAAGTGAATCGATGGCAGTTCCTGCAGCGTTTAATGATCAAACGGTTTCACAAAAAGTTCGCGAACACACTGGTTTTGTTTGGTATGAGCGTGAATTTACAGTTGCCAAAGCACTACGTGATGAAAGGTTAGTATTACGCTTTGGTTCTGCATCACATGAAGCATGGGTGTATATTAACGGAAAACTTGCTACCCAGCATAAAGGTGGATTCATGCCATTTGAAGTGGAGATTAATGACTTCTTAGTACCTGGCGAAAACCGTTTGACTGTGCGTTTGAGTAATATCTTAGACAATACAACATTGCCAGTAGGAAATTATAGTGAAACAAAAGATAAAGATGGCAAACTTATCCGAAACGTAGATGAGAATTTTGATTTCTTCAACTATGGTGGTTTGCAACGTCCGGTTAAAATTTATTCAACACCGAAAAACTACATTGAGGACATTGTAATTGTACCAGATGTTGATTTGCAAAAAGCACAAGCAGATGTACAAGTTTCTGTTCAAACAGGTGGTTCATTCGATGAAGTTCGTGTGACGGTTGTAGATGAAGAAGGAAATGAAGTTGCACAAACTACAGGAACTGAAACTAACGTAACGATTACTGATGTCAAACTTTGGCAACCACTTGATGCATACCTTTATACAGCAAAAATCGAAGGTGTGAAAAATGGCGAAGTTGTAGATGTGTATGAAGAACCATTTGGTGTCCGTAAAGTAGAAGTGAAAGATGGTAAGTTCTTAATTAATGGCGAACCGTTCTACTTCAAAGGGTTCGGTAAGCATGAAGATACGTTTATCCGTGGACGTGGTCTTGACGAAGCATATAATGTACATGACCTTAACTTGATGAAAGATATGGGAGCAAATTCCTTCCGTACGTCTCATTATCCATATTCAGACGAAATGATGCGTCTATGTGACCGTGAAGGTATTGTGGTCATTGATGAAACACCTGCAGTTGGTCTGATGGCTTCTTTCAACTTTGATGTATCAATGTTAGAAAAAGAAGATTTCCAAGACGACACTTGGGATCAAATGAAGACGTCGGAGGCGCACGAGCAAGTGATTCGTGAGCTAATTGCTCGAGATAAAAACCACCCATCTGTTGTGATGTGGTCAATTGCCAATGAAGCTGCAACGTATTCAAAAGGTGCTCGTGAATACTTTGAACCATTATTCAATCTTGCACGTGAATTGGATCCGCAAAAGCGCCCATTGACAAATGTATTGATCATGATGGCGACACCTAAGACAGATAAATGTACGGATTTATATGATGTATTAGCATTAAACCGTTACTTCGGCTGGTATGTGAAAAATGGTGATTTAGAGACAGCAGAAGAACAGACACGTCAAGAGCTGTTAGAATGGCAAGAAAAATATCCAGAAAAACCAATCATGTACACGGAGTATGGTGCTGACACGGTAGCTGGATTCCACAGTGCGTACGGTGAGCCATTTAGTGAAGAATTCCAAGAAGATTACTACCGCATGAATCACAAAGTATTTGATGAAATTCCAAACTTTGTTGGGGAACAATTATGGAACTTCGCTGATTTCCAAACGAAATTTGGTATCATGCGTGTCCAAGGGAACAAAAAAGGTGTATTCACAAGAGCAAGAGAACCAAAAATGGTTGCGCGTCACTTAAAAGAGCGCTGGACTAGTATCCCACATTTTGGTTATAAAAAATAAATCGATTACAGGGTGTTAGGCATTTGTGGTGCCTGACACCTTTTTTTATCTTGCTTTCAAGCGGAGCGGCTGACATTTATTTCAGGTGGAAACGCCGATTTTCTGTTCATTACTTATAGAAGTAAATCGAAATTACATGTATAATTCTGAATAATAATACAATTATGAGGGGGAGGAATCTAATGACTCTATTACAATTAAAATATGTCATTGAGGTAGCAAGAAGTCGCTCGATTAGTAAGGCAGCGCAGCATCTGTTTATTAGCCAGCCGAGTCTTTCCAATGCGATTAAGGCACTGGAAGAAGAACTTGGGATTACGATTTTTTCGCGAACAAATAAAGGAATTATGATTACACGTGAAGGGACAGAATTTTTAAGCTACGCCAGGCAAGTGATCGAACAAACAGAGCTACTTGAAAATCGTTATGCTAGTGCACAAGCACCACAGCAACATTTCTCTGTATCTGCACAACATTATGCCTTTGTGGTCAGTGCTTTTGTACGATTGCTGAAAGACTATGACCGTGAGGAGTATGAGTTTACCCTGCGAGAGACAAAGACATACGAAATTATTGATGATGTCAAAAACTTGCGCAGTGAACTGGGCATTTTATATGTGAATGAGTTTAATGAAAAGGTGATTGATAAGTTTCTTCGTGAAGGGAATTTAACGTTTTATACATTATTTGAAGCAGATCCGCACGTATTTATTAGTTCAAAAAATCCACTCGCACAGCAAGCCTATGTGACGATGACGGATTTACTTCCATATCCATATTTGTCGTTCGAACAAGGGGATTATAATTCTTTTTATTTTTCCGAAGAGATTTTAAGTACGTATTCTAGACCGAAAAATATTAAAGTGAGTGATCGGGCCACATTATTTAATTTACTAATTGGTTTGAATGGTTATACGATTTCGACCGGGGTAATCAGTAGTGAATTAAACGGGAGTGATATTGTTTCCGTCCCACTAAAGGTGGAGGAGCGAATGACGGTTGGTTACATTACCCACAAACACGTTACCAATAGTCCACTTGCGACTATTTATATTCAATATTTGCATGAATCAATTGCAGAAGAACAGGCTTTGCTATAGTCTAAAGCTATGGCAAGTGATAGATTATAGATGTTAACTTATAGTGCTGATTGCGTGATACACTTACCTTAGATTACAGGAAAGGGAGAGGTTAGGATGTCAGTGCAATCGAAAGCAGGTAAACGTACCGTAACACCATATCGTTTTGATAATGTTGGGAGTTTCCTTCGTCCAGAAAAATTAAAGCAAGCACGTGAAGCATTTGCTAAAGGGAATCTTTCCGAATCTGAATTAAAAAAAGTGGAAGATGAATGTATTGTCGATGTGATTGAAAAGCAAAAACAAGTAGGGCTTCAAGCAGTTACAGATGGAGAATTTCGCCGTTCTTGGTGGCACTTGGACTTTATGTGGGGCTTAAACGGAGTGGAGAAAGAAACAGCAGAGCAAGGATATGTGTTCCATGACGAAGAAACACGACCAGAAACAGCGCGTTTAACAGGAAAAATTAGTGGAGAGAACCATCCGTTTATCGATCATTTTAAATTTGTGCAAGAGCATGCGACAGGTGATGTGGAAGCAAGACAAACAATCCCAGCGCCAGCTCAATTTTTAGCAGAGTTGCAACGTCCAGAAAATAAAGAAGCAACGGATACGATTTATCCTAGTGTGGACGAACTTGTTGCCGATATTGCGCAGGCTTATCAAACATTTATTTCTGAAATTTATGATGCTGGCTGCCGAAGCCTGCAATTAGATGATTGTACATGGGGCATGTGCTGTGACACTCATGCTGCAGCGGCTGTGCAAGTAGGGGCAAATGAAGAAAGTGCTGCTGAATTATTCCTGCGTGTTAATAATCGAACACTTGAGAATCTTCCACAAGATTTAGTGGTGACAACCCATGTATGTCGTGGAAACTATCATTCTACTTGGGCATCTTCAGGTGGTTATGATCCAATTGCAGATATTTTATTCGCGAAAGAAAATGTGTCCGCCTTTTACTTAGAGTATGATACCGACCGTGCAGGCGACTTTTCACCATTACAACATGTGCCAGAAGATAAATTAGTTGTGCTTGGATTGTTCTCTTCTAAAACTGGTGAATTAGAAGACAAACAAGAAATCAAGTCTCGAATTGAGGAAGCGAGTAAATACGTTGATTTGAATCGACTATGCATTAGTCCACAATGTGGATTCGCCTCAACAGAAGAAGGCAACATCCTAACAGAAGAACAACAATGGAATAAACTCCAATTAATCAAAGAACTAGCTGACGAAATCTGGGGTTAAACAGGTGGGACACGGGGACAGGGGCCGTGTCCCAATTTCTGTGGTTGGGAGTGGGACAGTAAACCTGTCCCCGTGTCCCAGTTTAGTCTCTATCGACAACAGTGTTTCCTTGGTAGATGACTTTTTTAATTTTTTCTGGGTTGGTGATGTCTAATCCTGGAATTCCTTCGGCAACGATAAAGTTTGCGTCCATACCTTGTTCTAAACGACCAAACTGTTTTGCTTTTCCTAATACTGATGCAGGATTGGAAGTAATTAATGCTAGTGTGTCATTTTCATCGTAACCATGCGCATGTAATTTTTTCATTGCTGGCTGGGCAATTTGCATGAAAACGTCTGGTCCTTGTAAAGCTTGATCGTCGAAAGGTAACCATTCGACATCAGGGTATGGTGGAAGATAGGCATCGGTTGCGATTGACGTGTCGATGTTGTGGTTGACAAGTTTAAGAATGTTTTCAGGTGAATTTGGTTTTAGATGGGTTCCACCAAGTGGTGTGGCAATAATTTTAGTTCCTTGTTTTGCTGCTCGCTTAACCTGCTCATCTGTGATGCCATGCGCATGATGAAGAACATCAACACCTGTATCTAATGCCATCTCAATTCCTTTGTTTCCTGCTACGTGAATGCCTATTTCTTTATGTTGCTGATGAAAAAGGTCAACAATCTGTTGCAATTCTTCTTTTGTGTACATAATCTCTCCTGCTCGTGGCACCATGTCTTTAGTGAAATTTGCAGGTGTTGCATTAAGAAATAGATTTTCGCCAGGATAATCACTTTGTCTTGCCATTTCCAGAAGAATTGAGCGTTTAATTAAATCATTTTGGGCAACAGGTTTATCTTCAGTGACAGAGGTGAAGTGTGCCAGTTGCTCAAAACCAATCGATATACTATTTGTGGCAAAAGAAATAGACATCGGAAATTCTCTTACACTATTTTTATAATCCTTGATTGAAAAAGTGCTTTCAGGATGTCCGCAAATTTGTTCCCCGACGGCAGTAATTCCTGACATCAATGCTTGAAGTAGGATTGATCTTCCTGCCTGGAAGTGTGTTTCTTTGGTTACAGGATAAAGCGATCCTGGCGCAAATTCGAGTAAATGGGTATGACAGTCGACCAGTGAAGGAGTCACCACATAATCAGAATAATCCAACGCTGGTAAATTTTGAAAAACGTTTTTTGCTACGTTCCAATCCAAAATATGCGCAATCTTTCCTTGTACAATGACCATTGCTCCATCAAAAAGTGTTCCGTGATTACCCACCGTAACCAATTTTCCAGCACGAACAAGATAGTTTTTTTCCACCTTTCTCATCAGTTACACCACCAATAAAGGAGTTAAGAAATATCCAATTAAACAAGCGGTCACAACTCGTATGATCATACCAATGACTGCTGCCCCAAGCACCTCTCGCTCACTCAAGTTGGTCGTTTCTGCCCAGGTAACAGGTATTTGACCAAAAATAACGGACAGTGGTAGGCCAGAGTTTGCTAACACAAACGATCCGACGATTAGTCTGGGATCAATTGTTGTTGCTAAGTCAGCAAGTTGTGCAACCGCGAGAGTCGGTGCGGCCAAAAAGGAGACAATTCCTGTGCTTGGTTCGATACTAAGTGCAGTTAGAACAGTACCCAGTCCAGCTTCAATCGTAGTCCAAATCCCGACATAATTCAGTATTCCAATAAAGAAAAAGACCACTGCTACAGCCGGAATAATCGTGAGCAGTAATAGTTCTGTTCCTTCTTTTGCTGATGAAAAAATAGTGTGCATGATCGTATGTTTCGGGGTAAAACGTGGTAATTCTTCTAGCTCGACTTTTTTGGTATTTCGATAAACAGTTTTAGATAACAACCATGGGATGATAATTAATGGAGCAAAAATCGATAGTAGGACTAATGGAAACACACTTATGCCAAAAGTAGTTAGTGCAATAATCCCTAAGACAAAAGTAGCAAAAGATTGTGGCGATTGAATCATTGTTGCTAGCGCAATTTTTTGTTCTGCTGTGGTTGCTTTAGCTTTCATTAGGATTGGACCAGTAATTTTTCCAGCCGCATTAATGTCCCCAAGCAAATTGTAGGAACTAGGGATAATAACAGCAGGATTGATTTTGAATACTTTCATGACTGGTACAAAGATTCGAATTAATCCATCCGTAAAACCAAATCGTTCCAACAACCTCCCCGTAATGACACTTACAATGATCGCGATTCCTATGTCACTTAACAAAAAGGTATCAATCACAATAGGTTTTACTTCTTGGATAATCGTTTCGAATAGGTCTGATAATGCATTTGGTGCAAAGAAAAGCATTAGTAACGATATTATGACAATTGCAAGTCCCAACACTTCATACATATGCCATTTTTTCCTATTGTGCAGTAAGGTTGACTTTGGTTTGTTCTTCTCCATCCTACATCACCTCTAGGCGTTTTTATTAGTATATGAACGAGATTTGACGGAGGTGAACATGGGCACCGTTTCCCACCTTTTCCATGGCATAAGTGGGACAACAAACCTGTCCCCATGTCCCACTGAAAAAATTTCAAATATTCTATTGTGTTAGGAAATGAATAAGTATAAAATGATATTTAAAATGTGGAGTTGTTTTTTATATCGGTTAATAAAAGCGGTTTCATAATTGGAGGTACTTCAGTTTTTTATTAGATTACCTAGATTCTTTTTATCTTAGTAATCTATTTCAATAGTGATACTTTGTTTTTAGTTTCGTAGAAGAGTTGCTAATGCAGTATCAAAGTGACACATTTTTAGGAGAACCTACCCCTTATATTGTAGAGTTTGTTATATTTCTATCTAGATGAAATCAACTCGATATCAAACAAAACAACGAACATTAACCTAAAAAATCATAGAAAAGAGGAAATATTATGAAAGATGTCTATACAAGAACAGAAAAACCTGATGCAAAGTGTTATGTACCATCTCGTCCAGCAAGTGATTATAAGGTTGGTGAAACATATGATTTCCTGTTTTGGAACCGCAACAAATTAGAAAGAGATGAAACAGGGAGAATCTCTGATGATCAAATCCTTAATAGCTTTTACATTATCGAAGGTGTTGTAACAAATATCGATGAATTTTTACACGTGACGTTTGTTGATGGTTTTAACAAACCGATTGAAATAAAATATCATGTGAATCGAGAACGGGATGATTTTTACCTTGATACATGGAAAAAATTAGTAGAATTTACTAGGAATGAGGAAGGAACGTCTCAAATTGCATAAACTTTGGGAGGGGACAGTTCATAGTGAGCTTGTCCCCTTTTGCAAGGTCAATAAACAATTTAGCATAAATCACGACCTAAAAATGGGTGTAGTAAGATAATTTATCATCTATAAAATAGGATTTTTAACATACATAGAGGTTTAATTCTAGGTGTATATGTTGATTTTGTTAGAATCAAGGTAATTAGATGGTTTGTTATGATTTTTGTGTAATAAATATCGAACCCGCCATAGCGAATTTCGATAGTCTTAATACTGATCCTCTTATTATATAGTAGAAACTGGAAACAATGGTTATAATTTGACATGGCTAAATGAAGGAATACTTGATAGGCTTATAATGAAGGAATGAACATGGAATAACCTTTCGAAAGATGAAAATCTCCTTTGTTTGTTTTTGTTTGTGTTTATGTTTATGTATATGTTGTTGATCCGAAAGTTATTGTTTTGTTCATTCCTTTTTTCTACACCGTCTAGCATAACCATGTATATACAGTTAAAGTTTTTATCGTGAAATACTGTTGCCGGGTCACATGGATTGGAGTTTCCCTACTTATGGCTTGGCAATTTAAAATTTGTATTTTTTTCGGGTATGTTACTGCACTAAGCCCTCCACTCCAACCTACGAGGTAAACAAAAGATGTACATCCTTCGCAAGCTACAAACTAACTTCCATTTTAAGCTACATACATTGTATACGTCTTCAATCAGAATGGGACAAGCGCTCATCCAACTTCTGAAGTCCTAGTTTTTAGTCCCATGAATATTTTCATTGTGGTAATGAAACATAAAAGTACGATCACAATGAAAGGGTGTTCTTATGATTAAGCGAAGTTTTTTGTTATTAAGTATGGTCTTATTGATGCTGATGCATCTCACTCCTGTAGCTGTGTATGCGACCAATAACCCTAGAAATACTTATGAAGTACAACCTGGCGATCATTTGTCGGGGATTGCAGACACGTATCAAACTTCTGTTGAAAATTTGAAACAAATCAATGGCTTACAATCAGATACGATCCTAGTTGGACAAAAATTAAGGGTGCCAATTATGTATGAAGTGGAACCTGGCGATACTTTATGGGATTTGGCGCAATCCTTTAATTCTAGTGTCCAGTCGATAAAAGAAACAACTGGTCTTACATCTAATCAGTTATTTGTAGGACAAATTGTAAAGATTCCTCCTAAGAAATTGTCCATGCAAGGGCAGTATGTCTTAATGACTAGGGAGGATTTCAAAGACTGGCTATTTAATCATGAATTTACGAGAAACATTAGGACGATTCAACATCACCATACGTATCAACCATCTTATCAGCAATTTGATGGCACCAATCATTTTTCACTGTTAAAAGGGATGGAAGAGCATCATAAAACTGCAATGAATTGGAGAACGATTAGTCAACAATTGACGACTTTTCCGGATGGGACAGTTGCTGTTGGTCGACCGTTTGATATGCCTCCAGAAGGTTCTTTTGGATTAAACGATGAGGCGATCATGCATGCGATCGAAGCCAATGCATTAGCGATTGAAAATGTAGGGGACTTTGATGAAGATGGAAATCAAATGACAGCGGAACAAAGAGAAACAATTATTACAGTTACCGCCTTGCTCATGTTAAGGTTCGGTTTGGTACCCTCAATAGACAGTATTACCTATCATCATTGGTGGGATATTAACACAGGAGAACGAGTACTCGATCATGGGGAAGGGCACGCTGTCAAAACATGTCCAGGTACAGCTTTTTTTGGTGGGAACTCCACCACACACGCCAAAAGTAACTTTTACCCATTAGTACTTCAAAAAATGCAAGAAATACGAGCAACCATGCAATAGCAGGTGTGGGACATGGGGACAGGTTCACTGTCCCATTAATCTACAAGATGAGAGGAAACAGGAGATTGTCCCTGCTTCCTCTATCATACTTAGTCATCATCTTCTGGTGGAAATTCAGATACTGGGCGTGGCGTAATTGGGTCAAGACAAGTAATGCCGCAGAAACAATTTAAGTCTACTGTTAAACAAATTCCAGTTGATTGAAGATCTCTAATACTTCTACCTGGGAAAAATCTACAAACATCACTAACACCACTATCTGTTGGGCCAGGGGTAGAACCTCCTTGTGTTACAGGAAGTAATAACTCCAGTTTTACACAACAATCACTTCCGTCCACAAATTTTACTGCACGAAAAATAGGTGTTTCAACGCAGCCTAAAAAAGTATTTCCAGATCCACCTAGTTCTCCTTGGAACACTCCGCTACCAATAAATGGGTGACAATCCTTACAGTAAAGGATGAAAGGTATCGTCGTATTCACCATATCATCGGCTTGTGGTGAAAGTAGTTGGTTGATGGATTTTTTACAACTAGTCGTGCAGCGGTGATTATTAACCACAGCATCTTGAGCATCCACAATATCTCTTACAACCTCACAAACACAATCACTAACATGTTTCTTTACCATATGAACACCTCCTTCTTTAAGTTGCTATACTTTATGTTGACTTGAAAATCGCTGTATGTTCAGATATCTATTTTTAAAATAGTTGAGGAATATGACTTATGAGAATCAAATCTATAAATAGTGGGACATGGGGACAGGGATCGTGTCCCACTATTTATAGATTTGATCTGGGACAACAAACCTGTCCCCATGTCCCAAGAGGTTTTTGTTCTGTCCTTATTTTTAAAAATGGTGTATGATGTATGGTGTGGTTTGTTTAATGGTTAAAAAAAGATATTTAAGATGGAGGGGGGAAAGTGATGGGGACGTCAAGTTATAATCGAAAAACGATCGTGGCATTATTGTTGGCAGGGTCATTTATTGCTATTTTAAATCAAACATTAATGATTACTGCTATTCCACCTATTATGAAAGAAATGGGCATTACAGCGAATACGGGACAATGGCTGACAACAGTATTTATGCTTGTGAATGGGATTATGATTCCTGTTAGTGCTTTTTTGTTGGAGCGTTTTTCGACGAGACAATTATTTATTACAGCGATGAGTGTATTTGCTATTGGTACGCTTATAGCAGCGATTTCACCTAACTTTTCTGTTTTATTAGTTGGACGGGTGATCCAATCTGCAGGCGCCGGGGTGATGTTGCCGCTCATGCAGACAGTATTTTTAATGATTTTTCCAATTAATAAACGTGGGGCTGCGATGGGGTTAATTGGGTTAGTAATTTCCTTTGCTCCAGCAATTGGTCCAGCATTATCTGGCTGGGTGACCGAGCATTATTCATGGAGAGTGCTATTTTATATAATTTTTCCAATTGCAATCATTGATATAGTTGTAGCTTATTTTGCACTCAAAAATGTAACCGAATTATCGAAACCAAAATTAGATGTGTTGTCGATTATATTATCTTCATTTGGATTTGGTGGGTTATTATACGGATTTACATCAGCAGGAAATAATGGCTGGTTTGCTATGATTACGCTTTTATCGTTAGCGGTTGGAGTTGTGGCGCTTCTGTTATTTATCTTTAGACAGCTTAAGTTAAAACACCCAATGTTAGAGTTCAGAGTCTTTACGTATTCCATTTTTCCATTAGCAGTAATCGTCGGAATGATTGCGTTCATGGGACTAATTGGCGTCGAAACATTGATTCCGCTTTATATGCAAAATATGCGCGATTTCACTGCGTTTGAATCGGGGATAGCCCTGCTACCAGGTGCATTAATTACTGGACTAATGTCACCAATAACGGGTAGAATTTTTGATAAATTTGGTGCTAGAAAGTTAGTGATGATAGGATTAACGATTATTACGGTGTCATCGTTTGCGTTTATACGTTTAGATACAACTACATCACTTGCGTTTTTGACGACAATGTATGGGGTGCGCATGTTTGGTCTATCGATGGTGATGATGCCTATCGCAACGGCTGGGTTAAACCAATTACCGAAGCGATTACTTCCACACGGTGCAGCGATGGATAATACGATGAAACAAGTCGCCGCTTCTGTCGGAACAGCCATTCTAGTTACCGTCATGACCACCTCAACTAGCATGGCAGAAACGAATACAGAGATTTCGTACCCTGATATTTTTGGTGCAAATATCGCATTTATCGTTGTTGCCGTCTTGTCTTTAATCGGTTTGGTCATCGCTTTCTTCATCAAGGATAAGCGGCCATCTGAAGAAGAGTTGGAGAGAAGAGATCGAGAGAATTTGGAACAAGCGCAATAATAGAGAACAGGATTGAGGTTCCAAAACATGGGGCAAGGAGTTACTCATGGATTTATCTGTGGGTAGTTCTTGTGCCCTTTTTTAATATGTTGCTTTATTGGAAAGACGAAAACATAGCTTACATAGATAAGTTTAGCGAATGGTGTTCAAAATATTATACCGTGGCGTTTGGGATAATATTTATACGCCAGGGTAATAATGCCCTGTGGTGGGACAAGTACCCTGTCCCCATGTCCCATTGGATGGAATGGGAACAGATGAAGAAACACTTGCACAAAGTATTCCACTAGGACGTTATGGTGAATCGGATGATATTTCAAATCTTGTTTTATTCTTAGCTTCAGACGATAGCTCGTTTTTATTTCCCACTTATGTTGCTCTATTTAGATGATTGAGGAGTTCGTTACCAAATAGGTTCGGGTTATCCAACATGGAGTAATGTCCACTATTAGGTAGAATCCTGAATACAGAATTCGGGATATGCTGATGTAATAATGATCCCCAGTACGGTGGTAAATACCGGTCATGCTGCCCCCATAAAAGAGTAGTAGGACAGGTGATCGTTCGCAAGTATGGAACTAGATCTTCTGTTTGATGATGATTTAACGCAAGTGAGGCTTGTTGTAATTCTATAGGTCCGCTTGGTCCACTAAATGGAGCGAGCAAATCGTTTAATAGCTTAGGTTTTAAAACTTGAGGATAATACAGTCCTTCTCGAAGCATTCGTTCGATAAAAAGTGGGGAAGGTTGAAATTCATCTGCTGTTGGATAACGAATCGATGTCACTTTTGGTAATGGCCAATTTGCAAAACAAACTCCATCTGCAACTACGATACTTTTCACACGCTGTGGGTAGTATACGGAAAGAATTTGCACAATTCCACCACCAAGGTCGTGACCAACAAAGTGAGCTTTCGAAATGCCTAACTGATCAAGCAGGTTTATGATGTATTCAGCTTGTTTAGGTAATGTTAAATCGTAGTACGGTGCACGTTCTGATAAGCCATACCCAATTTGATCAATTGTAAGTACGCTATATTGCCCCTCTAGGAACGGAATAATTGGATCCCAAAGATGATGGTTCGTCGGGATACCATGAATAAATACGACAACTTCTTTGCTTTCACCAGGATAAAAACAGTAATTCATTCTGTAATAATTCTTTCTGTCTTCTTCCATTTGATACACCCCTTTACACATTTGACGTTATACTATATGTGTTAATGCTTGGGGGTGTTGCGTGTCTAAAGTGAATTTCTGGAAGAAACAAAGCAAAATCCCACCTAAGAAAAGGCGGGATTAAATTCCCCTATTGGGAATTAGGTGGTTGTCCACCATTGATTTGATTAGGCTCTAGTTTTTCAGCCCCCTGCATCATCCTCATATCTTTTGGAGGAGTACCATGAATAAATTTCGGCGCTGGTTTTAACTGAGGTTTTTGTCCCATCGCCTCAGGGTTTTGTACATATTCAAAATTAGCCTGTCCATCCATTGTTGGTCCTTTCGCCCAACGTCCAGTACTACTTTCTTCACCTTGTGAGTAATTCATAAACGAATAAGACACTTCTTGTTTTTCATACTCTTGGTTAAATGTACTAGGAACGATGGCACCCTGCGTCTGTTCTAACTCCTCAATCGCAGCCATCCACTGATTTTGATGCATCGTATCACGTGCGATTAAAAAGGATAACATATCTCGAACGCCTGGGTCTGTCGTCAATTCATATAAGCGAACCACTTGTAGTCTACCTTGTGATTCTGCATTTAAATTCGCTCTAAAATCAGCTAATAAATTTCCGCTAGAAATGGTGTAGCGTGAATTCCAAGGATAACCTACACTATCTGTTGGTGATGCGCCAATCCCTGAAACAATTGCATGTTGAGGATTCATACCACCCAGCACTGCTTCCACTGTTGGGTCTTGTGCACCTAACTCTTGATCGCCAGCTGGTGCCCCATCTAATAACTGGGCAATCATTGTAGCTAGCATTTCCACGTGTGCTATTTCCTCTGTTGCAATGTCAAGAATCATATCCTTATATTTATGATCAGCCCTGCAGTTCCACCCTTGGAATAAGTACTGCATCATGACTGTAATTTCACCATATTGCCCACCGAGAACTTCCTGTAGCTTTCTCGCATATACAGGATCCGGTTGGGATGGTTTGGCATTATATTGTAATTCTTTAACATGATAAAACATGAAAAAACCTCCCTCGCTCCTATTGTTCGAAAGGCGAACAATAATATAATGGCAAAAAAGTTCCAATTTTGGTTGGGACATGGGGACAGGGCACTTGTCCCAGTTTTAACAGAAAAGACATGGGGACAGAAAACCTGTCTGTCCCTATGTCCTATTAATGTACAACATCGTCTTTGTTATCGATGTATAGGGTACCGTCTTTTTGCACTTCCGCATAAAATACTTTAGATACGTCATCAATTCCGGCTTGTGCGAGTTGTTGTTCAATCCAGTTTTTGTCCAAATTTAAGTTGGATAAATTTTTATTAAGTACCTCTCCATCCGAAATAACTTGTGTAGCTATGTCATACGAGGTGTTTTGTGGATTACTAACAGCCATATCTGATTTGGTCACAGATTGTTTATCTTGTTTTTTCATCACAGAAAGGTTTCCGTCGGTTTCGAAAATAGCATAGTGAACATCAGCTACTGAGTATACCTTTTGCGTTCGTAACATCGCATTTAAAGAATCAATATCAAGTCGTGCTTTTCGCAGTTCATGCTCCATTATTTGCCCATTTTTTATAAGAATTAGTGGTTGACCTTCAATGACTTTACGGGCTCTTCTTGATTTAATATCAATAAGTCCCATGACGATAGTTAATATACTCCAACCAACGAGCGCAATAACTCCATTACGAACACTTAACTGGTTACTGACGACAAGATTGGCACCAATAGATCCGATTGCAATGCCAGACACAAAATTAAAGAAGGTCATCTGACTTAATTCTTTTCTTCCCATAATTCTCGTTAGTGTTAAAAGTACCACGAACGTTAGAATAATACGCATAATTAGTTCATTTAAACTCATTTTATCCCTCCATTAAACGTTATTGTTATCTTTCCTATAAATAGTTGATTCATACGAAAGAGGTCGGTCGTTTTTCCTGCTTTTTAATATATGGTTTTCCGCTTCAGAAGGAATCTTCCTGATGATTTATCCCGGTGCAACTGTCCGTAAGACTTCCCTTCAAAACAAGATGTATTAACGGGAGTAAACTATCGCTGTCATCCCAATTTGTTCAAGGGCCAGCGAGTCAATCCTTGTGGTACTAACACTCAGTGGGGGAAAGAACAAAAAAAGCCACACAGAGTGAGGTTTCACTTTATGTCAATTGGGTTCCATATTTGCAATATTTAGGATTAAAAAGTGAAAGGAAATAACAGAATAAGCAAAGTGGTGAACCGAATGTGAAGAGGAGAACGATCTCAATGAATCATCAAGAGATCGTTCTCGATCATTTATTTAAAACAAATCAAGGAGTAACCCTTATCATGTGAAATGGGACAACTCCCCTGTCCCCGTGTCCCATTTCTTTTGTAATGTTTTGGGGGAGAGGGTGAATTCTTTTTTGAATAGGCGGTAAAAGCTGGAGTAATCAGTGAAACCGCATTGTACTGCGATCGTTTCGATGGAATCTTTATTTTGTTTAATCTTGGTCATGGCAAGAGAAAGACGCTTTAGCGATACGTAACGGTAAAAAGATACGTTCATGTGTTGCTTAAAATAATGAGAAAAATAATATTTATTTAGATGAAAATGGTTAGAAATATTGACTAAGTTTAAATCGGTGTCCGTTAGATGTGTTTCAATGTATGATAAGATCGCTGTTAAACGCTGGTCTAAATCTTTTGTATGATGAAGATCTGGTGATTTACTGGATGGATGAAAAATAATCTTCATCACTTGAAAAAGTAAATATTGTAAGGTGAAAGAATAATCTTCTTTCCCGTCTTTTATTTTGTTAATTAATTCATGAAGTAAAGAAACACTATCTTCAAAGTTTTGTTGGTTTGGATGAAACACATGTGATCCTTGTGTTTTCAAAAAAACAAAATCCTCTGTTAGGCTTGGTGCACTTGCTTGAAAATCTGCCATTAAATGTGGGTTCACTTTAATAATGATCCGTTCATAGTTATTCGAATCATGTGGTGTAACTTTGTGAACCGCATAAGGTGGAATAAACACCACATCACCACGATTGACAGAATAGACTTTTCCTTCACAGAAGAAATCACATGTTCCATCAATCATCACCATTAGTTCAATTACATCATGACTGTGTAATTGGTCTAATGTATTAAATTCGGAAAAAGTTTTGGCGGATTCATTGTGTTTTTTTAACCACGTATGGGACGAATGTAATGAGGTGAAATGGTAAATTTCAAAGTTTTGGCTGATTACCGGCAAAAAATTGGGTTGTTTCATACGCCTGTTCCTTTCGATAGCAAGATTTACAATATTTATAGCAATAAATGATATTTTTTAAGTTTTATCTGAATGTTATTATAACATAGTAAGTGAAAACGTAACCAAAAGGAATACTAACGAATACGAAATGTAATATTAATTTTTTAAAACAAATAGCACTACCAATCGTTTAGGAGGAATAATCATGACGTTTAACGATAAACAACCAGAGCTTGAAGTGCGATCGAAACCAATCATTGAAGTAGATGGGCTGAAATTTAAAGATTTAAACAACGATGGAAACTTAGATCCTTATGAAGATTGGCGTTTAAGTCCGAAAGAACGTGCGGAAAATTTAGTTTCACTTATGAATACCGATGAAAAAGTCGGAATGATGCTGATAAATTCACGAAAAATGGGCCTTGCGCAAGAAGATAAAGAGAAGACAAGTCATGATGGTGTACTAGATGAAGGCGTTGTGGAAAAAGGGGAAACTATTTTTGCACTTTCTAAAATATTTGGTACAACGCATACGATTAAGAATATGCATTTACGGCATTTCATTTTAAGAGATAACTTTAGTGCCAAAGAAATCGCGGAATGGATTAATACGATGAATGAAGTAGCAGAGGGTACTCGTCTAGGTATTCCAGCATTGATTACATCGAATTCAAGAAATGAAAATGCCGAAGCTGTGTTTGGGATGAATGATGCAGCAGGAACTTTTTCCACATGGCCAGGAACATTAGGTCTTGCAGCAGCAGCTAAAGGAGATATTAAAAATGGTGGTGATGCATCCTTAATTAGTGAGTTTGTGAAAACTGCACGTAAAGAATGGGTGGCAACTGGCATCCGAAAAGGCTATATGTACATGGCTGATGTTGTGACCGATCCAAGGTGGCAACGTACATACGGCACATTTGGAGAAGATCCTGCGTTTATTTCAGATGCAATCGGTCGTATAATTGATGAATTCCAAGGGGAGGAATTAGGAAAAGACAGTGTTGCCTTAACAACGAAACACTTCCCTGGTGGCGGAGCTCGGGAAAATGGATTTGATCCTCACTATGAAGAAGGAAAATGGAATCTGTATCCAACTCCAGGAAGTTTAGAAAAATACCATCTCCCTCCATTTAGAGCAGCGGTAGAACATGGCACATCATCGATTATGCCTTATTACTCGATTCCGAGTATCAAAAAGAGCAAGGTGCAAGAATTCGAGGGAGAAGATATCCCATTTGAAGAGGTAGGCTTTACATTTAATCATTATTTCATAAATAATATTCTTCGTGGAAAACTTGGATTTAAAGGTTATGTTAATAGTGATAGTGGGATTGTCAACAAGATGAGCTGGGGAATGGAAACTAAGAGTGAAGCAGAACGTTTTGCCAAAGCTGTTAATGCAGGGACAGATATTGTTGCAGATACGAACGATATTGAAAACCTTAAGTTAGCCGTCGACAAAGGATGGATTAGCGAAAAACGTATAGATGAGGCAAATGTACGGCTTCTAACAGAAATGTTTGAATTAGGTCTATTCGATGATCGTACGTATGTATCAGCCGAACACGCTACTGAAGTAGTTCAAACACCAGAACATTGGGATGCAGCTTATGAAGCCCACAAAAAATCGGTAACGGTACTTAAGAATTCAGATCAAACCCTTCCTTTAACAGCGGAAAAGGAAGGCAATAAAAAAGTTTATGTGGAAGTTTTCCATAAAGAAACTGAGCGAGCAGCAGAATATACTGAGGAAGCAAGAAAACAAGCAAAAGAACTTGATCTGTTTACATTGACAGATAACTATGAAGAAGCAGATACTGCGATTCTGTTCTTATATCCAAAATCCGGCGCTTACTTCAATGCAACACCAGGACTGTTGGAGCTTGAATTATGCGAGGATAAAATCGAAACTTCTCTAGATGGTTCCTTGTATCGTGAAACAACGTTGAGTGGCATGGATCGTGTGAACGATATAGCAGACAACCTTCATAAACGCGGTGGAAAAGTAGTCATGAGCGTAAATATTATCATGCCTTGGATCCTTGGCAATGTCGAACCATTGGCAGATGCTCTAGTTGCAGGATATGATACCTTCTTTAACGCGCAGTATGAGGTAATGGCAGGAAAGTACGAGCCAACTGGCGTGCTACCACTGACATTACCAGCAAGTGAAGAAGTCATTGCTGTTTATCAAAATGGCGATTGTGTATCAAGAAATGATGTGCCGGGCTATGACAAGGACAAATACATGCCCAAAGGAATGACCTACGCATACCAAGATGCAGATGGCAACACTTATCAACTTGGTCATGGATTAAGTTATTAATTAAAAGGAAGCACGGGTATGATTCTCGTGCTTCTTTTTTTGGTGGGATATACAGCCATGCTTCACTGATTATTGGTGCGGATGAAAGCACAACAATAGATATAAAAATTAACAGTCACTTTAGGAGATGAGACTATGAAAAAGTTTAATTGGGTTGTAGGTTCCATGATCCTTATTAGCTATATGTATTGGCTTGCAGACAGGATTCATAGTATAGAGGTCATATTTCTAGAGGTCGTAGCACTTGCCATTGGGTTTTGTATTTATCCAAATCAAGAATGGACAAAGAATACCTGCAATTTTGGTTGTCTCCAACAGTAGCTGCTGTTATGGGGATAGGAGTTCAACTAGTTTTTCCGTTAATACATACACTTTTGTTACTACTTATATTCTATTTATTGAACGCAAGCATGCTTTATTTATTAAAATCACATTTTCCCTCTCCATCTCTCTTTGTTGCCTATAAATTTGAGGCTAGTGATCAAACGGTCGTTGTTACAGGGGATACGATGTATAGTGACGGTTTAATCGATTTTTCGAAAGGTGCTGATTTGGTCGTTATGGACGGGATGCTTACAGAACTGAAGGAAGAGGATCCATTTTATGACGAATTCCAAAGAATAAAACCTCAACTAGCCAGTGCCCATATAACATTAGAAGAAATCGGACAAATCTTAGCAAAGGCGAATGTTAAGAAAGTTGTCTTAACCCATCTGATGAATGGCGAAATGGATAAACAACGAACGACACAAATATTGAGGTATGAAGGCTATGAGGGGGGAGTCATTATTGCAGAAACCAATGGAAAGTATGAAGTGGAATAAAGAGATTCACGTGGAAAATTTGTTCGGATCACAAGACTATAGGTGATAGAAAAATCATATCCAGCTGTTTGGGTGTTAAAAAGATCCTTACGGCTGGATACGTTACTTTACTAACTGTCCCAAAAATCTCCCACTACGTTCTATTTCGGTACGGAACACAGTTGTCTCGAAATCTCCCACTATGCTCTATTTCGGTACGAAAAACAGTTTTATCGTCCCTAAATCTCCTACTATGTTCTATTTCGAAACAGTAAATTCAAAAGAACAAAAACTTCATTTTTAAAATTCAGAATATTCAATTGACATTAGGTGCTCGCTCTGCTATTCTCTATTTATGAACTTGGTTCACTATTTACTCCACCACATTACATCACATGCTATTAACACATTCTATCGATGAACCTTTTTGAAAGCGAATACAAAGTTAATAAGGTGGAAATGTAATGGCAAAAAAAGTCTTCTTTTTCTTAATTCTTTGTAGTAATGTTTATATTTTGTTTTTTTTACCTGAATTATCTAGTGAAGCAAAATGGGCATTAATGATTATCGTGTTCGCCATTTATTTATGGGCAACACAACTTATTCCAATTGGATTCACTAGTTTGTGGGTAGTCATGATGTTTACACTTCTAGAGATTCACCTTCCGAGTTGATTTTTTCATTTTGGCAAAACCCTATTGCATATTTAATCATGTCCTCCTGGTTAATTGCCAGGGCAATTGAGAAGACAGGATTAGGAAAAAGGATCGCATTATATGTACTTGCTCCTTTTCTGAAGTCGTATCGGATGCTTTTGACTGCGATCTATGGACTTGGAATTATGATGAGTCTGTTTATTCCACACCCTTTTGCAAGGGCTTTCATTATTATCGCAGTCGTCAAGTCCCTATTCGAACATATATCGGTAAGTGGGAAAGATAAAGCGTCGATCGGTATAGCAGTCTTTTTATCTTCTTCCATTAGCTCGTTTGTATTTTTAACGGCTGACAGTGCTTTGAACATTACGTTGTTAGAACTTATGAGCATGGATATGACATGGGGCGAGTGGTTTACGATTATGGGAATACCTTCCATCCTTTTTCACATTTTGGTTATTATCACCCATTTAGTTGTGTTTCCAACAAGTGAAAATTGGAAGAACAATAAAATAGATTTGCAGACTTTAAAGGGAAAAATGGGGGGATTAAACACTGCTGAATTGGTCAGTATTGTGTGGTTATCAATTGGTATATTGTTATGGACAACGGACTTCATTCATGGTATCCACCCAGGTTGGGTTGCGACAGGGATCGTTATCTTAATGACAATACCGGGAAAACCGCAAGTATTATCGAGTGGGGATTTGAATGCGATAAAAATCGATATCTTATTATTTATAAGTGCAATGCTCGCTATAGGTAAAGTCTCGCAAACAACTGGACTTAGTGAGTTTTTAGCTAACAAATTATTATCTTTTATTCCTGATTCGCATACAATTGTAATCGCTTTATCGTTGACGCTATTTGGAATTATTTTACACCTTATAACTGGAAGTGCTTTTTCAATGGTAAGTATACTTGTTCCGATTGTTCTATCCTTTATGGAGCAGACTTCTGTATTACCTATAATTGGGGCAATGATTATTTACTTAGCGGCAAAAGCCCAATGGTTTTTTCCACACCAAGTAATGGATATCCTTATCGGTACTGGTAAGGAAACGGGGGGATACACACAAAAAGAAGTGATAAGACTTGGAACAGCAATGATCATTCCACTTATCCTTGGTGTGATAGGAATATATTTACCTTGGTGGACATTAACACTGGGAAATTAAAAAAATGGAGGGGTTAAAATGAGAAAGAGTCTATTATTTTTAATTAGCATGTTAGCATTTTTAATGGTACTCACTGCGTGTGTTGAATCACAACAGTCGGCTGGTGATGATGGTGACCAGTCAAGTTCAGGTTCGGAAGGAACATCTAATGAGGAAGCAAGTGGGGAAGGAAGAACCTATGAATTTAATCTATCACACGTTACACCACCAAGTCACAATTGGCAAAAAACCGCTGAAAAATTCGGGGAAGAATTGGAAACCCTTTCAGACGGGAGAATGGAACTTGAGATATTTCCTAATGGTCAATTGGGGTCAGAAGGTGATATGATCCAACAAATTGAAACAGGTACATTATCTTTTGGTATTATCACCAATGCCTATTTAAGTAATCGAATCGATTCTTTAAATGGTTGGTTTATGCCATTTTTATTTGATGATTTAGAGGAAGCAAATGCTGCAAAAGAAACAGAGATGGCACAGCAATTTTTAGATGATGTAACGAATGATAGTATGCTAGCAATTGATTTTGCTTTTGCTGGTAATCGACATATTTTAATGACAGAAGGGGAAGTGACATCACCTGAAGACATAGAAGGAAAGAAAATGCGTATTATTGGTAGCCCTGCCATGCAAGATTTTTGGGTAGAAAGTGGAGCAAGTCCTACGCCAATGCCGCTACCTGATGTTTATACATCGTTACAAAATGGCGTGATTGATGGGATTGATATTGATTTAGATGCATTAGTTTCCTTGAAATTACACGAAATTGCCCAGGATTTAACGTTGACGAATCATATGTCATTCCCTTCTGTAGTTGTGATGAGCAAACAAGTTCGAGCAGAATTACCAGAGGAAGACCTTCAAATTGTTGATGAAGCGTTAGAAAGTGCAATCGAATGGGGAATTCAAGATCAAATTCAACGTGAACAAGATAATTTAGCATTTTTAGAGGAAAATGGTATGAATATTACAGAATTTGATAATCACGATACTTTCTTAGATATTATCGATTCAGTATATACAAATTATGGGGATGAAAATGAAGCGATCCAAGCATTAATTGAAGAGTATCAAGACTAAATAATGGTGAATCATCTGCCTTAACATGGGCAGATGATTCTACTGTAAAGTGGTTAGGGGGCCTTAGTCGTATGAAATTTATCATTACAATTAGTAATGCTGTCTATAAAGTAGAGCAAGTAATGGCTGTTATATTATTGTCTATTATGACTGTTTCATTAACCGCTGGCGTTATTTTTCGTTATTTTTTAAACAACCCTTTAATGTGGTCTGGTGAGGTAGGCGTCTTTTCATTGATTTGGCTAACGTTTATAGGTGGCAGTATGACAATTAAAAAGAAAAAGTCCGCTCGTCTTACGATATTAGTAGATAACTTGAAAGGATCGCTTAAGAAAATGGTAGAGCGACTTTGCTATTTGATTGTCTTGGTATTCGTAGCATATTTTCTTTATATTATCGTTCACTGGATTCAAACACCTTCCATTTTGCAACAACGTTCAAGTTCGATGCAAATTAAAATGATTTATCCATATTTGAGTATTGTGATCAGCTTTCTATTCATGACAATTCATTCGCTTTCTCTATTAGTAGAAAGTTTTTACACAAAAGAAATGTAAAGGAGGGGACCCCTTCAATATGCTTATTTTTATACTATTTATTGTATTATTACTAATAGGAGTTCCAATAGCATTGGTTTTAGGGATAACAAGTATTCTATATATTATTTTATCCGACAACATGGGATTATTATTAACTGCACCACAACGGCTATTTTCCGGGATTGAAAGCAATGGTTTGATCGCAATACCCCTTTTTATGCTTGCTGGAGAACTAATGAATTCTGGAGGAATAACAAAGAGATTAATTTCCTTCTCGCAAGTGTTACTCGGACATTATCGAGGTGGTCTTGCATATGTAAACGTTGTAGCGAACATGTTTTTAGCATCGATCATTGGTTCAGCGACAGCTCAAATTGCAATGATGAGTAAAATGATGGTTCCAGCAATGGAAAAAGAAGGCTATAAAAAAGAATTTAGTACATCGATTACTGCAGCATCAGGTATTTTAGGACCAATTATCCCTCCGAGTATGATGTTCATTATTTATGGTGTAACATCTGGACAATCGATTGGAACAATGTTTTTGGCGGGGATCATACCAGGCGTTTTATTAATAGTTGGTTATATAGCATTGATCTCGTTTATTGGTTACAAGCATAATCTACCAATATCGCAAAAACAACCTTTATCAAAGTTATTTACATCCCTTTTCCAAGTATTGCCAGCGTTATTAGTGCCAATTGTCATTATTGTTGGTATACTGGGAGGTATATTTACGCCAACTGAATCTGCTGCAATTGCTTGTCTTATTGCCTTTATTGTTGGCTTTGCTTATCGTGAGTTAGGCGTAAAGGATATACCATCGATTTTTATAAACACCACTCATTCTACTGCTATTGTAACCTTGCTTATTGCAATGGCAAGTTTGTTTGGATGGGTACTAACGTTTGAAGGGGTACCTCAAGCAATATCTGAATGGATGATTACATTAACAGAGAATCCACTTCTGTTCTTATTGCTACTGAATATATTACTATTATTGATTGGTACCGTTATGGATGGAATTGCTGCACTCATTATTTTAGTGCCAATTTTCTCGCCTTTGTTACCATTATACGATATTGATCCAATTCATTTTGGGGTCATTATTTCGATTAATTTAACAATAGGGTTATTAACACCACCTGTAGGAACTGGTTTATTTATTGCTTCTAGTATTAGTGGTGTTAAATTTGAAAGTTTGTCGAAAGCAATACTTCCATTTCTCGGTGTTGCTTTACTAGTTCTAATCCTATTAACGTATTTCCCTCAACTCGTCTTATGGATTCCGTCTATGGCTAATTAAGATTTAGGTTGAGCAATATAAGGGATGACAGAGTAGGAGGGTTTTTTTTGGAAAAAAATAAAGCCAAAACAACAATTAAGTCATTAGAGGTAGGACTAAATATAATCGACATGATTGTACACCATAAAAAACCTTTAACATTTACGGAAATAGTTGATTTAACAGGTATAACGAAAAGTAATTTATTTAAGTATTTAAACACACTTACGAACAATGCGGTTCTTTCACGAGATTCAAGAGGTCTATACACACTTGGACCAAAACTAATCGATTATGGGATTGCTGCAATTGGGAGTGAAGATGTGTTATCAAAAGTTACTCCTGCTATGGAAGAAATGAATGAGGAAATTGATGAAACTGTCCTATTTTCTATTTTTTCTAATATAGGTCCAATTGTCGTTCATATAGTGAAAAGCTCTCAAACAATAAATATTGGAGCTGAAATTGGAACAGAGCTCCCTTTACATTCATCTTCTGGGAAAATCTTTGCTGCCTATCAAGATACCTTGAAGGTAAAAAAATGGGTGGAACTGGAAAAAACTAAGCTAGATACAGAAACAATTAACAGTCTTCAAGAAGAAATCTCAAAGGTAAAAAAACAGGGGATTGCGCATTCTTATGAGGCGTTAGCTCCCGCTGTGTCTTCCTATTCCATTCCGATATTAAATTTTAAACATGATTTACTAGGTGCAATAACCGTTGTTAGCTTTAACAAAAAAAAGGAGAGCGAGTCTGTAGTTGATTTAAAGGATTATTTATTAGAAAAATCAGTGACGATTTCTAGAGCTTTCGGTTATGGGTAATGGTTTTAGTTTTAAAAGAAGTAGTTTTAAAACCGTTGAGAAACTGGTGAAAGACATCATGGTATATCACTAGCAAATAAAACGCTTGGATTTAATGATCCAAGCGTTTTTTGGTCCATCTAACAGGAACTATCTAATTGAGCGTTAGAAATATGCAATAGGGCTGGAGGTTTCAATACCTCTAGACAAGTGCATTAATTTTACATTGGGGGGGGAGAGCGGACAATTAGTTCTCTATTATATGGATGTACAGCTATTTTGAAGTAGAGCGGACATTTATTCTTTTATCCCGGTGAAACCGTCGTAAGACTCCCATTTCGAAACATAAATGAAAACGGAAGATGTTTAAGTGGGAGTAAACTTTCGCTTTCACCCCGATTCTTCAACTAACAATCAGTGGGGGAAGGGCAAAAAAACCCCACTGATTGAAGTTTCACTTTATTTCACTCATTTAGCCAATTTTTATCTAAATTCATTTATTTTATGGAATAAATTTCCACAATTATCCCAGAGCACACGTTGCTGTTCGTAATAACGCAATAGTGCACCTGTCAAAGAAATAAAGCTACCCTAGAAAACTTTAAAAATCCATTGATATCTTGCTTTGCATCGTTTGTAGATATTCGCTTACAGGATCTTGTAGCGTTTTTGGAATATCCGAAGAAAAACCGACAACTGATATGATGCCAATTAACTCATTCGTATAATTCAGAATTGGGATTGAAACAGAAGATATTTCAGATATTAAAGGGTTCTCTGCGAAGGCTATTTTTTCCTTGCGTATCGTTTTCGTTTCTTCTGCGTGATTATGTTCGGAAATATCATGCTTTTCCTTCCAACTCTTTGTTTTTTGATGATCTGCAAAAATAGTAAAAATCTTTCCTGTTGAAGAATTGGGTGGTAGTAATGTTCCAATCTCTGCACCAATGTTTAAAATCTGATTGGAACGGTTAATTTTTGCAATTACAGGCCCATTAAATGTAGGAACAGAAAAAAGCGCTGAATTATTGGTGTGTTCACTTATCGATTGTAAATAAGGTGAAATACTTACCAGAATATCTTGATTACCAATCGCTGTCATTCCGTATTGAATTAATTTCGAACCTAAGTGGTACAAGCCATTTTCATCGCGAAAAATGAGATCATCTTGCATTAATGTATTGATGTATTTATATAAGTTCGTCTTCGTTACCTTCGTCTCTTCCTGTATATCTGTTATTTTTAATGGCTTCTTTGCTTGAACAATAACATCTAAAATCGATATCCCTGTGCTTAATGATGAAATCGTATCTTTCTTCTTTTTTGTTTCCATTTTCTTATCTCCTTATAGCTTATATTTTGCATCCGAATTTTTTAAAAATTTTAAAAAATACCAATTATTGGATTGACAATTATAAATATTCTGACATATAATATTATATATAATATAATCCAGTATCACAATAGTGAATTGATGATAATCTTCTGAAAGGGGTTGGTTTTCTTTCAATGACTAGGCGTGCATTTGTTGCGTCACAATGTGGTGCTGTTTATACATGAACCAAATCATCTAAAAAATCTTTAACAAAAGGAGAATTCGATGAAAATTATTACATTTACAGTAAATGGTCATTCAAGAATCGGGGGAATTGCTAACGACAATAAAGTAGTCGATCTAAATTATGCGTATCAAGCGCAATTGCAAAATGAAGGTAAATATCGCTATCAACAAATTGCAGAGGCATTTGTTCCGTCTCAAATGGAAGCGTTTTTACAAGGTGGGAAAGAAAGTGTGGAAATAGCAAAGGGAGCAGTCGACTTTGCTTTAGAAAATCCAAACGCTTTTAAACATAAACTCGTATATAACAAAGATGAAGTGAAAGTAGAAGCTCCAGTAAATAATCCAGGCAAGATGATTTGTGTTGGACATAACTATCGCGAACATATTTTGGAAATGGGTAGAGACTTACCGGAAAATCCTGTTCTTTTTTCTAAATTTGCTAACACAATTGTTGGCCCAGAGGATGACATTCCATACTATCCGATCTCTGAACAGCTTGATTACGAAGCAGAATTTGCATTTGTCGTAGGAAAGCAAGCACGACATGTTTCAGAGGAAGATGCATTGGATTATGTAGCGGGTTATACAATTGTAAACGATGTCACATACAGAGATATCCAACGTCGTACATTGCAATGGTTACAAGGGAAGGCAGTGGAAGGAAGTGCTCCAATGGGACCATGGTTAGTTACATCGGATGAACTAAACCCTTCAGGATTAGAAATTGCACTGACAGTAAATGGGGAGGAACGTCAGCGCTCCAACACTAAGAATCTAGTATTTACAGTTGAAAAGCTTGTGGCCTTCTTATCAGGTTTAATGACGCTAGAACCAGGCGATGTAATCCTTACTGGTACGCCAGGTGGTGTAGGATTTGCACGCGATCCACAAACCTTCTTGAAAGATGGAGATGTTGTAAAAATTGAAGTAGATGGTGTTGGAACACTAGAAAATAAAGTGGTATTGCAAAAAGGAGGAGAAGCTTAAGATGGCAGGTTCAAAGGTAGAAAGCTACATCGAATCGATTCATAAGTCTCTAGACGAGATGATAGCAGACGTTCAAGGTTTATCAGAAGATGTGATTCGCTGGAATCCATCGGAAGAAGAATGGTCGATTTTACAAATTTTATCCCATGTGAATGAAGCAACTGTTTACTGGTTAGATGAATTAGAAACGATTCTAGATACACCGGGGTCCGAATGGGGAAGAGGATTACAAGACCCGGATCGTTTGCGAGCGGTAGAAGCCCCAGAAAACTTAAATATTGATGAAGTGATTAAGGAAGTAAAAGGACTCAAAGAACAGGTTCGTGATCGATTATCAAAAGTTTCTGACGACCGTTTAACAGAAGAAAATCCACATCGAAACTTTAAAAAGTTTGGCAATAAACCAGTTTCATTCTTAATTGAGCATTTCCTTGTTGAACATGTCGAAGGACACTCGGGTCAAATTAAGCGTAATCTTTCTAAGTTAAGTGAAAGTGCTAAATAAAAAATAAAAGAGGGGTGTTTTTGTGGCTGAAAAGGCAAATTATCTTCAAGACCAAGATGTAAAGGATTTTACGAAGGATATTCAGCAGTACAATCTCGGACCATTATGGGAAGCGATACCAGAAGTTATGAATAAAACTCCAAAACCTCATGCACAAGCATACCTTTGGTCGAGTGAATTGATTGAAAAAAAATTAACGGAAGCAGCGGAGATTTTTACACCTGAGCGTGGTGGTGAACGTCGTGCGATCTATTTCCAAAACCCTGGTTTAACCTACCGAACGCCTTGGGGACAGGTGTCCACAACCCAAACATTATACGCTGCTGTACAGCTTCTACAACCTGGAGAAGAAGCACCATCCCATCGTCATACTCAAAGTGCACTTCGTTTTATTACCGAGGGAGAAGGCGCTTACACAATTGTCCAAGGGGAACGAATCTTTATGGAGGAAGGAGATTTCCTCATTACACCAAAGAATTTATGGCATGGTCATGGACATAATGGTGATAAACGAATGATTTGGATGGATGCGCTAGACATTCCGACGATTTACAACATTGGTGGTACATTCTTTGAACCGTATGAAGCTGGCCTACAAGAACCAAACGTTCCTGATAACTTCTCGGAAAAACGATACAGAGGTGGCATGGTAAGGCCAGTTGGTGATGAGAAATTTGACGTTGCCCCACTAGCTAACTATAAGTGGAGTCGCACGGAGGATGCGATAAAAGGACTAATGGAATTTGATCCAGATCCAAACCATGGATTTGCGGTTGATTATATTAATCCAACCACTGGGAAGTCTGCAAATCCAACGATGGGTACACGGATGCAGTTCCTTCCAAAAGGGTTGAACACGAAAGCGCTTCGCCATACCCATTCTACCGTTTACCATGCATATAAAGGTTCTGGTTATACGATCATCAATGGCGTTCGCTTCGATTGGAAAGCTGGCGACTATTTCGTCGTACCTAACTGGGCTTGGTATGAGCACGTGCCTGCAGAAGATTCCTACTTATTCTCTGTAAACGATATTCCAATTATGGATCGTTTTGAACTAGAAAGAGAAGAAAAGTATGAGAAAAACAACGGGCATCAAACGGTAACTGGTGAATTTAAACCAGATTTTAGATAAAGAGATATTTCTAAACTAGTGAGGGACCTTCATTCCTCGCGAATGCTTTGCTTGGACGGTTGGAATTTTTACAGCCAGTTTATCCTCCTTTTGTTCTTAAAATCTTGAAGGGGGGATCCTTACTGCCTGTTAAAAAGGGATCATAATAAAAGTTGGTTAGAGAGAAACAGATCTATGATTTCTATACTATCTTTTAAGGGGGAAAAATCATGACAAACAGTAAAGAGAATCCAATTATTGTCGTTGGTGGGGGAATCGGTGGTTTGGCCACAGCATTGGGCCTTGCGCAAGCCGATAAATATGTGAAGGTACTAGAGCAAGCACCAGAATTTGGAGAAGTTGGCGCAGGGATCCAGCTTGCTGCAAATGCAACCAATGTATTACAAAAACTAGGTGTGATGGATCAAATTAGTAAAGATGCTGTATTCCCTAAACGTTTAGTTTTAATGGATGCGTTTACAGGAGAAGAATTATCCGCACTTGATATTGATGAAGTGTATCGAGAACGATATGGTGCACCATATGTGGTGTTACATCGTACTGATTTGCAACAGGCACTTCTTGACGCATGTGTCGAGCATCCGAATGTGGAACTTGTGACAGGTCAAGACGTCACAACTGCAGAAGATCATGGGAATGCTGTCGAAGTTGTGACTGCATCAGGTGACACTCATTCTGGTTCGGCGATGGTTGGGGCAGATGGTTTATGGTCAAAAACACGTAAATTGTTTGTAGAAGATCAACCGGTCTGTTCGGAATATGTAGCTTACCGGGGCGCACTACCATGGGATGAAGTAGCGGACGCAAACGTAGGGGATCCAAATGATGTGTATATGTTTATTGGACCAAATATGCATGTTGTCCAATATCCAGTAAGACGTGGGGAACTGTACAACCAAGTAGTGGTGTTCAAAAGTAACCAATATAGAAAAGAGATTGAACATACGGATCAGTGGGGGACACCAGAAGAAATGGACGAGGTGTTTAAAGGTACATGTGATCGAGTGAAGACAGCAATTTCTTATATTTCCAGACAAAAAAGATGGCCGATGTATGATCGCGATCCTATTCAAAACTGGACAGAAGGAAATATTACCTTGACAGGTGATGCAGCACACCCAATGCTTCAATACTTGGCGCAAGGGGCTTGTCAAGCATTAGAAGATGCAGGATTTCTAGCAGATGTTGTTAAAAAGCATGGTGACAATTACAATCAAGCCTTTTTAGAATTCCAAGAAGAACGTCAACCACGCACTGCATATGTCCAAACAAGCGCTAGAAACTGGGGAGAAATTATTCACGCAACAGATCCAATCACGCAATTGCTACGTGATAAGATTTTAGAAAACCGAACAGACAAAGATTACAAATTTGTTGATCAATACCACGGTTACAATAAAACATTGGAAGAGGTCAAATAATCAAAAACGTACTGTATGAAGAAGGAAGGCGATGTCTTTCCTTCTTTTTAACATTCATGGTAGGAATAGAAGTTTCTGGATGATTTAAAAGTTACTAGATATGCGGCAAGTAAAATTTTATGTTATTTCGGATGATGCTCAAAACTTATTCCCTCCTATTGAAAAGGAATGGTAATTAGGCACAATTTGCAGTACTCCCTCACTTCGATCCACGAGATAAAACAAAAGAAGATAAGTGGGAATGGCCTGCTAGTCCCTCCTTTGCTATGTTAACAATGGGGGAATAGCTGATTATCGATTAAGAATAATAATCAGAAAATTCAAGTTATTATAGCGGTACAATAATCGTTAACATTCCATTTAAACTGTGTTGCTTGTCGTGGGATGTCCACTTTATCCAGGTGTAACCGTCCGTAAGACTCCCGCGCTAGATAGAGAAGTTGTTACACAATACGTTAGCTGTGTGTGAAATTATTCTAAGAATGGAGAGACAAAGGATGGATCAAATACGTCAAGAAGCATTAAATATGCACCGAGAAAACCGGGGGAAATTAGAAACAAGGGCAAAAGTTTCTGTGAATAATGCCTATGAATTAAGTCTTGCTTATTCCCCGGGGGTAGCAGAACCTTGCAAGGAAATCTATCAAGATCGAACAAAAATGTATGAATATACGATGAAAGCAAATACAGTGGCCGTTGTATCGGACGGATCTGCGGTTTTAGGCCTTGGAGATATTGGTCCGGAAGCCGCAATGCCTGTTATGGAAGGAAAAGCAGTGTTGTTTAAAAATTTTGCCAAAGTGGATGCTGTTCCACTCTGCTTAAATACGAATGATGTCAATGACATTGTGGAAACCGTAAAACTTCTTGAACCAACATTTGGAGGAGTAAATATAGAGGATATATCTGCTCCAAGATGTTTTGAAATTGAGGAACGTCTAAAACAGGAAACGAGTATTCCTATTTTTCATGACGACCAACATGGAACAGCAATTGTAACGACTGCAGGTCTAGTAAATGCATTAAAACTTGTCAATAAAAACATGGACGAGGTAAAAGTGGTTGTTAACGGTGCAGGTGCTGCCGGTGTTGCGATCGTAAACCTACTTGATCGGTTTGGGGTAAAAGAAGTTATTTTATGTGACTCAAAAGGAGCTATTTATGAAGATCGCCAATATCGTATGAATCCTATTAAAGAAAAAATTGCTAAAGTGACGAACCCTAATAAAGTGTCTGGTCTTTTAGATGAAGTAATTCAAGGAGCCGATGTATTTATTGGTGTATCGGTTGCAGGTGCTTTAACGAAGGAAATGATTTCAACCATGGAACAAGATCCGATCATTTTTGCGATGGCGAATCCAATTCCTGAGATCATGCCAGACGAAGCGAAGGCTGCTGGGGCGAGGGTGATTGGAACTGGTCGGTCAGACTTCCCGAATCAAGTAAACAATGTACTAGCCTTTCCTGGAATATTTCGCGGGGCATTAGATGTAGGGGCTACTCACATTAATGAAGAAATGAAAAAAGCAGCAACGCTAGCGATTGCGTCCCTTATTCCAGAACACCAATTATCTGAAGACTATGTGATCCCCGCACCATTTGATGAACGCGTAGCATCTACAGTAGCATCAGCTGTTGCCTATACTGCAAGAAAGACAGGAGTTGCAAGACGGGACATGGGGATAGGGGTCGTGTCCCAATAACGAGCGTCGGATCCCCCGCTTATAGACCTTCCAATAGGGACAACAAACCTGTCCCCATGTCCCATTTTGTATTTTCATACGTTATTAGAAATGTCAGAAAATACTTATTTTAGTAAAATCCCTTGATTCTACTTACCTGTTAAGACTATAATAAGAACTCGAGTTGCATAATTATAATATTTTATTCAAAATAAACTCATTAGGGAATGCTCGATAACATTTTAATTATGGCTTCTATTGTAGAGAGTTTTATAAATAAGGTAAGTTAGAAAAAGGGAGAGATAAAAATGACTGACGGAGATTCGCAAGGGATGAAACATAAGAAAGCGGGCGAACGTTTTACAACGCGCGATTATTTGCGTTTTATTATCCCATCATTTATAGGGATCCTTTTATTTATGGTTCCTGTTTCGTATGATGGTGAAATTAGTATTCCAGTTGCCTTAATGGCAAGTATGGTGGAAGAAGTTTTATATGATGGGTTACCGGTTACGATGACGGTGCTGTTATTTATAGTGGCGGTTGTATCTACCATTGTAACCTATGCCAAGCCAAAGTGGATAATGAAACTAGACTTTATGAAAAGTCTCTTTTATGTTCACCCTGTTTGGTTATTCGTTCGAGTAATCGGATTTGTTTTAGCGGCAATGACGTTTTGGGAGATTGGGCCTGAATGGGTATGGTCGGTTGATACAGGAGGGCTTCTTCTGTTTGACTTAATGCCGTTGTTATTTACGATTTTCTTATTTGCAGGTCTGTTTTTACCATTATTATTAAATTTTGGCCTGTTAGAACTATTGGGGACATTGCTTGATAAAGTGATGAAACCACTTTTTACATTACCAGGACGTTCATCGATCGACTGTTTAGCATCTTGGATGGGCGATGGCACGATCGGTGTGTTATTGACAAATAACCAATATGAACAAGGTTTTTATACGAAACGGGAAGCTGCTGTGATTGGGACGACATTCTCCGTTGTGTCAATTACGTTCAGTATTGTGATCTTATCTTATTTAGACTTAGATCACTTGTTTATTCCTTATTACCTAACGATTGTTGTGGCAGGGTTCGTTGCAGCGTTGATTATTCCGAGAATTCCACCGCTGTCACGGAAACCTGATAGTTATATGGTTGAAAGAAAAAATGATGATGAACCAGCTCGTGAAGGGGAAAGTGAATTTCGTCAAGGTGTAACGAAAGCGGTCAAGCGTGCGAAGATGAATAGTGGTTTAGGTACGACGATATCCAGTGGCGTAAAAAATGTATTTGATATGTGGTTCGGTGTTCTACCAGTCGTAATGGCATTGGGGACAATTGCTGTAATCGTTGCGGAAACGACGCCAGTATTTGAAATTATCGGTATGCCATTTATTCCAATCCTGCAATTATTACAAGTACCGGAAGCAACAGAAGCTGCTCAGACAATGGTGATCGGTTTCGCTGATATGTTCTTGCCAGCTGTTATCGGAAGTGGCATTGAAAGTGAAATGACTCGTTTTATTATTGCGTGTGTATCGGTAACGCAATTAATTTATATGTCAGAAATTGGTGGGCTGCTGCTAGCTTCTAAGCTGGCTGTAAGTTTTAAAGATCTAGTAATCATCTTTTTATTAAGAACCATCATCACCTTACCAATCATCACAGCAATCGCGCACTTGATTTTTTAATATGGATAATAAGATAGAAACAAGAAACTTGTCTCTATCCCAAAAGCGTATAGCTAGTTGGCTATGCGCTTTTATTTTTTTAGTATAGAAAATTATAGACTTAATTACCTGTGGATTAATTGTAGATTTATTTAGCCACGTCCGCGAAGCGCTAAAGCAGTAGCGCAACTTCCCTCGCTTCAGGCCTGCAGAACAAGAAAAAATACGACAGCGAAACTTCGCACGAAAAAAATGATTTTCTTTTTCGAGGATGTAGGTCAGTTTGACGCTGTCACAGGACGTGACGTTCCATAGTCGGACATCCTTTGTATTAGTCAACATCAATTTACTCCGCTCCCACAGTTTCCCTTATCTCCTACGAAAAGAATGTTAACTACGTGGTCTTTGCGTCGCATCATCGAACCAACCGCTCCCGAGCGGGCGCAGTTCGTACGTCGCTGACCGGGTGCTTCGAGCCTTTGTTTTTGCGAGAAAATGTGTTTTTTGTCATTTGTTAGGGGGAATAATGGCATTACATAAACTTATTGTTAAGTTTTTTAGGTGAAACTTATTTTTTCTTGTATTTCTGATTAAATTGATAGTAAGAAATGTTTGTTTAAACGAACGATCATATCATTGGGGTGGATTTACCTACAAACGATTACGGAATGGTGTTCTCTATGATAGTGTGGAATAACATAGTAAGTAAGGAACTTATAATTTCGAAATTTGACTAAGTGTGTATTGGAGAAAAGTTATTAGTTGTATAGAATTAATATTTTCAAAATTATTGTAAAACAGGTGATATCATGAGCAAAAACTATTATGGCATGATTGATATTGGTTCAAATAGCATGCGATTAGTTATATATTTACAAGAAAAAACGGGAAGCTTAAGTGAAGTGGAAAATGTGAAAGCTGTTGCACGTTTACGTAATCATCTAGATGATCAAAACTTGTTAACAGAACAAGGTTTAAGCATCCTAATACAAACATTAAAAAGTTTTAAAGAAGTGATGGAAACCTATGAACTAATAGATTTAGTTTGTGTTGCGACAGCTTCCATTCGTCAGGCGAAAAACCAAGATGTTATTAGGCAAATGGTTCGAGAACAAGTTGGATTGGACATGAAGATTTTATCTGGAGAAGAGGAAGCTTTTTATGGTTATTTAGCTGTAGTAAATTCTACCTCTATTACGGAAGGAATAACGGTAGATATCGGTGGTGGCAGCACAGAGATTACTTATTTTAAAGATCGAAAATTGCTAGAATCACACAGCTTTTCTTTTGGGGCGCTAACGTTAAATCGATTTTTCAAATATGACATTCCTTCGAATAAGGAATTAAAAAAGCTGCGAGAATTTTTACGTGATCAATTCGACTCGCTTCCGTGGTTAAGCCAACAGGGAGTTCCGTTAATTGCAATTGGAGGTAGTGCCAGAAATCTTGTTCAGATCGATCAAAGTATTAAAAAGTATCCACTGGCAGGTCTTCATCAATATAAAATGGGATGGAAGGATATCACGTATGTTAGTGATTGTTTGAGTAAATTAACGACAGAGGAAAAGCAAAAAGTAGATGGGTTATCGAGTGATCGAGCAGATATTATTTTACCAGCGATTGAGGTTTTCCGATGTTTACATCAGACAATCGGAGCGAAATCATTTGTACTTAGTCGTAAAGGGTTAAGGGATGGTGTGTTTTTTGAACAGCTTTCCCAACAATTAGGTTCTGCTGTATTTCCAAATGTTTTACAAAGTAGCATTCAGGAATTAATGACTGACTATGATGTGAACCCGACTCAAATTAATCACGTCCAATTTTTAGCGAGTAAGTTTTTTGATGAGTTCCAACAAAATGGACTAGGCGACCTAACATATGATGATTGGACCATTCTAAAACGGGCGAGCAATGTATTTAACCTTGGTAAATATATTGATTCGGAGTCTAGTGCACAACATACTTTTTATTTACTTGCCAACCGTACCATAGATGGTTTATTTCATATTGATCGTTTAAAACTAGCACTTGTTGCATCATTTAAAAATAACCAACTGTTTAAGCAGTTTGTGAACCCTTATAAAGGATGGATTGCTAAAAGTGAAAAACAAAAACTGAGAGTACTGGGGGCTTTGCTTAAATTTCTTTATTGTTTAGATGCAACGAAACGTCAAATTGTCCAAGATTTTGATTTGAGAAATAGAGAAGGTGTGATTGAACTAACCATTTATTGTAACCAAGATTGGTTGCCAGAACAGTATCAAACAGTAAAACAAAAGAAGCATTTAGAAAAAGCCTTGAAGCGTCCGATTCACTTAACCTTTGTGGATGTGAATGAAATAGGAAATATAAAATTGGCTCGCTAATTAATCTGAATTTACAAAAAATTAACAATCTCTTTATCCTAACTTAAAATTTGCATCATATAATGGAAGAGCATAAATATGTAATAAGGACGAATGGAACATAGCATACAGCAGAGGGTGAATAGAGATGTCAAAAATAATAAAAACGGAGGTTGGATTAGACCATCCTTCTTATTACATTAATCGTGAATTAAGTTGGCTTTCCTTTAATGAACGTGTGTTAGAGGAAGCGATAGATAAGGAAAATCCACTGTTGGAGCGATTGAAATTTCTTGCTATCTTTAGTTCAAACTTAGATGAATTTTTTATGGTGCGTGTCGCAGGGCTTAAAGACCAAGTATTGGCTGGGTATAATAAGGCGGATAATAAATCAGGTCTTACGCCAAAACAACAATTAATGAAAATTTCAGAAATTAACCATCGCATGGTAAAAAGACAATATGACATCTATTGCCAGTTTCAATTACCTTTATCCTTTGAAGGTATATCAATCCAATCGATTGAATCATTGGACAGTGATGAATTGAAGGAATTAGAAGTTTATTTTGATGAACACATTTACCCCGTTCTAACACCGATGGCCATCGATGCCTATCGGCCATTCCCAATGTTGTTAAATAAATCAATTAATCTAGCTGTTGAAGTAAGAGATCAACATGTTGAAAATGGGGAGTCAAATATAGCAATTGTGCAAGTACCTGCCCTATTAGATCGGTATATTACTACTCCCAAAAAGGATAATTATGTGCTATTAGAAGATGTGATTAGCTACTTTATTGAAAAATTCTTTGTGGGTTATCACGTTTGCTCTATAACAGAATTTAGAATTACTCGCAATGCAGATATGACAATTCATGAAGAAGGCGCTAGGGATTTATTGAAAGAAATTGAAAAAGAAATCAAGAAACGGAAGTGGGGTGCCGCTGTCCGATTAGAAATACGCCAAGGAAAATACGAACAGAGAATAATAGATTTCTTACTACACGCACTTGAAATACATGAAAAAGATTTATATATCGTGGATGGACCGCTAGATTTAACGTTTTTGTTTGACTTCTATAAAAAATTGTCTGCAAACAAAGAACATCTAGTATATTCAACATTATTACCTCAACCACCTCAAGATATGGACTCGAATGAAAGTGTATTTGAAGCAGCACAAAGACGGGATATATTTGTCCATCATCCGTATGAATCTTTTGAGCCGGTAAAAGAGTTGGTAACAGAAGCTGCAAATGACCCATATGTACTTGCTATTAAACAAACACTGTATCGGGTTAGTGGGGATTCGCCGATTATCGAAGGGCTAAAACAAGCTGCAGAAAATGGAAAGCAGGTAACCGTATTAGTTGAATTGAAAGCACGTTTTGATGAAGAGCAAAATGTGCATTGGGCTAAAGAGTTAGAAAAGGCTGGCTGTCATGTTATTTATGGCATGAACTATTTGAAAACGCATAGTAAAATAACGCTTGTCGTTCGAAAAAAACGAGGAAAAACGATGAGGTTTGTTCATTTAGGCACAGGTAATTACAATGACCAAACAGCAAAACAATATACCGATATGGGGCTCATCACAACGAAACAAAAATTTGGCATTGATGCTACTAATTTTTTTAACTATTTAAGTGGTTATTCAGATAAACCGATCTTTCATCATATCTCAATGGCTCCTTTTGATATACGTGATCATTTTATTCGTAACATTGATGAGGAGATTAGCTATCATAAACAATTTGGCAATGGCCGTATAATTGCTAAGATGAATGCATTAACGGATAAAACATTAATTAATAAAATGTATGAAGCATCACAGGCAGGTGTAAAGATCGACCTTATTATAAGAGGGATATGCTGTCTAAGAGCTGGAATAGAAGGGGTTAGCGACAATATTCGAGTTGTAAGTATAGTAGGGCGATTTTTAGAGCATAGTCGAATTTATTGCTTTCATCATAATGGAGAGGAGAAAATCTACCTTTCCTCTGCAGATATGATGACGCGAAATATGGTGAAGCGAGTCGAGTTACTATTTCCAATCTATGAAGGGTATCTAAAACCCCGAATTAAACATATCCTTCAGATTATGCTTGAAGATAATGTGAAGGTGAGAGAGCAAGCAAGCGATGGTAGTTATCATTATGTAGAAGCAAAACAAGGAGAAGCGCGTAAAAATAGTCAGATGATGCTATTTGACATGGCATATCAAGTAATGGAAGATGAAGAATAAAGGTACCAGTTACCTCTTGTGGACACTGTGCACGAGGAGTAACTGGTACTTTGGTGTTCATTAACAAATGTACAGTTCTTCCTATGTAAAAATTGTATCGATATGGTGTACCAAGTCTATGATGCGAATGATGAGAGCGATGGGGTTGTTATGATCAAAAACTACACTCACTTGGATGCTAAGGTGTTCTATAAATAAATTCTCTACATGATCACTCGTTGTTGTTTACTTGGGACCATTTCGGTAATATCACCATAAATGCAGACTGGATCTCTATGTTCATTGAAACTGTAGGCTAGGTATTGCTAAACCATAGCCTTGTCCTAAATGTACACCGTTTTCTTTCAAAAATTCAAGATCTTTTTCTTTTTCGATCCCTTCTGCAAGTACTTGCGTGTTTGATTCATTTGCAAAATCGACGAGTAAACGAATTAATTGTTGCTGGGATTCACTACAATGAATATTATGAATTAATGTTCTGTCAAACTTGATAAATTCAGGCTTAAGATGTACGAGTGTTTTTAGACTGTTAAAACCACTTCCTGCATCATCAATCGCGATTCTAAAACCTTGTCGACGGTAGTTGGATAGGACGCGCTCAAACATGGTATAATCTGTCACTGCTGTTTTTTCGGTTAATTCAAATACGACTTGCTTTGGTGATATGTTGTGTTGGTGCAGTAATTCCAATGTTTCGCCACTTTTGTAATTGGAATCAACCAACACTTGAGGGTGTATGTTAATAAATAATAAGTGATCTTTTTGCTGTGGGTGATTGTCGACTTCATGATGAAATTTTTGAATAGCTAAATTTCTAGCAAGTAGTTCAAATTGAAATACTTGATTCGTTTGACCAATAAAGTCGTAAAAGCTTTCAGTAGAAGGAAAATGTTTCGTCTTGGGTGGTCGGTTTAATGCCTCATATCCAATAATTTTATCTGTTTTTAAATGAAGGATCGGTTGGTAGTAAGTGGTTAAGGACCTCGTTTTCATAATTCTTTTTAGTTCAACAAATTTTTGAAAATCTTGCCCTCTTGATAACTTCTTATCTTGAGCGTGTTTTACGTAGGAAAAAATATCGAAAATAGTAACCTTTGAAAATAGTGAGTTATCCATCATGTACTCCTTTATGTAAGATTTTGTTGAATATTGGTACTGTCTTAAGTATAAACATTCATTATTAAATTCGTATAAACTTTATATAAATTTTGATTTACAATTTGGGAAGGTGCTAACTCTTCGCGGAAATCTAATTTCGTATGGAAAAAAGAAATGTTCTGTAGGAACACTTCTTTTAGTCCACGCTAAATTTATTCACTTTGTTGTTTAGTTGTTCGCTCATTTTAGATAAACGTAAAAATGCTTCTGTTACTTCTTCCATTGCTGCATTCGTTTCCTCTGAAATTCCTGCCACGGTTTGTACGTTTGCGGTGTTCTGGCTAGAAACTTCACTAACGCTTTGCATTGTCTTTACAACGTTTTTCGTTCGCTCTGTCACACGTTCGATATGTTGTGCGACAATTTTTGCTTGTTCTGAAACAGAAGTAGTAGACGTTACAATTTGTTCAAAGTTTTTGCCTGCTTGTATAATTAGTTCTTTTCCTTTTGCTGTTGACTCACTCGTTATCTGCATAGAATCCACCGTCTCGGCTGTTTCAGATTGAATTGACTGAAGAATCGAACTTATTTTATCGGTTGCATCTGCAGACTGTGTGGCAAGCTTTTTCACCTCATCTGCTACAACAGCAAATCCTTGTCCATGTTCGCCCGCTCGAGCTGCTTCAATCGCAGCATTTAGAGCTAACAAATTAGTTTGAGTTGATACATCATGAATCACGGAGACAATACTATCAATTTCGTTCGTTTTATCTACTAATGAATTCAGTTTGTTAACAGAAGAATGGACGCTAGACTCCATCTCCATAACATTGCTTATTATTCTATCAATGTCTTTTTGGCCGTATTTTGCTTTTTTATTTGCGGTGTCTGATAAAGAATTTACGGTAACGATATGACCTTCAACTTCTTCCATGTCAACGGCAGTTTCACTCATATGTTGATTAATAGCGCTTATACTTTCTAACTGGTGCGACGTGTCGGAAGAAACTTTTTCGACGGAAGTAGCAACTTGTTCAACGCCAGCTTTTGTCTCGTTTGCACTGTGTGTGATTTGATCTGCGGTTTCTGTCACGTGCGTGATCGTATGTATAACATCTTTTAACACTTCTCGAAGTGATGTGGTCATCCCATTAAAGTTGGATGTTAGTTTTCCTAATTCATCCTGAGTCTTTTGCTCTAATGGAGCTACCGTGAAATCACCAGATGCTACCTTTTCCACCTGATCAGAAATAGTGGACAATGGTTTTGTGATCATGATTACCGTAAAATAAATTAAGCCGATTGTTAATAAAATCGAGCCGATGCTGATGATGAAAATCCAATTGGTTCCTTGTTTATTTAGTTGAACAGAAGTATGTACTCGATCATTAATCTGTTGCTCCACGTTACTTACGATTGATAGCATCGAATGATTCGCTCGATCAAAGTAGGCTTCCCCTTTATAAGTTTCATCTTGTGCCACATCCATATTCCCATTAGCGGATGCGGTAATGACGTTATCCACAATTTCCTTATATTTAGTCCATTGATCTAAAAAAGTCTGATAGTTCTCCTTGAGTTGTTGATCCTCAAATTGATCAATTAAAGCTTGAAGTTCTTGTTTACTTTCCTCAATATTACTCAAAGGAAGATTAATCTCGTCTGTAAGAATTTTTTGACTAACAGACATGGTTGTAGTTGCTAGTTCATTCACATGTTTACTCGTTTGGAGCATGTCATTATTAATAGCATTTGCTTCAATGACAATTGGTAGAAAAAGGTCCATTACTTGTTGGTCATTGTTCGAAACGGCACGCATTTTACTGTACATGACGGTACTCATGACGATCAGTAAAAGAAGCACAATCGAGAAACTAACGATGACTCTTAGCCTAATGGGTAGCTTATCTAGTTTTTTTAACCAAGTGATAGAAAAGGAATGTTTAAAAATATTACGTATTGATGTCTTCATGCTTACCTCCTCTTTAATTGACGTTGTACATTATCATACTAGAATCCAAATCCATGGGGTGCATTTTTACCATAACTTTACAAAATGTTTACACGAAGTAAATATTTGGGAGTGAAATGGTGGTCGGTTTGTAGTCTTTTCATGATAAGAACAACTTAACAGAAATCATACATTCCGTTTATTTGGCCTTAACATTTGGATGATATGATTGCTCTATCAATGCAAGGGGGTAGATAAAAAATGAATGTACACGCAGTATTTATTGACATGGATGGCACGCTCCTAACAGCCTCAAACAATATTTCTAAACGCAATATGGAAGCAATTTTTAAGCTGAAAAATCAAGGGGTGAAGATTTTTTTAGCAACTGGTCGTCATTATGAAATAACCGCTCCTTACCATAAAGCGCTAGGTTTGCAGACACCTATGATTTGTTTGAACGGAGCTTCAATGCATGATGCTTGGACAGGAAAAGCCCTGCAGGTCAAACCTATAACATTGAATGAGGAACGTTTTCATCGTTTAACAACAGAGGTTCCATGTAATGTGCTGATTCATTCGGTAAATGGACTATATTGTAAAGAACTAAGTGCTGAAATAGAATCCTGGACTAAAGAGGGGCAAACATCCCCACGCTATGTTGGCGATTTAAGGCATGCAAACTATACAAAGGTACTTAAATATAGTGTGCGCACTGGTAGTCCTGCGCCAGAACTATCTGCACTGTTTAAAGAAGAAGCGGATATCATTGATTGGGAGGATGGATTTGAAATTGTCGCGCCAGGAGTTTCAAAATGGTCCGCGATCCAAACATTACTTCGCCTATTTGGAATAAATGCACAGGAAGTTGTGACAATAGGAGATGGTGCGAATGATATCCAAATGTTGCGCAACGCTGGAACAGGTGTTGCGATGGCGAACGCTAGTAGACTGGTAAAAGAAGCATCAGACTATGTCACAGGCCATCATCAAAGTGATGGCTTAGCCGAGTTTATAGAACGCTACCTTATTAAATCATTTGCTATTTAGCTGGGACAAGGCACTTGTCCCAGCTTCTTTGTTTTTTGCGGGACAGTGGACCTGTCCCTGTGTGCGGCCTATAATTAATTTGTGAACAAATTAATTATTCCCTAATGGGGATGAGATGTGGGAGTATTCTAGTAACAGAGAATTTTTATGCATTTTTCCGGGAGTTAGGGTGTTGAAAGAAACCGTTATCATTGAAGGGCGAATGATTGCATTTGTTAAACTTGTTATAATGGGGGATCGTGTTATGTTATTAATCGGAAAAAAGAAAGCTGTTTCACAGGACCAACATGTTGAGAATGAGCGTAGTTTACTAGAAGAGTTAGATAGAATATATCAATTAAATGCGGACTTTGGAGCGTCAATGGAAAGTGGTTACTTGCAAGGGGACACACCATTAGTACATAAAATCAATGAACTTTTACAATTAAAAAATTCGCAATTAAGAGAGCAATTTTTACTTAATAGTGAACTGATTGAATATGTGACAGAAATGACATATGTGAAAGATATGGTCGATCAAATTTCATATCAAAAAAATTCCATCAATGAAATTGCAGCAACGAGTCAAGAGATGAGTACGTCAAGTGAAGAGATTGCAAATTTTGTACAGAACTCTCTCGTTAAGACAAAAGAGGTAGTTGAAATGTCGGAAAGTTCTATGCAGAACATTCATCATTCTTTTACTCATATTGATCAATCTTTCGATGAAATGAATACGGTTCAATCTAAAATGCAATCTGTAGTAGAAGGAACGAAAGAAATTGATAAAGTTGTTAATATTATTAAAGACGTCGCGGATCAAACCAATCTATTATCTTTAAATGCGAGTATTGAGGCAGCCAGGTCTGGAGAATCAGGCAAAGGGTTTGCGGTAGTTGCGGACGAAATAAAGAAACTCTCCCAAAATACGAAAGAATCGGTTACTTATATAAATAATTTACTAGGTAATTTACGTGAAGAAATAGACCATTCTAATCAAAAACTTATCGGTGCCATTGATGTGTTTGCGTCTGGAAAGGAACAAATAAATGAAGCGGTCACATCCATGAACGAAATGGAGGAATCGTTAGGAGAAATGAATACCACGTTTGATAGTATAGCAACGAATGTGGAAGAACAATCGGCTGCGACAGAGGAAGTATCAGCGAGGTTAAGTGAAATAAACGATCAAACGGGTGTGTTAAATGATATTGTTCTAAAAACGGGCCAAGGGATTTACACCATTAGTTCTATGATTGAGAATCAAAGAAAAGCAGCTATTCCTTATTATAAAGACTTTAGTGGAGAGCAGGTGCTGATTCTAGTCGCTTCTGAACATTTATTATGGAAATGGAAAGCGTATAATGCTGTGTGTGGCTTTGTGAACCTTGATGAGAGTAGTATTCAAAGTCATGACATGTGTACAGTCGGGAAGTTTATGGCGACTAACGACATTTCTAGTGATGTGAAAAAATTAGAGGAACCACATAAGAAGGTTCATACACTCTCAAAAGAGATCGTTCGCGCTGTGAATAATGGTGACAGGACCCATATCGATCGTTATTTAACAGAGCTTGATGAAGCAACGGAAACATTTATTAGCGGATTGAAAAATGCCCAATTATAGTGGGACAAGGGGACAGGGCACTTGTCCCAGTAATTTAAGGGCTGGGACAGAGAACCTGTCCCCATGTCCCACTTTACGTGCGGTAGTATGCTGTGAGGTCAGGGTATTCTTTTATCTCTTGCTTTCCCTTTTCACTGAGGGTATAGATACCTCTTTTTACGCGGACAAACCAACCGTAATAGTTTTTGCTTAATATCGAATGTGTTTTTTTGCCAGTTCCCATTTGTACTAATGCTTTTGGAGACAGTTCCCCGTGTTGTTCCAGGTAACATGCAATTTGCACACAATTCTCCCGATAAGCGGTCATGATTTGCTTTCTACTAGACCCACCAATATTGTAATCTGCACTCCGTCCATTGATTTCTTTTATTATTGCTTGTCTAAGGTATTTCGCTTTCCCTCTACTGATTGGACGATGAAAAGGAGTTGGTTCCATAACCACTTCCACTCTTTTTCGCTTGTCTGAAAAGGAGACAAGCATCAGACCTAATTCTAACCTCCGCAATAAGTGGCAAGTATCCCGCCATTTTTTTGAACGAGGGTTGTGCTTTTTAGGTTTTGGAACAGCAATATATACATGCTCTGACAGCCGCTGTCTTTTGGTTGCTTGAATGAGCAGGTCTACACTTAAGTTCAATTTCAATTCAACGATGAGTAGAAGGTCCTCTTTCATGACTGCAATATCACAGTCTTTAACTTCACCATATACGTCATATCCTTTACGTTTAAAATAGTTTTGAATGGGTTGATATAAATCTACTTCTTTTAATTTCACTTTTTCACTCAATGTTAGCACCGTCCAATTATAGATTACTAGCATTTATTTTACCATAATGGCTAGGAGAAGGAAGCGTCCGTGTCCTAGAAATAAGGGTGCGATCATGGTACGATGAATGTAATTTAGAAATAGGAAATTGAGGTTATGCTCACATATGAAAGAAATAAATGCAGATACATCGTATAAGCTGGCAGAACAATATGCTGCACAGTATTTTAAAACACTTTATGATCAAGCCAAGAATAAACAGTATGTTTCACCGCTTATAAAGGATATCCATTCCTGGAAACATAGCCATACTCGTTTTTCCTTATCATCGATTGTTTCACGGTTTAAGAAAGAGTCAACACGACAAGGCTATTATCCATATATAAGAACGCTGGATCGTACTGGAAAATTAGATGACTACTTAGAACGTAGTATTTCCTATATTTTTATAAGGGATATGGGGGCAAAATTAAACGAATCAGATACCCAAGAAAAAATACAGCAGGTAGTAGAAGATTTAAAAACGAAGCTACTGGATCCGAAACATAACGGTGATTCAGATACACACATGTTCACCAAGGCCTCGCTGTATCGTTTAGCCAAACAACATGGGGTTGAATCAACGATGATTTGGTTAATCGATAAGCTGAAGCTTGTTTCCTCCAACATTCCAGAAGAGATGGATGTGGACAAAGCGCAATTTAAGCTGATTAAAGTTATTGCGGGGGTTGTGATGAATACACTTGATCGGATCGATGACGAGGTTACTTCTAAGGAGGAACGTGCTCAATCACTGGATAAAGCGATCCGGCTTGGGTATGCCTATGGATTAACCTATCCTTTTATCGATGACTTGTTCGATAGTAAAATTTTATCAGCAAATGAGGAAAAACAGTATGCGGATTTAATCCGTACTACCTTGACTACTGGGGAAGTTCCGGCATTAGTCAAATGGAATGGAAAAAATAAAGCTTTCATCCATTTTGTTCACGCAGAACTAAAGCGTGCATTTGAATATATAAGAGATAATCAACCAGTAGATTCTAGAACAACTTTTCTCGAGCAAGCATATGTATTCTTTCAGTCGCAGGAAGTGGATCGTTTAAAGAATTTATCCAATCCGGCATACACAAATGAGGACCTATATATTCCGGCAATATTAAAGTCTGCTTCCTCACGATTAATCGTACATTCGATTACCAGTGGAACGGAAGCTGGTACCTTTGAGAATCACCCATTTTTTTATGGTATATACAATCAACTGTCGGATGACCTTACAGATATGTTTAGTGATTTGGAGCAAGGGGCTGTAACCCCTTATACCTATTATTTAAAGTACCATCATCAGCGCCCAGATTTGCTGAACCCTTTTGAATTATATTGGACGGTTATTTACCATTTGATCCATCACATCTATGATTCAGATCCCGATGCGTGTGAAGTGATCCTTAACAGAGCGATTAATGGGCTGAAACGATTAAAGAAACGATTTGGGTCGAAAAAATATACAGAGGTAATGGCGCTTTTTACTGCTGAAATTCCAGCATTTAATAGTCTGATTCAACGGATCGTTCGCAAAGTGGATGACGTCGATTTCTTTGATAAATTACTACGGGATCATGTCCTTGCAGATTTAAGGAAGGAAAGAAAACAGAAACAAGAATTCACTGATACTGTTCAATCCATGCAGCACCAAATTAATGATAGTTTATTGATATTGAATGATATTCAATCCTATGCTGAAGATCCGATCATTGAAGCGGCTAATTATAGTTTAACGAGTGATGCAAAACGCCTGCGTCCGATTGTGACTTGGGTTATCGGGAGCCAAGGATATGGATTAGAAAGTACCGCAATCGAGCCATTGGTAAAATCATTAGAATATATGCACACGGCGTCCTTAATTTTCGATGATCTTCCTTCTCAAGATAACGCGTCTATCCGCCGAGGTCAGCCGACATTACATGAAGTGTATGATACGAGTATCGCCGAATTAACAGGTCTCTATTTGACGCAGAAGCCGATTGAAGAATTAACGACGCTTGATGCATTTGATCCACGAACAGTACTGCGTGTAATCAGGTATTCGACACAATCAACAGAGGCGATGTGCAAAGGACAAGTGATGGACTTACATGCAAAAGGGAAACAGCTAACAATCGACGAGTTGAGAACGATCTGTTTCTATAAGACGGGGTTAGGTTTTGAGGCTTCACTTGTCATGCCTGCCATTCTCGCGCATGCAACAGAGGAAGAAATAAGTAGGTTAAAAATGTTTGCGCGACACTTAGGTATGGTGTTTCAAATTAAGGATGACTTGCTTGATGTGGAAGGGGATCTGCGCTTACTTGGAAAAAGGACTGGAAAAGATGTTGAAAATAAAACCACCACATTTGTCTCCTTGCTAGGTGTAGACGGTGCTAAAAAAGAAATGTGGGATCATTACTGTTTAGCATTTGACGCCCTACAAGCAATGCCGCGTCATAGGTCATTTCTAAAGTATGTACTAAATTATTGTGTACATCGTGAGCAGTAGAGAATGGTATAAAAAACAGGTACTACCTTTGGGTTGTACCTGTTTTTTATACCGGCAACCGTCCGTTAGTCTCCCACTTCAAAACATGATAAGAAACGGAGATGGTTAGGGGGGTGCTAACATTCAGTGGGGGAAGAGTAGAACCCCCACTGAGTGAAGTTTTACTTTATCTCGCCTTAAAAAGCAGTAAGCCCCCCTTCAAGAATGAAGAACATCTGAAAAAAGACAAGAGGGGAATTAACTGCCTGTAGCGTACAAGCTTCTATCGGTGGATGGAAACCGCTTATAGAAGCTATGTATAATCAATTTTGTAGTTTAGTGAGTTGTTTTAAATAATGAAGGTTCTTACTGAGCGGTATGTTAATTGCAAATATAATGGAAGTTTAATGATAGATATAAGGTATTCTGCGTATCTTAAAAGAAAGTCTCTATGCTACACAGCAAAAAAACATGTAAGATGATTTGACAACTTTCTTCCTATTTAAATTTCACTGCGCTATAGTTTCAGTAGAATCATAACATCATAGATTTTGAACCTCCACTATTTAATATAAAAGGAGAGGAAACGGTGTGAGTTCTATTGTAAAAACTAAAGGCTTAACGAAGGAAGAAGCGACGGAGCAGATATTATTAGCAAAGCGTGACAAAGGACTGACTTTCGATGATTTAGCAGCTGAAATAGGTCGACATCCTGTTTGGGTAGCTGCTGCAATAATGGGGCAAGCATCAATGAGTGCAGATGAAGCAGATAAATTGATTGTTATGTTAGGTTTGGAACAAACTGTATCCATTGCTTTACAAGATATTCCGATGAAAGGATCACTTAACGAATCGATTCCAACAGACCCACTGATTTACCGCTTCTACGAAGTTATGCAAGTTTACGGTACTACATTAAAATCTGTAATTCATGAAAAGTTCGGTGATGGAATCATGAGTGCGATCGATTTTAAATTAGATATCGATAAAAAAGAAGATCCGAATGGAGATCGAGTGGTCGTAACGATGGACGGTAAGTTTTTACCTTATAAAAAATGGTAAATTGATTTGGGGAAAACGGTGAGCGTTGTGTTGGTGAACGCTCACCGTTTTGAGTGTAAGTTTAATGTAGAAACCATATAATAGGAAGAAGGTCGACTAAGTGTTAGTACCACAAGAATAGACCCGCAGATCCTTGAACCGTTCACCGTTCAGGGTGAAAGCGAAAGTTTACTCCCAATTAAACCCTATCTGTTTTGAAGTAGGATTATTCGGATGGTTCACCTTTGATGAAAAAACAGCTACAACTAATTGAGCTTTCCTAAATGACCGCCTTGTTTTTTTATTTTTATTCGGGGGAAGAGCAAAAACTTCACTGATTGGTGAAGTTTAACTGTATCCCGCATGTAACTGGCAATATCACGCCATTTCAATCAGTAAGGTAAAACCTTAGAAGCATGGTGGAGCAGCTGTCAGTAAATGTCCGATTGTGTTTAACTAGCAAAAAGCCCACTCACTGATTGAAGTTTCAATTTATGATCAATTGGAAAAAATTGGGGTGAAGATTGCTATTGTATATAGTAATGAACCGTGGTATATTATAAATCTCTCATCAAGAGAGACGAACACAGCGAAACAACTTCAAAAAAGTTGTTGACTTTAAGTTTTGTAGTATGGTATATTATTAGAGTCGCTTTAAACGACAAGAACAAAACAAATATTGAATCAAAAAAGTTGTTGACAAGCAAACAACGACGTGATACAATATTTATTGTCGTTAAAAACGTCGTTAACTTTTGATCTTTGAAAACTGAACAAAACAACCAGTATGAAACAGATCAGGTAAGACGTTTCAATTATTTGAAACAGACTACCCTGAATCAATTTTTAAAGCTAGTTTTTGAAACGAGTAAGCAAGCTCATTACTTTATGGAGAGTTTGATCTTGGCTCAGGACGAACGCTGGCGGCGTGCCTAATACATGCAAGTCGAGCGCGGGAAGCAAGCAATCACCCTTCGGGGTGTGCGCTTGTGGAACGAGCGGCGGACGGGTGAGTAACACGTGGGCAACCTGCCTGTAAGATTGGGATAACTCGCGGAAACGTGAGCTAATACCGGATAATACTTTTATTCGCATGAATGAA
>NZ_SZNM01000029.1 GCF_005870085.1 Aquibacillus sediminis | reverse complement strand
GTATACGTATAATCAAGCAAAAAGCTCTAAAATTACGATGCACAAAACAAGAGCGGAGGAAATACACGGAGACTCCTACGGGAGGAAAGGCCTAGGTGAGACCCCGCAGCGAGGGACGAGCGAGGAGGCTCACCAGCCGCCCGTGGAAAGCGCAGTGTATTTCCGGAGCTCTATATTAGCACTCATTTTATAAGAGCGAGCGAGAACAACATTAGTTACGTCGGAGTTTCTATCAACTACGACACAAAAGCAACAAATTTTACTATAAGTGCCATAAGGAGTTTAAAAGGACGGGCATGAATCGTTTGGTCAATTTTTTTGTGTTAATTCACCGTGTAATGGCTCTCTTGGTCGATTCAGACAAAATTGGTGCGTGAATCTACCGTGACACTCCTGCTCTCAGCTGATAACAAAAAAAAGCCCAGAGTTTAATCTGAGCTTTCTTGCTATGATCCAAACTAATCGCTTGTTCACCTTAGTGGGCCACACATAAAACTTATTGATTCATCTTCACAGCTGCATCGATAAATCCATAGAATAAACGCTGCGGGCGATTTGGTCTTGATTTAAATTCAGGGTGATATTGGGATGCTACAAACCATGGATGGTCGTTTACTTCGATTGTTTCGATTAACTTACCATCAGGGCTTGTCCCTGAAAAGATAAATCCGTTCTCTTCCATCTGATCACGATATTCGTTATTAAATTCAAAACGATGACGGTGACGTTCGTACACGATATCTTCGTTTTCATACGCTTCTTTTGTTTTGGTACCATCTGTTAAACGGCAAGGATAAACACCTAATCTTAACGTTCCACCTAGATCTGAAACATCTTTTTGTTCTGGTAGTAGGTCAATAATTGGGTAAGGTGTTCCTGGATTGAACTCCGCTGAATGTGCTCCTTTTAATCCCACTACATTACGCGCAAATTCGACAGTTGCTAACTGCATACCAAGACAAATGCCTAGGAACGGCACTTTTTCTTCCCTTGCATAGCGAATTGCTTCAATTTTTCCTTCAATACCGCGATCACCAAATCCACCAGGCACTAGAATACCGTCAGCACCTTTTAGCGATGCTTCCACATTTTCACTTGTTAATTCTTCGGCATTGATCCAGCGCACATCAACATCGGCATCAAAGCTGAACCCTGCGTGTTTTAGCGCCTCAACGACAGAAATATATGCATCAGGAAGCTCCACATATTTTCCTACTAAAGCAATTGTGATGGTTTTCGATAAATTCACAACCCGATCGACTAATTGCTTCCACTCGGTCATGTTTGCTTGGCCACACTCTAAACCAAAATGATCACAGGTTAGTTGGTCAAGTTTTTGCTCTTGCAATGCTAATGGAATGTGGTAAAGCGTGTCCGCATCTTTCATTTCCACGACTGCTTTTTCATTAATATCACAGAACAAGGCGATTTTTTTCTTCATTTCTTCGCTAATTTCCATTTCCGTTCTTAGGACAATCACATCTGGTTGGATACCTAATGAACGCAATTCCTTCACACTGTGTTGGGTTGGTTTTGTTTTCATTTCACCAGCCGCTTTAATGTATGGCACAAGGGTACAGTGCAGATACATCACATTGTCGCGGCCGATGTCACTTTTAATTTGACGAATCGCTTCAAGGAATGGGAGGGATTCAATGTCACCAACCGTACCACCAATTTCCGTAATGACAACATCTGCGTTTGTCTGTTTACCTGCTTGGAAAACCTTATCTTTAATTTCATTGGTTATGTGTGGAATTACTTGTACGGTTCCACCTAAGTAATCACCATGGCGTTCTTTTCTAATAACAGTTGAATAAACTTTACCAGTCGTAATATTGCTATATTTATTTAAATTAATATCAATAAAACGCTCATAGTGTCCAAGGTCCAAGTCGGTTTCAGCGCCATCTTCGGTTACAAATACCTCACCATGCTGATACGGGCTCATTGTCCCTGGATCGACATTAATATATGGATCAAATTTTTGAATCGTTACTTTTAATCCTCTGTTTTTCAATAAACGTCCTAATGCGGCTGCAGTGATCCCCTTTCCAATCGAAGATACCACACCACCAGTTACAAAAATATACTTTGTCACCCTTCATCCCTCTTTCTGTGTCTTTGTTTATATAGTATTTTACTATTTAAAAACTTTTTCATTCAAAGGGGTTTTTCTCTGTAAAAAACAAAAAACGCCCCCCTATACCGGGGAGCGTGAACTTATAATAATTGTAGAGCCCAAATAGCATTTTACTCATTTGCCTTTGGAAAGTCAAGAACGATTACTTAATTTTCTCTTCATCAGAGGAATCAAGATCGTCATCCTCGTTGCCTACATCCTCTTCACTATCATCGAATTCGTCATCTAAATCGAAATCATCAAAGTCATCATCTAGATCACTGTCATCAAAATCTAGTTCCTCTTCATCTAGACTTAAATCTGCTTCTGGTTCAGCAACCACTTCTTCTTTTTTCGGTTTAGCAGCTGCTTTTTTCTTTTTCTTCTTTTTCTTCTTCGGTGCCGATACATCGTCATCGATTTGGTCAACTGGGTACCAGCGTTTAAGCCCCCACAGATTCGATCCAATCGTTAAGAAACTACCATCAATGTTTAAATCGGTATAAAATTGAGCAAGCTTTGCTTCTTTTTCAGCATCACTGAACCCTTTTATCTCTGCGATTTGATCAAATAGTTCACGAAAATCCATTGCTTTCTTATTGTTTGCGCCAAGGATTTCTTTCGCCATTTCAATCATGGCTAAGTCTTCAATTTGATCTTGAGTAAACTTCTTCAAGGCCACGGTCAAGCACTCCCTTTTTATGTAAATTGAATTCATTCCAATTGAATCATTTTTCGCACATCATTTATTTTTGCAAAGTCTACCATACATTATATGGTGATGAAAATCAAAATGCAATATGCGCGATTCCCCAAAGGACAGGAAAACCGCGCATGTTTTGTCTAGTTGTTAATAAATTGTGTCACCTTGTTTACTTTTTCTTCAGTTAATTCTCCTGAGTTATCAAAAACAAGGATGTTGGATTCGGGAATGTCCCAATTAATTTCTGGAACAAAATTAACACGAGATTCATAGCTGTTCCAATTCTCCAACTTCCAGGAATCACGAACCGTGCCACGATCAACAATACGTTGCTTCTGTTTATCAATGTCTTCTAGTGTAACGACAACTACTTTCACATCAACATCTTGCTTGGTTTTGCCACTTGCTTCTATCACTTGTTCGATCCAAAGCTTATTTTTCAATTCTGATGTAAACGGAGAAATCATAAACACATCTTGCCCAACAGAAAGGTTTTCTATACACAGATCTGTTGTTGTTTCGTATTCAAGATCTCTTAGTTCTGTTCTGTAAAAATCAGAATCTCGATCATTTTTATCTAAATTATTATCCTCTAACACTTTTTCAACAAAGCGCCCACCAACTGTATCCTTATCCAAACATACGCAAGGCCTTTGTTTTGCAATACTCCTAGCAACTGTAGTTTTCCCCGTTCCTGCAACACCTACAAAAAAGACTAACTTTTGCATACATACACCTCATTTATAATTATGTCTGTTATTTATAGCATTTACTATAGTAACTTAAAAATGAATGAAGTGCACCCTAAAAGTTAGCCAACCTTAACTAGGGCCCGCCCTCCCAATTGGAGGTCAGACCCTAATATTACAGGTTTCATAACAATTTTAACTAATTTAAAAATTTCACAAATTTAATTTTCTATTAACCTTTCAACATGATTTACAACATTTTCAACTGTAAATCCATACTCCTCGATTAGTTTTTGACCATTCGCTGAAGCACCAAACTGATTGATGCCGAGAACATACCCTTCATCTCCAACATATCGGTCCCAGCCAAGTGGATAAGCCATCTCAACGGCAAGTCGTTTTGTTACTTTTGGCGGAATAATACTGTCTTTATAATCTCGCGGTTGTGCTTCAAATCGATCCCAAGATGGCATGCTCACTACTCGCACATCAATGCCTTTATCTTTAAGTTTCTGTTGTGCTTTAATAGCCAGGTGAACTTCAGAACCCGTTGCGAGTACTAATGCATCAGGTGTTGATTTGGTTGACTCACTTACAACATAGGCACCTTTCTTCACACCATCATAAGCATGTTCTCCGGTACCGTCTAAGGTCGGTAAGTTTTGTCTCGTTAGTACTAATGCTGTTGGTTGATCATTTGATTCCAAAGCTAACCGCCATGCTGCTTGTGTTTCATTAGCATCTGCAGGTCGAATTAGCGACAAACCTGGCATTGTACGGTAGGATGCAAGATGTTCAATCGGTTCATGTGTTGGTCCATCTTCCCCAACAGCGATGGAATCATGTGTCCACACATACGTTACAGGTAATTTCATTAGAGCTGATAAACGAACAGCCGGACGTAAATAATCACTAAAAACGAAAAACGTACCGCCGTAAACTTTAAGGCCTCCATGAAGCGCCATACCATTTAGTGCAGCAGCCATCGCAAATTCACGAACACCAAACCAAATATTACGACCTGCATAATTTTCGCTTGAAAAATCTGATTCATCATTGATCATTGTTTTGTTTGATCCTGATAAATCAGCACTACCACCAATAAAGTTTGGAACTTCTTTCGCAATTGCATTTAAGACTTTTCCTGATGAGGCACGTGTTGCCAACGTATCTTTTTCAGGTTCAAACACTGGAAGAGCTTTTTCCCAACCTTTTGGTAGTTCGCCATTGATTGCTAACTCTAATTCTTGAGCAGGTTCAGGATATTTTTCTTTGTACGTATTAAATAGTTGATTCCAGTTTTCTTCTGCTTCTTCTCCTGTTTTTACTGCTTTTTCTTTAAAATCAGCATATACCTCTTTCGGTACATGGAACGGTTCATGTGTCCAATTATAATTTTCTTTTGTTAAATGTACTTCATCCGAACCAAGTGGCGCACCGTGGGAAGCAGCAGACCCTGACTTATTCGGAGAACCATAGCCAATCACTGTTTTCACTTCAATTAGTGTTGGTTGGGCAGTATTTTGTTTAGCTTCTTTCATTGCACTACGTAATGCATCAACATCATTTCCATCTTCGACACGAATTACTTGCCAACCATATGCTTTAAAACGATCCGCTGTATAATCTGAGTAAGACTTATTTAAATCACCATCTAAGGAAATGTCATTCGAATCATATAAAGTGATAAGTTTTCCTAATCCAAGGTGCCCTGCTAGGGATGCCGTTTCATGCGATATACCTTCCATTAAATCTCCGTCACCCACTAATGCAAAGGTATAATGATCTACAATGGATAGATCCTCTTTATTGTATTTCGCTGCAAGATGCGCTTCAGCCATTGCCATTCCTACAGCTGTAGCAACTCCTTGCCCGAGCGGACCTGTTGTTGTTTCCACCCCATCCGTGTGACCGAATTCCGGATGCCCAGGTGTCTTAGAACCCCATTGACGGAACTGTTTTAAATCATCGATCGTTACCTTGTAACCTGACAAGTGTAACAGTGAATACAACAACATCGAACCATGACCCGCTGATAAAACAAAACGATCACGATTAAACCAGCTAGAATTTTTTGGATTATGATTCATAAATTCCGTCCATAACGTATATGCCATTGGAGCAGCACCCATCGGTAAACCAGGATGTCCTGAGTTCGCATTTTCAATCGCATCAATGGCAAGGGTACGAATACTATTTATTGATAATTGTTCAATTGAGGTGGCAGTAGTTTCCATCATCAACACTCCTCTCTAGTTAGAAAAACTCGGCATTCGCCTTAACCGACAGCGAATGCCAAAGTTTTTCTCATACCAAATACATATACTCTAATCCACCATGAAGGAACGACTGTTAGTACAACAAACCATTCATAATAGGATTATTCACTTAATTTTTTTGAGGAACCTTTTCCCAGTCTTCTAAAAACTTTTGAATACCAATATCTGTTAATGGATGACTCCACAATTTTGGTAATAACGCACCAGGGATTGTTGCAATATGTGCCCCAGCAACCGCTGCTTGCTCTAAGTGTCCAATCGTTCTCACACTAGCAGTAATGATTTTTGACTCTAATCCATAATTATTTAATGTCTTATTTAAATTTCCAATTAGTTCTATTCCATCTTCCCCCATATCATCAATTCTTCCCACAAACGGACTTACATACGTAGCACCAGCCTTGGCAGCCATTAGTCCTTGTGCAACAGAGAAAATAAGGGTGACATTTGTTTTAATCCCTTCACTCGAAAGGATATTAACCGCTTCCAAACCGGCTTCAGTCATTGGAATCTTAACAACAACATTCGATGCCCATGTGGCAATATCTCTTGCTTCTTGCACCATTTCATCAACGGTTAACCCTATAACTTCAGCACTTACAGGACCATCTACGATACTACAAATCTCTTTAATTACTTCTTTGAAATCTCTTCCCTCTTTTGCAATAATGGATGGATTCGTTGTTACACCATCAACAAGGCCTAAACGATTAATTCTTTTAATCTCTTCAATATTCGCTGTATCTAGGAAAAATTCCATCTACATTTCCTCCTTTTTCTGAATGGTTATTTATTGAGTATGGCATTTCTTTCATGTTGGCTTTTTATATAATGTAGTTTATTTTCTTTTCCATTAATCAAAATGGAATGTGTGAAATAGTTTCCATGATCTTCTTTAATACCATCTAAAAATATATTCTCTGTAATACCTGTTGCAGCGAAAATGCAATCATCCGAACCAACTAACTGAACATGAGTTAATGGATTTTCCGGCTCCATTATCCCCATTTCCATACAACGTTGCCATTCTTCGTCGTCCTTAGGAAGAAGCTTTGCCTGCATTTCGCCACCTAATGCTTTTAATGCTACAGCTCCTAGTACCCCTTCTGGTGCACCGCCAACCCCAAAAAACATATCAATATTTTTGCTCGGGATACATGTTGCAGTAGCGTAAATAACATCTCCATCATTAAACAAATAAACTTTTGCTCCAATTGCTCTAATCGCATCTATATATTCATGGTGTCTCGGGCGATCTTGAACTAGTACATTTAGTTCGCTAACTTTTTTGTCATTTGCCTTTGCTACTGCTTCAATATTGTCCTTTAATGATGCAGTGATATCAATTTTACCTTTTGCCTTAGGTCCAACAGCCATTTTTTCCATATACATATCCGGGGCGTGAAGTAGTGAGCCCTTGGGCGCTGCCGCAATAACAGTGATTGCATTACCTTGACCATTAATGGTTGGTGTCGTTCCCTCAATTGGATCAACTGCAATATCAACTCCCGGGCCATTACCTAATCCTACTTTTTCTCCTATATATAACATTGGCGCATTGTCAATTTCACCCTCACCAATCACAATAGTGCCTTGTATTTCCATTTGGTTTAGGTACTGTCGCATTGTCTTTGTAGCTACATCATCGGCAGCTATTTTGTCTCCACTACCAACCCACGGTAATGCGGCAAGCGCAGAAGCTTCCGTAACTCTTAAGAAATCTAGTAACAATGATTTCATAAAATCATCGCCTCCTGGTTAGCTGCACTGATTACCAGCAGCGGCTTCTTTATAGCTCTCTCCTACAAATTTTTGTTCATTTTCAATTATTTTGTTTACCTTTCGTTCCGAACCATTCGCCCACTCAGAATCTAAATAAGCGCTTACAACCTTCTTTCCAACTTCATGACCAATAATTTGTGCCCCCATCGTTACAATCTGTGCGTTATTACTAAGCTGGGCTCTTTCGGCAGAATACGTATCATGCGCTAATGCAGCACGAATACCCGGATACTTATTAGCTGCAATACAGACCCCAATGCCTGTTCCACAAATCAAAATACCCCGATCAAGTTCCCCTTTACTAATTGCCTCAGATACTTCAAACGCTACATCTGGATAATCTACTGCATCACAGGAATCACAACCATAGTCTACTAGTTCATGATCCGTCCCTTTTAAATGTTCTTTAATTGCTTCTTTAAAATCAAATCCGTTGTGGTCACTTCCGATACCTATCTTCATTATATCTTCCTCCTCACTCCTTCAATGAAATCTTTCAACTTTATATTATCATTTTAATTCATATCTTATTGTTTTTCAACGATTATTTTCATTTTTAATTATTTTACTTTGTTTTTTGATTACATAGATAAAAAAGGATCAGAACTTTATCATCTGATCCAGTAATTTTTATATTCAACTTTATTAATAAACTAACTAAACATCACACCGCCATAGTTAATTAGCCTGCACAGAACGTGATTTTACAAAATTGAAAAACTCATTTAAAATCAAATAAGCTGATGTAGCGCCCGGATCCTGTACACCAATAGACCTTTCTCCCAAGCGACTTGAACGACCTTTCTTTGAAGTAAGGTCTTTTGTAGACTTCATTCCTTCTTCACCTGCATCCACAGCTTCACTGAACGCACTTAAAAACTCTTGGTAATCGTTAAATTTCTCTTCTAATACATTTACAAAAGGCTCAAGTGTGTCAATCATTGTTTTGTCACCAACATCTGCTTGACCACGCTCTTTTACACCCTTCCCAAATGCAAGCCAAAATTGTGCGAGATCTTCACCGTTAAGAACAGTTTTGTTTTTAATTACTTTCGCTCCCCTCATGAAACCCGTTGCATATAAAGGCCCCACGGAAGAACCGACAGCACTTAAAAATGTTTTACCAACTTTAATGCTGACTTTTCCACAGTCCTCTTCATTTAAAAGTTCATTATTAAGCGATTCTTTTATAGCTTGCCAGCCAATTGACATTGTTACACCATGATCTCCATCACCTAATTTTCGATCAAGTTCACAAAGATAATCTTTTTGTTCTTCAATCATATTAACCACACTATTAAAATACTCTTTTAGTTCACTCACAGTAAATTCCATATTTGTCCCCCTTGCTTTTTAATACATCGGTTATTTTTGAACGAACATCGGACAATCTACTGAATGATCTATCGTTCTTTCTAATTCCTCATCCAATTTCATCAAAGTAACAGAACAGCCACCCATTTCAAGTGACGTAATGTAGTCTCCTACATAGGAACGATAAATTACAATACCATTTTCATTTAATATTTGTTCCACTCGTCTAAATATAATGTATAATTCCATTCTAGGTGTTGAACCCAACCCATTTACAAGAACAGCAACTTTATCACCTTTATTCAGTTCTATATCAGCTAAAATATCATGAACAAGACGTTCTGCAACTTTATCCGCTGTTTCTATTACCCCTTTTTCTATACCAGGCTCACCATGGTGACCTAAACCTATTTCCATTTCATCATCACCTATATCAAAGCTCGGTTCGCCAGTTTGAGGCAACGAACAAGGACTTAAACCAACACCCATAGAACGCGTGTTTTCATTCGCTTTTTGAGCAACTCTTATCACATCATTTAAATTATATCCAAAATCAGCTACTGCACCAGCTGCTTTAAAAACAAAGAATTCACCAGCAATTCCACGACGTTTTTCCTTTTCTTCTTTTAGCGCTGACGCTACATCATCTGTTGCTAGTGCCGCTTTCACTCGGATATCCTCTTCTAAATCAGCCATCTCCGCGGCCATTCCAAAATTCATCACATCTCCAGCGTAATTACCATATAGATAAGCAACACCGGCACCTTTATCAATAGCTTTTGTTACTTCTAAGATTGGATCTGGTGAAGGTGATGCAAATATATTACCAATTGCAACACCATCTGCCATCCCTTCACCAACATAACCCATAAAACCTGGTTCATGACCTGAACCCCCACCGATCAGCACACCAACCTTCCCTTCTCTAGTCTTACGAGCTGTAACTATTGACCTTTCATTTTCAGGTAGTTGTTTCACATAACTAGGATGCGCTTTCACGTATCCTCCCACCATTTCTTCTACTACATCCTTTGGGTTATTAATCAATTTTTTCACAAATCTCACTCTCCCTATAGAGAACTTTAAGGCAACTTTTTTATTTCCTCCCATCCTTTTTTGGATAGGAGGATTGACCATTTTTCTTACTAAGGTTCAAACCTATTTTTATAGTAAGATTGTTTAATAACTTCTGCTAACCTTATTTAAATTCATCTAAATTATCAGGTGTTACTAATTCAAAAGGAATCATATATTCCTCCTCGACAGATTCTCCTTTTAGATATTTCAAAGCTACTTCAACAGACTCTTCACCCTGTTTAACGGCATTTTGAAAAGTTGTTGCATTTAACCGCCCTTCATCAACGGCATCTAATGCGTCGGAAATGGCATCCACCCCAACAACTGGCACATCATCTTTTATACCTGCATCCTCTAATGCATTTATTGCACCTAGTGCCATCTCATCATTTTGAGATACTACACCATCAATTTCATCCGGAAATGCCTGCAGCCAGTTTTCCATTAAAGATAATCCTTCAGAACGAGACCAGTTTCCTGTTTGTTCTGCCAATACATTGATGTCTGGATAATTTTCCAAAATATTGTAAATACCTTCTTTTCTTTGAATTTGAGGTGAACTTCCTAACGGGCCTTCAAGGATCACAATATTCCCTTCCCCATCAAGTTCATCAGCCATCCATTGCATTTCAATTTCTCCAGCTTCTACATCATTCGAACCAATGTATGACGTTAACAAATCACTTTCTACTTTTGTATTCACACCAAATACTGGAATATTTGCATTATCAGCCATCTCTACAGCCCCAGCCATTGCTTCCGCATCAGTCGGAGAAAAAATAATTGCATCAACACCTTGAGAAATCATATTTTCAAATTGACTAAGTTGTGTAGCAGGATCGTAATCACCGTCATAAAATTCAATCTCTGCCCCCTGTTCATCAGCAATTCTTTCTTGTGCATCACTAACTAAAACCGGAAATTCATTTTGCATACTATAATGGGTAACGCCTAAAGTGAATGTTTCAGAATCATTGGTTTCATTTCCATTGTTAGATGTTTCCTCTTCCTCTCCACAAGCTATTAAAAAAATACTTAAAACTCCCAATAACAATAATACCGAAAACTTTTTAATAATTTCCATCTTACTTCCCCCCTAGTATATTTTTAATTAATTGTATAACCACCATCAATAATAAAGGTTGAACCGGTTGTAAAACTGGAAGCTTCAGATGCTAACAAAATCACAGCCCCACCTAATTCATATGGTTCTCCTAATCTTTTAACCGGAACCATATCCAACACATGCGCCAACTCTCCACCTTCTTCAAATATTGGCTTAGTCATTGCCGTCTTCATATAACCTGGACCAATCGCATTTACTCGGATATTATGGTTCACCCATTCTGATGCAAATGACTTAGTCATGTGGGCAACTGCCGCCTTTGATGCGTTATAAGCAGTTTGAGATTCAGTATTAGCTATAAAACCAGACATTGAAGACATATTAATAATTGACCCACCGTTGTTCTCCATCATGTTTAAAGCAACATATTTTGAACACAGAAACACGCCGTTCACGTTAACATCCATAGTCTTTTTCCAGTCTTCCAACGATTGATCTACAGCATCAATCTTTTGACATATACCAGCATTATTGACTAATATATCAACTTTTCCGAAATTTTCTACTGTCTTATCAACCATTAACCTCACATCTTCTTCATTTGTAACATCAGTTTTAATTGCAAGTGTAGAAACACCATTTAATTCCTTGATTTCTTGAGCAGTTTCCTTTGATTGCTTAAGATCAATATCTGCAATAACAATATTCGCCCCCACTTGAGAAAGAGCATTTGCTATTTCCTTCCCTAACCCTACTCCACCTCCTGTTACAATTGCTGTCTTATTAGTTAGATCAAATAACTCCCTATACTTCACCATCAGTTTTCACTCCTCGTTTTTTATATTCACTTTATTTTATTATCCTTTATTAACCTTTGAGTCAAATAGTACAGCAGCTATTATTATGATGCCTTTAACAATCATCTGGAAGTATGATGAAACGTTAAGAAGGTCTAGGCCATTACTTAAAACCCCTATGATTAATACACCAATTATTGTACCCCAAAGCCTACCTCTACCACCTACTAAACTAGTTCCTCCTATAACAACAGCTGCGATAGCATCCAATTCATAAGCAGTACCTGCTTGAGGTAGTCCTGCTGTTACTCGTGCAGATAAAACAACCCCGGCTAAACCAGATAACATACCACTTATTGTATATACTGCAATTTTTACCCGATTTACTTTAATACCTGAAACACGAGCGGAGGTTTCATTTCCACCTACAGCGTAAACATACCGTCCAAACCTTGTTTTTTGAAGAATAAAAGCACCTAATACGAAAACTATAAATAAAATTATTACTGGAATTGGTATACCAATTAACTCACCTCCCCCAATAAATTTGAACCCATCTGATAATCCGCTAATGGGATTTCCATTACTATATACCATCGTCAAACCTCTAGCTATACTCATCATCGCTAGAGTTGCTACGAAAGCAGCTACGTTAAAACGAGCTATGATAAAACCATTTATAAACCCTAATATACTTCCCGCCATTATACCAACCAATACAGCTAATAGCACCGGCAATTCCGAATCACCCGTGACTAAACTCGCCGAGACTACTCCTGAAAATGCAAGGATGGAACCTACTGACAAATCAATACCACCCGTTAAGATAACATAAGTCATCCCTATAGCTAACAAACCATTTATCGCCACTTGTCGAACAACATTTATTATATTATTATATTCTAAGAAGTTAGAATTCAATGATGACAGGACAACTATTAATAGTAGAAATGCAAATATAATCCCAAAATCCCTCAGAAATTGTTTTGGTGTAAAATTGAGTTTTCCAACAGTTTTTTCTATTTTAGTCTCTAACATATTTCTCCTCCTATCTTAAGTTAGCCGTAGCATACTCCATTATTTTTTCTTGGTTTGCTTCTTCTCTCGTTAATTCTCCAGTCTTTTCCCCGTTTGAAAAAACCAATACCCTATCACTCATACCTAATATTTCAGGCAATTCAGAGGAAATCATTATTATCGCAAAACCTTTATTAGCAAACTCCACCATTAGTTTATAAATTTCCGATTTGGCACCTATATCAATCCCTCTTGTAGGCTCATCTAAAATCAAAATACTCGGCGAGGTCATCAACCATTTAGCTAAAACTATTTTTTGTTGATTTCCACCACTTAGTTGTCCAGCTTCTTGATTTTTTGAGTGTAATTTGATTCTGAGAGCCTTAATATAATCATTTACTTTTTCATTTTCAATAGATCTATCTAAGACCCCATACTTATCAATAGACGCTAATGATGAGATCGAGATATTTTCTTTCACCGATCGGCAAAGAGCCAAACCCTGTTCTTTTCTATCTTCTGTAACAAGTGCAATACCCTTTCCTATGGCGTCCCAAGGACCATTAATTTGAATAGTTTTGTTATTGACTTGAATTTCACCCTCGTCTAATTTATGTAGTCCAAAGATACTTTCAACAACCTCTGTCCTACCCGCTCCCATCAATCCAGCAATTCCTAAGATTTCTCCTTTACGAACTTCAAAATTAATATCGTTAAACATACTCTGTTTAGAGAAATTTTTTATTGATAATATCGGTTCACCTACGACATTATTTTTATCAGGAAAAACATCTTCAAGCTCTCTTCCCACCATCATTGATATCAATTCATTGTTACTAACTTCTGTAGTTGGTTTAGTTGCTACAATATCTCCATCTCTCAAAACTGTTATCACATCACAAATATCATATATTTCTTTCATTTTATGGGATATATAAATTATTGATTTCCCGTTATCTTTCAAATCCCTTATTACACCAAATAACTTCTCAACTTCACGATCTGTAATTGCAGATGTGGGTTCATCCATTATAATGATTTCCGCATCATAAGAAATAGCCTTACAGATTTCCACCATTTGCATATCAGAAACTTTCAAATCTCGTATTTTTGTTTTTGGGTTTAAAGCTACACCAATGGAGTTCAAGACCTCTTCTGTTTTTTTAAACATTTCTTTATAATCAATAAAACCGTATTTTACTGGTTCCCTACCCAAAAAAATATTTTCAGCAATTGATAAATCTTTGATTGAAGATAATTCTTGGTGTATCATCGAAATCCCTTTCGACAACGCCTCTCTAGGATTTTTTATTTTAAGGGACTCTCCTTTTAGGAAGATCTCTCCACTGGTAGGCATATGTATACCTGTTAGAATTTTCATCATTGTAGATTTTCCGGCCCCATTTTCCCCCATTAACGCATGAACTTCTCCCTTATTAAATCTAACATTAACATCATTTAATACTTGCACATCTCCAAAACTTTTTGCTATACCTTTCAGTTCAAGGAATTCACTCATCCATTAAACCCCCTCTTTTCTAGAACATATCCAAATACAAAAAAGTATTAAAACTTTTGTCATCGCTTTCATTTTTGTTTATGTTTAAATATTATCATTTTTTTTCATTTTGTCAATGCTTTAAAATGGCAAATTTTAGATTATTTTAACATTTTAATTTAGAATTAATAGTGGATCACTCTGGTATTTCAAAACTAGAAATTATATATCTTAATCTTATAATTTTTAATAGTACCATGTCTAACAATTCAGAGCACAGCCCTCTACTCTTCTTGCACAGTGCATAGTATAAACAATTTCATCAATATTTTATTTTCAATTTCTTTAATTGCTAGTTTATACTCTTCAACAGTTAGTTCTCATAAATATTAGGGGATATTTTTTATTTGTTTTTATTTACTACTTTTCTTTGTTTTTTTATTTAAAACACTGAATTAATACTATTGCTAAATAATTCTAAATGAAATAAGATAACGTTAAACACAATAATTTTAAGGGATGAAAGTATTTATGAAAATGTTTGCAACTGAAAGAAGAAATGAAATACTAAAAATTCTTCAAGAAAAACAACGTCTAACAGTCAAAGACCTCTCTTCAAAGATTGGAGTATCTGAAGCAACGTTACGAACCGACTTGAATAAAATGGAAATGGAAGGACTACTAACCCGAACTCATGGAGGTGCAATTCTTAATGACTATATAGATTATGAAACTAGTTTTTCTGCACGTGAAAAGAAAAATAAAAGTGAAAAAATAAAAATAGCGGAGAAGGCATTTACCTTTGTGGAAGAAAAACAGTGTATTTTACTCGATGCAAGCTCAACTGCACTAGAGTTTGCACGCTTCTTAAAAGACCAACAAGTGCGCTTAACTGTCGTGACTAGCGGGTTGCAGACAGCACTAGAACTAAAAGATAATTTTAATATTACAGTAATATTAATAGGCGGAGTTGTAACAACCGGGTCAAGTTCTGTTGAAGGGACTCTAGGATTGAGTATTTTAAACAATGTCAATATCGACATTATGTTCACTTCAGCTAATGGTTTCGTAGTTGAAACTGGTTTAACTGATTTTAACTTATATGAGGTAGAACTTAAAAAAGAAATGGTTAAAAAAGCAAATAATGTTATTGCTTTAATTGATAAATCTAAAATAGGTACAAGTTCTAGTGCACTTTTTGCATATACAGAAGAAATTGATACCATTATTACAGATCAACCTATTGGGAATGATATAAATCGAAAACTTTCAGAATTAAGTATAAGAGTCATTGATGCATCTTCATAGAATTTTCTAATGAAACTTCATTTTCTATGAATATAAATAACAAAAACCGGGCAAAACTGCCCGGTCATTTCTATGGTTTGATAATGTCAAATAATTTATATTCCTGACCATGTTTTTCTTTATAGTATCCATTCTAGATACACCTCTCCTCTGCACTATTCACAGCTAAACTAAGGTGGGACAGTTAGTCTTAGGATTGTGTCATGGAATAGTCTTTTAAAATAATTTCAAAACTATTTTACTCCTTATAATTTAGAAGGGGACAGGCTACCTCACTCTATATATAAGTTTATTCACTAATAATATAGAGAGTTGCCGATATTTAAGAAATTAACTGTTAGATTTTCCACTTGACTTGTGAGTTTAATTTAATACTACAGGAAAGTAATTTCCCACAATAAGTAGCAGTGTATTTTTAGTTTGATACTTCATTTAATTCTCACAAATAAAGTTTTATTGTAAATAAGCCTCTGAATTTTAGAAAACACTATATTTTTAGCGGATATCCTCATCATATACAGCCATCGCCAAAATCTCCGCCACGTCCATCGTTCCAATATCATCTTCAACTTGCTTTGCTTTGGTTCCGTCACTGATCATGGTTAGGCAGAATGGGCAGGCACTGGAGATCATGGTTGGGTTCACTTGCATTGCTTGCTCGGTACGGGCTTCATTGATGCGATTACCCGTCTTATCCTCTGTCCACATCAAGCCACCGCCAGCACCACAACACATACCGTTTTCTCTGCTTCGTTCCATTTCCGTTAACTCGATGCCTGGAATCGCTTTTAAAATTTCCCTTGGTGGATCATAGACACCATTGTAACGGCCCAAGTAACAGGAATCATGATAGGTTAGGCGCTCGTTGATTTCTCGTTTCGGAACGAGGCGGCCTTCCTGAATCCAGTCATACAATAGTTGGGTATGGTGATACACTTTTGCTTCATAGCCGAAGTCTGGATACTCATTTTTAAAAATATTATAGGCATGTGGGTCGATCGTGACAATCTTCTTCACATCATTTTTCTCGAATAATTTAATATTTTTCTCAGCAATTTCTTGGAACAAAAATTCATTGCCTAAACGACGGGCAGTGTCGCCTGAGTTGGCCTCTTTATTACCAAGAATCGCAAACGAGATGCCTGCTGCATTCATTAATTTAGCAAAAGATAACGCAATTTTCTGACTTCTGTTGTCATAAGAACCCATCGAACTAACCCAAAACAGGTATTCAAACTCTTCGCCTTCTTTTTTCTTTTCCTTAACAGTTGGAATCGAAACGGACGGATCCAACTCGCGCCAATTTTCACGTTCGCGTTTGGATAAGCCCCACGGGTTGCCTTGACGTTCAATGTTCATCATCGCCCGCTGTGCATCTGGATCCATTTTCCCTTCTGTCATCACAAGATAACGGCGAAGGTCAATAATTTTATCGACATGCTCATTCATCACTGGGCATTGATCCTCACAATTGCGGCAAGTCGTGCAAGCCCACAGTTCTTCTTCTGTGATCACATCACCAATTAAACTACTCGACTCCCCGTGAATACTAGCAGCAACTTCATCTCCAGCATCTGTTTGCGCCATTTTTGCCAATTGATTTCCTTGGGTATTAGCAAATGCACTCGCTGGCACCCATGGTGATTTCCCTGTTACGGCTGCCCCTGTCTCTGTTAAATGGTCACGTAATTTAATAATCAAATCCATTGGCGATAGCATCTTGCCTGTTGCAGTTGCCGGGCAAACATTGGTACAACGGCCACATTCAACACAAGAATAAAAATCGATCATTTGCAGCTGGTTAAAATCTTCTATCTTCCCTACCCCAAAGCTAATGTCTGCCTCATCGGTTTCGTCATCAATATCAAAATCGATTTTTTCCAATTTGCCAGGATTCGTGTTACGACTCATGTAAACGTTGACTGGTGCGGCAAGTAAATGGGCGTGTTTGGATTGTGGTACATATACTAAAAAGCTTAGTAGAACGAGTGAATGAATCCACCACGAAATAAAAAACAACACAGTAGCAGCTGTTGGCGACAACCAAGAGAAAGCGATTGCAAAAATGGACGCAATTGGTTCTGTCCAAGTAGCAGTCTCCCCATGCCAGACCATTTCCATCCCATTTCCAAACAACACAGACAACATTAAGGTACCAATAAATAGTAAGACAAGTCCTGCTTTAAAGCCACGTTTTAAGCGTACTAATTTTTCAACGTAACGACGGTGAAAAGCCCATACGACAGCAACCAAAATCATAAGCGTTACAAGCTCTTGAAAAAAGGTAAAGCCAGGATACAGAAATCCAAGTGGCAGATGAGCACCTGGTACAAGGCCTTTAACAATAAAATCTATTGCTCCAAATTGAACTAATAGAAACCCATAAAACATCATGACATGAATCGCGCCAGATTTTTTATCCTTTAGTAATTTCTTTTGTCCAAACACATACACAACAATTTTTTGTATGCCTTGCTTCACCTGCTGGTCAAATTCCACCTTACGTCCGAGTTTAATATAAGCGATACGCGTTCGAACAACACGGACAAATAAGTACAATGCATAACACGTCACTAATAAAAATAAGACCCCATTAAGTATTTGTAAGCCTTCCATTTTCCCTTCCTCCTCTAATTATTAGACGAACTCGAACTTAACCCCTTTGTCCCTCTTCTGTTGTTATCTTATGTCTACTTTAAGTGATGAATGAATATTCAGTCAACTCTTTTGTTATTTTTCATTCATTTTTTATCCGAATTTGGGAAAGGTAATGATACCTCTGACCTTTAGAAAGGGGAATGTTGCATTGACTTTATCACTAATGATCCTAGCCATCATCGTCATTCTAGGTTTTTTAATCTATCTTGATTTGCGACTTGGCTATAACCATTTTCAGAAAAAAGCTCCTGTCTTTTCGTTCAATAGTAAGAAGGCTAGCTATAACTTGAAGACGGATGGGGATGAATTTTTTTCATCGTTGTTTGAGGATATTGAGCAAGCCCAAACCAGTGTTGATGTCCAGTTTTTTATTGTGAGAAATGATGGCATTAGCCTTGAATTATTTAATATATTAAAAAGAAAGGCTGGACAAGGGATAACTGTTCGCTTAGTAGTCGATCGAATTGGCAGTTTTCAATTAAAAAAAACGATCATAAAGGACTTACAAGCAAGCGGAGTTAAATTTGCTTTTAGTGATAAACCAGCTTTTCCGTATTTCTTTTTCCAACTAAATCGACGCAACCATCGAAAAATAACTGTTATTGATGAAAAAATTGGCTATTTAGGTGGCTTTAATGTTGGGAAAGAATATTTAGGAAAGGATCCAAAGTTAGGTCCATGGCGTGATTACCATATGCGAATTACTGGCGATGCAGTTAGTAGCTTAGTCAATGTATTTACGTACGATTGGAATCGAGCAAACAACCTGCCTGCAGAAGTTACCAAGGAAAAGGACAAAAGTGCTTCTAGTGACGAGAAAATGGATATTGTGGTGACAGAGGCTGGTCAATTAGAGGATTTTTTTGTTGATTATATTAACAATGCCAAGCGTGAACTATTAATTGGCTCCCCTTATTTCATACCTAGTAAACGGATGTTCCAAGCCCTACTGGACGCTTGTGATCGTGGGGTCGATGTTAAATTAACGGTACCCATGAAGGAAGACCATCCATTTGTTAAACCAGCAGGGATCCCCTATATGAAAAAACTATCAGAAGCTGGAGGGGAAGTATATTTGTATGATAATGGCTTCTATCACGCCAAGGTTATCTTGATTGATGAGCAATTTTGTGATCTCGGCACCGCAAACTTTGATATGCGTAGTGTCTACATCAATAAAGAAATGAATATCGTAATCGATCACGACGCCGATTTTATTAAAAAAATCCGTTCTGCGTATTTTAATGATATCAAGTCATGTTTACCGTTTACAGAAAAATGGGTAAAACAACAACCGATTATGAGTAAATTGTCTGGAATTATCGCTCAGGTCATTAAACCATTATTATAGGAGGTTTATTCAGTATGAAAGAAGTTGTCTTAGCATTGTTAACAGGCTTAATTGTAGGATTTTTGTTCGCACTGTTTAAACTCCCAATCCCGGCCCCACCAGCATTTGCCGGTGTTATCGGGATTGTAGGCATCTATGCTGGTTTTAAACTGTTCCAATGGATGGAGCCGATGATCAGTCGAATATTTTAAATGCGAACGTGTGTAACGGATAGTGATGGCTATTCGTTACTTTTTTGCTTTTGTGGGTGTATGTTTTTACGGCTTTTTTAAAGAAATTGTTACTTATTGTACGAAGCTAAATTATGTGTAATTAAACCTCCTTCCATTATTAGATGATTGCTATTATACCGCTTCGGAAATACACTACGCTTTCCATGGGGGGCTGGTGAGCCTCCTCATTCGTACCTCACTGCGGGGTCTCACCGATGCCACTAGTCCCATAGGAGTCTCCGTGTATTTCCTACGCTGATTCGGTTGCTTTGAATATAGAGTGATTGTTGCTTAAATCGTATTGGCTCTAATTTTTTACATATGAATTCATGCATACACTTATCATAATGCAGAAAACTTACCATAGTGGAGGCAGAATACGGAGACTCCTCGAAAATAAAGTTCAATATTCTTTGTGCGATGTAACGCTGCCGAAGCCTTCCTTGTCCTATGGGAACAGCACGAGTCGAAGATCCCATGAATTAAGGATCGTAGGCTAAGATCGCCACGTCCTGTGGAGCGCCTGCGCGTGATCAACATCCAACTGGCCCGAGGCCGTGCCCATGGAAAGCGGAGTATTCTGCCGAAACGATGATATAGCACATATTTCAACTAGAATGAAAGTAAATAAATTCAAGTATAGTAATTACACATGAATTGGCTTATGCGAAAAAATGAATAACTACAAGCTTTTCGTAAAGAGCCATTTTTAGTGCTTTTTCTTACGTTATCTTGCTATTCTTGCTATCGGTTACGTATATTTAGTGCTTTTTCTTACCTTAACAGTTCATAGGTTAAAAAAAGATCTGCCCTCTAACCTAGAGAGACAGATCCTCATATAGCATATTATTACATTTTTTCTGGTGCACTTACACCAATCAACTGCATGCCGTTAGCGATTGTGGTTTTCACCGCACGCATTAGCGCGATTCTTGCTTTGGTGCGCTCTTCGTCGTCGGCATCTAGTACTTTTTCTGCATTATAGAAACTATGCAAGTTCGATGCTAAATCGAAAATGTATTGGGTAATGCGGTGTGGCATCCGCTTGACTGCAGCTTCTTCAACGACTTGCGTGAATTCACCAAGCTTTTTCAACAAGTCTTCTTCTTTTTCAGAAGTTAGCAATGCGCCATTGTACCCTTCATCTGTGAAGCCTTTTTCTTCTGCTTGCTTCAACATCGTGCAAATTCGTGCGTGTGCATATTGTACATAATACACTGGGTTTTCATTAGACTCGGATTTTGCTAAATCCATATCGAAATCTAAGTGGGAGTCACTAGAACGCATCACGAAGAAATAACGCATCGCATCAATGCCAACTTCCTCCATCAGTTCACGTAGCGTGACAGCCTTTCCTGTTCGCTTACTCATTTTTACGCGTTCGCCATTTTGGAATAGGTTGACCATTTGAATAATTTCTACTTCCAACGTGTCAGACTCATAACCAAGCGCTTGAATCGCCGCTTTCATACGTGGAATATAGCCATGGTGGTCAGCACCCCAAATATTAATTAACGTTTCAAAGCCACGATCTAATTTATTTTTGTGATACGCGATATCTGGTGTCAAATACGTATAAGTGCCGTCATTTTTGATGAGTACACGGTCTTTGTCATCACCGAAGTCCGTGGAACGGAACCATGTCGCGCCATCTTCATCATAAATATACCCTTTGTCTTTTAACGTATCTAACGCCGGCTGGATTTTTCCATCTTCATATAGGGACGTTTCCGAGAACCAATGATCAAAGGTTACTCTGAAGTCAGCTAAGTCTTTTTCTAATTTTTCTAGTTCATATTTCAAGCCATACTGACGGAAAAAGGCAAGGCGCTCTTCCTCTGGCTTGTCTTCTAGCGAATCTTGATGTTCTTCTGCCAACTGTTTTCCTAGGTTAATAATATCTTGTCCGTGATAACCGTCCTCTGGCATTGGCCAATCTTTGCCTAATGCTTGCATGTAACGCGCTTGCACACTTGTAGCAAGGTTGGCAATTTGGTTACCGGCATCATTAATGTAGTATTCACGTTGCACATCGTAGCCAGCTTTTGCTAATACATTGCACAACGCATCCCCAACAGACGCCCCACGAGCATGGCCTAAGTGCAAGTCACCAGTAGGATTAGCTGAAACAAATTCGACTTGAATTTTTTCGCCGTTGCCAACTTGGGAAGAACCATAGTTTTCTCCTTCTTCCAAAATCGTCGGAATAAGGTTCGTTAAGTATTGGTTGTCCATGAAAAAATTAATAAAACCAGGTCCAGCAATTTCAATATCTTTAATCGAAGCTTTACTGCGATCGAACTGTGCAATGATGTCTTCTGCAATTTGGCGTGGTGCCTTTTTGGCAATTTTTGCTAGTTGCATCGCGATATTGGTTGCATAGTCCCCGTGTGCTTTTTCTTTTGGTTGCTCAAGCACGATCGATGGTAATTGGTCTTCGGTCGCAAGTTCTGCTTTTAAAACCGACTGTGCAATTTCTTCTTTTAACTTTTCTTCTGTTTGTTGCACAATATTCATTTGTTTTCCTCCTTAAATAATAAAGTAAGTCGATGTTGACGATCGCCTTCACCGTTTAATTTCGTTGTGTAGCTAATAAACAATTTCCCTTGGTCGTGCTCATCTGGTTGTTGATATGTAATTTGATCGGTATGGGTTTCCATATGAATCGAACCAAACGCATGACGATATATATTTTCGGTTATTTGTTTTTGGCGGAACGTTTGATGCATGTCTACACCACCAGAACGCTTCACACTTATTTTATCATTCGTGATTGTAATCAGCGAATGAACATCTTCTTGTTCCTCTATGTGTTCCGTAAAAGTAAGGACAGATGTATCTCCTTTTTTAATAAAGGTACCAGTTTCTTCGATCACTGTCACACTTTTTTCGTCCATTTCGCTTATTTCAGTTGTTAATTGTATATTAACTGGAACTTTATGAACCATGGTGTCACCCCTTTTGCTCGTGCCCTTTTTCATTATTTCTATAAAAGTGTTATTTTAGCATAACAACTAACATTTGCATAAATTTTAAAAATAAATACCTACTATTATCTTGATTTTTGTGTAGATATACTCAGATATAAAAGGTTTTCGTCTATATCTACGCCGGTTTTACTGCCTAATGTGCACGTTTCTTTCGTTTTCGTGTATATTAGCGCTGATTTTTGTTCCAGATATACACGATTAGGCGGTTTTCGTCTATATCTAAGGCCATTTTCCTGTCTAATGTGCACGTTTCTCGTATATAACGCGAAAAAGGATACGAAGTTAAGTATAAGAATGAATAAGGAAAAACTCAAGTTTAGCGGACAGATTCCTAAAAATTTAATTGCCTACAGACGTTAACTAGAACCTGTTTTTATCTATCTATAACTAGACTATGTAGAAAAAACGCCTCCACAACAGGAAGCGTCCATCGATACGAACAGGCAATAAAAAACTATTTCACCCAGCCTAACAACATTTCCCGCACAAATTTACTTGCGGCAATCACGGTTTGTTCGGTTGGGTCGTAGATTGGTGCTACTTCTACTAAATCTGCGCCAACGGCATGCACATTAGACTCAGCAATTAATTGAATCGCTTCGAGCAATTCTTTAGAAGTAATTCCGCCAGCCTCTGCCGTCCCTGTCCCTGGCGCGAACGCAGGATCGAGTACATCGATATCAATGGTTACATAGATATTACGCCCCTGCAACCGAGATAATAATTGCCGCAATGGTTGGGCCACATCATATTTTGCCATGTACATGCCAGTTTCTTTCGCGTACGCAAATTCTTCACGCGACCCGGAACGGATGCCGAAAGAATACACATTTTCCGGTCCGATTAAATCGCAAACTTTGCGGATTGGTGTCGAATGCGATAAGGCTTCCCCTTCATATTCCTCGCGTAAATCGGCATGAGCATCAATGTGAATCAGTGCCATATCAGGATATTTTTCAAAAACAGCTTGGATTACTGGCCATGACACTAAATGTTCCCCACCTAATCCGAGTGGAAATTTATTTTTAGCCAAAACTTGTTTTACGTAGTCGTGAATCATATCCAAACTGCGCTGTGGGTTGCCGAATGGTAGCGGCATGTCACCGGCATCAAAATATCCAACTTCCTCCATGTGCCGATCCATGTATGGACTGTACTCCTCCAAGCCGATGGAAGCTTCCCGGATTCGATTAGGGCCAAACCGGGAGCCAGGTCGAAAACTGACAGTCCAATCCATTGGCATGCCATAAATCACCGCTTCCGCCTCATCAATCGAAGGGCGCGACATGATAAACACTTTACCTGAATAGGCCTCATCAAACCGCATCACTCCCACCTCCTATTCTATTAAATCTTTTACAAACTTAGGTAATACAAAAGCTGCATAATGGAGATCCTTTGTGTAATAGTTCGTATCGATGGTTGTAAATCGTTCCGGTTTCACTTTTTCCGGGTCATGGATTTTGCTACCGATCGTAAATGTCCACAAGCCACTCGGATATGTTGGAATGTTGGCAGTATACAATTTTGTAACAGGAAAAATCTCTTTCACATCTGTGTAAACCTGTTTAATTAAACCCGATTTGAACCATGGATTATCTGTTTGCGCTACAAAAATTCCATCATCTTTAAGCGCGTTGGCAATGCCGGCATAGAATCCTTTGGAAAATAACTGCACAGCAGGACCTACTGGCTCGGTGGAATCGACCATGATCACATCATAATCCCGTTCACTTTCCGCGATATGCATAAACCCATCGGCATATTTCACTTCCACGCGGGGGTCATCTAATTTCCCAGCGATTTCTGGCAAAAATTTTTTTGAGTATTCGACCACCTTGCCATCAATTTCAACTAATGTTGCTTTTTCAACTGATTGATGTTTCAAAATTTCGCGGATTACCCCACCATCACCGCCACCAACAACTAATACATGCTTCGGATTGGGATGGGTGAACAATGGGACATGGGCGACCATTTCATGATAGACAAACTCATCCTTTTGCGTCGTCATCACCATATTATCTAGAACAAGCATGTTACCCCATTCCGCTGTTTCATAAATATCTAATGCTTGATAGTCCGTCTTTTCATGAAGTAATGACCGATTTATTTTTGCCGTAATACCAAAATCTTTCGTTTGTTTCTCCGTAAACCATAACCCCATTTGCAAAACTCCTTTGACATAATCCTGTTGTATAGGTTTCGTTAGTTTTTTATTTTTATTACAATGCTTGGTTAAATTCTGATTTGGGACGTTTAATTCAATTGGAACTTTCCCATAATGTTAAAAAATATATTTTTATTAAGAGACTCTTGGGTTAGTGCTTTTGGCTTGATGTTTAAGTGAATGTTAATGCAGGTGATTTTTCGCTTGTCTGCGTATGTTTAACCGATTTTATTATCCAATTAAACTCAGGTTTCACCTAATTGCGTATCCACCACAATCAGTGCCGCAACTACATATCACATGGTGAATTTTATCGTATAGGAGAATGACTATGGTCCAAACGATTAAAAAAATGCTATTAAAAATAAAGAATCGTCGCCTTCGTTGGCTTGTTGCTGCTGGGTTTGGTTTGTCTTTCGCGCTGATTGTGTTTATTGTTGGTTTTTTTACTTACGTATACAGCCTTGGGCCACCACCGCTGACAAGTGAACAAAACACTGTTTACTATAGTTCATCAGGGCAAGTAATTGGCGAAGAGCATGGACCAGAGAATCGATACTGGAAGCATTTGGAGGATATTGATTCGGATATTATTCAATCTACATTACATACCGAGGACCGACGTTTTTATGAGCATAATGGTTTTGACTTTAAACGGATCATTGCCGCAGCATTAAAGGATCTTAAGTCGTTTTCCATGAATGAAGGGGCAAGTACGATTACACAACAATATGCAAGAAATATGTATTTATCTCATGAAAAAACATGGACACGAAAGCTGAAAGAGGCATTTTATACATTGCGTTTGGAGCTGTTTTACAGTAAGGATGCGATCTTAGAAGGCTATTTAAATACGATTTATTATGGACATGGTGCTTATGGTGTCGAAGCTGCTAGTCGTTACTTTTTTAACAAATCTGCTAATGACTTAAGTTTAGCGGAGGCTACCATGCTCGCCGGGATCCCTAAAGGACCATCTTATTATTCTCCTTTTCATAATTTTGATAATGCAAAAAGACGGCAATTACAAATTCTGGCAACATTAAAGGCTAAAAATTATATTTCGGAGCAACAACAAAAGGATGCAGCCCAAACAGAGCTAGCCTTCACAGAAAATCATGAACGGACTAAGATTTCCATTGCACCTTACTTCCAAGATATGGTGTTACGAGAATTGCGTTCCGTTTTAGATCAAGACATTGAAAAAATAAAATCTGGCGGTTACCAAGTGTACACAACCTTGAATGTCGAAAATCAAAAACAATTAGAACAAACCGTTACGGAGCGTTTACCCAACGAGTCCGAGATTCAAGTTGGTGCACTTGCAATGAATCCCAAAACCGGTGCTGTCACGTCACTGATTGGTGGCAAGGACTATCAATCTAGCCAGTTTAATCGTGCCATCCAAGCAAAGCGGATGCCCGGTTCAGCGTTTAAACCTTTTTTATATTACGCGGCATTAAACCATGGCTATACACCAACCACCGCATTATTGAGCAAACCTACCAATTTTGAACTGGCCGATGGTACCGTTTATCAGCCAAGTAACTATAATGGCTATTACGCCGAAAAACCAGTGACATTGGCACAGGCTCTTGCTGTTTCCGATAATATTTATGCGGTCAAAACGAATTTATATTTAACACCAGAAAAACTAGTGGAAACCGCTGAACAGTTTGGTATAAATAGTGAATTACAAGCCACACCATCACTGGCCTTAGGAACCGGTTCTGTATCGGTAGATGAGATGGTGACTGGTTACAGCATGCTAGCGAATGGCGGCTATTCCATTCAACCGTACACAATTGAAAAAGTGACTGATGCAAAAGGAAACGTGTTGTACGAACGGCAAGAAACTACCAGTGAACCTATACTAGACCCTAAAACAAGCTTTATATTGACACACCTTATGACCGGAATGTTTGATCGTTCTTTGAATGGCTATATGCAGGTGACAGGCACCGCGATTGCCGATCAGTTAACACGTCCATACGCTGGTAAATCAGGGACAACCAGCACGGATAGCTGGATGATTGGATATAGCCCCAACCTTACAACAGGAGTGTGGATTGGTTATGATGAAAATAAACGGTTAGAAAAGGCAGCCGATCATCGCTACGCCAAACAAATTTGGGCTGATTTTATGGAATCAGCCCACGAAGGCAAGCCGATGGAAACATTTGAAGTACCTGATGGTGTGGTTGGAGCCTATGTCGATCCAACTTCAGGGGAACTCGCAACCCCATATTGTGAAGATGACCGCTTAATGTACTTTGTCGAAGGAACAGAACCAACATCGTATTGTACCGCGCATAACTATGACGAACAAAACGATCAACATGATGAGGAGTTAGAAGAACAAGATGACGAACAAGAAGAAGAACCTAGTCGCTTGAAAAAGATGCTTGATTGGTTGCCATTTGTTGATTAAGGTTTTTTTGTGTACGGTAAGGGGATTCGTCTCCTTTTGCCGTACACTTTTCTATGTGTTTGCACGTTGATTGTCTAACAGGGGCCTCCACGTTGTTTTTATACGTTTCTTTCTCATTTTGGGACAATAAAAGTAGTTTCTGTACCGAATTTTGCGTTTCTTTCTTATTTCGGGACAGTAAAAGTAGTTTCTGTACCGAATTTTGCGCTTCTTTCTTATTTCGGGACAGTAAAAGTAGTTTCTGTACCGAATTTTGCGCTTCTTCTTTATTTTGGGACAGTAAAAGTAGTTTCTGTACCGAATTTTGCGCTTCTTTCTTATTTCGGGACAGTAAAAGTAGTTTCTGTACCGAATTTTGCGCTTCTTCTTTATTTTGGGACAGTAAAAGCTGTTTCTGTACCGAATTTTGCGTTTCTTTCTTATTTCGGGACAGTAAACCCAATGGGAACTCTAATCTTACTCACGCTTCTCTATCAAGAGACACTTCTATCATGCGATTCCTTTTTTCTAGTTACATTGCGGAATAAAAAGAAAAAGGCCGGATCACGGGAATGATCCGGCCTTTTTCTTTGTCTTAGTACATGGAAAACAATACCATGTGTTATATATTTTACAAACTTCACCGAAAAACTACAAGAAATATTCACCAAATCTATCATGTTTCCTAAAGTGAACCTCAAACAGTGGCTTTTTCCCCACTGTTTGTTAGTACCGCAAAAGTATGACCTTACCGAATCCGACATTAACTGACAGTTTCCCCCACTTACATCAAAAACTTAATACGGGGGCTTGCTGCTAGTTACATGCAGGGGGTAAAATACTATGATTTTGGTGGCAATACTTGTTTTAATTCATCAGAAGAGTTTTCCCACATTTCTTCATTAAAGTCACGTAAAAAGTCACCTAGCAACTGTTTCGATTTTTCATCCATATGGTCTAAAATGACTTTTCCCTTTAATGATTTATCCAAATGATTCACATGTTCTGGCATTGATTTATATGCCCGTTTAATAGAACGATCGACGCGGATTTCACTTCCAGTCACCCCATAATAGTGTGGGCCATTTTCCGCTTGTTCTACCGTTACCCAAACGATCCAATACAATTTACCATTTGGAACCTCGTCTTTATTTGGCAAAAATTTCACCCGACGCTCAACTTCACTACGCGCATGCATCGCACCCATATCAACAAACGCACGATCCTCATTTGGATCCACTATGACTGGGGAAACATTTTCTAAGCTGATTGCGCCAACACCATAACCACCATGGCCATCTGTTGAGTCATCCTTCATGATTGTAAACTGGTTACTTTTTTTCTTATTATTGGAAGAACCTTCTGTACTCATCTATAAACCTCCTTAAAATTGACACGTTTGCTCTACCAGTCTATGTACGGAACTTTGTGTGTATCATTGTAGCATAGATAGAAAAAAGATTTCATCTCTAGGCATTCTTGGATGTTAGCAGGAATTTATACGTGCAAAACCGAATTAGATATGCTAGAAACTTAAAAAGGAGTGCTCACCATGCCATATGTAACAGTAAAAATGTTAGAAGGACGTACCGATGAACAGAAGAAAGATTTAATTGAGGAAGTAACCGATGCCGTTGTTCGAACCACAGGCGCATCAAAAGAAAAAGTAGTGGTGTTTGTGGAAGATATTGATAAGCGCCAGTATGGAGTTGGCGGGAAACGGTTGGTCGATTAATCAGCTCAACTAGTTATTATGACGTATAGCTGGATTATGTGCAGCAAATGATTAATTAAACTAGTGAAGTACAGTGATTTTCTAAAATCACTGTATAATCACTGGATTAAGGGAAAAGTACTGAATAATGCGAGATTACGCTCTAAATACGCAAGATCTTGAGAATAAACACTGGATCATGCGGGATTACGCTCTAAATACGCAGAATCTTGAGAATAAACACTGGATTTTGCGGGATTACGCTCTAAATACGCAGGATCTTGAGAAAATGCACTGGATTTTGCGGGATTATGCTCTAAACACGCAGGATCTTGAGAATAAACACTGGATTTTGCGGGATTACGCTCTAAATAGCAAATGCGTTCCAGAGATACAAAAACCACCCTTCACATCTCTAGTAAAGGGTGGTTTTATTATTTTGCGATGGCATTCAATTCATCAATAAACTGCCACGCTTCATTGATATCTTTTTCGGTGTAATTGGACTTTTTCTTCACTACCTGCACCTTTTCCGCGACTTCTTGCTTGGATAAATGGTCGAAATAGAGCATCGTGGAAACAAGTTCTAGAAATCTGGAACTTTGCACTTTCATTTTTTCAATCAAATTGTCAATCGGCGGTAGTGTGACATTGGATTGATTTAAAAACTGCTCGCCCTGTTCTGTCACTTGATAGCGGTATTGATAATAGTTACTCTTTTTCTCTTTTTGCTCAGTAATAAAACCTAGATTACATAATTCCTCAATTCGCAATGTTAGTTCCTCTGAATATGGTCCATAAAAGTGGAATTCAAATTTCTCCTCATATGGGACATCACACTTTTTTAGTATATAGATCATCTTTTGCAACTTTTTTCGACCAATAATCTCGTCTGAAGATGAAAAGAACTTCACTAATTTTGCATGATTTTCCAACAAAACAAACAACCCCTATTCTATCAAAAATCAATGAAATAAGATTTCAAAAATACGTTTTTTTATGTCGCTATCTTCTGGTAGTGCTTCTAAAAAATCTTGCGGGAAATAAAGCTTATGATCGGTTCGCTTCTTTCCGGAAATGGCTTCAACAATGTCTGAGTGTCTGGATAACTCTCGCAATTCATTTGTTTTTGGCATTAACAAATGAATTGGCAAACGCTCCTCTTCTTCTCCTGGTCGGTAAAAATCATATGGGAGGTCGGATGACGAATCGACAACTAAGTAATAATCAGGATTAATGCCCGCTTCAGTAAATAAGCGATACAGCTCCATCCATTGGTTCATCTGTAAATTTGGATTAAATTCAATATATTTAAATAAGTGCCGGTTACTAAACCTTTCACATAAATCACTTAAAATCTCATCGTCTTCGTCGATCCACATTTGAAAATAATACAGCACAACATGCTCGTCCAACCGCAAATATTCTTGCAAGGACACATCTTCAGCAAAAAAGGAAAGAAAATGGGTTGGCTTTAATTTGAAGGCATAGCCTTGTTCAAAAAGTGATTTGGCCCTGTGTAATATTTTCGATAAAATCACTTCTGCACTTCTTGTCACAGGGTGAAAATAAACTTGCCAATACATTTGGTAGCGGCTCATAATGTAATCTTCGACAGCATGCATCCCGGACTCCTTGATGACCACTTGATCCTCAAGCGGACGCATCACACGTAAAATCCGTTCCATATCAAAGTGACCATAGCTAACCCCTGTATAATAGGCATCCCGTTGCAAGTAATCCATACGATCGGCATCGATTTGACTTGAAATCAAGCTAACCACTAGTTTATCCTCATACGTTTTGTTTATGACATCGGCTACTTTTTGCGGAAACGCTTCGCCAACACGTCGTAAAATTTGATTAATATGGGTATCACCTAAAATAATTTTTCTCGTAAAATCTTCGTGGTCTAATTTAAATACTTTCTCAAATGAATGGGAAAACGGGCCATGTCCAAGATCGTGAAGTAAAGCTGCACACAAACATAACAGTCGCTCATCCTGATTCCAATTCGGTTGGCCTTCGAAGTTATTAAGAATGCGACGAACAATTTCATACACACCTAAGGAATGATTAAACCGGCTATGTTCAGCCCCATGAAACGTCACATAAGATGTCCCTAATTGTTTCACACGACGCAGACGCTGAAACTCTGGGGCACCAATCAAATCCCAAATCACCTGATCATTGACGTGCACATACCTATGTACTGGGTCTTTAAATACTTTTTCTTCACTTAATCGCTCGTCTTTATATGACATTTTTTTACCCTTTCTGCATTTAATTAAACTTCTTGCTGCATGCTAATCTATACTAGGCAAAGTCATACCACCGCATTTCTCATCTTAGACTTTCATCATCGGGTGACTTTGCTTAGACAAAATGATAAGGGCTCTAGTATGTTAGAAACCCTTTTTCATTGCTGCGAAATATTCTATTTAACGTCATTATATAATAGATTCGGTCTAACAAAAATGCTTTTTAGCAAAAAGTTTTTATTTGGTATAATAGAACTGCTTATATTAACTGAAGGAGTACATATTATGACCGATTGGAAAAATTTTTTTAGTGGAACGCTTTTTCGATATATTGATCAAAGTCAACCAGAGGAACATCAACCAATGGCTTCGTTTGCAATTGATGATGCGTTGGCAACATCGGTTGGCAACCATGAATCTGCCCCAACATTAAGGCTATGGGTCCATGATCACACCCTTATGTTAGGCATTCCCGATGCAAAATTGCCTTACATCGATGATGCCTTAGCCTATTTACAGGAGCACGGTTTCCAAGGAACGGTGCGCAATTCTGGAGGACTTGCGGTCGTGCTTGATCGCGGCGTATTAAATATGTCATTAATTTTGCCTGACATAAAAAAACTGGGCATTCACGATGGATACGATGCGATGGTGGATTTCACCAAGTATCTTTTCCGTGACTTGACGGATGGCATTGAAGCATATGAAGTAGAAGGTTCTTACTGTCCTGGTGAATACGACCTAAGTATTCATGGAAAAAAGTTTGCCGGTATTTCGCAACGACGTGTTAAAAACGGTGCGGCCGTGCAAATCTACTTGTGTGTCGAAGGGGATGGCGAGGAGCGCGCTGAGCTTGTGCGTGGTTTTTACGAACATGGTTTGCGCGGGGAAAAAGGTTCGTTTGACTATCCAACGATTCGACCGGAAACGATGGCTTCCTTGTCGCAACTACTTGATCGCTCCCTCACCGTCCAAGACGTTGTTGAGCGGATTGAACAAGCCCTTGAAGAACTAGCGACAGACCTAACGCGTGATCCTTTGGATGAACAAGAACAGGCCATTTTTGAAAAAAGAATGGAACAAATGGTGGAGCGGAATAGAAAGGTGTTGGGGTAAATCTCGTTTTGATTTTGAGGGGGATAGCGGAATGAGGACCCGTTTTGCACGATAATGTGGTTCTTGATTCAACCGGCCTCTGGTTCCGCTATTTGCCTTTTTTTCATTCATTTTTACTGTTAATGCACACCTTTAACGGAACCAAGAACCGGTTCCTTTCGAAAACCTTCTCTTTTGCAGCAAATAGCGGAATGAGGATCCACCTTGTACAGTAATGTGGTCCCTCATTTCGTTATTTAAAAATACTTTTTCCAACACGATACATCTCCAACGCTTTCCAATCCACCTCATACCCAATCCCCGCGCGATTTGGAATGGTAATTTCCCCATTTTCCATTGTTACTTCAGGATCAATAATATCTCGCTCCCAATAGTTGCTAGATGCCGCTGTATCTCCTGGCAAGGTAAAATTCGGTAGCGTAGAAAGCGCGACACTATGGGCGCGGCCAATGCCTGCCTCTAACATTCCGCCACACCATACTTGGATATTGTGAGCGGCACAATAGTCATGGATTTGTTTGGCCACCGTTATCCCACCAACCCGGGAAACTTTTATATTAATGATCTTGCAACTCCCTATATGAACGGCCATTTTCACATCATTCAACGTATGTATACTTTCATCTAAGCAAATCGGTGTGCGTAATTTCGCTTGTAGTTGGGCATGTTCTAAAAAATCATCATGGGCTAAGGGTTGTTCGATCATCATTAAATTAAAATCATCCAACTGTTTCAAATGATCGATATCTTGTAAGCTGTAGGCAGAATTTGCGTCCACCATAATTGGTAGATCAGGAAAACGGGTACGAACCTGTTCGAGCACGTTTACGTCCCAGCCGGGTTTGATTTTTAATTTCACACGCTTGTACCCTTCAGCTACTCGCCGTTCAATTGTATGTAGCAACCGGTTGATCGAAGGTTGAATGCCAATGCTAACGCCTACATCAACTTTTTGTTTGGCTCCACCAATTGCAGTTGCTAGCGGCATGTCCTTTCGTTTGGCATATAAATCCCAAATCGCCCCTTCAACTGCCGCTTTCGCCATATTATTTCGGCGTACTTTTTCAAATAGCGGGGCAACTTGATTGGGATGCGTAAATGATTGATATAAAACTAATGGGATTAACGAGGTTTCCATTACATGTCGGTTTGTCTCGACTGTCTCCTCTGTGTACCAAGGTGTTGGGAATGCTGCTGTTTCGCCAAAACCGCGATAACCCTCCTCGTCGATGACTTCGACAACATAAAAATCTTTCAAGTTCACATCACCTAAACTTGTTGTAAACGGCTGTTTTAATTGCATGTTCAAACGATGAAGAACAACTTGTTTAATTGAAAATGATCTATCTGTCACATCTAATGCCTCCTCTTCTCCACACTATTTTTTGAAACAAGTATAATAGAATAAAAATCCACCCTAAACCTACACGTTTCCTTCTTAAACATGCACATCTGGCACTTTTTTCTGCGCTAATATAAACGTTTCTCTCTTTATCGTGCACATCTAGCTCTTTTTCCTGCTCTAATATACACGTTTCTCTCTTTATCGTGCACATCTAGCTCTTTTTTCTGCTCTAATATAAACGTTTTCTCTCCTAAACATGCACATCTGGCGCTTTTTTCTGCCCTAATATACACGTTTCTCTCTTTATCGTGCACATCTAGCTCTTTTTCCTGCTCTAATATACACGTTTCTCTCTTTATCGTGCACATCTGACGCTTTTTTCTGCTCTAATATAAACGTTTCTCTCTTTATCGTGCACATCTAGCGCTTTTTTCTGCCCTAATATAAACGTTTCTCTCTTTATCGTGCACATCTAGCTCTTTTTTCTGCCCTAATATACACGTTTCTCTCTTTATCGTGCACATCTAGCGCTTTTTTTAGCTTTAATATACACGTTTCCTTCCTCTGCTCTCATATCCACGTTTTAACTTAAACAGAACGCACATAAAAAACGAGCTCAGATCCATTTTAGATCCAAGCTCGTCTCGTGTAAATTTTATAGTGCTTGTGCACCAGTAATAATAGCCAATTTATATACATCATCCGCATCACAGCCGCGTGATAAGTCATTAACTGGTTTGTTAAGTCCTTGTAAGATTGGGCCAACTGCATCAAAGTTACCTAGGCGTTGGGCTATTTTGTATCCAATATTTCCTGCTTCCAGTCCTGGGAAAACAAATACGTTCGCATCCCCTTTAAGAACAGAGTCTGGCGCTTTTTTCTCTGCAACAGATGGAACAAATGCTGCATCAAATTGGAATTCCCCATCTAACACTAAATCAGGATGTTGTTCTTTTGCGATACGAACTGCTTCAGAAACTTTTTCCGTTTCTTCTGATTTAGCAGAACCTTTCGTTGAGAAACTTAACATCGCGATACGTGGATCAATGTCGAATAAGTTCGCTGTTTCAGCACTTGCCGCTGCAATCTCAGCTAAATCTTGGCTGTCAGGTGCAATGTTGATGGCACAATCAGCAAACACATATTTCTCATCACCACGAACCATGATAAACACACCCGATGTCTTTTTAATGCCTTCTTTTGTTTTGATGATTTGTAGTGCAGGGCGTACCGTATCAGCTGTTGAATGAACCGCACCACTAACAAGACCATCCGCTTTACCCGTATGGACTAGCATTGTACCAAAATAGTTCTCATCTAATAAAATCTTACGAGCATCTTCTTCTGTTGCTTTTCCTTTACGGCGTTCGACAAAACTTGCAACAAGTTCATCAAAAGCATGATAGCTATTTGGGTCAATGATTTCTGTATTGCTTACATCAACACCAATCTCACTTGCCTTCTGTTTCACTTCTTCTTCATTTCCTAGTAGTACAGGTACAACAATTCCTTCTGTACCTAAACGACTAGCAGCTGTGATGATCCTTTCATCTAATCCTTCTGGAAAGACAATACGTCTGCCGTTTTCTTTTAATTTTGCTGTTAAATTATCAAATAGATTACTCATAAATGAACCCTCCATCATTATTCCTGTTATATATAATACGCCTTTTTGTGTTTGAATAAAAGGGATAAATAACAACTTCTTACATTTTTTGACAATTATGATACGTTTTTGTGAATAAACCTTGACCACCAACAACTATTACGACATTCCATGTAAACATGATTCATGATTACTATTCCCCAATTATGTTATATTAAAAACAGATGGAATAATGAAGGAGAGATGCGTTATGGCAGAAGCCGTAGAAACCATGGATGGTTGGTATTGTCTACATGACTTAAGAACAATAAATTGGACAGCTTGGAAACAGGCCTCAGAAGATGAACGCCAAACTGCGATCACAGAATTTCAAAACATGGTAACGGATTGGGAGCAAATTGAAGAAGATCGCGAAGGAAGTCACGCTGTTTATTCCGTTATGGGACAAAAAGCAGATCTTATTTTAATGATCCTTCGACCAACAATGAAGGAACTCGAGCAAGTTGAACTTGCCTTTAACAAATCAAAACTAGCTGAGTACACTGTCCCTGCTTATTCTTATGTTTCTGTTGTCGAACTTTCTAAATATATGTCCAAAGAAGGCGAAAATCCTGAAGATAACCCAGGTGTGCGAGCACGACTAAAACCACGCCTACCAAAGTGGGATCATATTTGCTTTTACCCAATGGACAAGCGTCGACAAGGAAACGATAATTGGTACTCCCTTCCATTCGATGACCGCCGACAGTTAATGTATGAACACAGTCTAACTGGTAGAAAGTATGCGGGCAAAATTAAGCAAATCATTACTGGTTCAATGGGATTTGATGACTGGGAATGGAGCGTTACGCTATTTGCGAAAGACGTCTTACAAATTAAAAAACTCGTTTATGAAATGCGCTTTGATGAAGTAAGTGCGCGCTACGGTGAATTCGGTGCTTTCTATGTGGGGAACATCCTAGAAAAAGATTCCGTACCTGCTTACTTACAAGTAAATTAACGATACAACTACAGAGGAGAAATCGACATGATTTCTTCTCTGTTTTTTCACAACGTAAAAAACCACAAAACCTTATAGGTCCTGTGGCTCTTGATTCAGCTGCAGCTCCATCATATTTGTCTTGGAACCATCTTTCATACTCCGTTCATATAGCGAAAGTGTTACTGGTTCATTTTCAGGTACATCCTCTTCTGCAATGTCGATTGTAAACTCTGACCATTCAGGTGCGCCAAAATCCACTTGCACCCCTGTTTCCTCTATAATGTTCTCATTGCCACTATCCACACTGAATAAGAATACCCCTTCAAACACTCTAGCTTCTCCTGTCACTACATAGTCGCCATCTGATTTTTCAAGATTTACATTTTTAAAAGCAAAATTCAAATCGGACACTTCTAATGTCGTTTCGTCCGTAAAGTCTTCTACTTCTTCTCCGTCAAATTCGTTTACAACTACAGTAAAATCTACGTTATATTCTCCTTCTTCAACAAGTTCGTCCTCGGAATGTAAATCCCATTCTTCTTCCCATGCCACTTTATCATCGGCTGGAATCGTAACGGTTTCTAATGCTTGTGTAAACATCTTACCTTCTGAATAACGATACACTTCTTCCCCCTCATCATTTGTTACTACAATTTCATATTTCTTACCGCTTGGCATTAAAAGGTCCACATCCTCCTCGTTTGTATTCTCCAATTCCAATACAAATTTCGCTTGATCCCCCTCGATTAATGCATCCGTAGATAGTTCGACGTTCTCCATACTGACGGTGTTTTCCTCAACTTGTTCCTCTCCTGCCTGTTTTTCTCCTGGTTCCTCTGCACCTGTTGTCCCACAAGCAGCTAGGGTAAGGGTGAGTAAACTCCCTAATACTAGTTTATACATTTAACATGCTCCTTTCTTTATCTTAACTAAATAATGCGAAAATCTATTTACTAATTAGACGAACAAATTTAAGTTATGTTACAAACTTTTACACAATGGAACATGCTCAATCGTTTGTATAACGTTTTTTAGACCGCCCTCCTACCTTTCCTCTGTGAATTTTTTAAAAAAGTCACTTACTTATGAACATCTTTTCATGTTCCACCATATACTTACTTTGGGCACATTGAGAAAGTAATTGCAGAAAATCATTCAATTTTTATCATCGTTTAAATCATTTCTGCATAGGCATATGTATTAGAGTATGTGCACTTGTCGCACCTATTCACCGATCCGCCTTCTTTTGGAGAGAGGTGACAACATGGCTGTCGTGCAACACACAGAGGAAGATGTAAAATTACTTGCCCGGCTAATGCGAGCAGAGGCAGAGGGGGATGGTCAACTTGGTATGTTAATGGTTGGTAACACCGGTGTGAATCGGGTGATTTCCGATTGCTCTGACTTTACTGATCTAACAAGTTTACGCGACATGGTTTTCCAAAGCCCTGGTGGTTTTGAAGCAACACAAAAAGGTTATTTCTTCCAACGTGCTAGACAAAAGGATATTGATTTAGCTCGTAAAGTGATTAAAGGTGAAAAATATCATCCAGCGAGTCATTCCTTGTGGTTTTTTAAACCAGAAGGGAGTTGTCCTGCTCAGTGGTTTGACCAATGGAATGCAGGACGCTATAAATCTCATTGCTTCTATAATCCTTTGGAATCTGAGTGTCCACGAGTGTTTAGATAAATAGATCTTCACTTAGTGGGAGGTTATTGTTCTTACTCACTGCGTGTCAGTACCAAGGGGAGACACGTAGCCCTTAAACCAATTGTAGTGTTAGCAAAAGTTAACTCTCACTTAACATCTTCGTCTCATTTGATGTTTTGAAGTGGGGAGCTTACGACGGTTGCATCGGGATAAAAATTTTTTGGATATGTGTCACAGGAATTTGGGATCAAACATAGATTGGTTTTATCATCCTGGTAATCGATGGCCGTTGGGCCGGACGTGGCTTGCCAGGCAACTATGATCTATAGCCCACTTTCTTATTACAGTGATCAACAGTAATCCTACTGCTAGGAATGCTGTTATCATCCATACTATGCTCTATTATCAATTAATTTATTTTAAGGAAGGGAGAGGTTTCTTACATGAGCAACGAAGAACTTCGTCAACAACAAGAGGGATCTTATTCAAACAATAACGGTGCAAACCAACCCGCACAACAAGGGGCAGGCATGCCACAAGGGGCACCAGGAGCGCAAGGAGCACCAGGAGCACAAATACCACAAGGAATGCCAGGACAAATGGGAGCTGGATTCCAACCACAAACAGGGTATGGGCAAATGCCTGTGTACCCACAACAAGCACCTTCGGGTTATCCTTATGCCGGACAAATGCCACAAGCACCTCAACAACAACCAATGCCGCAAATGCCGCCAGCTGGAGGTCAAATACCAACACCTCCACAACAACAACAACAACCAACAAGTGATGTTCCTGGTATGTTACCAGTAGAAGAAAGCTATATTGAGAATATTTTACGCTTAAATAAAGGGAAAATAGCTACCGTTTATATGACATTTGAAAACAACGACCGTTGGAATGCCCAAATATTTAAAGGGGTCATCGAGGCTGCAGGAAGAGACCACATTATTCTTAGTGATCCAGAGACAGGTAGACGTTATTTACTTCTAATGATTTATCTAGATTATGTAACTTTTGATGAGGAACTTAACTATGAGTATCCATTTGCAGCAGGTAATCAAACAGTAAACTATCCAGCCCGATAAGTGTACCAAACTAGTTAAATAAAAAACCCTTGCAGCATACTCGAACATGCTGCAAGGGTCTCTTTATCTTTTTTTATAAGGAGGTTTAGGATGAAGCACCCATACAAACAATTTGTTCAGTTACAACTTTTGATGATGGCACTCACCGTATTAATCGGCACAATGGCACTGATTAATGCAAATCGGACACTTGCATTACTCACCTGTTTCACCTTAGCCTTGAGCTTTGCTTTTGAAGGAATCGTTGAATTAAAAAAACGACATACCTTTCTATTTGCACAACAAATACTACGCGCTTTTGTGATCATTATTTTTACTTGTTATTTGTACTTTTAAACAAATTTAACAATCGCATATCCTAGTAACACCCAGCCGATTAAAAAGGCAAAGCCACCAATTGGGGTGGTCATGGCGAACGCTTTTATACCTGTTGGGGCGTAGATATAAAGGCTACCAGAGAAAATAACAATACCAGCTAAGAAAAACCAACCTGCTGTTGTAAATGCCCCACCTTGGAACTTGCTCATTAATAACCCTGTGACAGCTAGTGCACCGGTATGAAACATTTGATACGTGACCGCTTTTTCCCATGTTTTAATTGCCTTTTCCGATAGTTTCCCTTCTAATCCGTGGGCACCAAATGCACCTAAAGCTACTGCTAAAAATCCATTAATAACCGCTAATAAAAGAAAGAGTTTCATCATACGTTTCCCCTCTCATTAAAAATCAAATAATGATTTACCGTTCGCCTCTCCATGATCGATCGTTGATTGCTTTTGTATGCTGGTTTGCTTTGGTGATGCTTGCGGAAATTCCAAACTTCCCATCATCGCTTTTAGTTCTTGCTCATTGCTAGCAGTTGGTTGCTTCGATGTAACATCACTTGATTGATCCAAAATTAAATCACACAATGACCGAACTGCACGTATATGTTCGCGAACAGCATCATCTCTATCTTTTTTGGCCTTGGCATTTTCTAACTCGTGAAGCATCTTATTGATTATGGATTCATTGGTGATAGCCAAGCTGTTCCCTCCTTCCATAAACTTTCTTCATTACTGTTATCATACCACGAAGGAGCAAGTTACAGCACACCAATCGCATTCAAGAAAATAACAATAATTCCGATTGGTGCAAGGTAACGAACAAGCGTATACCAAACATGTCTCAATCTAGAATTCGTAAGGTCTGTTGCTGCAAACACTTCCTTCTTATTGATATACCAACCAAAGAAGAGGGCCATGGTCAACCCACCAATTGGTAAGAAAATGTTCGAGGCAATGAAGTCCATTGAATCCATAATATTATTGTCGCCAATCGGTGTAACACCTGAGAGCACACCCATTCCTAATGAGGATAATACGCCTAAACCAAACATAATCAACCCAGTCACTATCGATGCCTGCTTACGACTCCACTTCATTGCACGAATAAAGTAAGCAACTGGAACTTCCAGAATCGATATTGATGACGAGATGGCCGCTAAGGTTAGCGATAAGAAAAATAGAATACCAACAACAGAACCAAATGGCATTTGATTAAATATTTCTGGCAAAGTAATAAACACTAAATCCGGGCCAGCGTCGGGCTGAATCTGAAACGCAAATACGGCTGGAAAAATAACAATCCCCGAAATAATCGCAAATAACGTATCCATAATCCCAATACCAACCGTTGCACCTGGCAAGCGATGCTGTTTGGATAAATAACTCCCATACGTTAGCATTGTTCCCACACCTAAACTTAAGGAGAAAAACGCTTGTCCTAATGCAGCAATATAAACGGACGGATCCTGTAAGACGGACCAGTCAGGCTGGAATAGGAACTTCAACCCTTCTACAGCTCCATCTAATGAAACACTATAAATTGCTAATAAAATTAAAATGATTGCAAGAGTCGGCATAAATACTTTATTTGCCATTTCAATACCCTTTTTAATACCTGATAAAACAATAAAAATGACCATTACCATAAACAAGCCATGCCAAAAAATTGGCTGAAATGGATTTGTGATAAACGAGCCAAAAGCTGCTTGATAGCCACTTGCAGGTTCTACAGCTAACTGCCCAGCCAAATAATTCCAAAAATAATATAAGGACCAACCAGAAATAACACTATAAAAACCTAAAATTAAAAAGGCACTAGCAACACCTAAATACCCAACTAAATACCATGGCTTTTTCGGTGCTAACTTTTGATAAGAACCAACCACATCACTTTGCGCCTGTCTTCCGATACTGACTTCTGTTAGTAATAGTGGAATACCTATGATTAATATACACGCTAGATACAGAATTAAAAAAGCGCCCCCGCCATTCTCTCCAGCTACATAGGAGAAACGCCATATATTTCCTAACCCAACAGCAGACCCCATTGCTGCCAGCATGAATCCGATCTTTGATGCCCATTTTTCTCGATGCATAATAGGGTATCTCCTTCCTTGTCTTTAATGAAAATATCTACTATTGTAACTGAAAAATTGTCGAAATTAAAGGAATTTTAGGGAAAGATAGAAGAAAATAATACCGTAGATAATGAGTTGGCTTTAACACAACTCTTCTGTGGGTATGAAAAAGGTTTAACGAGGCACAAAGAGCCAGAATTAGATGCTGATAAAACGTAATAGCAAGGTAAATTCACCCATCTGTCGGATTGTAAAAGTTTTGGTGTTATCTTCATAGGTCCAACTTTTGCCAACGGACATACCAAGAGGAATGGATGTCCGATCGCTTGTAATAATTAGAGGAATGAGGGGCCGCCTCCTACCTTTGTCCTGTTTCTCTTTCCACTAAATACCTTGATTCATAATGTAGAGCCAGTAGAGCCATGTCAATGTTACGCCGAAGTTTATGTGCTCATTTTACTAATAGTACTAAAAAAATCCCTTCATAAGGGATTTTATATGTAATAGGTATATGGCTGGGCTAGCTGGATTCGAACCAGCGCATGACGGTACCAAAAACCGTTGCCTTACCGCTTGGCTATAGCCCAATAAAATGGCGGAGAAGGAGGGATTTGAACCCTCGCGCCGTTTACACGACCTACACCCTTAGCAGGGGCGCCTCTTCAGCCACTTGAGTACTTCTCCAATGGCTCCACAGGTAGGATTCGAACCTACGACCGATCGGTTAACAGCCGATTGCTCTACCACTGAGCTACTGTGGATTAATCTTAACTAATGCACTTCAATAGTCTGTCCAAGATGAATTAAATGTATGTATTTTTTTATAGAATAATTAATTAGATGGGATTATATAAGGGGGGGAATATGATGGGCCTGAGTGGACTTGAACCACCGACCTCACGCTTATCAGGCGTGCGCTCTAACCAACTGAGCTACAGGCCCATTATATAATAAAGTAACGAGTATATGTAGACTAACATCCTAAACTACACCCGTATAGTAAACTATTAAAATGGGGCGGTTGATGGGGATCGAACCCACGTATGCCGGAACCACAATCCGGTGCGTTAACCACTTCGCCACAACCGCCATTGTGGCATAAAATAATACTAATGGTGGAGGGAGTAGGACTCGAACCTACGAACCCGATGGGAGCGGATTTACAGTCCGCCGCGTTTGGCCAACTTCGCTATCCCTCCACTATGTTTAAGTGGTGGCTCGGGACGGAATCGAACCGCCGACACACGGATTTTCAGTCCGTTGCTCTACCGACTGAGCTACCGAGCCATGTGTTGTGTAATGTTTATGTATTAAAGCTCGCTCTTTATCTTGTTTCGATGTTATTTCATTGATGCTCTGTGCTCGTCACGTTGCATGCTTTTTCGTCGATGTTTACGCTCCTCGCAAAACCTACTTTGATGTTTACTCAAGGTTGTTTACGGTTTCTCTACCGACTGAGCTACCGAGCCATGTATTGTGTAATGTTTATGTATTAAAGCTCGCTCTTTATCTTGTTTCGATGTTATTTCATTGATGCTCTGTGCTCGTCACGTTGCATGCTTTTTCGACGATGTTTACGCTCCTCGCAAAACCTACTTTGATGTTTACTCAAGGTTGTTTACGGTTTCTCTACCGACTGAGCTACCGAGCCGTTTATAGTGTGATGTTTAAGTCAAGAGGGTTTATTAAGTTGCTCACTCTATATAGAATAAGATATTAATAGAATTTTAATGGCGGAGGAGGAGGGATTCGAACCCCCGCGAGCCGTGAAGCCCCTGGCGGTTTTCAAGACCGCTCCCTTCAGCCAGACTTGGGTACTCCTCCGTATGATCTTTTAGGTTAAATCTATTAGATAGTATCAACCTTGTGAAAGATCTATTTTATAATAGCGGCAGAGGGGATCGAACCCCCGACCTCACGGGTATGAACCGTACGCTCTCGCCAGCTGAGCTACACCGCCATATTTTAAAAATGGAGCCTAGCGGGATCGAACCGCTGACCTCCTGCGTGCAAAGCAGGCGCTCTCCCAGCTGAGCTAAGGCCCCTCGTTACTCTATCGAACTGAGTTACTTTACTATTGGCGCGCCCGAGAGGAGTCGAACCCCTAACCTCTTGATCCGTAGTCAAACGCTCTATCCAATTGAGCTACGGGCGCTTTATTATGGTGCCGAGGGCCGGACTTGAACCGGCACGATAGTCACCTATCGCAGGATTTTAAGTCCTGTGTGTCTGCCAATTCCACCACCCCGGCACTTAAGTGTCTAATATGTGGAGAGGCGGTAACCGGATTTGAACCGGTGATAAAGGTTTTGCAGACCTCTGCCTTACCACTTGGCTATACCGCCAAAGCAAGAGCGAAAGACGGGATTCGAACCCGCGACCCCCACCTTGGCAAGGTGGTGTTCTACCACTGAACTACTTTCGCATGTATATGGTGCGGGTGGAGGGAGTTGAACCCCCACGTCCGAAGACACTAGATCCTAAGTCTAGCGCGTCTGCCAATTCCGCCACACCCGCTTAAGTGATGAGCCATGGAGGATTCCGACGCCGTAGGCTAGTCCTTGTTACCACTAAATTTAAACGAAACAAGGGAAACCGTAGGTGAGAATCCATAACCATAACATCCTTGATGAGCCATGGAGGATTCGAACCTCCGACCCTCTGATTAAAAGTCAGATGCTCTACCAACTGAGCTAATGGCTCGTAATAAATTTTAATTTAGCTTTTCCATGTTATTAAGTATAAATACTAGTAATACAATGAAGCTTATTCTGTTTGTGCTCGTCACGTTGCAAGCATACTCATCGATGTTTACGCTCCTCGCAAAACCTACACTGATGTTATTCCATGAGGTTTACGGTTTCTCTACCAACTGAGCTAATGGCTCGTAATTAAATTGTCTCATTCATATACTAATAAAAAAGTGGTGCCGGCCAGAGGACTTGAACCCCCAACCTACTGATTACAAGTCAGTTGCTCTACCAGTTGAGCTAGGCCGGCTAATAAAATATTTACATTATTATTTTAACTGAGCAAGAAGTTAAATCAATAGATTATATGGCGGTCCGGACGGGACTCGAACCCGCGACCTCCTGCGTGACAGGCAGGCATTCTAACCAACTGAACTACCGGACCTAATTTTTTAACGTTAGTTAAATATCCTTAATGTATTTAAGTTTATTTTAACAACGGCTAAACTATGATTTTAATGGTGGAGGATGCAGGGCTCGAACCTGCGACCCCTTGCTTGTAAGGCAAGTGCTCTCCCAGCTGAGCTAATCCTCCGTCATAATGTAAGTTATTTTCATCTATGTGAAAAAACTTTGGTGACCCGTACGGGATTCGAACCCGTGTTACCGCCGTGAAAGGGCGGTGTCTTAACCACTTGACCAACGGGCCAATTAAAATTTGACAAATTAATAACTCCACAGGTAGACAACAAATCTACAACATACCGACTAAATGTCGATTGCTCTACCGTTAAGGTACTGTGGAGCGATTAAATATGGTTGCTTAGCGGCGTCCTACTCTCGCAGGGGCAAAGCCCCAACTACCATCGGCGCTGAAGAGCTTAACTTCTGTGTTCGGCATGGGAACAGGTGTGACCTCTTCGCTATTGCCACTAAACAATGGTGTATTTAGTTAGATATGTACCTTCAAAACTAGATAAGAAAGTCTCAAGACAAACAAACATTTAAAACTCAAATATAGATAAGTCCTCGATCTATTAGTATCCGTCAGCTGCACGTGTCACCACGCTTCCACCTCGGACCTATCAACCTCATCGTCTCTGAGGGATCTTACTCATTTAAAATGATGGGAAGTCTCATCTAGAGGTG
>NZ_SZNM01000028.1 GCF_005870085.1 Aquibacillus sediminis | reverse complement strand
TTATAAAACTAGTAAACTGTAGGGCTTTTATGATGATTGGTAAGTGTGTTGGCGTTGTGTGGTAAATTTCATGGCGAAGTCTGGTAAAAAACATGGCAAGGGTGGTAAAATCACGTGGCCGTAATCATCCTGTTACAAAATTTAATAATAGGTGCCTGTCACAACCTGAATTTTGTCGAAGGAAGATTTTTGTGTAGGTGCAACTTTTACAGTTTGAAAGCTTTTTTAAGTAAGGGAGATGGCTTGCTAGGGAGTGGAGTAACTTTTTGATACCGTTCCACTGAATGACCAGCTATTTTAATGATAATTCACCGTATCCTTAGTTATTGCAATACGATGACTATTAAGATATTGTGTGTAATATAACTAAATAAAACGAAAATGCCCACATCTAATCCATAGGTGTGGGCGTTTGACACTTGATTTGCAACGTTTTTATTGTGATTTTACTACAGTTTAGAACTTATCTCTTCAGCACTTTTCTTCAGTTCAAAAATATACTTATCTAGACTTTCTTCTTTAAATCTATATTCAGGTATAAAAATACTAAGTGCAGTGGTTGATTGTTGTGTAAAGTTATGTATTGGGACGGATATTGCTACTACACCATCATACCGCTCACTGTAGCTTATTGCATATCCTTCCTCGCGAATTCTCTCTAACTCATTTATCAATTTATCCTTATCGGTTATTGTATTTCTGGTATAACTCTTAAGTTTGTTTTGATTTATGACGGTCAACCACTTATCTTTCTCATGAAATGCTAGATGTGTTTTCCCCCCGGCACCAGCATACGTTGATGATGGATTTCCGAATTCAACAGACCACTTCAAAGGGTGGGGACTCTCTACACCATCAACAAAGACATAATAGTTTGGATTATGTGAAATACTTAGATATATAGATTCCTGTGTTTGTTCAGACAGCTCTTTCATAATGGGCATAGCTATACTTCTGAGATTAGGTTCTACCATTTGAGCTAATTTAATGAAAATAGTGCCTAGCATATAGCGTTTGGATTCATCTCTTAATAAAAACCCTTTTTCCCAAAGTGTGGACACAATACGGTGTGCAGCTGCACTACTTATTTCTAAGGAATTAGCAATTTCAGAAAGAGTAAGTTTCAGCTTTCTATTGTTTTGAAACAGAAGAATTACTTGCAGGGTGCGCTCTGCAACCAAAGAACCGGAACTTTTAGAACTCATAAGAATACCTCATTTTCGTAAAAATTTAATGTACAAACCATACAGCAAACTTTATTAGTATTGTACATGAATTGAAAATAATTAACAAATTTTTATTATTTTCAGAATATTAAGTATTGACAGCTAGAATAATTGTGATTTAAGATAAATGTAATCCAATTATAGGAAAGTAATTCCGATAATCGAAAAGGAGGAATGGGAATGGTATATGATCTATATACAGCAGTGGCTATTCAACCACAAATTAAGTTAGTGGAAAAACGAAATGATATTATGAAAAACTTAAAAAGATGTTTAGAGTTAATTGATGCTGCACCACAAGTGCAGCCCAGTGCAAAAGAAGGTTTTGAAGGTGATTGGGCACCTATTAAGCTAATATCTTTTCCAGAATTTTTTATTCAAGGACATGAAGGTCATTGGTCTTATGATCACTATGTCAACGAAGTGTTGATTGATTTTGAAGGGGAAGAAATGTGTTTACTTGCGGATAAGGCAAGAGAACACAAGGTTTATATCGCTGGCTGTATTTTGGAAAGGGATCCAGATTGGATTGATGATGGTTATTTTTTTAATACTCACTTTGTCATGGATCCGAAGGGAGAAATTATCCATAAGTACCGCAAGATTACTGTGGCTACACACTATGAGTTAGCTGTAAGCCCGCATGATGTTTATGATAAATATGTTGAGATGTATGGAGATGATTTATCTACATTTTTTCCTGTAACTGATACAGAAATCGGAAAAATTGGTACGATTACTTGTATGGATGGTCATTTTCCTGAGACTGCTAGAGCCTTAGGTGTACAAGGGGCTGAGGTTATTTTACATCCATTATTAACAGACCCACAAATGTCAGAACCGCAGAATATATGGCAATCCATGAATAAAATGAGGGCTTGGGAGAATGTAAGTTATTTGATAGGTGCTTCTTGGGGAGGAGTAACAGGAGGATTACGTCCTAAAAACTTTGCTCCAGGAAAATCAATGATCGTTAACTATAACGGAGTTGTAACCGCTTACGATGATCATGCAGGCGAAGGGATTATTAGTTCGGTTATAAATCTAGAAGAACTTAGAAGAAGGCGTACCGATCCAAGCAGGAACTTCCCAACACTTCTCAGAAATGATATATATAGAAAAATATATGCTAATGATATCTATAAAGGTAATCAATTTAATAATGAATCGCCAAGAACAAGAAAAGCAAGAGACCCATTTGAATCAATTAAAGAATTTATAGATAACGATATTTATAATGCGCCTGAAAAACTACCTGATTATTTGAAGTAGTCTATTGTGTATGACAGTGTCTGGAACGGATGCTGTCATACAAAAAAAGTGATTGTACTTTCAATTTATAAGGGATGGGAGTTGAATGTAATGGAAAAACCAAAATATGGATTAGCTCTTATAATGATTATGGTTTTCATTCTATGTTCAATAATAATTTATAGTCTATTGTCTAATTCTAATCTACAGATTATGAGTTTACCAATTGCATTGTTTTTGTTATGGCTTTTACAGCCAACGGTAGCGATTCTAGCAATCTTTATTTCTAAGAAAATATTTAAATTTTAATAATGGGGAAGGGGTAAACGTATGATTTTAACAATGGTAATTATTTATTTAGCTATCATGATCTTCATTGGTTATTACTATCGTAAAAAAGCTGGAACGGGAGAAGAAGGTTTTTTAGTAGCTAACCGATCTATTTCAGCATGGCTAGGTGGTGGTGCTCTTGCATCCACGTATACAAGTACAAGTGGATTTTTAGGCATACTTGGTTTGATGTTTGCATCTGGAATTGCCCCAGCTTTATGGGGGAATCTTGGACTATTATTAGGATTTATCATCGCAATGGTATTCGTATCTCCTCAAATTAGAAAATCTGAAATTTTAACTTTTCCTCAGTTTTTTGAAAATAGATTCAATAAAAAGGTAAGAGTGGTCGCAGCACTTGTTACTGTTGTAACCATGTTTGTTTATATGATCGCCCAAATACAGGGTGGAGCATTTGCTATTCAATATGTTCTAGGTATAAATTATGAACTAGCGGTGACAGTTATAGGTTTGGTATTTATTGCATATGTAGCTCTTGGCGGTTCTTATGCATCGATTGCGACTAGCTTTTGGCAGAATCTTATGATGACTTCTACTATGGTATTAGTAGGGCTAGTTGTAATCTTTTCTTATGATTGGAGTCAAACAGTCTCGTCCTCCATATCGAATAATCCAATCTCACTAAATATTTGGGGAGGCCCTGGTCCACTCTTTAGCTTAAGTTTTGGCTTATTACTTGCATTAGGGGTTATTTGTTCTCCTCATGTTGTTATGCGTTATAGTGCAGCAAGAGATGAAAAAACAGCTGTCAAAACATCAGCTTCAGCAATCACCTATCTCTCCATATTTTATTTAGCAACTGTTTTTGTTGGTATATATTTAATTGCTAATGTTCCTGAAATTTCTAATCCTGATATGGGTTTTTTCTTAGTGGTAGAACAGTTGTTTCCTAAGATTATGATTGGATTATTTGTTGCAACAGTCATAGCCGCTGCAATGTCTACTACTGATGCTCAACTACTTACAGCTGCTTCAGCCATTACTAGTGATTTATATCCTATCATTTTCAAAAAGGAATTGCCTAAAGATAAATCTGTAAAGGCTACAAGATGGATCGTAATTAGTATTGGAATATTAACTGTTATTATTACATTAAGACCACCAGAATTAATTTTCCTCGTCATGGCACTTGCACAATCACTTATTATTGGTGCTTTTCTAAGTCCATTATTATTAGAATTATGGTGGAAAAAGACAACAGCACAAGGTGCTTTTGTAGGTATGATAGGAGGATTTATAGTTGCAGCCTTGTTAAGTCCATCCATGAATTTGGTTGAATTACCTTCTCCATTCTTATCCGGACCTACTGGAGCATTAGTGTCTTTAGTTATAACTGTAGCTATTAGTCTTGCAAAACCTAAAAATACCTCAGATTTATCTACAACAGAAACTAGAAAGGTTAATTAGTTAATATTAGAAGGAGAATGTTATTGATGCATTCTCCTTTTGTGCGATAGGCAATCGTGCACTAGTTATAAATGAACGGTGCTGTCACCGCCCGTGAGAAAAGGTTAACCGTTGTTATTAAAAGGCAAAAAATAAACGAACTTGTTTCAAATTCCAAGCTCGTTTATCTCCTCTATCAGTTGCTGTTAAAAAGGTAATTAGATATAGGGGCGTGAGCATACCCCTGTCAAGTATGTAATCAGGATCCTATGGCTGCCTACAGTGAAATGGAAAACCACTTACATCATGTGCTGAAAATAATAAAATAATGAGTAGCAAACAGGATGGTTTAGAGATTAAATGCTCCATTATTTAGTTCGGGATTAAAGTGATACATCCTATCCAAAAAAGCGAGGTCAGTGGCCTCGCTTTTTTGCTTAAAAAGAAAAATAATCCCTTTTCATATTTTAAAGATTGTATGAACTTTTAATTATGAAAACAATCCAAAAACCCCTATTAAAGTATATATAATTTCAAAATTTTTATTAAATAAATATAACCGCTATCATTACTGATAGCGGTTATATAAAGCGGTTTTAAATTTTTTTAAATTTTGAAAAAATTTGTCAGATAATCTCTCAAAAGGAAAGAAAACGTGTGATTGCTATGATAGCTTGTACTTAAGGTAATTCCATAATTGGATGGAGGGATGAAATAAGAGGTGGTCTTTTATTTTTGGAGTACTTGGTCAGACCAATCATCCAACCAACCAACTGACCAGTATTGGAATTAAAAAAATATAAAATTTATAGGGGGCTATTCATTTGAATCAATTAAAAAATAGTAATATTTTCTTGGTTTTAACTTTGCTACTATCATTATTTCTTGCAGCATGTTCTTCTGGTTCTTCCGCTAGCGATGGATCCGAAGAAAAAATTAAGCTAGGAGTTCTTGAAGATGTATCGGGAGACTTTTCACTTGTAGGTGTTCAAAAGTTACATGGTACACAACTTGCAGTAGAGGAAATCAATGAAAATGGTGGATTGTTAGGAAAAGAAGTCGAAATTATAGCACCTGATACTCAATCTGATAATACTCGCTATCAGGAGATGGCTAGAAAGTTAATTTTAGATGATAAAGTCGATGCCATAATGGGTGCATACTCAAGTGCTTCACGTGAAGCAATTCGTCCAATTATGGAAAAAAATGAGATGCTTTATTTTTATAACAACCAATATGAAGGTGGAGTTGCAAGTAAATACACATTCGCAACTGGCGCAATTCCAGAACACCAAATCGAAACTTTGGTTGAAGCGATGATGGAGGAATATGGATCACGTTTTTATACCATTTCAGCTGACTATAACTTTGGACAAATTTCAGCTGACTGGTTCCGTACCATTGTAGAAGAACGAGGAGGAGAAATCGTTAATGAAGAATTTATTCCTCTAGGTGAATCACAGTTTGGTAGTACCATAAGTCGAATTAACGAAGCTAAACCAGATGTTTTAGTTACATTACTTGTTGGTCAAGAACAGTCTTCTTTCTATGGCCAATGGGCATTAGAAGGAAATACTGACATTCCGATGGCAACAACAGTAAATATGGTTCAAGGGTATGAACATTTACGTTACGAGGCACCTGCATTAGCTAACATGTACGTCACAGCTACTTTCATGGAAGAATTAGCTAGTGAAAATGAAACTGCTAAGGAATTTGTCGATAAATTCTATGAGAAATTTCCTGATGATGAATATGTAGGTATGGAAGCTGAGGCGCAATACAGTGGTGTTAAGCTTTGGGCTAAGGCAGTAGAACAAGCAGGTACAACGGAAACGGATGCTGTCATTGAAGCGCTTGAAAGTGGTATTACTTATGATGGTCCAGCTGGTCCCGTAACCATAGATCCGGCTACACACCATGCTATTAGAGATGTCTATCTTGCTTATAGTGACAAAGAACATAACATTACATTCCCTAGAAAGTGGGAAGCAGTGGAGCCATATTGGCTTTCAACTGAAAAAGGTGTAAACCTAGCAGAAAAGGATGACTTTAGTCAATATACACCAATAGATTAATCAGTTGAAAGAAGAAGGTGACTATTGCTATTTCATCTTCTTCTTTCAACCTTATTTCCTACAAAAATAAAAAATAATCTTTTGAAAGGAGTGCAGCTATGAGCATTTTTGGATTCATTTATCAATATATGGATAACTTTGCTTTTTTAATCCTAGCAGCGATTGGGCTTGCTGTCATTTTTGGAATGATGGGTATCATTAATTTAGCCCATGGAGAATTCATTATGTTAGGCGCTTATATAACAACACTTGCAACAATGGCTGGGATTCCTTTATTTATATCGATTGCACTGAGTGCCTTACTCGTTGGAATCTATGGATTTATAATTGACCGATTAATCATTTCTAAATTGTATGGAAGAACACTAGACTCAGTAGTTGCAACGTGGGGGATTAGTATGATTATGGCACAAGGAATGTTAATTATCTTTGGCCCATCTATTCAGGGTGTAGGGACGCCGTTAGGCTCTTTGTCTATTGGAGGGGAAAATTATTCGGTATACCGTATCTTACTATTCGTAATCGCTATTGCTGTCTTAGGTGTAATATATTGGGTGTTTATGCATACCAAATTCGGATTACAATCAAGAGCAACCATGCAAAGCCAAGAAATTGCAAGAAGTTTAGGAGTCAATACAAACAAAGTGTACTCATTGACTTTTATGCTAGGTGCAGCATTTGCTGGGCTAACAGGTGGACTTTATGCTCCAACCATGGCTGTTTCTCCAAGTTTTGGGAATAGTTTTCTCATGCAAAGCTTTGTAACAGTAATTGTAGGTGGGTCAAATCCATTAATTGGAACCTTCTTATCTGGAGGGGTATTAGGTTTTGTCAATAGTGCTTTAAATATGATTTGGGGAACTTTTTATGGTCGTTTAGGATTATTGATTGTGGCTATCATTGTTATTCGATTAATTCCATTAGGTTTCTCAGGTTTGGTAGAAAAAAAATTAATGCGTGGACGTGATGCTTAATATGAATACTTCTAAAATTAAATTAAATACAGAGAACATTGTAGGGATCGTCATGTTTATAGGGTTGTTTGTTTATCCGCTATTTGTATCGTCATATCAAGTTTTAAATCTATCTTATTTTTTATCCATGGTTTTCCTTTCGATGAGTCTTGCATTGATTTGGGGATTTTGCGGTATTTTTAGTTTTGGACAAGCTGCATTTTTTGGTATTGGTGGTTATTTTTATGCCATATTAACGATGAACATAGGGATTTCTGCTTTCACACCAGTTGGTTTAATTGTTGGGGTTTTAGTAGGAGCCGCAATAGCATGGGTGTTAGGGTATTTTATGTTCTATGGTGGTGTTAATGATGTATTTGTTGGTCTGATTACTCTCTGTCTAACCGTTGTTCTCGAAACTTTTATGGGGCAAACAGCTGGTTCAGAGTGGAAGATTGGAGAAATTGGTCTTGGTGGTTTTAATGGAATAGATGGGATACCAACCATTTCCTTTGGTTCCTTTATGTTAACAGGAATTAATTTCTACTACTTTATTCTTTTTATCTTACTTGTTGTTTATGTAGGTCTAAGATATTTAGGCATTTCAAAATTTGGATATACAGCAATAGCAATTAGAGAAAATCGTGAACGAACAAAGCTTTTTGGATATAATGTTCCCAAATATCAAACCACTATTTTTGCGATAGGTGGAGGTCTTGCATCTCTAAGCGGTATTTTATATGCAACATGGGGTAGTTATATAACACCTTCTTCGTTCGGGTTGACAGCCGCTACTTTACCGGTTGTCTTGGTTGCAGCTGCTGGAAGAAAAAATATTACTGCGTCTGTCATATTCACCATTGCTTATTATTGGTTCTCCCAAAGTTTATCTGCTAGTGGTAGTGAATATGCTCTAGTCATTTTAGGTTTAGGGTTGGTATTAGTTATTCTCTTTGTTCCGGAAGGGATTGTAGTAGCACTCTTTAAATGGATTGATCAGTTAGTATTCTCTAGAATAAGAAAAAAGCCTACTATAAAACTGAAAGAAAAGGAGAAAGTCCATGGACACAGTATTAACTAGAAGTGCGAATAAAGTAAGCGTAAAAAGCATCTTAGAGTTAAAAAATTTAGGGAAATACTTTGGCGGGATTAGGGCTGTGGATGGCGTTGACCTATCCATAAGAGAAGGGGAGTTACACTGTCTTATTGGTCCAAATGGTGCTGGGAAGAGTACCATTTTCAAAATGATTATGGGTGTTTATGAACCGAGTGTTGGTAGTGTCTATTTTGAAGGGAAAGATATTACAAAGAAGAAAAACTGGGAAAGAGCAGATATGGGGTTAAGTATTAAAATGCAAATTCCAGGTGTGTTTGGTGAACTTAGTGTGTATGACAATATGCGAATCGCTACACAAAAACATACAAAACTAGCAAAAATGGATGAAGAGATTACTAAATTACTAGATCTAATGGATGTCCGTCATTTGAAAAATGAAATTGTGAATAATCTCTCCCACGGTCAACAGCAATGGCTTGAAATAGCAATGTCACTAGCGTGTAAACCAAGGTTATTGCTACTCGATGAACCTGCTGCTGGGATGGGGCCAGAAGAAACAGAATTTACTGCGCAATTAGTCAGAAAGCTAAATAAAGAAGGAATCACTATTTTATTTATTGATCACGATATGGATTTTGTAAGGCAAATAGCCCAGAAGGTAACTGTATTACACTTCGGGCAGAAATTTGCAGAAGGAACAATTTCTGAAATTGAATCAAATGAAGAAGTTGTTCAAATTTATTTAGGAAATGGCTGAAATTGGAAAGGGGGATTAGCATGTTAAAGGTTCAGGGATTACAATCCGGATATGACAAGGTTATCGTCGTAAGGGATTTGAATATAGAAGTTCAAGAAGGCGAGATTGTCTCGATTATCGGTCGAAACGGAATTGGAAAGAGTACATTCGTTAAAACTTTAATGGGTCTTATTCCGAGTACTAATGGTGAAATAACATTTAAAGAGAAAAATATCACAAAATTAAAGGCCTACGAGAGGGCGTGGTTCGGTATAGGTTATGTACCTCAAGGTCATGGTACATTTCCTACATTGACTGTAGAAGAAAATCTATTAATGGGTGGATCTATTAATAAGGACAGAAAGAACAACGATTTAAACTTAGTGTATGAATATTTTCCTAAGTTAAAAGATAGAAGAAAGCAAAAGGCAGGGACACTTAGTGGTGGTGAACAAGCCGCATTAGCAGTTAGTAGGGCTCTTGTTGGTAACCCTGATCTACTTGTGTTAGATGAGCCTACAGAAGGGATTCAGCCAAACCTAGTAAGTCATATAAGTGATATTGTTCGGCAGATTAACAAGGATATTGGAATAACAGTTCTTTTTGTAGAACAACATATTGGTTTGATTCAACAGATGTCACAGCGTTGTTATGCGATGGATAAAGGGCAGGTGGTTGGAGAAATTGTTGGTGACGATATTAAAGATTATAGTGTCTTAAAACAATATTTAGCAGTTTAAAATTTATTATAGAAAGGTGATATACCTATGGGAAAAACACTTAAAAGTATTAAAATGATTGAGCAACCAGGAGAACATAGCTATGTATTCTCAAAATATATTGATCCGATAGTACGTGTGTCTCCGGGAGAAGTTGTTGAAATTTTAACAAAAGATGCATTTGAAAATCAAATTACTAGTGGAGATGATGTACCATCTAAAATTTTGGGGGACTATTTAAATCCGCAAACAGGTCCAATATATATAGAAGGCGCTGAACCAGGAGATACACTAGTGGCACATATTATTGATATTGAACCAACAAGAGATTGGGCTGTTAGTGTGATGAAAGAAAATTTCGGTGGTTTAACTGCTACTGATTTAACAAGAACATTACACGAACCATTACCAGAAAAGGTTTGGATCTATAAGTTAGCTAATGGAATGTTAACAAATAATGAACGTTTAAATTTCCCGTGGCGTCCATTCTTAGGCACAATTGGAACAGCACCAGAAATTGAAGCTGTTTCTGCACTTACTCCTTTTGATCATGGAGGAAACATGGATGTTCCAGATACAAAGCCAGGGAATAAGGTATATTTACCAGTAAGAACGGAAGGGGCATATTTTTATACAGGTGACTGCCACGCTGGTCAAGGGGATGGAGAACTATGCGGGGTAGCCTTAGAAATTGCAGCGAAAGTTAAGATGAAATTTGAATTAATTAAAGGAAAAGAAATAAAGTGGCCGAGAATTGAAAGTGATACCGAGTATATGGTAGTGGGTAGTGCTCGTCCAATGGAGGATGCAGCTCGAATTGCTTATGCCGAACTAATCGATTGGATGGTAGAGTTAGGTTGGGAAAAATTTGAAGCGTACCAAGCCCTAACTCAAATTGGTAATCTGTATGTCGGTAATATGGTAGATACTTATTATTCATTGGTTGCTAAAATTCAGAAGAAATATGTACATCCTGGAGAATAATTTTAGAGACTAGACGCCTTTAATGACTAGGGCGTCTCTCTTTTCATTCAATTTTTAGTTAAAAGGAGTTAATTTTTTATGAACACAAACTATAAAGTAGCAGCGATCCAATTTGAGCCAACGCAGTTTGAGAAAGATTATAATATAGGTATGCTCTATCAAATGGTGGAAGAAGCAGCAAGAAGTGGTGCAAAGTTAATTGTTACTCCTGAAATGGGGACGACGGGTTATTGTTGGTATAACCGTGAAGAGGTTGCTCCATTTGTCGAATCTATTCCGGGAAAGACTACTAACCAATTTGAAGAATTAGCAACGAGATATAATATATATATTGTTATTGGTCTTCCTGAAGTTGATTTAAAGACTAATTTATATTATAACTCTGCTGTTTTAATTGGACCTAAAGGTTTAATTGGAAAACATCGTAAGACACATCCATATATATCTGAACCAAAGTGGGCTGCTTCTGGCGACATTGACCATCCTGTTTTTGATACGGAAATTGGAAAGATATCACTACTCATCTGCATGGATATTCATTTTATAGAAACAGCTAGATTAGTTGCCTTGCGTGGGACGGACGTGATTTGCCATATAAGCAATTGGTTAGCAGAGCGTACCCCTGCACCATATTGGATTAATCGAGCATATGAAAACCAATGTTATTTAATAGAAAGTAACAGATGGGGGTACGAACGTACAGTGCAATTTAGTGGCGGGAGCTGTGTCATTAGCCCGGATGGACATGTTCAAGGCTATGTAGATAAGGGGGATGGAATCTTTTATGGTGAGGTTGATTTAGCCGAATCTCGTAAAAATGAGATTAGTGATAATTCCATTTTATTTGATAGAAGACCAGAAAAGTATATGGAGTTAATGACAAATACGTTTATGTGGAACCCTCTTGATTTTTTTGGCCTATATGGAAATAACCCCCTACCAAAGGGGAAAAAGTCTCGTATTTCCGTTGCGCAAATGGAAGTCACATCCAATGTTGAAGTGAATGTAGAAAAGATACTAGATTTAACTGTAGAGGCTAAACAAAACGGTGCGGAATTAGTTGTGTTCCCTGAACTTTCTATTAGTGGACCTTTCCAACCAGAATCTGCTGAAACCATTTTGGGACCTAGTGTAGAATCGATCGTCCATCTTTCGATAAAACATAAAATATACATTGTTTCTGGATTCGTTGAGGTGGAAGGTTCCTCTTACTACAACACTGCTATTCTTACAGGACCAGAAGGATTTATAGGTAAATATAGAAAGATGCATTTAAATACAAAAGATAAGGAGTGGGCAACACCAGGTGAAAAATGGGAAACTTTTGATCTACCAATTGGTAGGGTTGGTATGTTGGTAGGATATGATGCTATGTTCCCTGAGACTGGTCGAGTATTATCTCTATTGGGAAGCGACTTAATTGTCTGTCCTTCTGCCATAGATGTTCCAATTACCTCTGGGCATGTTGGTACAGATGTAGAACAAAACTATCCTATTCCTACGGGAGCAGATCCACTCCATTGGCATTTTTATAGAGTTCGTGCAGGAGAAAATAATGTTTATTTAGCTTTTTCGAACGCATTGGATGACGATATGAAAATTAGTAAAGGTAGAAGTGGAGTTTTTGGACCAGATACTTTTCACTTTCCTCGTAACGAATCCGTTTTATTTGGAGAAGAGGGAGTTGCAATAATTGAAATGGATACAACGAATGAAGAAAACACCACCTATCCAACTAATGTTGTTCGCCGTAAAGATCTGGTTCTAATGAGACAACCACATTTGTATAAAGACCTCATTAGGACAACTAATACGGATAACGGCTTAGTGATCAATAAATTATAAAAGTTGTTTAACTGAAAATTTTCTGTGAATTTTGATAGTAGGTATCAGTGATATGTACCCTATATAGTTTCTTTTTTAGCCAATTTCCTTACTCCAAATCTTTTCGCAAACTTTCCTTCATAATCTTTTGAGAGCAGAACAAGGGTACACAATCTATTGGTTGATTTTTGAAAGTATTTCGTAGCATGGTTTGGGAAAGGGGGGGCACCCATCCGGAATTATTAGTATAGAGAAGAACATTTATAAGTTAATTCGTATAAGAACAAGAATATACAAAAAGTAGCGGAACGGGTATTTCCTAATTCCGCTACTTTTGGAATTAATAATTTATAAAGACGAATGTACAGTTATGTTATCAGCGGGATATTGGGGACAGTGAGCATACCCCTGGATACAGGGGTCAGACCCCCTGAAAACACAAATGTCCATTCAACAAGGACAGTCGATCATCTTTTATTGGAATGCTCTTCATTCTAAAGAGGTATCTCGTTTAACCAGGAATGTTCGTTCTTGTAAGTTTAGGCATGAGATCAGAACTCATAAAAAAGCAATCGCCCCTACCCTACCAAGGTAAAGTGGTTACTTTTATGTAATTACATAGCAAGGGTAACGGTATTTAAATCACCCCCGTTTAGAATCGTTCTTTATTAGTTATCCCATTAGGGAGTTAAGAAGTGCTATCTTACAGAAAATTGTGGTAAGATGAGTAGGAAAGGGGGAGGTGATTAATGTGCCAATATTTTTAGGCATATTAATATTTGTAATCATTTTAATAATAATATCCGTTAATCCATGGTTGTTATTAATAATCCCACTAGTCATAATAGGTATTGGTGTTCTTTTGGATGTAATGCAAAAGAAAAATGAAAAAGAAGAATTTGGTGGTAAAACCTCAGATGAAGTTTTACTGGAAACAATAGACAATTTTAAAATAAAAGAAACAAAAAAATTCACAAATGAATGGTCCAAAGATACTCTTATCTATAGTGAGGGAGATAAAAGTATTTACTTTGTTTTAAAAGAAGATGGCTACTTTGATATAGTTCAAATTAATTATCGTGATTTGTTACAGGTTGAAATCATTCAAGACAGTGAATCTATTACTCGAACATCAAGAGGAAGTCAATTAGCAGGAACAATTATGGGCGGCTTAGCATTAGGTGGTACGGGTGCTATTATCGGTGGTTTAAGTGGTAAAAAAAATCACCATGAAAAAGTTAAGGATATAGAGTTGCAATTTGTAGTAAATGATACAAACCAACCTATAAAAAGATTTAGTTTTTTTAACTTTTTAAAAAAATTAGAGACGAATACTACCGAATATAAAAAAGCATATAATGAAGTATATGAATGGTTTAAGTTAGGAGAGGTCTTGATTCATCAAGCGGATAAAGAGGATAAACAGAGTTATTATAACCAAAATATATCTTCAACTGAGAAAAATCATTCTAGGATTAACGAAATTCAAAAACTTGTCAGTTTATATAAAGATGGATATTTATCACAAGATGAGTTTAACAAGGAAAAACAAAAAGTTTTAAATAGATAATAATGGGGCTATGGGGTACCAGTGACCCATGATCGGATATAGGGGTCTGCCCCCCCTAGGATATAGGGGTCAGACCCCTTGGGAAAAGTATCACAACAGAATCTCCGGTCCTTTGCTCGATCGGTTTGATATTTTCCTATCACTCGTTCCCGTGTCAATACCAATGCCGCAAAAGGTCCCACATCTGCAGAGCTACGTAAACAAGTGATCGAAGCGCAAACGATGCAACAAGCGCGTTACCAAAGCAATGATCGGAATGCAACCGCCTCGCTTGAAACACTGAAAAACAAAGGCAACGTGTCCCTAGATCAAATTCAACTAATTGAAAAATGTGCCCAAAAACAACTATGGAGCAACCGTGTTCAAGTGAAAATTTTACGATTAGCTAGAACCATCGCTGATTTAAATGGAGAAGAGCAAGGGATATCGGTACCCAAAAAAGACATTAGTCCATGAAAGGTGGACAACCCGGTACGAAAAGGAGCCACTGTGGCTCAAATCGCAGTTGATTTAAGTGAAAAAAGATTCCGAGCCCAACTGGTAATTTAACCTGGGGAGCTAGAACGGTTATTACCATCTTAAGAAATGTGGTTTATAAAGGCGATATTTTATTCCAACAAACGATAGCGTTGCAAAATGGCCGAAAGAAAAACGTTCCTAATGAAGGGCAAGAACATCAGTATTATATAGAGGAGCATCACGAACCGATCATACCACAGAAAAAGTGGGATGAAGTACAGAAGATATTAGATGAGCGAGCGCAAGAGGTAAAGAAGAAACGTTCAGCTCCCTTGCCAGAAATCAATGAAAATAAAAATGAAACATTCTTAGAGAAGATGATTTGTGGGGAATGTTCAAAATAAGTGGTCCATTATGTGAATAAGAGGCCGAAAAAAATGGGGACTATTATCAGCATTTTTGGGTCTGTTATCGAGCAGGTTTTCCACATTATCATGTTCATGATCCGTAAGCGTCAAATAATACCCACATGGTCTCCCGCTTAAAACCATGCGATAATCTTGTTAACAAATAACAGGATATAGGGGTCAGACCCCCTAAAAACACAAATGTCCACGTATTACGAACGGTTTGTGAGCATATTTTCCTATGCTGTATGATCATTAACAAAAGATTTATAGAATAAAATGTAAAGAAGAGTCAATCATCATATGAAATTATACAACTGAAATGATCGACTCTCCTTGGTGAGTATATACATTTTATTTTAGGAATCTGTTGATAACTTTCTAATATGTATCTTTTCTACATTAAATTGCATGTTGATTAGTTGCTTATGTGTATGCATAAAATTCAACTTTGAGAAGAAGGGTAGACGTTCTTCAATTGGCTTGTTTTCTTTATAGATAATAGCAAACACAACTTTGTAGTTATTTGTAATAAAATTATCTTTTTTAATCAAATTAGAATACTCTGAATCAATTTGATTAATTTTATTAATTGTTTTCTCTCTTGCATCATAATTACTTGATAATAGATCTGCACTTATTCTCCCTTGGGAAAATAAGTGACTTAGTGTAGAAGAGCTACTCCAAGGTTTCACATGAATTAATTCTCCTTCTTTTGAGAGTAAATCACAGACTTCTATTTTACTATTATCTATTTGAATATTTTTCCTATCTAAACAAATGAAATAATCCTCTTCTCCCATTCTTTTATTATAACTTTCTTCGTTTACATCGCCTTTTTCTGGATCAAAACTATCTAATGGTAACTTGCTGTTTGGAATCTTCTTAATGTAGTCTGTAATGCTTTCTTCAAAGCCATTATCAACCTCAAACCATTGGCCAAATGTCAAAATATAGGTTTTGTTGTCAAACTCTATCTCAGCAACACAGCATTGATAAATCGACCAGGATTCTTGAGGGTAACTATCCCCATGCGTCCAACAAAATATTTTATGCCTCTTTAATTTATCCGCATCCAAATTATTTAAGAAATTAAACTTGTTATTTATCAAATCTTTCATGTTTAGGTCTTGAAATTTTTGCCCGTTTTCTGTGTATGAATAGGTATAGTTCTCTTCGTAATTTAATATATATGGTGGCGCAAGATGGATAGTTTTATCAGAATCCATTATCCCATCTACTAATTTGCCATCTAATTTCTGTACTGTTTGAGGATCGGTTATATTTTTTATATAATCAATCCAATAAAAAGGTGTTTTTTGATATTTATTACTGTTGTAATCAGCCAAAAGTCTGCTACAGAGTTGACTCAGATCATGAAAATTAAAGTAACCGTTATAATGAAAGGAATCCCTTCCAGATAGTATTTCACCATACCGATCTTTATCGATCGCCTCAGCAGTTACTGATCTGAGAAAATCCCTGTAATTATCAACGTCAAAACTTTGAATCTCTGTTGATTTACTTGCTTGTGTTCTTGATTGGATAATAAGGTCATCAATAATAGATGCATCTAAGCTTTTAAGCTTTTCAGGATTTGCATTGTTTAATACAACTCTTAGTCCAAATCCTCTTTCATAGGATTCTGGGAGCATCAAATGTTTACCGTGACCAAATGTAAATGCAAAGATTCTATTTTCCCGCTTTACTAATAATATAGCTCTAGTAGATTGATTATATAAGTTAGGCATATTATTTGCTCCCTGTTGTAGCAAAATGTTCCAGTCAGGTTGATTAGAATCATTATGACCAGTATAAACTATACCATTAATATTAAATTCTTCTTTTAAAGTGTAATGATCGGTTACTTTTACACTATCAATCACATCTTCGAAACTACCGTACTCTTTTTTAATTAAGTAAACAGATATCTTATATTTGGGTTGTTCTGGATTTGGCATAATCAGACACCTCATCTAGAAGTTTTATATTCTTGTAGAAATACCTAGAATTTTCAGATATCTCATTGTATATTGTATAATACATCATGAAAGTTGTGTTTGTAAATTCTCATGCCTGTAATTCCATTCTCGCATTTCCTATCCCAATATAGGGGTCAGACCCTGATATCGGAGTCTGACCCCTTGTAAATACAAATGTCCATGTAGGAAGGACAATCAGTAAGTCCTAACGTATTCATGTTGCCATATATTTACCAATCATTTTGCTTCTGTTATCGAATAGGCACTTTTTTAAGTTAGGGTGATGGCGTGTTATGGCGGTAATACGACGCTCGAAGAAAGTATGATTTCATAGGTGATGGTGTTATATGCTAAATTATAAGTATTCATTTTAGCATTAGTATTATGGGGAATAATCATTTATAATGATGATATAGATCAAAGATCATATAGCTTATCCGTTATAATAAATAGAAGGAGGGGTATCCTTCATGAAGATTTATGTAAAGAATGATGACGGGAATGTGTTCGAAGCTTTCCAGATTGATGAAAACACCTATATGTTTAAAACAGAAAATAAAACATTCGAACTTTCTCTTTCAGAGGCGAAAGATGTATATGGTTTAAGTACAATATCAGAGAAACAAAAGAAGAGAATGACAAAAGCAATATTTTCAAATGACGATATCCTAGAACAGTTGAGAGACGCTAGGGGGCATAAGGGGGCATAGGGGTCAGACCCCCTAAAAAGACAAATGCATGTTTTTTCCATGGTGGGTGGACGGGGATATAGGGATATAGGGGTCAGACCCCCTAAAAACACAAATGTCCACGTATGATGGACAGTTCATGAACCTTATAGAAATAAAATGTAAAGGAGAGTCAATCACTTAGATAAATGATCGGCTCTCCTTTGTATTATAATAGATTTTTAAGTTCGTTCTTGCTACAATTAATTCTATCAACTACATAAAGCGGATGGGCAGTTGGCCATCTCCCGACAGAAGGGAGGTGGAAAAATGACGACATATGAAGCAATAATTATTGCACTAACAACAGCATTATTGCTTATCAATGTGCTTAAATTGGTTATAGAAATCGTCAAAGAAACAAGAAAAAAGTAACCGTCCACCGCCCGACCAAAGGTTAGGATAGGTTACTTTCTTCTAAGTATTACTTATTTTGGTCAGCCGCTCTTCTTGCGGCATGTAGTTGTGTTGACTGAGCATTGTTGTCATTTGTCAGCAGTGCTCGGTCTTTTTTATACTACGTTATTTATAAATAAATTATACATGATGATTGATTCCTTTAGCAACTTAAAAGAAATATGGTCTTTTTTCTTGTCTTATTCCTTCCTGGTAATAGGCGCAGCTCCAAAAAAGTTTTTGTAAAATATTGAAGGATATTTTGTTTCTATGGCGAATTAGTGTATATAGAAAAATACCTACATGTTGTGTTGCTACCTACAAGTTTCCTTCCTTTTTTCTTTCTTATTACATTATATCAAACTAGAAAATATAATAATTGTAAGGAGGTTTACTTTTGCCTAGGAAAAAACGGGTTTGGTTCCCTGGTGCAAGGTTCCATATTACTAGTCGCGGGATTCATCGGACGACATTGTTTCATGACGACGAAGACAGGTGCGAATATCTCCGATTATTGGAAGAAGCGAAAGAGCGCACGCCATTTATTCTTCATACGTATTGCCTCATGACCAACCATATTCATCTTCAACTGGAAACGATCGAGCACTCTACAGGTCAAATCATGAAACATGTCCATTCTCATTATGCCACCTATTTTAACCAAAAATATCACTTTTCAGGCCATGTGTTCGAAAGCCGCTATGGTTCTGAGTTGTTAACGACAGTTGAATATGAATTAGAAGTGAACAAATACATCCATTTGAACCCGATTCGTGCCAATATGGTAACGTGTTTAGAAGATTATAAGTGGAGCAGTTATTTCCATTATGTACAACCTACAAACAGTACGCTCGTTACTACGGAGCGAATTTTCACTTTTTTCCCCGAACCGAAAATCGACAATTATCAAAAGTTTCTACAAGTCAAAGTGCAACAGGAAAATAAGTATGTAAACGTAAATAAAGGATAGGAGTGTGTAGGATGGTTACAAGTATATCAAGTATTGGCCTGCTCGGAATGGAAGGCTATCGGATCCAGGTGGAGGTGCATGTGATGGAAGGACCACCAGCCTTTACGATTATTGGGTTGCCGGATTTAGCTGTAAGGGAGTCTCGGGAGCGGGTGATGAGTACGTTGATCACGATGGGCTGTGATGTGTCGGAGCAACGCGTGATTGTGCAACTGTCCCCACCAGAGCAGAAGAAAGCAGGACCTTTTTTCGATATTGCGATCGCATTAGGGATTTTAAAGGAAGAAGAAAAACTTGATGTGGAGTTTGATGCGGATACAGCGTTTGTTGGATCACTGCGTTTAGATGGTACCATCCAATCGGTAGATGGCTTGCTGCCAAGTGTGTTAGCTGCAACTAAACTGGGATTTAAGCGGCTTTATTTGCCATCCTCCTTAGAATTACCTCTAGCAAACATCCCGTCTCTTGATCTGTTCCCGATTCATCATCTTAATGACTGTGTAGCACATTTAGAGGGGCAACTATCTTTGTCTTTTGCAGAAGATGAGCGTCCTCATGTCGTTGCAGAGCAAAATGCTCCACCATCCGAACACGATTTTTCCCATGTAATCGGCCATGAACGCGCCAAGCGAGCGTTGACGATTGCCGCTGCTGGTGGACACCATTTGTTTATGTCAGGACCACCTGGATGTGGCAAAACCATGCTAGCGGAAAGTTTTTCAACAATATTGCCGACATTAACGGATCAGCAATATTTAGAAATGGTAAGTGTCTACCAAATGACGAACAGTACGCCCCCACCTAGAGGAACAGCCCCATTTCGCTCGCCACACCATTCTTCCTCCTATGTCGCGCTTGTTGGCGGTGGTTCGAATCCAAAACCGGGTGAGGCGTCCCTTGCTCATAACGGCGTCCTATTTCTCGATGAGTTACCTGAATTCACCAAAAAAACGTTAGACATGCTGCGTGAGCCGTTGGAAAGTGGCCTGGTTCACATTAGTCGAGCACGAGGAACAGTAACCTATCCAGCCCATTTTCAATTAATTTCTGCGATGAATCCTTGTCCATGTGGCTATCATGGTGCCAAACATCGCTATTGTACATGTAGTCCTAAAGAAATCCATAATCTCGCTGAAGTTATAAAGTTAGACGATTATGGTGATTGGCTAGAAAGGGGATAGGAATGAGAAAGTGACTTGAGTTAAACATATTATATAGTCACAGAAATGAAATTTAAAAGTTGTAGCAGTCACCAATCGTCGCCAACAGAAAAAGAAGTAATCCCCTTCCGCTCCAATCAAAGGAGTAAGGTGATTACTTCTTTAGGATTGGTAACTTGCCGGTATAACTGCTTTTCATGTAGGATGATTTAGGTGCTTGTCACTTACAAATTGTCGTCTAACGTAAAATTCCACTTATTCCTTGAATTTTTCATTCATCGTTCTAGCCATAAAAACAGAAAAGTTGAATCTTGAAACCTTGTCATTTGGTGCAAAGGTTCCATTGCCCATCCCAGTGGTAATTTTATTAGCCGCTAGGATGGAAATATAATTGTAAAATGCATGATCTTTCGGGACGTCAGTAAATGTTCTGTCTGGATCCCCTTCTAGTTGATAGGCATAGGAGTTTTAATTACATAGTTTGAGGTGAGGAATTATTTAAGTTAGGTATAGATAATGCTCTTCATTTTCGTAAAGGAGATTTTAAAATAGTTTAAAGACAAACAAGTATTATAAATCGAAATAATTGTAATATTCTAATTATAATGATTTTTTTAAAAAATCACTTTATTCTTAACTAGTAATCCTTTATACTTAAATACAGTCGTAACATAAACATATTGGGGAGGAATGGAAATGAAATGGAAGATTTTATTCAGTGTTATTATTCTAGTGCTACTCACTACAGGGGTTGTATCTGCAGCAGTAATTAATCAATATAAAACCCCAAGAGGTAATGCTGCAACTGTTGAAAGCCTTGACATCCATAAGGAAAGAGTTGGTTTAACTGTTAATGGAGAAACTGTTGAACAACCAACATGGTATCATGAAGGAAAGACTTATGTTCCATTAAGAGCATCAGCAGAAATGCTAGGAGCAAAAGTAAATTATAATTCAGATTCGATGTCTGCTGATATTGTGAATGATAATACCTTCTTGGAGGACCTTTTATTGGGGGATTGGAACTATTCTTGGGAAGCTAATGACTATCAAAATGAAATGACGATTTCACTTGAAGAAATAGTTTATGAAGATGAACAAGTTCTTATTAAAGGGACTCAAGGGGTAATCAATAATAGGTTACTTGAAGATAAAGTCGAAGGTGAGATTGTAGGAACAGAAGTAAAGTTAAAATTATATGATGAGTCTTACGAGTTTGTTGACTATGACCTAATAGAATTTAACTTACAAGATATTCTTATGGATGAATCAATAAGAGCTAAAAGGCTACCTAGTGTTGGTATGTACCCTAATGATAATACAGTGAGAGAAGAAGCTTTATTACCTCGTACAGAAGAATGGTATGACTATTTTGGGGATGACTTGGATGATAAAGGAATCTATGAAATTTACGATCTTAAAAAAGTTAAATAAATTTCTATTAAGAAAATGCGCTTAAGTCAGTGCATTTTCTTTTGTACGAGTGGCGGCATATGCAATACAGGGGGGCATGAATGCACCGTAACAGCTGATATCCGATAAAAAGTGATGGGTAAGGGCAAATTTCATTGCGATATACATTGCGATATAGGGGTCAGACCCCCTAAAAACACAAATGTCCACGATGGAAGGACGGTTTATAAGTGCTATTATGTTTTCCTAGTGCCATGTGTCCACCAACAAAAGATTCATAGAATAAAATGAAAAGGAGAGTCAATCAAATGAAATGATCGACTCTCCTCTTTGGGTTATTATATGTATTTATGTTCGTCCTTGCTAAAATCAGTTTAAGCAACTACATAAAGCGGATGGGCGGTTGGTACCTCCCTGTAAGAGAGGGGGCGTGCAACATGGTGGCATATGAAGCAATGAAAATGCTATTTCAATTTGGTATTTTTTGATATAGGGGTCAGACCCCTTGGGAATACAAATGACCACGTACGAAGGACAGAATGATGTATTAGTATTAGTGCTCCCGACCTCAGAAACCACCATGCCTCTCACCGAACCAGACCACGGTGGGTCTTTTGAGTTTCTAGGTGGATTTTGATTAAATCCACCCTTCTAATCGTTCCCTAATCATTACGGTTGGATCTAATTCAGAATAAAGATAATTGTTTATGATATTCGTAATCCCCTATTGTTTCTTGATAAATCCGTCTAACAGTAGATAAATCACTTTTATATAAATCGTTAACGCCGACAGAATAAGTTAAATCTTTTTCGCTGCGCATTTGTTTAATTCTACTTATTAGTTTTTCCTTTGTTTTTTCCATTTTCTCTTTTTCTATAGCTTTTTTCTTCTTCTCTTGTTCTAATCGTTTTTCTTCTTCTCTTTTTATCCTTTGTTCTTCTTTTGCTTCCTTTCTTTTTTCTTCCTCCCACCAATAATATGTGGACTCGCAAACTTCGTATAGGCCAACTAAATCACTATAACTTATTTGGTCTAGTCTATTAATGTCTTCAACTAATACGATATTAGTTTCGTTTTGCATTCTGACTATCTCATTTTGCATACTCAACCAGTTATCATATTTCCTCTCAGCTTGATCATGCATTTCTTTCAACTCTTTAAGATCAATTTCTTCTAATACTTTAAAATCTTCAACGAAATTCATTTGTGTTTTGTTTTGTATTTCAATAATGTTTCGTCGGAATTTGTTTCTTTGTTGAACAAAGAACTTGTCCATATCCTTCTTTCTGTTTTCTTCTATGCGGGCGTGAGTGTGTTTAATCGGTTTATGCAGAAGTTTAAAATTTTTTCGATATTCATCAATAGCCTCTCTAACTTCCTTGGGATAATTTGAAGACCCAAATCCCCATTCAACAAATAGGCTCTCTTTTTTATCTTCATGAGCTGGGAGATAATCACAAACAATCTTATGAAAAAAACGGTCCCTACGTCCGACTTTTTCTATTAATCCTACAGTACGCCATAAATCCAAAATTTCATCCACAACTAATTTATCTGTTTTCACCTTTATTTCATTACCATTTTGTTCTTTTTCTTTATAGCAACCCATTTTTTTGAGTTTAGTTATTTCTTTTAGACATTTAGGTGCCCATAGTGGCACAAAATCGTATTTAGTTTTAAATTTAGATTTTTGATAAATCATCTTGTCATATAACCATAATTGAATAAAGATACCAGGTGTTTTCAACATTTTCAAGTAATCACCAGTGACAAAGAAAAAGCCAGGCAGGGTATCGGTACCAGGTACCCAAAAAAGACAGTTGTCCATGATAGATGGACAATGATATGGTGAGAGGAGTTGTCAAATAGGCTGGCAGCTCCTTGTTTTGTTTGTTAAAAATATTTGAAAAAAATGTAGGTTTTAGGAGGATATTTGTTGAACATGGCGAATATATGTTAATAGAAACATAGTCACTATAATGTTTATTACCTCTCTTTGTGTTTTCCTCTCTACAGGAACTTTTATTTTCCAATTAACCATTACAATCAAATAGTTGGAGGAGGGTTACGGTTGCCTAGAAAGAAACGGACTTGGTTTCCAGGCGCTAAGTTGCATATTACCAGTCGAGGAATTAGACGAACTACTTTGTTTCACGATGATGAAGATCGTATAGAATATTTAAGGATTTTGCAAGACATTAAGCAGATAAAACCGTTTGAACTCCATACGTATTGCCTCATGACGAACCACATTCACTTACAACTTCAGCCTCTAGAACACCATCCAGGAAAAATACTACAACAACTTCATCTTAAGTATGCAAAGTATTTTAACCAAAAATATCACTTTTCAGGCCATGTGTTCGAAAGTCGCTATGGTTCCGAGTTATTAACGACAGTTGAATATGAACTAGAAGTGAACAAATACATCCATTTGAACCCGATTCGTGCCAATATGGTACAGGAGTTAAAGGATTATAAGTGGAGCAGTTATTTCGATTACGTTCATCCTACAAACAGTACGCTCGTTAGTACGGAACGAATCTTCACTTTTTTCCCCGAACCGAAAATCGACAATTATCAAAAGTTTCTACAAGCCAAAGTGCAACAGGAAAAGAAGCATGTGAACCTAAATAAAGGATAGGAGTGTGTACAATGGTTACAAGTATATCAAGTATTGGCCTGCTCGGAATGGAAGGATATCGGATCCAGGTGGAGGTGCATGTGATGGAAGGACCGCCAGCCTTTACGATTATTGGTTTGCCCGATTTAGCTGTAAAGGAGTCGCGTGAGCGGGTGATGAGTACGTTGATCACCATGGGCTGTGATGTGTCGGAGCAACGCGTGATTGTGCAACTGTCCCCACCGGAACAGAAGAAGGCGGGCCCTTTTTTCGATATTGCGATCGCATTAGGGATTTTAAAGGAAGAAGAAAAACTTGATGTGGAGTTTGATGCGGATACAGCGTTTGTTGGATCACTGCGTTTAGATGGTACCATCCAATCGGTAGATGGCTTGCTGCCAAGTGTGTTAGCTGCAACTAAACTGGGATTTAAGCGGCTTTATTTGCCATCCTCCTTAGAATTACCTCTAGCAAACATCCCGTCTCTTGATCTGTTCCCGATTCATCATCTTAATGACTGTGTAGCACATTTAGAGGGGCAACTATCTTTGTCTTTTGCAGAAGATGAGCGTCCTCATGTCGTTGCTGAGCAAAATGCTCCACCAACCGAACACGATTTTTCCCATGTAATTGGCCATGAACGCGCCAAGCGAGCGATGACGATTGCTGCTGCTGGTGGACACCATTTGTTTATGTCAGGACCACCTGGCTGTGGCAAAACCATGCTAGCAGAAAGTTTTTCCACGATATTGCCGCCATTAACGGACCAACAATATTTAGAAATGGTAAGTGTCTACCAAATGACGAACAGTACGCCCCCACCTAGAGGAACAGCCCCATTTCGCTCGCCACACCATTCCTCTTCCTATGTCGCACTTGTTGGCGGTGGTTCCAACCCAAAACCGGGAGAGGCGTCTCTTGCCCATAACGGCGTTCTGTTTCTCGATGAGTTACCTGAATTCACCAAAAAAACGTTAGACATGCTGCGTGAACCATTGGAAAGTGGCCAAGTGCATATTAGTCGAGCACAAGGAACCGTAACCTATCCAGCTCATTTTCAATTAATTTCAGCGATGAACCCTTGTCCATGTGGCTATCATGGGGCAAAACATCGCTATTGTACATGCAGCCCCAAAGAGATCCAAAAGTATCACAACAAAATCTCCGGTCCTCTTCTCGATCGGTTTGATATTTTTCTATCACTCGTTCCCGTGTCAATGAATGCCTATACCACAAAAGGCCCTACATCTGCAGAGCTTCGTAAACAAGTGGTCGAAGCACAAGGCATACAGCAGGAGCGTTGTCAAAGCAATGATCGTAATTCTACCGCCTCGCTTGAAACACTGAAAAACAAAGGCAACGTGTCCCTAGATCAAATCCACCTAATCGAAAAATGTGCGCAAAAACAACAATGGAGCAACCGCGTTCAAGTGAAAATTTTACGATTAGCTAGAACCATCGCTGATTTAAATGGCGAGGAACGAATAACAGATGAAGCACTATGGGAAGCGATGACTTATCAGCGATCGCCTTTGTTGAAGAAGGGAGGGAAGGATGTTGTGTTGTAATGAAAGGACTAGTGGAGGTTGGTTTCCAGTGTTTCAACATGAGTAGTGTTTTTTCGTAGGTTTCAATGAGCGGGTCTACTTTGATCAAAGATATGAATATCAGTGTACACTAAAGGGTGAGCAATCTTTTCCCAATATTCTTCTATGGCTTTGTCAGGATTAACAGCACTTAAGACTTGCTGCTTGGCCATGGAGAAGTCTTCAAATAGTGAATAAGTTCTACGGTATTTTCTATATAATGCAAGGTGTTTGTTCTTTAATCTGAGGTGGTAATTTGGTTCAAGACATAATTCTGTTAAGATTCTTTTTTCATGAAGCGTGTAGGAATTAGCTAAGAAGATAGCCTGAATGATGTGTTTAACCCCTAAATGTTCAGCTTCCTCTAAATAAGTATGGGGGATAATTTGCCTATACATATACTTTTTAATTTTATTTGCATCTTGCCCTAATTCTTGTGATATAGAGAACTCGTTCATCTTATAATTTTTTATCAGCTCATATATTAAGATTTCTTTATATTTATTTTTTTCATTATTGGATAGACAGCGCTGGAGCAATGCTAGTTTCCGTTCTTGCTCAGATGGATAAGGGTCAGATATTACAACTAAAAGAGGAAAATTTTTATTTAGTAACCGAATTCCATCAATGTATTTAAATCCAGAAATAACATTAAATTTACCATCTTTTCTTTTTTCAACATTAATATAAGGCGATTTGGCCTTTTCCATTTCCTCTGAATAGTTTAAAGCAGTGTTCCTAGTAACCTTTTCTTGATGAAAAGCAACCAATTGGCTTGGCTGGATACGACCAATTGTCATTTTTATTCCCCCTCCCTATATTGTTATGACACTATATGAGGTGAAAGGTTTGTCCTATTCAATCTATTTATTTAATGTTTGAGATAAATTTTTAAAAATAGTTAATGAAAAAGGATAAGTAACGCAAGCGGATATGAAAAATAAAGGTGAATCAAAAACCATTAAGCTAGACATTGAGTGACCAAGTTGCTACTTGGAGGTTATTTTATATTTTCAAAAAGGTTAGTGCAATAGTTTGATATAATAAAAAGTGTAAAGTATTGGATTTTTCACAGATAAAAAATTATTAGGAGTAGAGTAATATGGGACTAGATTTTTTTGATGGATTTAAAATGGGGTTAGACTTACTTTGGTCTATGTTAACTGCTGAACCTTTATTAACATTAGCGATAATAGTATTCTTTGGTGGATCCCTAATATTTGCATTAATAGTTAAAGTGCTGAGGGAACAAAAGCTCAGAAAGTCAGGTATTACCGAAGTAGATGAAATGTCTGGGAGGAAGTTTGAAGAATACCTTCAGGCCTTGTTAAAGGCAAAAGGCTATTATATACAATTAACACCGTCAAGTGGAGACTATGGTGCCGACCTTATTTTATCAACAAAAGGTAAGAAGATTATTGTACAAGCTAAAAGGTATAAGAAAAATGTTGGAGTAAAAGCTGTACAAGAAATAGCATCAGCTAAAAGCCACTACAAAGCGGAGGAGTGTTGGGTGATTACGAATAGACTTTTTACTGAACAAGCTAAAAAACTAGCAAACTCAAATCAAGTTAGGTTGGTTGATCGTAAACAGTTGATTAATTGGATGCTGGAGATAAAGAAAGGCGCATAGAAATTTACTCAAATACAGGAGGGGTAACATGATTAGGGATAATTATTTAGCAGAAGTTTTAAGTTTAAATACAATAAGAATAGAGACTTATGATTCTAATAATAATCCTAATGGGACAGGAACTGGATTTTACTTTAATTTCTTTTTAGATGATGCCAGGAAACATTATGTTCCATGTATCGTAACTAACAAACATGTTGTTGAAAATGCTAAAAAAGCAAAGGTTCTAGTAAATGTATTTGAAACTTCTAAAACACCTAACTTTGGTGAAGTTACTTTACAAATATATCAAGACTCTAAGGTATTCAGAACAGGGCAAACCCAAACAATGGAAATACCAGAATTCGAGGAACATTGTATTTTTCATCCCGATAGTGAGGTTGACTTATGTATATATCCTTTTGCCGCACCTGGTAACGAAAATATAGTCAATGTAGCATTAGATAATGATAACATACCAACTATTGAAGATGTGGGAAAACTAAACGCTATTGAAGATATATTAATGGTAGGGTACCCGAATGGGCTTTGGGATGAATATAATAATCAGCCGCTATTCCGAACTGGAAGTACCGCTTCACACCCAGCTTACAATTACAATAATCGAAATGAATTTGTTATAGATTGTGCATGTTACCCGGGTTCTAGTGGATCTCCGGTAATGTTACATAACTTTGGAAAAGAAGATAGAGAAGAGTTTTATGGTAGTGGTAAAAAAATACTATTTTTAGGAATCCTATATTCAGGTCCTTTATCTGTTGCTGAAACAAATGTAGACAAGGTGTATTCCAAAGTTATGATGAATCTGGGCAATGTTATAAAATCTTCTGAACTGCTTGCATTTGTGGATATTCTTAAGACATCTACCAATTATTCCGAAAAAGCTGATGTTAAATAATAGGAGAAGCAATATGAATAATTTTCAAAGAGAAAACGCTATAAGCAATGCGCATGTAGGAAGAGACTTTGAAGAAGTAGCTCTTAAGTATTTTGAGAAAAATAATATAATCTTGAATAAAGGAGTTAGTTTGCCAGTAGGTGTAAATCAGAAAAAGAAAAATCATGTTTTTGATTTGGGAAACACCTCAAGTGACCCTGAGAAAGTAATTGTGGAGTGTAAGTCTCATAAATGGACTTCTGGTGGGAATGTTCCTAGTGCGAAGTTAACCGTTTGGAATGAAGCAATGTATTATTTCTATTTGGCACCGGAAGAATATAGAAAAATATTTTTCATTTTAAAGGACTACAGTGAAAAAAGAGGAGAAACATTAGGAGAGTATTATATAAGAGCATATGACCACTTGATTCCAGGTGATGTAGAGATAATGGAATATGACAACATAGATAGTAAAGTCAGGCTTTTAAACTCTATTTCCACTTAAGGGCTGTGAAAGTTTAGAAAGATAATCTTGAGGAGAATGTTAATGTTTTCTATTTGTTAATGGAAATTTTGAAAGACTAATATAATAGATAGCCGTAGGGGGTGTTATTTTGCTAGGAAATGAAGAAGCCATATTAGATCTAAATAAAAAGATATCAGAGCGGAGATGTGCCTTTATATGTGGCAATGGTTTTAGTATTAACTTTGATAAGGAGTTTAGCAACATATACGGCAATCTGTACTCAGCTCACAAAGATTTAATCTATAACTCACAGCTTAGGGTGAAGTCTAATAAAGCATTCAGTAAGAAATGTAATGAAAATTATAAAAGTGTTTTACAGCATTTAAGATATTTTTCAGAAGAAAAACTAATGACTATTTTTGAAGATGCTGTTTTATTTGCTGAGTCAATTAAAGCTAATAACGAATTGATAGATGAATTTTGGGAAAGAGGTATTATCTCGAAATTAACTTTTGGTTTCAGCGAACTTGAACCACTTGAGCAAATTTGTAAAGTGTCTAGAGAAAAAGGAATACGGTATGTAAATATTGAGCATTGGACGATTTTAATATATTTCTATGCTGCAATAAAAAATATGAAACCAAGCTATTACCATATTCCTAATAACAACTCCTTCATTACAGTATTAAAACACGGGGACAAAAATAATACTAGGCTAATACATGTTGATAACGAAAAGGCTGTACTCCAGGAAGATGTTATTTTCAATGGATTTACAACGTATTTTAAAATGCTATTTTCTATAGCTATTTTCTCAAAAGGAAAAGCAGTTAAATTAAATAAATTAGATAATTTGGATAACCTGGATACAGAGAAGTTGAAACAGTTTCTGAATAGGTTCAATGTGTTAATTTCGCTTAACTACGACAAAATAATGGAGTTGATCGTAGACAAAAATGTTGAACATTTACACGGTGAATTTATTCTCAACAAAGAAGAGTACGTGTATAACCAGAGTTATGGTTTGAACTTTGACGAGGGGTATGTAAGCTTCTCTGATATATTAATCGGTGATTATTTTATATTTAAATCGTTCTTACCTATTGTTAATAGTCAAAGTGCAACAAAAAGTTTTTTTAATAAAAAGACATTGAAAATTAGTGACAGAGTAACCAAGTTAATCAAGGACAACTCAATATCTACGGTTTTGATCTTTGGAATGAATGTGGAAAATGATTATCATTTATTAAGAAACTTAATGTTGACATTTTACGATTCAGGAGTAACAAATCCTAATATTATCTATTCCTACTTTAATGAAAAAGAAAAACAAGAATTTAGTACAGAACTAGAGAACGTTATTACGTTTAATAAAGAGGTAAGTGAGTATTGTAGGAATATCAATGTAAGTTATGTGCAAACCCAACAAATATTAGCTAGCCATTTTTATAAAAATGCAAAGACCGAATTAGTCTAGTTCATTGCCTTAACTGGTGATGGGCTTATTTTTTTGTCTTTTTTAAATACATCTACACTGCATAGTAATCAAAACTGCATTTTGATGATGACGAAAAGATAAAAAGCGTGAATTTCATACTAGATTTAGTGGTTTGGATTTGGGGAGAATCTAGATTTTGATTTTTTATCTTTTTCGCATCAAGGGGCGACTACCTCTATCAAAAATACTTTATGCTAGACACATTAGAGGAAAAAGTAGCTACTAATCAAGGAGAGTTACCTCAATATTATATTGAAGGCCATCATGAAGCGATTATTGATCCGGAAGAATGGGAGGCAGTGCAAGCAATCATCGAGGAGCGCTCGATAGCCTTTAAGACTCGTAATCACAAGAAATACTCGAAAAACACACATAAAAACGTGGCATTTATCGATAAACTTCAATGTGGAGAATGTGGAAATGGATTTACTCATCAACGAGCTGTAGAACGACGTAGTGATGGTAAAGAATACGAAGTTCACAGGTGGGTATGCAGGCTAGCTCAAAAATATTATGCTGTTGACGGTTGTTCCTCACACCGTTTTCAACAAACCTATTTCGAACAGCACTTTATCAAGATGTTAAAGGAGCTTCATCAAAATGAGGCTTTTCAGGCAGAAGTAAACAAGGTAATTGCTCGAACGGAGTTAAGTGCCCAGGAACTTAACCTAGAAGAAGAGGTTCGTAAAAGAATTGAGCAATTGAATCAAGCGCTGTATGAAGCAGTGGATGAAGAGCTTCATCAAGACGGGCAGGATTCAAAAAGGGTGGATGATTTAAGTGGAGAGTTAGTAAACCTGCATAAACAGCTAAAAGCCTTCTCCGATCGTAAGAAATTAGCGGGGCAATACAAAAATGAATACAAAGAGCTAATGAAGCAAGTAAAAAAGCTACATGAGGAACAACAACAACCATTCCCTGCGGAACTCTACACTCAGTTTGTGGAACAAGCTACGGTCTATAAGGATGGAAAGATTGTTTACCATTTCAGTATGGGGATAGATTGGTCCACGGATGAAAGGTATGAAAGTTACCGATATCAGCTTTTAGAGGAAAAGAAAGCGAGACGCCATGCTAAGCGAAAGAAAAAGCATTCGGACTTTTTGAAAGGGCCAGAGGTTACTGCCTTACTGGAATATTGTGAAAAACCAAGGAGATGGGGAGAAATTCTAGACTTTATGAATACCATGATGTTCATATCGGACTCCCATCTAAGAAGCAGTGTTATCCAGACATTGATGGAAAAAGGGAAGTTGCAGAAGGAGTTTTTGCCGAATCATCAAAGAAAGCATAAATATTATATGGTGAAGAAGTGATGTAGGAACCCACTGAGTTGGCTGATGTAGCCACTTGGTGGGCTTTCTTTGTGTTGATTCTGGACAAAATTAAAAGAGGACCAGACGCATCCAGTCCCCTTAAGTGTAAGCCGAAGCTATACACCGCTATTAGTTATATAATATGATACTACAGTTCATCCTATTCGTAAAGTACAAGCTTAAATGTAGTTCGTTAAATTATTTACCTTATTTCGGAAATCAGATCCCATTATAGAGGTGTGGACCGGTATCGGTACTGTACTTCTAAGTTTTTCAGATTCAGCATAAAACTTTCTGACAATTTGTTTCAACTCGGTTTTTGTAACACCTAGCTTTTTAAGTAGAAAGATTAAAATGATAAAATAATCAACAATGGTGTCAAAAGAAATATTAGTAATTCCTGTTTCGCTTTGTAAGTATTCTTTTAAACGAGCTGGGGGTTTCATCTTTTTGAATCTACAATCAAAGACTACAGAGTTATGAGCCACTGCATTTCGAAGTTCTTTAATTAGGAAAATGATGTCTTCCACAATTCTTCCATTCTGATTATGATTAGTAGTGTGCATATTTAAGTCTTCAGCAATTGCTATTCTTGTGTCTTGATTTAAACACTGTAGGAAGAATCCAAATTCTCCGAGGTTAATAACCTCAAATATAGCCCAAAGTGGAATTGGTTTATTGCTATGGAAAAAGTGTGAAATTACGGCTTTTTGTTCGGAATAATTGTAACTTATCTGTTGATTGATTTTATTACGTAAATCAAGCCGCTTCTTCATTTTATCCCTATACTTATTATTACCCGTATTTTCTTTCTTATAATCATTTAATAGATGTGAAAAAACGAAATCGAAGTCCGCAGGTCCTATACCAATTAATGTGTTAAGTGTATAGTTCTTTATAGCTGTTTCAATGAACATTATTCTTGGATAAAATATCGTTTTCAAGTTTGTGTCAAACTCATATACACCGACAACCTCATCAAAGTTGGTATAGGGAATTTGATGGTTAGCTTGTCCAATAAAACGATAGCCTTTATATCCATGATAATATCCGATATTTAATAGATCTCTCTTCTGTTTACTTCCACTAATTTCTATACCGTGCTGATCCCTTAGGTGGCGCATTAACCCATTAGTTGTTTTCCCTTTTACCAAAATAAATCGCTCCCATTTATACCTATTATCCTAATTATAAAGGTTAACTACTAAAAAAACTACAATCCTATTATTCAATTGAAGTTTGAAAAGAGTTCTTTTAACTATAACATTTCCAAAAATTCTCATAATGATATAATGGTCTTACAAGCAATTGGATTAGAAGGGATGTGTATTTCTTGGATTCAGCCTACCTACATAATTCTGTTTTTAACATTGAACAGAAAAGAAGAGAGCTCGAACAGCAAAGTTTAACACGTTCTGAAGTCAACCGTTGGTTCGAAGATAATTACCGTATTTTTTCAAAGAAGAGTGCGTTTACTTGTTTATGCTGTAACAAACCAGTAAATATGAATTTAACCAAAGACGAGGGAAGACCGTTTTATTTTCGGCATAATGATGAAAGTGAATGTTCTTATTCTGAAAATACTACAACGTATGATAAACATGTTTCTAAGCATGAGGTTAAGTCTAAGAAAGATATTGGTCTCACCATTTTTAAAGAGATATTAGAAGGTGAGCTAAAACCCTACGACGTTGAGATTGAGCGAGGGTATCATTACAAAAAGAAGCTATCATTTATACCGGATTTTATCATTAAGTTTCCGAACTCCGATGAACGATGGGCGATTGATTATTTTACGGCAATCGATCAGGGGTTAACTTCAGGTAGCTATGCTCGTCATTTGTCCAAACGAATGAAAACCTATAAAGAAGAAGGTTTTAAGCCCTTTTCATTCGTGGACTATAGTTGGCTCTCTTTTTTAGAAGAGACGAATAAAGGAACCTTACTTACTGCTGAAACTTATGTAACTAGTAAAACTCATGAAGATAGTCTGTGGGATACATTTCTTGAGGGAAATTTACAAGGTGATTTATTAGACTTTTTTATGAAAGATACAGGAGCAACCATAGACGAATTTAATACTAGAAATATCGCTTATGTAGATGTATTTAATCGGTTATGTACAATCTTTCGTTTCGTACCAATATCACAACATGATCGGAATATCACTTTTTATAAACTATCATCTTCTGAAGTACCCCTGGCACGGGCGTTGTCAGTGAATGCCGATCAAAATCATTTTGTACTTTCAAAGGAAAATGAGGATGAGAGGAGAAATGGTTTTCTAAAGGAACTAATTGAAAGGAAACAACAATTTGAGACAGAACAACAAAGGTTGAGAGAAGAACAAGAAAGAATTAGAGCAGAGGAAGAGAGAATTAAACAAGAGGAAGAAAAGCAAAGGGCACGATTAAGGGCTCGAGAATTGGAATGGCAAAAACAAAGACAAAAAGCCAAAGAGCTAGAAGATGAAGAAGTCGAAAGAGAAATGCAAGAAAGGATGAGAAGAGCGGCTTTAAGGCCAATCGAGGTTCATCCAGACGGTTGGAATTATAGAACAAAAAGACAAGCTCAATATAGCAATTATACCTATCAACAAACTCCTACTGTACCCAGCTCTGAAAATACAGAGGATAAAATCGATAAAAAGAAAAAAGAAAAAGTTCGAGAATTGCTGTTGTCTCAACCTATTTCTGGAGAGCTCTACATCGATGGAGATACAAAGTATTGGCGAAAAGTGGTATTGAAGTGGATAAACGAAAATCAATCAGGTGAAACACTTACCGTTTCGTTACAGATGATCATTGGTTATATGAAAAGTGCAGGGGTTTCTTTTAATCAGAGTGACAAAATCGTTAAGTATCCAATAAAGGACTTCCTTGAACTATATGCAAAAACCTTAAAATCAGAATTAAAGAAAAAGATAGAACTAAGCGTTCAAGAATAAATAGGGGGCTTCAAATGGATGTAGAACAAAGGATATCCTCTAAACAAAAAGGCGATGTCACAGAAAGTAGAGTTGTAGAGTTAATTACTTTAGGCTCGTTTGGACAGTTGACTTGTTATACTCCAAAGTCAGATGATGATGGCATCGATCTAATTATTAATAAAAAGGGTTATTTTAAACCTATTTTTATACAAGTAAAAAGTAGATTCAAATTAAACAAGGGGAAACAGTTTATCCAAAACGTAGGTTGTGCTACTTTCAAAAGTCACATTTCATTTTATATTATTTTTATTTACTTTAATGAAATGACCTTTGAAGTCGAGTGTGTATGGCTTATCCCATCAGTTGAGTTCGAGAAATTGGCATACTTAAAAAAGAGCGGCGAAAATTATAAATCTTTTTACAGGTTTTCTGCTAATCCTCTTACAGATACAAATCAATGGTCTAGGTATCGAATACCAAAAGAAAAACTGGGACAAGAATTACTTCGGATAATGGATTCTGATTGAAGAGGGTGAAAAAGATGACAAAAAAAGACAAGAGCAGGAACAGAAGAAAGTTGTGTGGCCAATAGAGAATGGCGAGGGTCTAAAAAATATATCTATCTAGGATTGGGAGTGAAAATTTTGGTGTCAGAAATCGAGCAAATAAAAAGAGATTTTTTTTCAAGTTTTAATACAATAAAAAATAAGGTTTTAGTAAAGGAATGCTTTCATGAGGATGAGGATTGTTCTAACCGAATTATAAAAGCACATTCTGTACAAAACAACAAAATATTAAATGCTATATCACAAGATGGAATGGTTCTAATGTTTGACCACGATGTAAATGATGAAATGGCATTACATTCAAAAATGAAGCCCAAAGGGAGAAAAGTTGCCACTACATTTACAGGTTTTTGTGGACATCATGATACCACAATATTTAATCCAATAGAGAATTTTGATTACGAGAAAGGAAATAAAGAGCAGGATTTCCTTTTTGCTTATAGAGCACTCGCTAAAGAGTATCATTCTAAGAAGTCAGTTGGAAACATTTATAGGCACATGTTGACATTACTTAGAGAAGAAAGATATGAAGAGATGAACAAACGTTTTACGGGGGATAATATACCGAGTGAAGAGCACAAATTTTTCATGCAAGAATTGTTTAGTACAAACTTAGTAGGGAATGAAGATGCTGAGCAACGGTTTGAACGATTTAAGGGATGGGCAAATAACTGGTTAAATGCTGGTGAATTTAATAATATTGTTACTCATACTTTGGAGTTTGAAGAAGAATATCATCTGGCTGTATCATCAACCACTTATATTGAGAGGGACCTAAATAATAATATTATAAATGATTTAAGTGATTGGGAAACTATGTTAGCCCCGTTATTTATAACTGTATTTCCTCAAAACGGCAAGACTTATGTACTACTAAGTCATTTTGCTAGAAATAATAGAAGATACAGGAGATTTGCCGAACAAATTGTGAATAGTAACATAGAGGAACAAAAAATAATTGTATCCAATATCATCTTAGCTTACATAGAAAATTTTGCTTTTTCCCCAACTAAATGGGATGGAATGAGCAAAGAATCAAGGGATGAAATTGAAAGTACTTTCTTAAACACTTCTTTTGAAATTGACAAATCGCTTTTAAAAAATGAGAATGTAAATCTATTTGTTTAAAATTTAAGAAACAAAATCAATTTATAGATTTCTATTGAGATATAATAATAATCTATTTGGATTATAGATGGGGGAACCGATGTGGATCTGTATCAAAAGGTGAATGATATACTTACTAGATGGAGAGGTGTTGCAACTTCAGTCGATAAACTTAAGTCCTTTGACGTAATAACCTCCGTTGAGCAATCGGATAAGGGAAGGTTGTACAGATCAAACGGTGAATATTATCTTGAGCTAATATTCCATGATGAGGACGATAAAGTTTACTTGGGTCTTGGTATTGAGCCGATGTGTACAATTGCACATGAGCTTGGACATCTGGAATATTATTTATCAGGTGGAAACGAAAGTGAAGTGCATATAACTAAAGAATTTATGGCCTGGAAATTGGGCAGAAAGTTTATAGAATCTGAAAAAGATGAAAAACTACTAAATTACTACGATAGCTACAATAAAAGTAATATAGAGCAGTATTTTCATCAAGAGGTTGATACTATTAATGCTTTAGATATTGATGTGAATACTAAGCAGAGGGCCTGTCAAAATCTGAAAGCCAAATTGCAAAATTATATGGATGAAATAATAGATAAGTAATCATTTTTGCTTATATTGTTAGCATTAAATAGATTGAGTTATTATTTAAGGAAAGGGTTGGTGTGGTATATGCTAGCTCTTTTTTCATATGTTTTATAAAAAGATATCATTAAGGAAGAGTCTGGGGGTTTTAGAGTGTTATCTATTGAGGAGCTAGTAAACCAAGTGAAAGAAGAAACGCTGAGCTGTGTTATTAAGAAAAACCGTGAACTGGTAGATATGAAATACAATGATTTTGAATCCAATGTCACTTTTGGAAGGACATTCTCCCTAGGACAGTGGTTTGGATATTTTTTAGGGTTAGAGGTCGCAAAAATATTAAATGATCATCAAGTATTAATAGATACATGCCTGACAACTAAAAAACAATACCCAACCAAGAGTAATCCTGATAATAAAAGAAGAAAAAGTTATTATCCAGACATATTAATTGTTAAAAAGATAACTGATGATACATCCTCGTATGAAGAATACATTAAGGAAAACAAAAGGACAATAACAAAACATAACCTACCTTTAGATCCCAAGAATATAAATTTATTTGAAGCACAAGCCATAATCGAACTGAAAATTGATCCTGGTTACATAGATACAAATGATTTGAGAGTTTCTTTTGCTAAACTAAATGAGTATTTAAATGCAAATGAGGAATTTTCCTTTAAAAAGATCTATTCAAAGCAAGATGAAGAGGATGAATTTTATATTAAGAACATAGTTCGTTTTAATTCAGAAAAAGTAATGAAAAGTTTAGTTTTGGCAACAGAAGCTAATCATCCTGAAAGAATAGAAGAAATTAAAAGAGTTTGTAAGGATGAACAATTTGACTTTATTTCATTAACTAGTTCATCAAAACATATTCGGGATTATAAAATTTCTGACTTGCCTGATTTAGAAAATCTAATTTAGTTTTTACACTAGGTTAACATGCAGTAGATTGCCATTTTGTAGGAAGCAAGGTCCAAACATAGGGGGAGTATTAATGAAGGTTAAGCTTGAAGGTGTTGTAAATGTTGGGAATGATACAGTCACCAAAGAAGAATTTGAATCTGAACTTAATAATTGGTTGAAAAGTAAAGGCTGGACCTATCAATCTCTTGAGGATATAAACTCACCTTATCTTAAATATCTTCAAGGGAACTATGTATTTGATAGTTGCTCTTTAATGGGGGGAGCTATTTTTGATAGCGGACAAGATAAACGTTATTTTTTAAGTAAGATATGGGATCCTAATTTACCTGTTGCAGCTGCATTTTTAATGAACCCTAGTTATGCTAATGAACTTAGAGGGGATGCAACAATAGATTTTTTAATGGGTTATTTACGTAACAGGTCATACGGTGGGATTATCGTAATTAATACGAGTTCAATAGTAAAACCGAGCAATGTAACAAAAGCAGACTTCCCTAAAACGGATAAAGAAAATATTGAAGTAATATTAAATGTATTAGGTAGAGTTAAAACAGTTATCTTAGGTTGGGGAGGATCAGGAAATAAATATGCAGTTCCTCATTTCTCCGCTAATTTAAAGGATAAGTTGGAGTTAAATATAGAAAAAATTTATGCCTTTGAAATAGGAGGAAAGGAAACCAAAACGGGTAGACAACTATATCCATGTCATCCTAGCCCTACTGGTAATAAAAACAAATATATTAATAAATCCCTTAAGAAAATAGATATAAAGCAGTTAAGAAAAATACTAAATTAGTAAGGTATATTCCAGCTCATCACTTAACACGTGGTGGGCTTTTAAGCATTACTTGATAAAATCTGTAAATTTCTGTAATAGTACAATCTACTCACTGAATACCCATTAATAAAAATGAAATGGGTGGTTCAACATGAGCAAGCAGCAAAAGAAGATAAAACTTTCCCAGATAAGGTTGGAAACAAGTTATCGGAAAAGTGAGAAGGATTTAAGCTTGGAATTAAGTATTAGTAGACAGGGATTAAAAGTGCCACTAACTGTTGAGAAAGAAAGTGAAAATCAATATGTGTTAGTAGATGGGTATCGTCGGTTTTATGCTCTTGATTTTTTAGGGGTGGAAGATGTTGAATGTAGCGTTGATAAACTATCATCAGAAGAGGAAAGAATAGTCAAAAGGTTAGGGATAGAATTACACACCAAGAAGAGAACTGCGTACCAGTTGGAAAGAATGATTAACCGATTATTAGAAAATGAAAAGTACGATACCAAATTGATTGCAAGCCTTTGTGGTGTTACAGAAGCGACGATAAAAAAATATGTACGTGGTTCCAGTGTTAAGCAAGAGTGGTTGAGAAAGGGAGAAAAAAATAATGCTGGTAGGCATGCTTATACAGATATTCAGAATTTGAATATAAGCGAAGTAAACAAAGATTATATTGCTGATAAATATGGTGATAGGAAAATCAACAAAACTGCTGTTGGTGTCATCAAAAAAGCAACGAGTGAAAAAGCATTTAAGGATATTCCAGAAGAACATGTCAAAGAGTGTGTAAATCAAATTATCGAGCATCAATCAAAAAACTATGAAACTGTGAAAGAGATTGTCTCTGAAAATAGTTTGCAAGCTAAATACACTAAAAGCAGCCATACATTCATGTATAACCTAACATTGGTTTGGATAAAGAATTTAGAGAGGGTATTTAGTATCCGAAATTACATGGACTATCTATCAGATAGGCAAAAACTTAAGCTAACTAAATCACTCAAGAACTTAATATTAATGTTGAACCCACCATTAAAATGGTCAGACTTTCCCCAGGATAAACAGGGTTATGAAGATCTAGAAGATGAAGGCGGTGAAAACTTGGAACATTAATAAAATTCCAAAAAAAGTATGTATTGCAATTATAGCTTTAATATTAATAGAAGAAACTCGTCATAAGTAGCCCACTACCTTAATTGGTGGTGGGCTATTTTTTCGTTGTGCGAAGTGAAATCTGCTTTAAGTAGTATGAGGGATTGAGTAGCAAGAAGGGCTGGGGGAGAGGAGTTAATATATCGCACTATTCTATAGTAGAAACTCGGATTGTTTCAATTTATATATTAAAATTTTTATCCATCCGTCTCCACGGCGATGCTTCGCGAGCCATTGGAAAGTGGCCAAGTGCATATTAGTCGAGCACAAGGAACCGTAACCTATCCAGCTCATTTTCAATTAGTTTCTGCGATGAACCCTTGTCCATGTGGCTATCATGGGGCAAAACATCGCTATTGTACATGCAGCCCCAAAGAGATCCAAAAGTATCACAACAGAATCTCCGGCCCTCTTCTCGATCGATTTGATATTTTCTTGTCACTCGTTCCCGTGTCAATGAATACCAATGCCGCAAAAGGTCCCACATCTGCAGAGCTACGTAACCAAGTGATCGAAGCACAAACGATGCAACAAGCGCGTTACCAATGTGATGATCGAAATGCAACCGCCTCGCTTGAAACACTGAAAAACAAGGGCAACGTGTCCCTTGATCAAATTCAACTAGTCGAAAAGTGTGCTCAAAAACAACTATGGAGCAACCGCGTTCAAGTGAAAATTTTGCGACTAGCCAGAACCATCGCTGATTTAAATGGAGCAGAGCATGTAACAGATGAAGCACTATGGGAAGCGATGACTTATCAGCGGTCGCCTTTGTTGAAGAAGGAAGGGAAGGATGTTGTGTTAATTGCAGGTAGAAATAGGGAGAGGTGAATGGATGCCTAAAATATGTGAATTCAATGGTATGAAAATATATATATACTTTGATGATCCTTATCCCCCACATATCCATATAAGAGGAAAACATAAGGCTGAACTATACATTAAAACAGGAGAGTATAAAAATGGCTCGTTACCTAATAAACAACTTAGGAACGACCTCTTGTGGTTAAATGAATATCAACATGATATTATGGAAGCATGGAACACGTGTAAAGCATACCATTATCCAAAGAAGATTCCGCCACTTTGAAAAGGGGATTATAATGCGTGAAATAGTAAAAGCAAAACCAATTCCAACAATAAAAGGGTGGTTATTGTGCGAGTTTGATAATCATGAGAAACGTTTTGTTGACATAAGACCATCTATGAAGGGTGTTCTTTCAAATTTAAAAGATCCAACTATATTTAGAAAGGTATTTGTAGATGACGAAGCAGGAACAGTTGCATGGCCTAGTGGTCTCCATATTGATCCTGATACACTATACCAAAGAAGCATCCCAGTTAACGAAATCCAGAATCACGCTGAAGTTATAAAGTTAGACGATTATGGTGATTGGCTGGAAAGGGCATAGGAAGAGAAAGTGACTAGAGTTATACCTATTATATAGTGAACGAAATAAGATTCATTTTTTGGAGGTGTCAATAATGGCTACGCAGGATCTTCGCAAACTAGCACATAAGATGTTGGATGAATTAGAGGAACAAGAAATACCAGAAGTCATCCAGAAAATGCGCAATCTGAAGGATAAAGATAACAAAAGTACTTATAAAGATGCTTTTCCTTTTACAGATCCAACTGATGAGGAGTTACGAGCGATTCATAAAGCGAAAAAAGAGTTTCAAAACGGCGAATCTTATACTCATGAAGATGTTTTTGGAGAAGACGATTATGTATGATCTGTTCTATTCGAAACAGGCTGCAAAGTATATAAAAAAACAGGATAAACCAACTAGGAAACGAATAAAAGAAGCACTGCTCACCTTAGCTGAGAACCCTTATCATAGAGGGATTCTAGACATTCATTCACTAAAAGGTGTAGACAGTGCTTTTCGTTTACGTATTGGAGAATTTAGAATAATTTATGAAGTGAAAGACAAAGAATTAATCATTTATGTGATTTCGGCTGGTAGTAGGGGAGACATTTATAAATAAAAAGGTATAGATCTTAAATGGTGCGATTGTTCATAGCTATGGTGCCTGTCGCACCCGTGGTTATGGAGCAACCGCGTTCAAGTAAAAATTCTACGACTAGCCAGAAGCATTGCAGATTTAAATGGAGAAGAGCATGTAACAGTTGAAGCACTATGGGAAGCGATGACTTATCAGCGATCGCCTTTGACGAGGAAGGAAGGGGAGAGGGTTGTGTCTTTTCGTATGTAGATAAGAAACAAGGTAAAGCGGTGACTGGTATGAGTCATATACATCATGTATAATAGTTAAAAATAAAAATGAAGTAGGTGATGGTAATGGAACCTATAAGAATTGAACATGATGACGTAAAAAAAGCAATTCAATCTGGTCATTCATACATCCAAGTTGGCCAAAGAAAGTTTTTATTAATAGAGGTAGAGGATGTAGATAATGATGATTGTTATGAAGTGACAGATCCTGAAGAGGAGAAGCAATTAAAAGCAGCTTTACATGAAAATAATCCAATATTAACAAATGAAGAAATAAAACAGATGTTAGAGAGATAGAACATGAAAATAGTATGGAGAAAATCAGCTATTACTTCCTTATTAGAGCTAGATCGGTGGAGAGATAGCATTGAACTCCCGCCAATAGCAATGTTCCTAAGAAGTACAATTGAACTGTATTTCGAAAAACAGGATTTTTCAATCTATATTCCAGGTTAACATGTTCTTATCCGACAAATGCCTGTTGACCTACGAATGGTGTTAATTTCTATCGGTAAATCCGCTCCTTATAAAGTCTTCTACAGAATGTCTTCCAGATACAGGGGTCAGACCCCCTAAAAAGACAAATGTATAATTTTTCCATGGTGGGTGGTAGGTACTCAATGATATCTGTAACTAATTTAGGACTACAAATAAACACCCATCCAATGAACCAAGCACATATTTTAATGGTTTTGGTGCAAGGTTATCACCATCTAGCTTTTTAGGTTCATCCACTTTAAAACCTCACCTTATGATCCGTTCGATACTTTTAATCAGTTTTTTTTTATAGTAGGAATAGTTTCTTTTTCTCAAACGAATAATAGAAATGAACAAGGCTGATAGGGCAAACCAACTCATCCTTTTTGATAAAATGTTTCTAGGTTAGAACAAGCACAAGTGATAATTCTAAAGAACCTATGAAACTAACAAATCCAAAGTCTTTTGACTGAACCTCGCCACTCCCATTTCCATAAGAATTAATTAGTGTAGCCACGATATTTACAACCATCCCAACCCGTAATAGGTGAGATCCATACGCTCCGCGGCGATATAACGACAGCCAATAAAATAATTTTGCCACTGCAATCTCGTTAAGATCCTTCTTCTTCAAACATACTAGATTAACTCTTTAATTACGTAGTAGACTACTTCCCAACAAATAACTTCGTCTATGAAAGAATTATACTTTAAAGGAGGAAGTTTTTTCTTGATCAGGATTAACCAAAGTAACTACCAGCGTATTTTTATAAAATTTTTTCCAAAAATTGATCTATATCAAGGTTTTAAGTGTTTAGACTCTTTAGAATAAACATATAAAAACTAAAGTTTTACTTGATAGGGAAGTAAATGGTGACGGGTAGCTTACGGAGGAGATGATGAAGAGATAAGTAGATAAGTGCAGATAGTAAATGAAATACTACATGGCGTTCATTAAAAGCTGTAGCCTATTAACAACAATTGTAAATTATTTCACAAAAAGGAGAAATTCATTATCAGTATACACAAAATTGGATCAAAAATAGCTATCATTTGGACTATATTACGAATTTGGTTAGGACTTCAATGGATCGAGGCAGGTTATAATAAACTTGGATCTGGATTTGATGTAAGTGGGTTTTTACAAGGCGCGATTGCAAATGCAGGAGGAGAAGATCCTGCCGTTCAAGGTTGGTATGCCAAATTCCTCGAAGTAATTGCATTACCAAATGAAGGGTTATTTAACATGCTTATCCCTTGGGGGGAATTCTTTGTTGGCTTAGGATTAATTCTAGGCTTAGCAACAATTCCAGCATTAATAGCTGGTGCCTTCATGAATATTAACTTTATGATGGCGGGGGTTGGATTATCTAGCCCGGACTTAGAGTTTTTAGCAATAGCAATCATTCTATTAGTTATTGGAAAAGGGAGGTATTACTACGGCTTTGATAGATTTGTTATTTCGTATATAAAACAGCGTAATTTTCACAAGCAGAAGTATGTAGCGGATATAGAGGGTCAGACCCCCTAAAAAGACAAATGTATAATTTTTCCATGGTGGGTGGACGCATGTGGGGAGGAGGGAGTTGTCGCATGAGTTGGCAACTCTTTTTTGTTTGGTAGAGTTAGCTTGGGTATGGTTGTAAACTTAATAGAAATAGAGAATTCTTGAGTTCTCCTTCATAATTTTAATATTGTTCACTTTTACAAGGAAAAATAGTATACTAGGATCGTAACTATATAGCATTTTGGGACGGTTGGCCATCTCCTTGGTTAGAAGGGAGGTGGTATGAATGACGACATATGAAACATTAAGTTTAATAGCTCAATTTAGTTTAACACTATTAGCAGCGCTTACACTTGTTGTAACCATTGTCGTCTTTCTAAACAAAAAGAAATAACCGTCCCCTTGGCCAAAGGTTCAGACGGTTACTTCTTAGAACAAACTCCATTAACTTGGTCAACCGCTCTTTATGCGGCTTGTAGTTACAATTGCCGAGTGGTTTATAGCCGCTCGGTATTCTTACTTATATTATAATTATACTAATTAAATTAGTCAAATTGACATTAAAATTGGAAATCGAAATCGGGGTCAGATCCCTTGGAAAACATGTTCTTACAATTCGGCATTTTAGCCGCAACTTTAACAACTATTATAACAACTGTTACACTCGTCACTATTAAAAAAAAGAAGTAATCGCCCACCGCTCCGACCAAGAATGTAGGGCAGTTACTTCTTTTCTTAATACTACTTAAAACAATGGTTTGCCGCTAATCTTGCGGCAAGTAGTTGCTTTCACTGGGGCATTATTAGTTCCAGTTATTTTTATTATATAAACAATTTTATCCAAATATACTTGTTGTTGCAAATTTGCAATAGGATATGGGTAAAGAAATACTTCTATTGTCCATATTAGGGACATCCCTCCTAAAGTTATAAATTTTTTGTGGAAAATTGAAGGATAATTTGATTCTGTGGAGAATAAAGTTATAAAGAAATAATAGCTACATTATATAAACTGCTAAAGTCCTCACTTTCTCATTCTTTCCCATATAATTCGTCGAACGACACTGTTTCATGACGACGAAGACAGGTGCGAATATCTCCGGCTATTGGAAGAAGCGAAAGAACGTACTCCATTGGGCTATGGGGTCAGTGAGCGTACCCCTGTCAAGTAGACACAAAAAGGTTAAGGGTCAACTAAGCGCTAATTTTTTGTTTGAATTGTGTTGGTGCTAGTGATCTTAAGCCTTTTGGATATCGGGGTCAGCCCCCCTAAAAATAAACATTTTTTATATGGTAGAATTAAATTGCAACTGTATATTGTGAGGGTGGTTGGTTGTCGCTCTTCTTTCCGTTAAGGAAAGGAGGTGATAACCATGGAAACATTTCTTGAATTTCTTCGTGAAATTCTGAGGGGATCGTGCGTGAAGGTTGCGCAAATTTCTTTCGGAAAAACGTATTAGAAACCAAGAAAACCACCCTACGCCGTCGCAAGCAAAAGGGTGGTTCTCAACGAAATAGTATTTAATTGACAACCACCCTCTGACGGAGATGCTGCAGGGTGAAGTGTTAGCGCACTTCTTTTTTATTATATTCTTATGATAAATGGACTTAACCTTGTAGATGCAACTAATTGTAAGTTCGTAATATTTCCCTAGCCTATGAAAGAAATACTTTGATTGGTAGTTCCAATTCCGGTGAAATGTGTGAGCAGAATATATCCTCTTCAGTGTAAATAGTAGGAGTCCCATATAGATCGCTTTCGCCAAGTATATACTGTTCCAAAATTTTCTCATTAGGGTAGATTAACAAATATTCTTTTACCCCATGTCTTTGGTATTGGTTTAGTTTCTCAATGCGATCTTTTTGCCAGGTGGAAGGAGAGAGAATTTCAGCAATAAGATCCGGTGCCCCCTTGCATCCCTTATCATCTAACTTTTTTTCATCACAAACTACGCTAATATCAGGCTGTACGACCTGATACTCTTTTTCATCTTCTTTACCAGATAATCGAACATCAAAAGGAGCTGTGTAAACTTCACATTTTTTTCCTTTAAAAAATGTGTATAGTTCACCAGTGAGTTGAGTTACAATACGTTGATGTTGGCGTGATGGCGCTGCTTGCAAAAAGGGAATACCATTAATGATTTCATACTGTGGCTCATCACCCCAAGTTGAATATTCCGCATATGTTACCTTCTTTGGATAAGGTTGATTCATACTCATACCTGGTTACTAAAATCTATAAAAATCTAAAATCGCCACTGAACCAAGAAAACGTGACATACCGTGAAGATTCTCACTTCATTCCGTCAGAAGGGGATAGAACCTCTATCATGTACCTATTGCACAAG